>CALBIL010000037.1 GCA_937892945.1 uncultured euryarchaeote | reverse complement strand
CCAATTACGGTCACTGAAGGCACCAATACCATCGTGGGTTGCGATCCAAAACTCATTGAAATAACTGCTTTCGAGGCTTTAGCAGGCAAAGGAAAAGCGGGACGCATCCCCGAAATGTGGGATGGTAAAACTGCTGAAAGAATTGCTGATGTCCTACTTGAGCATATCAGTAACGGTGATTGAATGAAAATCTTGCATGTGCTCGCTAACAGTTCTCCCGATGTCAATGGGTACGCTGTTCGAACACAAATGCTGCTGCAATACCAAAACGAGCTCGATGGAATTGAAAATCTCGGCCTTACTTCTCCATGGTATCCAGATAGAGATTCAATGGTTGAACCACATGAGCTAAATGGGGTTCGGTATCTCCGTACATTGCATCCATCTCGGAAAAAAAATATAAAAATCTCCCATGGGATGGTCTCTTTCTTCACACGTAAACCCGAAGCAGAAGCGGCAAATTCACGTTCTAATACTCAGAGCCAAAAAATACTCCCTCTACGTATGTTTGATTTCTTTTACTATGGAGTGTTCAAAATTGGTCGGGCAATACGACATTTTTTCCGGATAGGATGGAAAGTTGTTGAAGAAAAAATCCTCATCAAGTATTTCATGAAACGAATTCTTGAAGTTGCAACGATGGAAAATGTCGATGTAATTCACGCACATACGCCTTACAGAGTTGGGCTACCTGCAATGAAAGCTGCACGTAAACTTGGCATCCCATTTGTCTATGAAATGCGCGGCATGTGGGAGGAAACTGCAGTTGCCAACGGGAGGTGGATGAGAAATGGTCCTGCCTATCGACGTTTCCAAAGATATGAAACTCGAGTTTTACGCCAGGCTGATGAGGTTATTTGCATCAGTGAAACGCTCAAGAATGAAGCAATCTCTCGAGGAGTTCAGGAAAATAAAATCACAGTTGTAACCAATGCGGTCGAGCGAAGTATCACTGAAGTCATCAATGAATCTGAACTTTATCCGACTGCAGTCAACCAATTACAACAAGAGGAGGAGACCTGCGTGATCGGATATATTGGTTCGTTAAGAGAAATGGAAGGCGTCAATCTTACCGCCCAAGCCGTTGCTAAAATAATTCAAAAAGGTCACAATGTTCGGTTTTTCGTATTGACTGGAGAATCAGGCCAGCATGAGTTAAGACAATTATGTGCATCATTGGGCATCGAAGATTCGTCGGTTATTCTTGGCCCAGTGCCTCATAAAGAGGTGGCTGCCTTCTACAACCTCATCGACATCTTTGTTGTAAGTCGCCCGAACAGCCGAGTCACTCAACTTGTCACTCCGCTCAAGCCGTTCGAAGCAATGGCCATGAGCAGAACGGTTATTGCTTCGAAATTACCTGCTCTTGAAGAAATTATTCAACACGAAAAGACTGGTCTTTTGTATCAAGCCGACGATCTTGATGATTTGACACGTGTAATTGAACGATGTGTTCTCGAACCAAAATTACGCGAACAACTGGGTCATGTCGCCAAGGACTGGGTACTCAATAACCGCACATGGGATATCGTGGTCAAAAAGACCCTTGATGCCTATGAAAAGGTCAACAAGTGAGGTGATGGTGTGAAGAAGATATTGATCACCGGCGGCGCAGGATTCATTGGCAATCATGTTGCTCAAGTCTTATTGATGCAAGGTCTTGATGTCAAAATCTACGACCTCAAACCCTCGTCACTCTCAAAAATAGAATCTGTTCAAGGCGATATTCTCAACAAGGTACAACTTGAACAAGCGGCTCATGGATGTGATGCCATCGTTCACCTGGCTGCACAAATTTCAGTACCTCGTTCAATTGAAAATCCTGAAGAAACATACAACATAAATGTCACTGGAACTCAGAATGTCATTGCATGTGCAGAGAAAATGGGTATTCGACGAGTACTTCTTGCTTCAAGCGCAGCAGTGTATGGGGATGCTACGGCGATTCCATTGAAAGAAGAAACAATTGGCACCCTGTTATCCCCTTATGCGACTTCAAAGTATGATAACGAACATCAAGTGGTTTTGGCAAGAGAAAGAGGGCTTGAAGCGGTTGCATTACGGTTTTTCAATGTCTATGGCCCGAACCAATCGACTCGAGCCGCGTATGCTGCTGTCATACCAAAAGTGATTGAAACCATAACCTCTGGTCAGCGACCTGTTATTTTTGGTAATGGTCAGCAAACTCGAGATTTTGTTCATGTCCAAGATGTTGCGATGGGTATTTTCAAACTTCTCGGTATTGATTGGAACAAAGTTCACTCTCATGTCTATAATGTCGCAACTCAACAACAAATCTCAATTCTCGAATTAATTGAGACTGTGAATCTGAATTGTGTAGAACTGGGGATTTTGGAGGCACCTGTGCAACCCCTTTTTGAGAACTCCCGAATCGGTGACATCCAACACTCCGTAGCTGATATCGAAAAAATCATGGAACAAATCGAATGGAGTCCTACGATTGATTTCCATCAAGGCATTCGAACATTGCTCCAACAGGATGGTGTGCGTGAGTGAATATATTGTGGTTCACTACCCGTAACTTGGTCGATCTCTGTTCGACCACTCTCACAGCATTGGGAGAAGGTTTGGTTTCTCTAGGTCACCAAGTAACCATCATCAATTCGGATGAAGAAGGCAGCCATTCAAACTTCTCTTGGATACATGCCTCTCTCGATGCGCAAGCGATTCGAGGCCGAAAGGGTCATGTTCTCGGAAAGAAAATGGGTCAATGGCTCAATGATTTGGAACCGCATCGCGAGACGGTCGCTATCGTTGATTGGAGAATTGCCTCATCACTTTCCCCAATTCTCAAAAGAAAAGCCGTCCCTTGGGTTCTGATGGATAGAAGCCCGCCTGCTGACCGAGGAATACTTGCTAAATTACAGTGGCCTGTTTGGAAAAAGGCTTGGTCATTGGTCAAAAGCAGACAGGCTCATTCAGGCTGCGTCGTATCTCCATCACATGGTCAATTTGTTCATTCCCGCGTTGGTGTTCCTGAAACAAATATGATTGAAATCCCAGCTGGTGTCAATGTTTCGTTATTCAAACCTGGAATAAACAAGGGAATATTGTCACTCATCTACCATGGTCGACTTGACCGGCATAGAGGTGTCTTGTCCCTCCCTATGCTCCACGAAAAGCTACGGCAAAACAATGTTCATTCTAAACTTATTTTGATTGGAGAAGGAGATGCATTTGAAGGCTTAGAAAGAATGGCTGGGGGCCGGGATGATATCGAGGTTCTCTCAACTCTTCCCCAGGAAGAGTTAGCGGAGAAATTATCTCAATCACATATTGGATTGTTACCCATGCCCGAGACAAAGGTATGGTCACTTGCCAGCCCACTCAAACGTAGTGAATATGCAGCAAGTGGATTACTGATCTTCGGAATTGATCATTTAGGCCATCGGCTCAAAGGAAAAAATCAGCCTGAGTGGATTCATCTGGTCAAGCAGGAAAACTTTCATTTCGATGGCGTCGAATGGATACAGTCCTTGACCCAGAAAAAAATCAATTCACTCTCACAGAATTCAAGAAAGTATGCTGTGGATGAATTAAACTGGTCAGGAAGTATTGAAGCACTTGAGCAAGCATGTACCTCATGTCTTACATGAGAAGTGTTTCATAGCACGTCTTCCATTTTTCTTGAAGAATTGGAAGAGAGTAATCGAGTAATGATGTTTCATCAAACATAGTGTTCTCTGAAGATAAAAGGTGAAGCAGGTTCTTTTTCCAATCCTCTAGATCTTCAAATATAGCTCGTGGAATTTCTTTTGGAAGTGAATGGATTCGATCGCTCAACAAGACTGGTGTCCCCATTGCCAGTGCTTCAAGGGCAACCATTGGTTGTCCTTCGAATTTTGACGGTATGATTAAAATCGAAGCGGTCGAAAGTTGTACTCTTTTTTGCTCTTCAGTCATCCAACCAAGAGGCTGAACCCAAGAATGTTCACTTGTTTCAATACCGCTCATAGCGAGGAAAAGGGAAGGTTGTTTTTGACGCAATTCACTGACCAACTTTTGTGCAAATTCGCCACCTTTGATCGGATCATTGCGTGCAAGAAATAATATTTTATGGGGGTCTCTCGACCCTTTAGAGTTGAGAGTAAGTGCAGGGTCGAGAGGATTTTGAATCACGTTTGTATCGCCTATTAATTGCGATAACTTTTCTTGCCATGAAGTGCTTAAAACGACAACAGTCGATTGTGATACAAGTATATCCTTTCTAAAATTGGATACGCGGGATGACGAGGCTTTGAGCCATGTATCAAATTGGCCAGAATGAATATGGACAATGTTTGGAACACCGGCTTTGTGTGCCATTTGAGCAAATCGCCGTTTCCTCCACCATGACCAGTCTGCAGCAGTATGAAGATGAACAATATCAGGACGCTGTGCTGGGTCTTTCAGCATCTGGATGAGGGTTTGCCGAGCCCGTCTGTATGCTCGCCATTTCGCCCACGGTGAACCTGCGACATGAGACGAGAGAAGTTCTGCTTCCCAGCCTTCTGGTGGATGCTCTGCAAGTATACGCATCACGTTGGCCATGCCGCCTGGCGTCTCACACGGGCCGATGTGGAGTACCTTTGGCATGTTACACGCTCTGAGCCATTGGATGAAGAAGTTCCGCACAGAAAGTGACCTGATGAAGGCGGTTTTGAGGGGAGATATCAAGGGGGGAACAGCGGTGAAACGGTCATGGTGTGGATTCCTGCCTTGGTTGAAGTCGGTTTGGGGTTTGCTGCTTTTGCTCCTTTCCTCGTTCACCGTATCTCTGTAAGGAGATGGAGAAAACAAGGAATAGACTATCCAATCTCATCGTCGGAATTACCACAGGTCACCGTTCTCTTACCCGTTTGGAATGAAGCGCTCATTATCGAAAAGAAACTTGCCAACCTTGCAGCACAAAACATTCGCTTTTCACTTCTCGTTATCGATTCTGCTTCAACTGATTCGACCGTACCACTTTTGAATTCATGGTTGAAGAAGCATCCTGAAGCTTTTGAGGCAACAACTGTTCTCAAGATGGAAGAACGCCTTGGCAAAACTGAAGCGGTACGACAAGCACTCGTTTCACTTGAAGAACGAGATGAACAGGGGTTGATTTGCATGACGGATGCTGATGCCCTCTTACCACCAAATGCGATCTTAAGGCTCCAAGGGTGGTTTGCTGACCCTACGATCGGTGCAGTTGGTGCAAGAGCATTACGCCATCAAGCACTCTCTGGTGAGCGTACACATCGTTCCATGTTTGAAATGCTCCGTGAAGGTGAATCAGCACGTGACTCAACGCCATTTCTCGAAGGTTCATGCATGATGTGGAGGCAGAAGGGATTCTCTTCACACCAACTCAATGTTCATTCAAATGCAGATGATGCACAAATTGCAACCGGTGTTCGATTGAATGGTTTACGCAGCATTCATGACAGTGATGTTCATTTTGAAGACATTGCACCAACCACTCCAGAAGGACAACAACGACAGAAAATACGCAGAGGACAAGGTTTGCAGCGATTACTTGTGAGTCATCGGAAATCTTGGTTCGACCGAAGGTTGGGCACCTTTGCAGGAATCTTGCGCCGCGAAGCTCATTTTCATCTCTTTGCACCGGTACTGTTTGCTGCTGCCGGATGTACTGCAATTCTGCGATGGAGCATTGTTGGTTTAGCAGGCATGCCGAATGGAGAACTCGCGGTATTGCATGGGAGTCTTGCTCTGGTTGAACTGGGATGTTTGACTGCATGGTTACTCAGTCGACAAGGAATTCGGGTCCCGTTACTTTCAACGCTCGGAACTTTATTTTCTGGAATGGAACACTTACTCATCGCACATTGGCATTCCTTGCGAGGGCGCTCTCTTCACATGTGGGATCAACACAGCGATACGCGGATTGCTCTCGCTGAATCTGAAGATTTAGTTTGACATTTAAAAATAAAAAAAGGCCCCCCCGTAGACCGAAGTCCACGGAGGGGCGGCTCTCGTGTTCAAACTGAACACGTGATTGTCTCATCGACTCTGATTAATTTCTAAAAGAAATCACTCAGCAACTGAGGAAGACTCGTCGAGAGTCTTTCCTTCTTGTGTGTCGG
>CALBIL010000036.1 GCA_937892945.1 uncultured euryarchaeote | reverse complement strand
GGACGGTTCGAGTTTTCCGGTACGGGCATTCGATACTTACGTACGATTGTCCGGAAGGAACTTGCGAGATTCCCGGTACGAGCACTCAGTGTTTTCAGGTATATGTCCTACATTTTGATACACGTTTATGAATAATTCCAAGCAATACCAAGCGCTAACAACCATTTTGAATAATTAATAAATGAATGAACAAGCCTTCTGAAAGTCTTCACTCATGGATTGAACAATTTTGAGCGCATATATTGGGATAACTATAAGTGCTAAAGACGGTTGTTAACGTTATGTTCAAGAAAAGCACCCGCGCTAGTTCGATTTTCTGTTTAATTGTTCTAATTCTTGGTTCAGTAACAACAAGTAGTCTGCATGACATACTCAACCCTATGAATGTATCAACATCCACCGAGACAATCTCTTTTGACGAAACAGGAACTCACGAATCACGGCAAAGTTTGGTTGGTACCTCTCCGGTCACTCTCTTTCAGACAGGTGGAGATTACTTCGGCGACTGGGCCGCGTGCTGGGGCATCGAAACATCGTACAGTGAATGGGATTGCACTGACAAAAACCCTGCTTGGAGTTCCTCCCACACACTTGAGTACGATAAGTACACCTTTGAGGCCGAAGTGGTCTATTCATACAATATTCGCCACCATGGCTCAGTAGATCTTGAAATCACATCTTCTCGTCAAGGTAATTATGCGCCAACTATAACGACAGAGATCCAATCCTCGTCAGATGCATACGAGGTGGAAGTGAAGGCATCAGTTGAATTTACCATCAAGAGGATATACGTTGGTGAAAATGGTCTTTCTTCAGATTTAAGAAATTCATTCACTCATTCAATCCCATTCCCTTCACTTGTGGATGTTGATGGTGACGGGTCTTACAAAATGTTGGGGAATGTCAAGGTTTACACTTGGGACAGTTACGCTGACCTTAATTCTTTGAGTACGTCAGAAACTGGTTTAATCGGTTCAAAAGAAGACTTATCCGAGGCAATTAATCTCGCCAGTATTGATCTATTGGAATTGGCAAGTAAATATACATCAAGCAGTGTCTTGAAGGCAGTCAACTATTTTGTATATGTGAATTTCGATATCGATTTGGACATTGATTTTTATCTGCAATCTGCCGTTCTTCCATTCCTCGGTACATCTGGTGCGACTCATCTTGCTCAATCATTCAACTCAGACAGCGCCAGAATGGCCTATCCGTGCAAATTAGCGCTTCGTGATGAACTTTCATCATCAGCACCGACTCTCACAACATCTTGCACTCGGGTTCTGCCACAGGATGCTGAATCAGCTCATTTGCAACTCGGTCTTTGGCATGATTATGATTCCACTGAATCCTATAGCGCACATCTACGAGTGGGAGCACAATCAAACTACGTAGCACAAAAGATATGGAATTTGTTCACGAATCAAAATTACTTTCAATACACAATTACGAGTGGTCAGTTTTTAACATCGCAGCGTTCTCAAGATACCGACCTTACACCCGCAGTGATAGAAATTGATATCCCGGCACCTCAATCAGTGATAGAGAATAATGCCCCAGTATCAGCACTTGCAGTTAGCCCGACCGCTACAGTTACTGGGACCAGCGTTTATGCAGTAACAAGTGGTTCATATGACCAAGATGGCGATGCATTCACCGTCCAGGTCAGTTGGGGTGATGGAAGCAATACGACTCAAAGCTACTCATCCCAAACGAAAAGTCACACATACGAAAGTCCAGGCACTTACACCATCAGCCTTGAAACCATTGATGTAAATGGAGCCAGCGGTTTCACCACCCAAACAGTTGTGATTTCACAAGCGGCAAGCACATTGACTTCATACCTGGTTGCAAATCAAACCTCAATTGTGGAGGGCGATTCTGTCACATTCTCTTGGGGGGCGAGTGGGGGGTCTGGTTCTCTATCCCATAGCTTAACGTATGGGGATAATGACAGTTACAGTGGTAACAACTTTATCGCTTCACACATATTTGAGAACGCAGGACAGTTCGGGGCCAACCTGGTAACCTCAGATGGAACAAATACCATCACAAAATCAGTTCAAATTATCGTGGAACCAGATTATTCATCAGATGGAATTACCGAAGCAAACTTTGATATCGTAGGTGACCAAATACTGGTTGTTGTCGACGACAATAATGCAGAACTGTACCCTGTCTCTGGTTCCTATGATGAATTTGATGCCACACATTTGGCTCCTACAAGCCGAGATGCACTATTTGAATCATTATCAGTGATGTCTGAAATTCGTGGAGTGGATTGGGATTTATATTTCGTCGGTAACTCTACAGGAAACGAATGGGATTATAATAATGAAAGTGGTCCAGGGCTTAATTTCCTTAAAGATTACTCCACTGTGATTTGGACTACAGGTAACCACTATTATCCGCTCACTGATACTGACTTTGAGAACCTAGAAATATATTCTAACGCAGGCGGAACAATCATCATGTTCTCACAAGACATCTTATGGGGTGATTGCTCATTCTGTACTACATATAATTCCACAAATGCATTGAACGAAACTTTTGGGTTGAGTGAATCAGAGCAAGATGTAGGGCTTGGAACTACTTTGTATAACTCAGATGGTTCTGGAAACATAAATGTTGCATACTTACCTCTCGCAGGACTTCAAGAAATTACCACAAGAGGTGTATCTGGATCTGAAAACGTGTCATATGTCAATGATTATGCTGATTCAATTACTACATGGAATTCCAATATGTATGCACTGGGTAGTGATGATAATCCAATTATGAATTCTACTGAAGGGAACCACGGCATTTTGAATATGAATGGGACGAAAACTGCATTCTTTGCCTTTGATCCCGTACAATTTCAACATCGATACGATCTCGAAATGTTAATGCTCGGTTTATCTGAATGGGGTGACTCAAGTTTTGTAGAAACTTACAAAATGGAAAATGCTACACACCTTCCCTCTGGCGTCGATGGCGCAGTGTTGATGGGTCCGTGGAGTGATGAATCGCAATCAAATCGCACGAATGAACTCTCTAAAGTATTTTCAATGTATACAATTGAAGGGCATACATATCAATTCAATATTGGAAATGGCCCCATTTCAGGTGATACGTCGGTTGAATATTGGAATGGAACAGCATGGGAATGGGTAATGTTCACAGATTCTTGGTCGTATTGTTTTGATGGGCCAATTGCGACGACATCATTGACTTCTTCGACCGGTTCAAGTCTTAATAGCGTATCATCTTGTGATTATTTAACTGGAGAATGGACCGTTACTTGGACTGCTCCTGCAACTGAAAAAGTGTACATGAATGTTGTTGCTGAAGATTTGTTGACTGGTGATTTTTGGTCCCTTTACACCGGAGTTTCTTTTTCTGAACAATCCGACACAACTTCTTCAAAAACATTGCTACTCGATATTGCGACTGTAGATATACTTCACTCCGACGCGAATACTTCAAACAGTGTTGATTACTCCGGCTCTGTTTACGATCTTTCTGTCCAAGCAGGAACGACATATGCGGTAAGTATAGAACGCAGTCAGGACTTAAACACACAATTCTACTTAGGCATTCATTGGTATTCGTCTGATGATGCTACAACATACAATTTTTATGGCGCTGAGTATCTTTGGGATAGTGCAACGCACGGAGCACTTGTTTTCACCGCTTTAAACACAACTACCATCTATCTTGAGGGATGGATTCACAACTATTCGAACCCTCATATTACAGACGGAAAAGTATCTCTTCTGGCTTGGGAAATTGACAGTCAACAGCCTATTGATGACTATTGGAATGCAAGTGATTTGAACTCTTCACCATCAGGTTATGTTGATTACGAATATGACTGGATGGACTGGTGGACTATGCCTGTTGTTGAGGGTGAAACATATTCACTCGATGTCCACTTTGATACTCAAGATTTCTTTACCACTGCAGTATATTTCCATCCATATAATGATCCAATTAATTTTACGTTAATGATTGAGTCAAGCTCATATGGAGACAACAATCTCTTACTTGAAAACATAGGGTTTGGGGAACTAAAAATCGCCATTGTTGCAGACAGGGATGGTGCCAATTTGGCAGGTTCAAGAGGAAACTATACTCTTGAAGTAGATCAAGTCACAATTTCTGCACCAATTAACGACATTCTGTTTGGTGTTGTGGGGTATGATTCCAGTATGGATTTGATTGAAATTGACATGGTAGAAGATTCAAACTATGTGATTCGATTGAACAGCACTCCTTCATGGCTAGTTGGAGATAAACAGGGCGATTATCTGGATGTGTACATCGAAACACCATCTGGTCAAATGGTGTACTCAAGCGCCTATGGTGATGCCAATAATCGCACACTCATTTATTCCGCAACAGAAACTGGAACACATAGCATATTTGTTGAAGGTCAAGACGGTTCTTATTGGATTTGGCCTTTCGAAGATATCGGCCCCGTATTCATTTCTTTACCACAACGATTTGCAACTGCAGAGGTACAATTTAATGATACTGTATTCTGTGAACAATACATCTCCTCGAACGGTGATTCTTACGTATTAGAAACATGGCAGACATTCCATTTGGACCAAGCCCCCTTCGGATTTACGCTGGATAATCTCACTGGAGAAATATCATACTTGCCGAGTAGAGCAGATGTCGGTAATCATAGCATCTCTATTCGATTGGAAAATGAATGGGGAATGATGAGTTGGCAGAATTATACATTGATGGTTGCACAACTTCCAAACTCCGCTCCTATTATTACATCTTTAGGAGGTAGCCAAGCGACAGTATCGTATCAATTCTCGACAATTGTCCTTGCATCGGATATCGATAACGATACACTATCTTACAGCCTACTATCGGCTCCACTGGGTTCAAGTATCGATTCCCAAACTGGGCAGTTGACTTGGACTCCTTCAACTGTTGGAATTCAGCAGTTTTCAGTTGTTGTGAGTGATGCTCTTGGTCTTTCATCCACAATTACTTTCAACGTATCTGCGACGAATATCGAACCAGTATTTTCTGCAGTTGCTAATGCTACAACAAGCGTCGGTTCACCATACACGAACACTGTATCGGCAACAGATCCTGATGGCCATGTACTGGTTTATGGGCTCAGGAATGGGCCTTCGGGGCTCACTATGAGCTCTCAAGGAGCAATTTCATGGAACCCAAGTTCCAACCAAGTTGGAGAACATCTCGTCGTTTTAGAAGTAAATGACCCATATGGGGGAAGCGATGTTCTTGTGTTTTCAGTTACAGTTCCTAACACACCCGCAGTCATGACGCTAACAGGAGTTCCTTCAACTCTTTTCCCTGGTGAAACACTTGCTTTGAATTCGGTGCTGACAGATTCCGATGGACATCAGGTATGGATGATTCTCGAAGAAGGTCCACAGGGTGCAACTGTGACATCAAATGGATCGATTCTATGGGTGCCGCAAGGTGATCAAATTGGCATCCATGAGTTCAAAATAATCGTAATTGATGCTTGGGGAGAAGGTGAACGAGAAACTCTGAGCATTGAGGTTGTCAATCGTGACCCTAGCGGAGAATTTTCTACACCTCTTCTTGATACAAGATTGCGAATGGTTTACACGGTCTATTCTATGAACGACCCCGATGTTCAACAATTGAGCACCATGTGTAGCGGAAATGACCTAACACAATTACTCCTTAGTAACGGGGAAATCCTCTTGACATGGAATGTGCCAGTGGGTGAATTACTGAATACAATATCCTGCACCACTACAGATTCTTATGGTGGTAGTACTATCAAGACGCAAGCTTTAGAATTTTCAGAATTGAATCTAACAAGTTTGTTGATAGGGAATACTCTGCTTTCACTCGGAGAATCTGCTCAAGCAACATGGTCACTACCGTTCTCAGCAGAAGCAATTCAGACAACCATAATTATGGGCAATGGTGCACTTAGCATAGAAGGTTCAGGCAACGAATGGAGTCTTGAATACACACCCTCGTTTGATCAGGAACGAGTTATCATTTCTTTAGAAGCGGTGAGTGAGCATTCTGACGTAGTAAGTGCTCTATGGATTTTCGATTACGAACATGATGCTTTTGAATTAGAGGTTGATTCAAGCCAAACATTCGACTATGGAGTGCTTGCGACTTCAGTCCTGAACACGCCTACAGAATTGTCTCTTGCCAACGCAACAGTCCTTGTTGGAGATGGTGAAGTTATGATTGAAAATCAGATGGGAGTATGGAGTTTAAGTTACACGCCAAACGGCGATGTAGGCGTTCAAATTGTTTTCATTGAAACTGTTGACGAATATGGCCGAACTGCGCAGACCTATTGGCACATCCGTTACGCTGCGGAAGATTTGTCATGGTCCTGCCAGGTGGGAGAATTCCAGGACAGCCATTTCACGGAATCTGAGTTAATGTTCGATTGTTCTCGAGAGGACATTGTCGTAGAAGTCATTGATGTCTATGATCCGATTATCTCCGTAAACGTTTCAGTTGACCTTGTGAATGTCTCAAATCTGCCGTTCGGACAAACAACATTTTTGATCCAACTATCTGGGCCTGATGGGAGTATTGAAACACTATATAGGGACATATTTGTCATCAAACCACTGAGCAGTGGCACATTTGATTTGGATAGTGTTCATTTTGTACAAACACAATCTAAAGTATATGAACTAAGGATAGAAGAAGGAATGCAATTTGAATCATTGCTAAATCACTCAGAGTTCAACACTGATTCAGCATATTGCTCATTTGAAGAAATGGAAGAGTCGATGTTTGATGGAATGGCAACAATCCAAATCGGAAATGACTGCTCGATATTTGTTATTGCTGGAGACAATGCCAATCAGCCAACAGTTGTTCGAGCTTTCTTACACAATGAATCGGGCAATGTTTTGGACACAATTACACTGGAATTAGTATTCCTCCCTCAAGAAACAGCCTCTGAACCTCTGCTCTCAAACATCAGCATAGTGTCAACTTCACTAGGATTGTTATTCGGTACTATGTTGACATTTTTCGCAACCATGATGTTTAAACGAAAAGATAGTAGCATTGATTTACAAAACTCATCAGACTCTAACAAGCAGATTCCACAAATGAGAGAGGTGGAAGATGAGGTGACGCAACTTCAACATACAGATGCCTCTGGTGAAGTAAGAAACACTGAAGATGATTTTAAACCTGCAATTGACGCAAACCCAACATCTACGGATGATTCAGGATATGAGTGGTATAAACACGCCAATGGAAATGACTACTACAGAATTACTGGTAGTCAAAGTGAATGGACTAAATTTGAAAGTTAATTTCATTGGGCTGTACGAGGACAAGCGAAATTGTTCTGGAACACTGAATTAGGTGGTTCATCATGTTAGAAGAATTCAAACCTGTAGTGCAAATTGAGTGCTAACATTTAGATTTCCAGAGTCAAGGAATTAACGGAAGGCTAATTTGATGTAGTGCGCTAGTGTTAATATGAATCACAGAATAGCACTCATACTTTGTCTGACGGAGATGGTTTCTTGGCAATATATCCTTCACCTCGCACAGACTTTGACGTAACATTAACGCCTACGATTGGCATCGGAATTACATATTCAATCTTCGGAATTTATGTTTTTGATTACGACTACAAATGGGAGCTCTCTCAAGGTACTGGAATAAACTCTAAGAGTACCTTGACCGAAGGAAATATCCAGGCATTCCTTTGGGAGATTTGACATAGAACCAAATCACAACTTTTCATCTTTGGATGATTTGGGATTTTAGTTTAAAACAGTTCAATTACACATATATATTTGATAAATGGAGTAGATGTTATGGGCTTCAAGTCAGCATTGAACATGGCAAGTAAATTCCACAACAAAATACTGCTATCAGTGTTGAGTATAGGAATCTTATTTGTGCTGGTAATTGAAAACTTTAATCCTCTCGAATTCAGTGATTTTAATCTGAATTTGGTAATTGTTCTTTGGAGTATTTTCTTTTTGATATCGCTATTGTATTCCGTGAACGGAATCGTTCTTCACAAGGGTTTTCTTCATCAGATCAAAGAATCAGAGAATCAAGGTAAACCAATAAAGGGAATGAGGGGTTATGACCAATTGCTAAGTTCTCTTGAGAACGCCCGAAACACATCAATTCTCATTTCACTTGCGTCCTTTTTGTCCCTGGTTGTCTTCATCTCCAGCATGATGGACATTGGACTTTTTTCTGAAGCAGGAAGGAACACCATTGTTACAATTGCCGTGTCAATGACCTTCTTAACCACAACCGTTGTTTTTCTTGTAGAATATCCAAGTGAAGCCACCATGGAACCTGGTTCACTGATTGGCTACTATGAACCCGAAATCTATCCGATGATTTTGGATAATATATTATCTGATGCATTCAAGACCTTTCTAGACCCAATCTCTCTGATGGCTTATGACGACTGGGTAAGTTTCATCGGGGTACATCTTGAACACGAATTCGAACCGGACTCGAATTCAAATACCCGTTTGGAAAGAGCTGTGGAGAAAATATTACTTCTGTCGTATCTTTCTCAAACAATGCCAAATATTGTCAATGAAGATACAATAGCAACTGAAATCTCAGAGGTAATTGGTAATCACAATCTAGATGGTTTTTACGAAGGAGCTCAATCAGGCCTCTCCTGGGATGAAATTCGTAGTATGATGTTGCTAATGGAAGAGCAATGTCCTGATGTGTTAAGACTTGTTGACCGACTCATTATAGAATTACAAGAGAATTATGATGATTTCACCTCGAGAGACACGTATTTCACCGTATCGGGTAAGACAAGTCAAGGCACCATAAGGGACGTAAGCGGAGCAATTGTCTTTTTGTTAAACAACACTAAAAACGAAGATCGAAAAATGTGTGTCGAATTTAGATCTGATATGAGTTCAGTTCATCCTGAATACCAGAAAATGAACATCATCTTAGACCCAATGACTAGCTCATATCCTGAACAGAAACCCCCATTTATTGACGATGGAGAAGATATGTTATCGATTGTGAATGACTTACTCCAAATCGGAGATGCTGTGTGGTTCCGATTTAAATCATCATCATTTGGTTACAAAGCATTAACATTTCAAGCTGAAGAAGTTGCCACAGGGTTAACATTTGGTCGGAGTGTCGAGATGAGGTTCAAGAAATCAATATTATGGTATGTGAAAACATTCGCTCCACGCCTTTCTGCTTTCGGAGGAGTGTTACTCCCTGTAATACAGGCCTCACTTTTCGCATGAAGAAGGCGCTCAACAGCATTGGTTCTTTCAATGTGAGAAATGCTTTCCAACTTTCTGATGACATCATTTCATTGCTTACGGAAGCAATTGAAATTGTCCGGATGGAACTTGCGAGATTCCCGGTACGAGCATATCAAGAAGATGTAAGAATTCCCATTGAGAGTGATCAAAATTTCAGCGGAATTGAATGAGGAAAGTATATTATAGCCCAACGAGTAGGTTTGTGAGATACTATGACACAAGTACGCCCTCGTTTGGCCACTTTCCTTGCAATTCTGATGATTTCTTCAGTCATGATGATGATTTATTCACCAACTGGAAATTTTGTTGAGGCCCCAGTTCTTGAGGATGAAACTGAGATTCTAACATTTGATTCTTCTGCGCGTGTATCATTATCAGATTCGCCCATCCGAACCACTGAAAAAAATAGATATTACAGTGATGTCGAATATAGTTGGAGTTCGTCATACAATCGCTATACGTGGACACAAGATATTGACAACCGAGGCATAGACGGTTACGAAAGTGAAGAATTTTGGTTCTATGTATCACCACAAAATATCGGTGCCTATTTGTCTGCATTTTTGAACACTGATGATGTAAACTGGGGCGAGGACCCCGACCTCGATTTATACCTATACAATCCATCAGGCACTCAAGTTGACTCTTCGATTTCTACGTCGTCTTGGACCGAAAGCGTTTCTGCATATGCAACCAGTTCAGGGTATTGGAAAGTCGAAGTCGAGAATTTTGAGAGTTTTAGCGGTCAATACGACTTGGATCGCACATTCCGTGAGAATGCAGCCCCCATAGTTCGCCTGATTAAGGAACCGTTAAACTCATTTCCACCTTATATTCACGAAAACTGGGATGTTAATGCATGCGAATCGTACGATCCAGATGGATATTCATTGAGTTATTCTTGGGAAATCGATGGGGTTGAACAATCAGGTTTTTGTTCAAAGTCAGTTCGGTTTCAAGACACTGACACCCATTACATCCGGGTCACTGTGTCTGACTCAAGTGGCAAATCAACCACAAAATCAACCACGATTACTCCGCGAGCGTTTCCAACTTCAACCCGTCCAATGGGCGATTTAGTCATTTCAATGGAAGATGAACGAAGTCCGTCGGCCAGTAAAGAATCCAGTGTTTATTACATCGATATCCCCGGAACCTCAAATGACGTGTGGACTTATCTTGAATTGGAATACAAATTCAAGACAACACAAGATGGACAAGTTACTTATTCATCAGAAATGGTTGAATTAGAGGCTGGAGAAAGATGGCGGCTCGACATGAACATCAAGGATATAGATGCCGAATATTCATTAGAATTCAAGCCAGAGATTGTACTCTGGTTCTATTTTGCCAATGATGGTGAATGGAGAGATTTGAGACTCCCAGTACCATCTCTAATTGAGGTTGAGTCATATCCAAACCAACCGTATTTCTACTACGAAGGACAGAAGATTTACTACTGGGGAGATTATGTTGATATTCCTCTTGAAACAGAAAATGGTGCGATGACATATTCATTAGATGAACGAGTGCAACTTTCAGGAATTGATCTGTATCCATTTGTAGAAAAATTGATCGATTATTATACTGGGAACGACTACGCTACAACATTCATCAATTGGTTTGCTGATTTTGAGATTCCATTATCATATAATTTAGACATGAAGATTGTAGGATACAATTACATCGATGTGATTACTAAAATTGAGGGTGGACAGACCTCATCGGGTGAAAATTTCGCAGAACATATCTTACAAGATCACCATGTCAACGATGACAGATTGTCTACAAGCATGGAGATCACAAGTACAGGGCCTAAATTAGAAGTAGATCAAATGGTATTGTTGTACAAGTATGTCTTCGGTGATGTAACTCCAAATCTTGATCTCAAGTTCAAAATTAATGGCGTGACCAAGGTCACAATCGACCTTGCAACATGGGATACTGAATCATTCTTCTCAGCAAGTCGCAGATACCAATCCTCTACAGTGCACTTTGAATGGGAGCTTGATTCAGACAATGATGGAGTCTCCGATTCAATTGATGACTTCCCATACGACCAAACTCAAACTTCGGATACTGATGGTGATGGGTTTGGAGATAATGCGAATGGCAACAATCCGGATGCATTCATTTACGATTCGACTCAATGGCTAGATACTGATGCTGACGGATATGGCGATAACCAAAATGGAAACAACCCCGATGCCTTCCCCTCAGAACGAACACAATGGGCCGATGCAGATGGTGATGGATTTGGAGATAATGCGAATGGCAACAATCCGGATGCATTTATTTACGATTCAACTCAATGGCTAGATACTGATGCTGACGGATATGGTGACAACCAAAATGGAGACAACCCTGATGCTTTCATTAATGACTCAACTCAAACGAGAGATTCTGACAATGATGGTTATGGTGACAACCAAAATGGAAACAACCCCGATGCCTTTCCCTCAGAACGAACACAATGGACCGATGCAGATGGTGATGGATATGGAGACAACCCTTCAGGATCCAATCCGGACATGTGTCCCGATAAATACGGTGAAATGACTGAATCTGCTGTCCGTGGTTGTCCTGATTTGGACAACGACGGAATCATGGATGAGAAGGATGACTGTGAAAACACAATCCAAAATGAAGAAGTTGTGAATGATGTTGGTTGTACAAATAGTCAACTTGATTTGTTCGACAGAGAGTATTCTTTCGCTGGAACAGTGGTTGAGATGCCAGTCATATTCAATACCGGATTGATTTTCTTTGTTACCATCATATTGATTCTATTTGTAACCATTAGACGCAGGAAATCAAGACCTTCGAGCTCAGATGACTTAGGAGGTTCTTGGAAAGGTTATGATGACGAATTCCTTGATTTTGGCTTCCAGCAAATGCCACCAACGGATCAAACAATGATACAACCATCTCCAAACTTCATGCCTCGGATGGATGGAACCATTCCATTTACTCCCATTGAAACCACACCAATCCAACAGATGGAACCTCAACAAGAGTACGAGCAACAACAGCACGCGCCACTAGAATTCACGCCAATTCCTGGGAATGGATTTGAACAACCAATGGCAGCAATGACACCAACTGAAGACCATGATTTACAAAATCAGTTTGCCAATTCCAAACCTGCAATTGTGATGAATGAAGCCATCCCACCCATTCAAAATGTCGTCGTCCCTTCGACCAATTGGCAGGGGGAAATTGCAGATGATGGCTTTGAATGGATTGAATTCCAAGGCCATTGGCATTGGAGAGTCCCTGGTAACATGGAGTGGACGCAACTACAGTGAGAACATCAGGACAACAATCGTCCAATGATGCCGGCCTTGGTGCCGGAGCCATCGCCGCCTCAGCCTTCAGACAGTGCGACGAGTTCGCTCTTCTTCATGCGATTCAGCGCAGAAGCGTAATTCCGTATGAACATTCTTCCATAATTATTCATTTTCATAAGAGGCTTGAGATTTATTGGAACGACGGACGTCAGCCACACCTAAACCTAGAGCTAGAACACCAAATACAGCAGTCACAACATAAATATCAACGTAGAAACCATTCTCAATCTCTGGGAAATAATGATCCGTTTGTCCCTATGATACTACTTTTGACAGCGTACGTAAGGACTTGGAATTGTCCGGACGGAACTTGGCGATTCCCGGTACGAGCATTCCCATTGATTCAAGGGGTTTCGACTCACAAGCGTTCGAACCCTCACCTTTGACGTCAATCAAATACGAGTCTCTCGTTACGAAGAACTGTACGGAAGCATTAGAAATTGTCCGGACGGAGCTTGCGTGATTCCCGGTACACATTCACCTACGAAGCATTGGTAAATCTAAACCCTAAGGCTAAGCCATGACCGACCCAGTCATCAGTCCAGATGGAAAGTGGATGTGGACAGGTTCTGAGTGGATCGATGCTCCACCATCCAAAGAAATTTCTCTCCATGACTCTGTTGTTCAGGGTGATGTGAGTATCAATACAGAAGTTCATCACCATCATGGCCAAAGAGTCGAAATCTCAGATAAGAAAAAACCCTGCAGTAATTGTGGAGAGGAAGATATAATCTTGAAACGATGTTCAGGAATTTACAAATATAATATTTTTATGAAAGAAAAAAATGTGATCGAAAGGGTTGTGACTTTTGCTTTCAAAAATTCCATACCACTGAACAACTGAAAGATAGGTATTATTGTGTTAAATGTCACAGGGAAAATAGAGGTAACTTGTTAGTGACTTTTTTGATTGGTGGAGTACTATTCTTCGTGATATGGATACTCTCTTTAGTATCCTTATGGATTTATGACCATGGTATTTCCAGATAGTATCCCTGATCGGTATCGGCAGCCCTGTTGAGGCCGAAGATAAAGTCGCCCAGGTTATCGATGCACTGTGAGTGTCAATCCAGTCGTCACTGTTCCACAGGTGTAAGCTCGATCTCGGCAGGACACTCTGATTCCTCTGTGCATCTCTCGCCGTCCCAGGTGAACTTGTACCAGGTGACTTCGTTCTCCATGCCATTGACATCAGGGCCCTCTAGTCCGATTAGATAGGTCTTCTCGAGTGAAGGAATGTATCCTCCAATCCAAGCCTTGTTGGACTCTCCTTCAAACTCTCCCATTGAATATGAAAGATAGTTGGAATGTTCCAGGTCCTTGAGTAGAACTGTGTCCCAAAGAATTTCTCCCTCATCTTCCCAGGTCAACCATGGGCCATCCCAATCATTGACTAAGGTCAGGTTTGAGTACGAATGTGTAGGTTCATCTAAAGCTTCGAATGTGATGGATTCCTGATCGTAGAGCTCTAGTGGATTTGTGACGCTGTACAATCTACATACATAATCATGGTTCGATGTGAAGTGCCCGAAATTGAATGTCACAGAAACATTCGAATCGGTCTCGACTGGATAATCGACGCTACCATATTTCTCCACAATCTTTTCTGCGAATTCGTTAGAAGAAACGACCGCGTTCTTAGAGACTGCAAACTTTTCTGTTCCTTCGTCATCATCACAATTGAGCTGCAGATTTGGATCTGTGATGTCGTAAACCTCGACAATCAGACCTGTCGGACCTTCTTGTATGAGATTGATCTTTGGCCCATCGATCGGATTGTCAGATTCATTGGTGGCCTCTATCTGCTCCGAGCTAGGATCCAAGGTGTGGGCTCCAGCCCATACCAGGAGACTTGACATCAGTACAACAACGACACCACCCGCCAACGTCTTCATCGTTGACGAACACGCTTGGCGAGAATATAAACTTGCTCCCGATGCGGGAAATTCCCTATTTGATCCATTTTTTTTATTCCTTTTCAGCCTTTAAAATATTCTTCTCCGCCGAATGCCGGAAATGTTTCATTTTCGCTTCATCACCAAGTTTTTCCCAGAAACGAGTCATAGATTCGTGAGGAATTGGAGGAGATTCCGAGTGGAGCCTGATCCATTCACTTGTCCATTGAACGGTCAGAGAATTAGATAATCAACAAAATCGTAACCCTCTAAGGTGGCTGGGAGTTGATATTTTGGAGTTCAGCGAGCAGATTGATATCGGATCATCTCGAAGAGAAACCTGCATTGCACCATACACTATTTTTCAGCAATCACAACTCTTGCATTTGATTAGACTAACTAATGGTTCTGTGCTAACTCAACACGAATTTGTTTGATCGAATCACATCTGCTTTCATTATTCCCTGTTGTGCTTTCACTGAGTGAGGCATCAATACCATGGTATTTGCAGATAGTATTCCGGTACGAAGAGCGATACGTATGCAATTGGAATTGTACGGGCGGAACTTGCGTGATTCCCGGTACGAGCACTAATATTGATTATTGATAATCTCGTGCTCATACCGACATTAGAATTTCATTTTGATTG
>CALBIL010000035.1 GCA_937892945.1 uncultured euryarchaeote | reverse complement strand
GCAGGTTCGCTTTGAGAAGCGGTAACATCACCTGCTTGAACAGGTGTTAGCATCAACGCAGTTACAAGAAGTGCCACAAGGGTCTTGGCTCGCATGGTTGAGATGCCGCGCTCCCTACATTTGACGGTTACGAATCCTCGACTTTGCTCCAACGGGCAAAGGAATGATGGAAAATCAATCAAACCGTTGGAAACCAAGGTCGTCGTTTCGTTGAACTCCGGCTTGTTCTTGGGTTAATCGCAAAGCATCACCGAGCAAATTCGGTTGCATACGGGCTGTGCGCAAATCTGTTCCACCGACACCGGTAATAATCGCCATGACTTTGATGGTATCACCAAATCCAGCATCTTGACGAGCACCCCAGATGACGTTGGCATCTTCGCTAACCTTTGAAGTCAACAAGTCAACCACTTGAGAAGCGGTATCCAAAGTCATGTATCGCCCACCAGTAACGTGAATTAAAACGCCAGTCGCTCCAGAGATGTCAACATCTAACAAGGGATGGTTAAGTGCTTCATGAACCACTTCTTCTGGTCCACGGTCACTCTCTCCATAGAGCATCATGGTCACGCCACCGTTGGCCATAATGGCTCGAACATCAGCGAAATCAAGATTGATCAGTGAAGGTAAGGTAATGGTCTCGACAATTCCTTTGACGATTTCTGCAACCAGTTGGTCCATGATTGAGAAAGCCTCATCCAATGGAAGGTGAGGCACATAATGCAACAAACGGTTGTTGTCAAGCACCAAGACAGCATCGGCAACACGGCGAAGAGATTCCAAACCTTCGAGGGCTTTTGTCATCCGTTGTCGGCGTTCAACATGGAATGGGGTTGTAACGATTCCAACAACAAGAGCACCAGCAGCTTTCGCTTCTTCGGCTACAATTGGACATATACCAGTTCCTGAGCCACCGCCCAAGCCACTGGCGATGAAGACAAGGTCTGCACCTGTGACAATACGACGAATCATTTCACGGCCTGCTTCAGCACATCTGCGGCCAGTTGAAGGGTCACCTCCAGCTCCAAGTCCACGGGTAATATGACGGCCAACCAGAAGTTTTTGCAAAGCCCTGGTATGGTCTAAGTGTTGCTTATCGGTGTTGATGGCAACGGTGACTGCGCCTTCAACTCCGAGGTGAGTAATACGGTTGAGTGTGTTGTTTCCTGAACCACCGCAGCCAACAATCAGGATACGTGGATTTGGTACGCCTAACGATCCAACTTCCTCATCCATGAGGGTTGTTGCTCCGCGCTTTGCCTCTTTGGCCATCTCGTTCACCATATCGGCGAGTGTGTTGTTTTCAGTTCCTGAAGTACTGGGTCCCATCCCTACACATCCTGATTCCGAGAGCCTACTCTTACCATACTTAAGCGCGCACTTTCCCGAGGCATCTCAGAGGTCGTTTTTGGCAGTAGATTGTTCATTCCAACACGCTCGTATTGTGTCAATTACCTCGACCTATGATAAGGTAAGGGTTGCTCAAAGCATTTCTTTGGATTTTCAGCCTCTGCACCAATTTTCCATCTCGCCTTCGATTGATGAGGGTTAAGTAGTGGTTGTTAGTGCGAAGGAATACCTCGCTTAGCTCAGTTGGTAGAGCACCTGACTGTAGTTGTTAATTCAA
>CALBIL010000034.1 GCA_937892945.1 uncultured euryarchaeote | reverse complement strand
AGGAATCCAAGGCCAAGGCCGATGCAGAAGCAAAAGCCGCTAAGGAAGCCAAGGCCAAGGCAGATGCAGAAGCAAAAGCCGCTAAGGAATCCAAGGCCAAGGCCGATGCAGAAGCAAAAGCCGCTAAGGAAGCCAAGGCTGCCGCAAAACCAGTTTCGAAGGAAGTCAAGAAGAAGCAAGAACTCAAGCGTGTCGAAGAACGTTCCAAGACGATTGATTTCTCCATACTCGGTGTAGCGAAGGCGTCCGATAAGGACGACTTACAAGTTATCAATGGCATTGGGCCGTTCATCGAAGAGAAACTCAATGCTTTAGGAATCTACACTTATCTGCAAGTGTCGAAGATGACTTCGAAACTTGAAACGGATGTTAACAAAGCCATCGAGTTCTTCCCAGGGCGCGTCAAGCGAGACGAGTGGGCGAATCAGGCAAAGAAGTTACATTCGGATAAGAAGTGAAATCCGAAAGTGGCGGTTAAGTCATTGGTCCTCGAATGAGGAAAACGACCCAAAGAAGCGTAAGCAATCCTCCACAGATTTGGAAGACACGTGGACCTTTCACAGGGTCACTGAAGAGTTTCGATGCTTTGTCACCAAAGTATGTCCATATGAACATGGCGAGTGTACAGATGGAAATGGTGATGGCGATAATCGAAAGAATTCCAATCATCCCTCCTCCAAATGGAGTGATAAATTGGCTCATGATCAGAATGACAAATGCCCATTCCTTACCATTGGCAAATTGCATTGCAATGCCCGTTTTGAGTCCGAGTTTACCTTCAGACTTTGAGGTTTCAATCAAGGTGGGGTCGAATCGTAACATGCCTAAAGCCATGACTGCTAAAAACAGCATACCAATCCAATGAAGTGCGATGAGTGCGGTTGTGTTTCCATTCAATGAATCAACGAGAACTCCAATGAATAATTCAATGATAATGAGGCCAGTCACCATACCTGCTATCAGAGGAACGTTGCTCTTTTTTCCAAACATTCCACTGTGCGCAAAACAGGTCAATGCATTTGGGCCAGGTGTCAATAAAGCAACACCTATTATTACGAATAATTGGAGCAGGGCCGTAACGACTTCCATAGCCGCACATTCGATGGTTTACTAATCAATTTTGGCATCATATTCCTCAAAATCGGCATTTTAATAGAAATAGAAATACAATGGGGTGACCGAAAATACACCGATATAAAGCAAGGCCTTGAGGGGTCGAACCCACCATTTGTTTTCTTCAGCATCCATAAAGTCGCCAACTACTTCGATCACTGGCTCAACCAATTCAATCATAGTTTAACGTTCGAATCATTGCATATGAAACTTGAGCCGGATATCCTCATTTACCCGAAAAATTGGAGTTCGGACTCTTTAATCCTCAGAGTAAAAGGTAAACTGCTGCTCCACAAATGAAGGTTGTGAGTAAGGCAATGATGCCAATTTTCATTCCATTCGATGTGCTTGCTTCTGGTTCAAGTGCAACCGGTTCTGTTGGAATTGCATTTTGTGCATCCCAATACGCTTGCTTTTCTGCAGCACCAGCATCTAATTCTGCCTCTTCTTTCATTTCTTTAGCGAGACGTGCTTCTTCAGCCAATCGTGCTTCTTCGGCCAATCGTGCTTCTTC
>CALBIL010000033.1 GCA_937892945.1 uncultured euryarchaeote | reverse complement strand
TTCCCGGAGTGTGCGTTCCCGCGGGCTGTAATGTGTATACGTGATACATTCGATCAGGAGCTGCGTCTTTATCTTCATCGTTCAAGAGTACGTAGAACACTGCGAGCCAAAATATAGTTGTAGCAAGTGGAATTAACATTGGAACGCCCCATGCATCCCAAGCGTTTCCACCTTCTGCGGTATAAGACAAGTTATCTGGTTTGAAGAAGTAGAGGCGATAAACTACTGAAAGGACAACTTGAACAACAGATAACGGCAAGAGCATTCTCCAACCAAATTCAAGAATCTGGTCAGTTCGAATTCGGGCGAGAGAGAATCGTGCCCAAACGAAGACTACCAAGAACACCAACCAGGTCTTCAGCAAGACCACAACCGCGCCTGGAATCAACACATAAGCATCGCCAAGAACTGGGATTTGGCTGATGGTTCCTTGGAACGGCAAGTGCCATCCTCCGAGGAAGAAGTGTGTAAACAGGAAACAAGCAGCGTAGGTTCGGATATATTCAGCCATAAACAGCATACCGAATCGCATACCGCCGTATTCAGTCCACCATCCTTCGACCAATTCAGCCTCAGCCTCTGGCATATCGAACGGAACACGTTCGACTTCTGCAATCATCGTAACCAAAAACAGAACGGCACCCAAAGGCATCAAGAACAGGTTCCAAGAACCTGCAGCATGTTGGAAATGAATACTTTCGATGATGTTGAAAGTACCCGAAAGTATAGCGACGGAAAGAAGAGTAAGGAGCAACGGGATTTCGTAAGCAGTCAATTGAGCCGCTGAACGAATTCCACCAATCAAAGTGTATTTGTTGTTGGAAGACCAACCCGCAAAGAAGACACCAATTGGAGCAATCCCAAAGATGGCGATAGCGTAGAGAATTGAAAGATCTGGATTGGTCGCATAGATTCCGCTGGAGAGTGGAATGATTCCGAGAATCAGCAAAGTCGAAGAAACGATCAAGAATGGAGACACTTCGAAAATAAGTTTGTCTGCTCGTCGAGGAACCATGTGTTCCTTGAGTAAGAATTTCATTCCATCAGCAACGTTCTGGAAGAAACCTGGCAGGATAGAGTAGCCCATCCAAGAACGGTTGTTGACTCGGTCGACGGTCGGGAAGTTCTCATCGCGGTTACCGAACTTCTTGTTGAGGAATTTGTTAATGGCTCCAACGATTCCGCCACCGAATGGCAACATTTTCCACCATTCGCCTGCAGTAACACCGTTTTCTCCAACCCAAAGTGAGCGCAGAGCGGTCGTTGCGCCACGACGGTCGTTCATACGAGCAACCGCTTTACGCTCAATCCAAAGGATTGCGAATTGACTGAAAAACAACATCAAGAAGACGATATTGACGACGGCAAAAGTACCGACCAAGAACGAAAGGTCTGCGGCATTTTCTTCGAGTGGTGTACCTTCAAGTGTTGAAGTCACTAAGGATTTGACAAGACTGTCTTCCCCAAGGAAAATGCCACGTAAGTCATAGATGTCATCCATAGCAAATCACCTCAACGGTCAGTCTCTCCAATACAGGGGTCAAAGCTACCCATGATTGCCGGTATATCTGCAATCTTGTAGCCAATCATTGTCTTCGCGACATAAGGAATCGTGAGGAACATCGGTGAACGAATCGAAACTCGGTACGGATTCTTTCCACGACCTTCACCGCCACCTTGGACATAGAATTGGGATGCACCTCGGGTGCATTCGTAATTACTGAAACCAGTTGCACCTTCTGGAGCACGGGTCGGCGCCTTGGTGAAGATCATTTCATCACCGTTGGCGTAACTGGTATTCTTCCCACCAGGAATCTTGTTGAGTGCATCGAGTACCATTCGGCAAGACTGACGCATTTCTTCCATGCGTACACGGTAACGGTCGTAACAGTCTGCACCTTTGACGGAAGTTGGCTTTTCAACCGAAGGTTCCCAATCAATTTCGTCATAGACGGAATAAGGGTGAGCCCAGCGAACGTCGTAGTTGACGCCTGCAGCACGAACGTTTGGCCCTGAAACACCGGCATCGACCATGGACTCTGCAGTTGCATAGCCGACACCTTGGAGACGGACCAGCCAAATGGTTGACTCGTCAAGCATCATTTCGTATTCATCAAGGCGCTTTTCGAATAACTTGGTCTTTGCAATCACACGGTCGGCAAATCCAACAGGCATGTCACGCTTGACTCCACCGATACGGGGATAATTGTAGTGCATTCGAGAACCTCCAAGTTCTTGGAGCAAGTCGAGGAACATTTCTCGGTCACGCATACACCAGGTCATCAGCGTCAAGTTTCCAATATCGGGTCCAAAAGCACCAAGCCACATCAAGTGAGAGGCGAGGCGTTGGATTTCAGCCGAAATCAATCGAATGTATTCAGCACGTTCTGGCACATCTGCTTCCAGTAAATCTTCAGCAGCATAGATGTAGGAGTTTGCCCATGTCATTGCACTCACGTAACAAAGACGGTCGCAGTAAGGTGTGATTTGAGTGAAATCACGTGCTTCACAGATCTTTTCAACTCCGCGATGGATGTATCCGAGTTCTGCCTCGGTATCGACGACGGTTTCACCATCGACTTTTACGCGCAGCGTCCACAACCCGTGAGTCATTGGATGCTGAGGTCCCATTGTAATCCACATTTGCGCCATGATAATCCCTCACTTAATACGGCCCTCGTCCGCTGGTTTACGCATGAATCCTTGCGGATCGTCGTACATTTCATTGTGGTCGTGATAGCGAAGTTTGTGTTGCTTTTGGAGTGGGTGGAATCCTTCAGGGCTGTCGTTCGGATTCAATACACGGTGCATGTTCACATGGCCTTCGAATTTGATTCCGACTAAATCCCAAGTTTCCTTTTCGTTCCAGTCAGCTCCAACCCAGATACTCTGAATCGATGGCACTGTAGGGGAATCGCCTTGCGGGAGTGGCATGAAGACTTCGAATTCCATCGGAATATCCATTCCTGAAAGTTTTTCGACATCGTGTACTGTGCAGGTGTTTGGTTTCTGGTTTTGTACAGGTTGGCGGAGGAAATGGTAGGCAACTTCCCAACCACGCTCTGGAGAACCGTCAGGGAAATGGGTTCCTGTTACCATCGAACAATAATTGACACCGAGGTCGTATTTCATCCACTTTGCCAATGCAATCCAGTGTTGAGGTGGACATACAATTCGAACGAATGCGTATTTCTTGTCATTGGAATGGTTCTGTATAGAGGATTCAATACCGCTTCCGCCGAAACGGTCGTTGATTGCCGCCAAGCATGCTTCAGCAGCCGTAGCGTTTTGTTCTGGAGAAATTGAACCAACCATCTCAGTCCTCTCCTACAATTACTGGCTTGTCACTGGCACGCTCTGCACTTGGAGCAGCACCGATTCGAATGATTTTCTCACGGAGTAATCCAAAACCGTCGATGAGTGCTTCAGGGCGTGGGGGGCATCCTGGGATGTAAACGTCGACAGGAATAACGGTGTCAACGCCTTCAAGAATATTGTATGATTGGAAATAAGGGCCACCGGAAATCGCACATTCGCCCATTGCTATGCAATACTTAGGCTCAGGCATTTGTTCCCACAAGCGGACAACCTTGTCAGCGAATTTCTTAGAAATTGGCCCATTGATGAGTAAAACGTCAGATTGCCGAGGAGATGAACGGAACAGAACTCCGAATCGGTCGCCGTCGAATCGAGGGGTTGCGGCTGCAGCCATTTCGATAGCGCAGCATTTGATACCCAAGTGAAGCGTAAACAACGATTTTCGACCTGCCCAATTGAAATATCGGCCGGCAAGAACGCTGAGGAATTGCTTGATGCGGGTTGCTTTGAGAGCCTCATCGGTGACTCCACCAACCATCTCTACCAAAGCGCGACTGTTGAACGCTGCGAAATTATCTCCTTCTGCCATAAAATTCACCTCAAATGTAAATGCGTCCTCGCTTCCTGAACACATACCATACGCCCAGGGACATGATGGTAAAGAAAAGGCCGAGGAGCAAGAGAGCACTCTTCGCTTCTTCGACTGCGCCGTCTGCCGCACCTACGGAGGTGGCATCGGAAGCAACCATTCCTCCGAGAACCAGGAACATGAAAGCAACATCGAAAACAAGGAATATAATGGCATACCAATAATATTGGAAATGGAATTGAATCATTGCATCTCCGACCGGCTCACTGCCACATTCGAAGGTTGTCAAACGACGTGGGTAAAGGCTGTGGTCTCGCTCATATCCTTCCAATAAGTACGAGCGTGTTATGTGAGGTCGAGCAGGATCTACCCGAGGTCGAACGACCCACGTAATGGCGAAATTGGTCAACGGCATGATGATTCCAAGAATCGTCAAAAAACCAATTGAGAGATACGCACTCGGAACCGATTCGAGGCCGGACATAATTTCACCCATGTGCAAAGCATACGCTCCGCAATCTTTCCGACTTGAGGGACCCCCATAAGTATTCCCAAATCAAAGAGTAGAAAACGAATCAAATGAGATGGAGAAAACAAGAACACTGCGAGATAAAAAATCACATCTCAAGAACGAGAGCGGTTGATGAAACTCCGGTAGCCGATAGCAGCGAAAAGAATTATGAAAAGACCGTAGAATCCATTGGTGAGATGTTTGGCTTGAATCCCAAGTCCGAACAATCCCGGTGCCACATCACCATTGACGGTAAATTCAATGTTCACTCGGTCAACAACCCCAGTTTCAACTGGTTCAGCAGAGAGTGTGAATTTGTAGGTATCAGCGACTTTAGCCCCAGATGGTGTTCGAATAGTTACTTCGATGGAAACAGTTTGACCTACTTCCACTTCACAAATGAAGTCATCATTCAACTCTTGACACATGTCAGTTCCATCAACTTCATCCAAAAGAACGTTCCAACCACGGAAACTGTCCGACTTAAAGATCAGAACTTCTGCATCGATGTTACCACTGTTGGTAAGATTGATGACAAAGACTTCCTTATTCGGATAGGTCACATCGATTTCAGTGTTGCTTTGATCTTGGTCGAATTCAAAGTCATAAATGACTTGAACCTCGAGTGAAATGTCGAAATGGCCAGACCGGTTCGCTGCGTTTTTGGTACTTGATACAACAAATTCAAGAATTCCACCATCTCCAGTTTCTGCACCCGGATTGACAATCAAATCTATTTCGAAATACAATTCAAATGGTCGTGCATCGTAGCCTCCTGCGCAAAAGCCAAGTTCACACATTTGATATTCCGCAGCATCCTTTGAAGAACCAATAATCGGCTCCCCCGATGCATCAACAAGGAATACACTGTTGTTTTGGTCCCAAACACCGAATCCAACAGGGATTGGGATTTCGCCAGCAATTGGAAGGCCATAAAGTGTGATTTCGCGAGTCGCAATACCTTCTAAACCAGATACGTCAAATACGGCTTTATCGTTAACGTCACCGGTGTTCCGAACCCAGAAACCGTAGGTTTGAGAGCCAGAAGGGGGGAGTGTGGCTGAGCCGGTACGTTGGTCAAGACCACCATCTACGAGACGGACATCCATGGCAAAAACACGGTCTGAAAGAATCGCAATAAAATCAAATTCTCTCTGATTATCAGGGACGCCGTCATTATTTTCATCAGTTGAATGTGAAAAATCATCCTTGTTGATGATGAGGACTGTCACTCGACTGAAGGAAAGTTGTTCCGCACCGTCAATGCTGACCACCATGAAAACCTGTGTAGAAGTTTGAGGAGCAATTGGGATTCCTTGAGTGGATGAAATGATGTTTCCATCACTGTCCTCGCAATGCACAGCCCAATTTGGTGAAGCTGTTTGGTCGGATTCAATGCATCGATAGTTGTCTTCCGTATTCCCAGTGTTTTGAATCGTGATTGGGAATTTGACCAGTGAGCCTGAACGGCCTGTTTGTTCAAGCGCTGTGGCTATAACTTCGATTCCATGAATGGCTTCAACAGATACGGAAAGCATCACTTCTGCATAAGCAACTCCGCCGCCAGCAGGTAAGACTGAGAAGGTAATCTCAATTTGCTCAGTCGCCAAAGCATTGACTGGAACATTCACAGTCACTTCGACATTCTCGGACTTATCAGAGCCGTGCTTTGATCCAACTGATACGGTCGAGGCGTCAAGTTGCACACTCCATCCCGATGGAGGAGCAGATGCTGAGATTCGCAGGTTATCCATACCGTTTCCTTGGTTGGTAACGGTAAGTGTAGCAAGGCCGCTGGAACCAGGCTCAATATTGGAAAGCGATGTTGTGGAAAGTGAAAGGCCTGCTCCAAAGGATTGGCCGACAATAACTCTCAAATCTTTTGAGCATTTGACTGTGTTTCCATCTTTTGCGAGAATCACAATCACTGATTCATCGCCGGCGGTAACGGAGTCATCAGGTGTAACGGTGAGGTCGAAAGCTTTGGTACCATCGCCATCATCATACGGTAAAATTCCGGAAGATGCCCCATCGTAGTCAACCCAGGCTGAACGGCTCCCTGTTTTTGCCATGGAAACTGACCAATCGCTGTTTCCAGCATTCGTCAATGTCGCGGTGAGTGAGCCTTCTGCTTCAGGGTCGACGGTCATGCTTGTCTTTGACAACTCCATGGTGCATTCCTTCAATACCGGCACAATCAAATTAAATTCTTCAACATCAGAGGCTTCTTGTGTCACGTCATTTGTCACAGTACCTGTGAGTTCCCAGCAGTATTTATTGGCCTGTTGGCCAGCTGGAACTTCAACTGAAACGGTAACGGTTTCCGTTTCATTTTGGTCAAGTGTTACTGTTTCTTCATCTAAATCGACGGTTAGGTCATCTGCATTTTGACAACCACTTCCGTCTGCTTCAGTAAGTACAAGAGCGATTGTTTCATTTGTTTGACCTGTGTTTTCAACAATAATGTTGTATTCGATGACCGATTCACCAGCCCAATTTTGACTGCGTTGAGATTCTGATTGCATTGAAAGATCGACACCGAAAACGGCTGAACCGGAGCCATCGCCCGCGGTGGTTGTGACGGTTGTAGTTTCAGTAGCAGGTTGCCCAGGGGGCGTGGCAGCCTCTGTTGCAGTAGCTGTAATTGTGGTTTCACAACTCTCTTCAGCGTTTTGAGTTAATGTAACGGTCATTGTCGTTTCACCGTACGAACCGGAATCAACAACTTCAGAAATTTGTTGAATGGTGGAAGTGTATGCTGTGCATTCTTGCGTTCCTTCTTCACTGGTTGAAAGTTGAAGAGTGATTGATTCAGGACCATTATTGTACACTCGAACTGTATATTCATCGGATTCTCCCGGATTGACTTCAAGTCCGTTTGCTGGACTGATTTGGAAGCTGATACTTGCGTCACGTGCACCGTCTGCAGCGACTACGGGCGTGAACATTGGTACAATGGAGAGAAGAAGAAGGCCTACAAGGAGGTAAGCACGTTTTGAAGCGTGCGGATTGTTTGTTTCTCGGGGGTCCATGACCCCCGGTGGCGGCCTTACTATCAAAAGACTACCCTTGAGTGTATCAAGCAAAACAAACTTGGTTATCAACTTCATGCTTCGACGAACGACGAAACTTGAGTTTGACACTTCACACATTGAGTGAGTGAAGACGAAGTGCACGTAACAAAATCAGTACGGTGGTATCGAGCACCGCATCCTGGGCAACCCAACATCAATCCAGTGATTTCACTGCGACACGACCAGCACATCGGCCCTTCTTGTTTTGTTTGTTCTGATGGGACTGGGGCAAGAGGTTGAGAGACAGCAGCAATCGGTTGAATTGGATGAAGAAGAGGAGGCATGGCATGGAGTGGTGGAGTGAGATGGAGTCGAGGTGAGTCTTCCTTTCCACGTTGAGAAAGGAGGACTGCTCCAATGAGTATCGCTACAAGAAGAACACCGAAGATCATGCCCCCGACCGGAAGAGTTTGGCCAGAGGTCCCAACAGGTTCACCTTCAGAAGTAACAATCAGTTCAATTGAAGCGTTGGTAACCAAATCAGCACCTTGTAAACCGAGCGTGAGAATCCCGTCGCCTGGTCGATCAGCACGCACTAAAAGACGAATTGACATCGATTCACCGGGTTCTAAATTAGCGAAATCATTGCCGTCTATGGTAGCAGTCCAATCCTTGGATTCATCGACGACCAACTTATGTGAAAAGGCAATGTTTCCAGCATTCAACAATGTAACTTCTAATTCTTCTTGAATTCCGGTGGAAAATGAAGTCGTTCGTTCTTGAACCCATGAGGATTCAAGGACAGTAGCCACGAGAAGGCCCACGTTTTCAGTGTACTCAACCCCACCACCATTGAGCTTTAGGACAAAGGAGGGTTCGCTCAATGGTGCTAATGATGGCGAAATGATGATGGTACATGATACCGGTTCAATATCTCCTGAACCAATCGATTCAATTATCGAGCACTCACCAAACAAACCATTGCCCAGAGCGAGAGTAGCGACCGGTTGCCATTCCACATCTGCCCCGTTTCCAATCAACCAAGTGAACAGCATTGGGACGCCTGTGGGATGAGTCCCGTCTCCAAGTGGAGTTTCCCAAGAGGTCCCGTCATCGTAGTCAAGACTGACAAAACTGAGCGTTGGTTGTGCAAGAACTTCAACATTAAATTGCCCGACCCAAGTAACTCGTTCCGAATCACTGTCCAGGTGGAATTTGAATTCCCCCGAAGTCCCACTTCCATCGCCAGAAATTCCGAACAACAAATTTTCCGAAGAGGTCCAAGTGAGGTCAAACGGTTCAATACCAGAAGTTACCGACCAACCAGACGGTAATTCAAACGATGGAGTGAAAGAGAGGTCAACATTGCCACGATGTTGCAATGAGAACAGCGCACTAAAGTATGAATCAGGACGGAGTACTCCAATATTTGTTTCTAAATTAACATCAACATCCTTGACCGTATTCACTTTAATTGGTAGGTCAAAGACCCAACTTTCAGTGATTTCAGTTTGTGAGATCGCAGTTAAACGAACCATGCGTTCTGCTCCGGCCGCAGTCATCACTTGTGGAGGGGTGAATGACATTCCGATGACGCGATGTGTGTCTTTCGTAATCAGGCCTGTCGAACCAGAACTGGCTCCGGGTACACTCGACAATGTGTCGAATCCAGCATCCCAGCCAGCAGGTGCTTCAAGGAATAAATCATAACCGATATTGGCGTTACCGAGATTGAATAAGCGAATGTCAATACTGGTCGGCTCAGAAGGAGAAACTGGTATAATTTGATAATCATATTCAAGGCGTAAGTTGGGTAAATCAGGGACTTCAAGATAAAGCATGTATGGATAACTCACACCATTATCGACATCAATTCCAAGTAAATCAATGCGATAGAGCCCCGGTAAGGGTGGAGTAGGATGGACAAGGGTGACAACGATTTCAGCGGAACCTTGACCTTCGAGTGTGAAATTTGATTCATTTGCTCCAACATACCAGGCTTCGGTTTGCCCATTTTCATCATTCATCACATTTTGAGTCAAGAGACTGGCATTGGTAGAGAGGAGAGCTGTGTTGGTAAGCGTAAGATTCCAAGAGGTGGTCGATTGGCTTGTGTTCAACAACACCAGAGTTTGGGGTTCTGCTGAAAGTTTGACACCTGGTGCGGTGACGTTTACAAATACATCATGACGATTATTATTTTCAAGGATTTCTTCGATTTCATCGTCCGGGTCAATGATGAAAGAGAGGACCGATTGACCTGCAATTTGTGGCGTCCAATACCAAGTTTGCGTCTTGGATGAACCTGCACCTAAATCGATGGTCTTGGTATCAATGGCAATGCCATCCACTTCGAAAGTGATGTCAAAGAAATCAGCTCGAACATTCCCTACATTGAACACTTTCGAAGTAACTTGCAGTTGGTCACCGACTTGAGGAATCGTAACCGACAGAGCAAACTCTTCTTGCAAAACCGAAGGGTCGGGACGAAGATCGTTAACGCCATGACCCATGACTGCTATAGCGAACGGTTGCGCCTTACTGCCACCGTGATACGCATCTTTGACTTTGACCGTCCATACCCCAAGTTCGGCATTGTCAACCAATACAACTTCGACGTTGTTCAAATTGTCCGTATTACCACCTGTAGTGGAACGCCCATTTGAAAAGTCATTTCCAAGATACACAATTCCACTTGGATTGGTGACTTCAATATCGAGATTATTGACCAATTGGGTGTTTGAGAAAGGTGAGCCTCGTTCATCCGACCATACAAGGACTGTTTTGAATCCGGAATTTGCTTGGGAGATATTGAAACTGTAGGTTTTCGAGTTACCGGTTCCTGAAAGAACTGAACGGTCATCGACCCAGATCCCCTGGCCAGATGTAGGCGCAAGTGTGTTCCGCAAATCGAGGCGCCCCCATCCTTCATCATCGTTTGGAATGTCACGCGTACCGATGTCTTGCGCTCCTAAAATCAGTAAAGCTTTGACTAAAGCACCTTGGGGGGAAGGGCGTAATGCAATCTCTTCAAGATACTCGCGCACCATGATTGCAGCGCCTGCAGTATTCGGTGCAGCCATTGAAGTCCCCGTATATTCGAGGTAGTAGGTGTTTGACCAAGTGGAACTACCGGTGTCTGTTGCTTCTTGTGCCCTGCATGAACGCACATAACCACCTGGGGCAAGAATATCGGGCTTAATGCGTCCGTCATCAGTAGGTCCTCGAGATGAACCGGACATAATTGAATCTGGAGCGCCAGAATATCTGTTTTGGTGATTGCCAACGGTAATGGTGTTCTTGGCTGTTGAAGGCGCACCAACTGTTCCAGAATCCGGACCGTCATTACCTGCAGCAAAAAGAATGGTTAAGCCGCTGTGACCGTTGTAATATCGGTCGTAATAATTTGCTCGGTCATCAACATCTTCGCTCTCGGATGTATACTTACCTTGATCGCTTTCCAAAGAAGAGCCCCATGAATTGGTATGAGTGGAAGCACCCGCTGAGTAAGCACTGTTGAGAAGATAATTCAGTGAAGGGGATTGGAAATTGCCCGTATTATCGTTTTCCATGGCTTGAAAATAAAGTTCGGTTGAAGTGGCCACTCCAGAATAGCCTCCTTGGCTACCGTCTCCAAGAACCGTACATGCTACGTGTGTACCGTGACCTGAATGTTTGTCTGCAGTTGAACCGTCTCCAATAACATCGTAATTCCCAACAACGCGAGTTCCAAAGTCTCCATGGTCTGCATCGAGTCCGGAATCTGCAACGGCGACAATTTGACCTGAACCATCCAAATCGGTGGTGAAGTAACTGGTCATTTGAGAGGACTTCATGTGTGTACGTGCTTGGCTGTTGTCAGTGCTAAAAGACGGTTCAAAACGGAATGTTCGCAACGAAGGTTGTGCGACAATACCAACCAAATCATCCGTTGAGAGAATTCCTTGGAAGCGCCCGGAATCCCACTGATGAGATTCTGAAAAAGCAAGAGGAATTATTTCAGCTACTTTTTGAACCAATTCAGAGCCAGCTGCATCGATAAACTCAATTGAATCCATTGGACCTTCATCATTTCTCCAACCCTCAATTCGCATCGAAGCACCTTGCAATGCTTCTTCTCCGCCTTCGAGCAGTAAAACATCGAGAACGGGGTCGTCAATGAGTAAAGCAAGCGGCACGGGATGTTGAGCCATGATTCCATCAACTGATGAAAGACTGGACAATGCAAACGGTGTGCCTTGAACCAGAAGACCCGAAGGGGCAATAAATTCACGAACCGCAAGGCCCGGCATGTCATCGAGTGATGTTCGCACATCCATCATCAACAGTTCATTGGAAATTAAAATCAGGCTCAAATCGAGTCGGGGTAACATCCATTCTTCGGGAACAGGACGGTCCAGTTGAAATCCAGTGACATCAAAAGTCCCAATACGACTCTTGGCAATGACTTCTCGGATTTCCGAAGCGGGGGAGTATTCACTGTAACCGACTGCATCGGAGTAGACGCCATCAACAAGGTCGAATTGAACCCATTCAATACCCCCGTCACTTTCCATTTCGGATGAATCCACCCCTACGGGGTGGAGCAAAGGCGAAGTACTTTGCAAGAGAAAAAGAGTGATGAGAGCGAACGGCCCAAGCATCGAGCGTTTGACTTGCACAACATACCCTCTTATCGCCCTGTTTTATCGCTATGGGTAATCTGGGTCCTAAACATGGAATTCATGAAATCGGCCAAGTGCTACGGTCTGCTTTGTCATTGAAGTGTTCACTGCTCCAAATCCCAACTGAATGCGACCATGAATTGGACTGGAGATTGCCATTGTAGTCCGTGTAGTCTAAATCTATGACAACCACATATTCATCCCATACGGTATACCCAATGATGAGCATTTCCAAATCGTCACCCGCTAGGGATGAATGTGATTCGATTCGATCGACTTGAATCGACATCAAACCAAGTACTTCTCCCTCGAGAGATTGAAATTCGATTTGAACAGATACATCAATTATATCACGGCTGCCAACGTTGTGAATTTCAGACATCATCAGATGGCCACCGCGTTGGAGATATTGCGTTTCCACATTCACTGCATCCCGTGGTAAAGCCCAATACCAACCGCTGACAATGACGCCGATGAGAAGTAAGAACACAATTCCTGCGAGTGCAACACGGCCAGGGCTGACTTCTCTACGAATCTTATCAAAAGCCTTTGATACTCTTTGCATATCTTCATAGGTTTCGATTCCATCTTCATCCAATGAATAGCCAAGTGATGCTATTTTCTGTAGTCGGGCAACATCAAGCAATCCAACGGATTCAATATTATCTTCGTTAACCAACATGTCCCCATGTTCGTCAACTGAAATCCGACGTTCATCCAACATAGTATCACCATACCAAAGCCAAACCACTGGCAATAACCGTCGTAATAGGTTCAACAATTAGCACGTGTCGAGTCTCAACACTGTCCCCGGTTAGGGAGCCAATGAGAGAAAGGTCTGTCACCATGCCGTTGACTCCAATCGAGGAAGCAGTAGGCAATGGTCCAGTAAACTGAGCATCAAGTAAAACTGCACGGCCGTTGAAAGAGTACCCTTCGAGCAAACCGGTCGTATAGCTCGGTTCAACCGTTGCTTCTGCACTTGCAACAATTCGGCCGTTGGTAATATCGTCTAAGACGATAACAGGATACTGGAACGGACCCATATAGATTTGAATGGTAGCAGATTTGAGGTTTTGACCAATCACTTCTACTCGGTCAATGGTTACACCGGGTGAAGAAGGCAAGTCGGTTTGTTTGAGGTAAAGACGACTCACGCCTTGGCCTGAAGATGCAATACGCATACCCCAATCATCCGTCGTTTCAAGAACGAAAGTAGAAGGGAGGTTTTCAGCCAACATCAGCACATCACCTTTGATATCAACCGAACGACCTGATGCTTCGAGATACAAATCCATATCATCGGTGTTTGAACGATAATCCAATTCCATCATGCCTTGGAAGGAAATATCTGCTCGAATATCAAACTCATTATTCGGTTGTGCTGCAAGATGCATTTCGCCAGGTAAGTCGCGCATGAAAGCGGTTGCAGGCCACCAGAAACCATCGACGTAACGCATTTGTTGAATCATCAAAGACTCTGCTGAATGACCATCGACTTGATATTGAGGTGGAACGGTGACATCGATCAAGAAGATATCACCAATCGTTGTTGAGAAATCTGTTGATTGAGGGACACCGACAATCAACGCCTCAACGCGACTGAGGGCACGTTGGTCGATGAAAATAGCATGCGCAGAATCAAGACGAGTGCCTAAGTCATAGTGCATATCAATCGAAACACGAGGGACTGTGAGGTTATCTTGAGTCGAAAACACAGCATTTGCTTCAACATTATTTGGACCACTGGTATCAAGGCCAGCAATCACGAATTCCATGTTTCTACCTTCTAAGCCATTGACAATGATACTCATTTGTTGCCGTTTTGGTGTCCATTGCTCGAGGAACAAGTCCAATTCATACACTGGAATTTCACCCACCATGCGGAAATCATACTCTAACAAAATACGACCAGTCGGCATACTCGGCAACCAGGAGCGAAGATGCCAAGAGCGACGTACTTCAAACGTGATGCCTTCGTCTTCCCAGATACTCAGATTCACTCCTTCAATCTCGGAATCTAAAACTATACCATCCTCTAAGGCGAGGAGGAGAGGTGCAATATTGGAAATATTAGCTGCTTCTGCAGCCTCAAGAACTGCATCGTATTCTGTAGAAGTAATTCTGTAATCGGCCAATGCATTGGAGACAACTTCTCGACTCGAGAGAGTGAACGTTGGCATCCTTGAGAGATTGAAGGAAACAACTGTTGCTTCAAACACTTCCATCCCGAGTCCATGCGACCATTCAGGTTGCTCAACTACTTTCGAGCCTTTTTGGAGATCCATTGTGACATTGAACACTTCTCCAGTCACCAAATCAAGGCCTAATGACATGTTTTCAGCAGTCGTTTCAAGTCCGCCTAAATCGACAACAGTTGAATATACAAAATCATTGACCAGCGAACCGAAGTTAACTAAATCACCAAGGAAAAAAGATAACGCTTGAACGCCATTGCCTTCATCAAATGTTGGCAATTCAAGTCCTGTGGAATCAACGCCACTGGGATAGGCGACTGTAATATTGGCTGGTAACGGGTCGATGGCAATTCGCCCATTCATACCATTGAATTTATTTTCATAATCTGTATTATCTTCAAGTAAAACATTCATCGGTGAAGATTCTGCTCGAATTAACTCGATCCTCGAATTACCTTCTGGTCCATTCACACCCGGGTTTAATGGAGAGAGGCGGCGGATACTTGTCACGTCTGAAATGGCCGTGCTCAGGCTCGCTTCACCCGTCGCTTCATCGACCCAAAATCGGAAATGGTCACCATCCATCGTGAGTGGCTGAGTGGCGTTTGTCAATTGTACTTCAATCGAATCCATCGGGGTTGAAGCAACATACCCGACGGTATCACCCAAAATCAATTGGAAGGAAGATGGGAGGCCACTGAGGCGTATTGCATTGCGTTGTCCATCGCCGTTTCCACCATAGGTAATGGTGCCAATCGGAGCGGAAGCTGCATAGGTTAGATCATCAGATGTCTGCGTGACATTGAACGTACTTGGGCGATTTGAGAGCGTTGCTGATTGCTGGTTTGCATTTGCTAAATCGCCATCATTATGCAAAATGTGCCCAATCAATAACGGGCCCCCCGTCACTCCACGGAGTTCCATTTGTCGAATATCGTTGATTGGGTCGTATGTATGAGCGACACTTGAGATGCCGCCGATACGAGCACTCATTGCGACTGGAACAAGTGGAGATTGTGGACCAATGCGCCCATTGACAACATCGATATTTGTATCTTCAGACAACAAGATATGGTCGATTTCTGGCAACCATGGTTGATTACTGCTTGAAATCGCAAGAGAAACCGAACCGATTTCCATTGGTTCACGTGTTGAGCTCGGAAGACTTAGTCGGACTTGATTATAGCAATTCAATCGGATTTCTCCACCAGAAGCGCCTGCGGTTCCAACAATTGATTCTGGAAGACCATTGACTACATCGCCAATATCGAGAATGACTTCAACGATAGTCAGCAAAGCATTGTCAAAAATTTGTGCAATACTGTTGAGGTTTGGATTATCATAATTCACGCGGCTTAATCCACTTTCAGGAATTTCAAAACTCCCTTCAACAATAATCACTTTCGGTACATTCGCTATATTCAATACAATCGAAGAACTATCCGAAGCATAACCACCTCGCATGAATGTTGATTTGTATTCGAGTAAATCAATCGATTCTGTTGCCACAATTGCAACCAATGTTTTCGGGGGGGATGCGGGATTGATTGGGAGTGTTGGGTCATCGACATTGTTGATGCTATCGCCAGTGAAATTCTTGATGGCAATGATCATCGAAAGTCGAGACGGAATGTCACCTGGCAAATCAGTCCCACCCGGTTCTTCCCCAATCATAGTGAACACAGCTGCGATTTCATCTGGATGGAGGGTCCCTGACGGCAACCCTCGTATCCAAGTGCGGGAATCGGTTGTATTACCGAAGGGTGAGTCGCCTTCTGTAGTATTGGAACGGTCTTCAAAATAATGCAAGAACATATCCGCACCGTAATCCGAAAAAATCTCTACCGTATCGAAGGTGTTCTGTCCAAGATTATCGTTTCGTAACGTGATGTCAATCTCGTTAGGTAGCCGCGTGTCACCAACTTCAGGATGGAAGCCCGCATCGATGTACGCAGTTTCGAGTACTTTGGCTGTAGTCCCTCCATTATCACCTTCAAATCGGATGAAACCTACACCAAGTCCAAAGCCGCATTTATGCTCATCACTTTCAGCAATATGGTCGAGAAGAGGGTCATAATACCCTGAACCGTCATCGCAGTTTGATTGACGGTTTGTACTGTCTGCATCGGGGTTTGAAGCACGAATAGCATAGGGTGCCGAAATCGAAGTCAGGGTTAAGGATGACGAATTGATTCCTCCTGTGGTAAGGGAATTAAGGAAAGTAAGGGCGTTGGTAATAACAGCGTTGACGCTGAAGGTCATTTTCTGAAGACCAACACCGAGAGTGAAATCATGAGGAGGTTGTGTAAAACGTGTATCAATGACAATCGCATATGATTCGGATTCATCGAGTGTGACGTCAAACGCTAACCCTTTCATCAGACTTACCTCAAGATGAGAAAGATTATTCCACAACAAATCATCTTGATTCAGTGCTGTTACTTCCCATTTAAATGTTGGACGGACCCATAATTCCTCAAGGCATGGAACTGTCAATGGGGGCACGCCACAGTCTCCAAACTCAAATCCAAAACCTTCACCTTGAGTGGCAAGGCCTTCAATCGTTAATCCAACTGAGAGGTCATCGACAGAATCACCATCAATATCGATGTAATTATTGAACAATACAAGGTCTGTTCCAACCAAAAGTTCACCTGTAAAGGTACCTTCAACCCATGCTTCATGCGATGGGCCATTGTCCCTTGAAGTGAAATTAACATAGACGGCATAGGTGTTGATTCCGATTGCTAAGGGGTCGGTTAAACCCAACGATTCAACTGAAAATAACGTTTCAAATAAATTGTAAGGCCAACCTTCCGGTTGAGTCGAGGCATCCATGAGAAATTCATACGGACGAGGATGGTCGGCAACAAACGGAGAAGCATCTCTCAATTCCAAACTGTCCAGATAACTGCTTGCTTGAGACAAAGGGTCAGTTGAGTCAACTGGCCGTTGAGCCAAGTCAACCGCATTAAGTGCATCAGCAGCACCTTGAGCAGCAACGGTGGCTTCATCATTATCCGTACGTTTCGATAAGATTTCGTCTAATTCATCGAGAACTCCAAAATCATTTCGAGAAACTGAAAGATCGGCACTCGCTGGTTGTGCCAATGAAATGAACATTAACAATATCAGGGCAACTGCCATTCGGCGAGGGTCTGAAGTTTGTGGCAAACCAACACGAATAAGACGCGGTTGGCTCTCTACCATACAACCAGCAAGAATCCCCACTATGAGAACCCATCCCTTTCTTGCATGGGTAAAAACAGGGTTTTTGAATCCGCCCTTTGGGCGGGAATCTCAAACGGTTACTGTTACATCGAGAGAACATGAAGGGCAGGCTACAACAACTGCATTCGCCCCTCCAGGTATACGGATGGCGAATTCAGTGGAACAGCCTTGACAGATTACCTGTTTCGAAACGGGTTCTGCCGATGCGGCGGGTTGGGTCAATTCCGGTACTGGTTTAGGAGATGAATTCGTCATACCTTCAGGGAGTGCAACTCCTCCACTTTTGACAACGGTTTGGATTGGAGCGGCAGGGTACAATTCGTTGAGCCCTTCAGTGGGTTGAGTCACTGGTTGAGGTGAAGCCACGGGTGCTTCGTCATTGAACAGTGCCATGGCATCTGCAGCTGCTGCTTGACTGCCTTGTGAGATTGTTTGTTGGGTGAGAACAGGTGGGGCAAAACTACTCGTCTGAGAGGCCTGTTCGGTTGGCTGAGTGCCGTAGATTGCAGCCATTTCAGCAGCCTTTTGTTCCTCGACTTTTGATGATGTAGACTGTACTTCGCCTACATCGAGTCCCGCAAGAACAATCGCTGAGGAAAACAACGGGATTTTACGAGTACTTGCGACCGTTGCCATATGGGCTTCAGCTTCAATCTCGTTCAATCCTCTTCCAATGAGTAAATCTTTGGCGATTCCATTTTGCCAACGTCGGTGACCAAGAAGAGCAACACCCATGGTGAGGGTTCCAATGAACAGAACAACCAACAAAATCCCCGCAATACTTCCCTTTGAAGGGAGTGATTCAATATTGAGTGTGAAAGCATAACTGTCCGAATTGTTGGACTGGTCAAAGACGGTCAATACAATGTCATAACGACCTGAACTCTTGAATTCCAAATCGGTTGATGCTCCCGTTTGGTCTGCATCGTCACGCGCATTACCGTTACCGTCTGAATCGACCTCTGGGTTGGTGTCCCAGTGATAGCGTAAGGAAGTGGACGGGTCGTAGGGGTCTGAGGCTTGTGCGGTACAGGTGATGGCTTCATTCACAAGCCCACCTGATGGTAAGAGGTTGAGGATGGATTGGTCTAAAATCGGAAGACTGGTATCAGTGACCACCAGTGTGGTCGAAATACTGTTTGAGTTACCAGAGGCATCGGTTACTGTTAAGGTGACTGTGTGCATCCCAATATCGGTCCATGAAAAGGAAACTGAATTGTTTTGCCCATAGGGATTACCATCCAAGTTCCATGCACATGTGCTTACGGTATGGTCGTCGGTACTTCCTGCACAATTAAGAAGAATTGATTCTTCGGAAACGAGTTTCCATCCACCGCTTATGGGTTGGCCATTGCCTCCAATTCGTGCGATTGGATTGACTACATCGAGTACTGAAATAACCGAAGTTGTAGAAGCCGATGTACCTGTGGGTGAACTCACTGTTAGCGTAACTGTGCGATCACCTGGAGTGCTCCAAAGCGCCATTGCATCCCAGCCGGTTGCATCCACATCATTGGATGAATCACCATCATCATCAGCATCAACAGCCGCATCAAAATCCCATGAAGCAGAAGCGATTTGGCCGAGGCGATTTGGAGTAGAGTAGGCGTCTAAAGTAATCGCACTACCGATGACAGTGCTGCTGTTTCCATTGTCGGTGATGATTGGACTCAATTGAGGGGCCAGTTCAACACGAACCGTCATTCGAACGGCACTGCTTCCATCAGCACCGCCCACCGGAGTGTCGGTGTTATCTGCGACCACAATCAATTCTTCTCCATCCAATTCATTCGGAACAATCCAAGAGAAAGATGCGGAGCCTTCAACCGATTGTAACGATGCTCCGGTGATGAAAAGAGAACCGACTCCGCCTGAAGTGTAGAGGTTATTCATACTACGTGTTTGCAGATAAACATCTCCATTCCCTTCCATAGACCATGCCGAAACTACAACACTGGTTCCCGCATCAAGTCGTAAATCATCACCTGAAAGAAGAGTTTGCGACGAATCGTTTTCCAAAGCAATCAGATTGTGGAATGGAGTCCAATATGATTCAACAATTGGAGTAACTGTGAGGCTGGCTCTGCTATCGACTCCACCTTGGTCGCCCATTCCTTGGTCACCTGAATGAGCAGTGTTATCGAAGACAATGTACCATGCTTTGGCATTGATTGAGGCTGGGACTTGCCAATGGAATTGATAACTTCCGAGTGCTGATTCAGTCGATGGAATCTGTTCAAAGGAACTTCGATACGATTGGCCAAGGTCGTAAGGTTGTATTGAATTCTGGTCAAAAACCAACACATCAAGTTCACCTTCACTCACAATAATTGAAAGATCGAAGACATCACCAGGCGTTAAGGTTCCAAGATTGATTTTGATACATGCACCGTCTCCAATCACGGTTGAACTGGAAAAACTTGCGGGCGTATCATTCAAACAATTCGGTTCAGCACGGCCTTCTGTAGCCAAAGATGAGGCTGGAATCAGCATCACACAGAGAAGCAACGCAACGAAAAGAGAGGAACGCATATATCGCTGTCAGCCGTTATCCACTTCAATGATGTGGCCGTTTGCTCAAGAGGACCAGCCATCGCCAGTCCAAACCAAATGGCTGATAGAGCCTGAGTCTGAGATTTTAATTCGGTCACCGTCGACGGCTGCTGTAACTGATAGGTCATGTTCTTCGATTTCGTTCTTGGCTTCAGAGAGGGGCAGTTCTGCATCCTTAAGTCGGGCACTGAAATGAGTCAAGACAAGATGTCGGGCATTGCAAGCCAACGCAGTACGGGCAGCCCCGGTACTTGTGCTGTGGAGAAATTCATCTGCCCATTGTTGCGCGTCTGCTAAGAACGTCGATTCGTGCACCAGCACATCTACTCCAGAAAGCGTGGTCAATGACTCTGCCATTTCAGAGGTATCACCCGAGACAACCATGCGCGTTGTAGGGCGTTCCTCGCCTCGGAAATCATCTGAACTCAATGCGGTTCCGTCATCTGTTGTGATGTCATGACCCATCGAGAGTTGGGCTTTTTGATCATCTGTTAATCGCAATTCAGCCGCTTTGAGTCGATTGAACTTACCAACACCGCCTTTGGATTCAAGCATCCATGCACATGAAGGGACTGTATGGTGAGTGGCTAATGGTTGCATGCGGTTTTTCTTCCATCCTTCCGGTTGAGGCATACTCTCAAGCAGAGAGGCTGTACCATCACTCGCCATCTCAAGCCAGCGGTCCACAGCAAGGTCGCCAAGAACCCAACGAACCGGATAGCCCAGACTTTCAGTGGTTGCACCAAGTCCTTGCCAGCCTCTTATTTGCCGAGCTAATTCTGCGGTGGGTGCTGATTCTGGAATCGCTTCACCCTTGAGCAGAGCGTCAAAGACTTCCGGTGACGTAGGGCCAAGGACCAAGAGTGGTGTTTCTCGCTTATCCAATGCCATGGTATGCATCCAAGGTAAAACGCCCCAGGTGTGATCTAAATGTCCATGAGTTAGACAGACTGCATTGATTCGAGATGCTCGTAAAGTACTGCCTTTGTCATGCGTTTTTAATCGCTTACGTTGGTCAGCATACCGTGTTTGAAAACCTTCACCAGCATCGATGACAGCAATACCGTCTTCACATTGAATGATGCTACCGCTGACCTGCCTTTTACCGGTAGGACGAGCCGATGAAGTTCCAAGAATGTGCAATTCCATACGCATGATTACACCTCAACTTTGCAACGGTATTGGCGTCGGTGGAAACCAACGAAGTAATACAATTCGGTCGATGGCACGAACCCAGCGCCAAGGCACTGCAAGATGGACTGAACCTTCAACAAGTTCCTCTTCCGTATCACGAACAAACAAGTGTGTGCAGGTCAATCCATTGGCATCAATGACCGCGTCATGAACGACACCTAAACGACGCCCATCAGGCAAGAAGACTTCCAAACCCGTAAGTCGGGACACGGAATCTTCACCTTCAGTCATTCGTATCCCTCAACATTGCCACCAGTCGAGGGGCAATAAAAGAACCCCGAGATTTCGACTCATAAGAACCATTGAATGATGTCGAAGCTCCCTCACTTTGAGGCATTGGAGAAGGAAACCATCTTCTGTGTTTGATGCTCATGACCCCAATACAACATTCCTGGGCCAATGAACTTCCAATGTTTGGTTTGCCATGGATTCTCAACATTGTCGATTTCGTCATCAAACTGAACGTGTTTCTCTTTCATGAAAATTACGATTTTTATCCCTTGTCCAATTAAGGCTCTTTTTCCGTCAAGCAATACTGCAAGAAAGTTTTCGTTCGAAACCCACTCTTCAGGGGGCATTTCATGATTATGTTCTGGAATCATGTCTTCTGTTACTAGCGTGACTTTTTCGCGAATCCAACACACATACCCTTCTTTTTCAAACAGTCGTGGGTGCAAGGCTACTGTGGCATATTCATGCATCTTCACAGGAATAAATTGCCCAACTGGGATTTTCCCACCGTGAGCGATTAATCGGTCAATGGCGACATCGATTGTTCTTTTTGAGAAGTTCGAATTATTTCGACCCGTCCTCAAGTTACTGATGTAGATTTTATCATTGGTTACATCGAATATTGAATACTTGGATTTGCCAGAATAGGAGTGGTAGACTGATTTGTGCCGCGAATAGAGAACAGCTCTCTGTTCAATCAGACTCCAGAAATCTTCTTTCGGAATGCTGAGCACTTCTTTATCCGACCGTAGGACCATGAGTTCTTTTTCAATCATTTCTCGCTGCATGTTCATATGCGCAAGTTTTGCGTGTGTTCTTTCAAGTTCTTCTAATTTCATTTTAATCATCTCTGCTTTTCGATCGGTTGGTTCTTTGTTTGAATTGGTTTGAATGGCCCCTTTAATGATTGAACTACGTTCACCTGTGGGGATTTTCTCCCACAACCTCAATGTTGCATCGTCAAGCCAAATGTTCACTTTCTTGCCCATGATTCATCCAACACACGCCACCTTAATTAAACTAACCCGTTGAGAAAGGGGTTATGTTAATCTCGAGGCGGAAACATTCGTTCATATACTACAAACTGAGACGCTAATTCATGGCATTAACTTGCAACATCGGCGCTGCTGGCAAAGCATTTCGACTAAAAATCGGAATGGCTTCAGTATTTGGAGGAGTCATTCTTGGGATCTTGGTTACACTTGGCGTCCTCTCTTCTCCGATTTTTTGGTTACCTGTAGCAGGAAGTATTTTCGGTGGTGCATTCTCGATTTGGGAAGCACGTGCCGGCTGGTGTGTCGTGCGAGCAATGGGCTTCAAGACCGCGATTTGAACTTCACTCCTCTTCAGAGAGTGTTGTAATTTGTTTGACTGTTCGAGCTGTTGCTACGGCAGGTAGTTCTGCAATTTTTCGTTGCGCCCCTTCCGTAACTTTCAATTCTTCTAATCGGCGACCACTTGGTACTACGCTGCCATCATAGGAGCCTACTGCGTCGTTATATGCGCCAACAACGGTGTTGATGCCTCGACCCATCTTGGCTAAATCGTGGCTGAACTTAGAAACCCGATCATAGAATTCTCGGGCCCTGGAATGAATCTCTTTTGCGTTATCTGCCATCGATTGCTGTTGCCAATACAAACCAACTGTTCGTAACAAAGCGATGAGTGTCACGGGCGTGACTATCAAAACATGCTTGCCGAAAGCGTATTCCTGAAGCGATGGTTCGTATTCAAAAGCAGTGGAAAGAATAGGTTCCGCTGGAATGAACATAACGGTGAAATCGACACCTTCGACTAAACGGGGGTAATCACGTTCAACCAGGTCGTCGATATGTTTCTTCACCGCTTTAGCGTGTTCTTTCATCTTAACTGCGCGTGCATCGCCATCATCGAGTTCAAGTCCATCCCAATAGGCTGCTAATGGCACTTTCGAATCGACGGGAATGTACCCTCCGTTGGGAATATTAGCAAGTAAATCGACCCGTGCGCCACCCGCTCCGGATTTGAGCGTAACTTCAATATCGAAATCGCAATGTTCGAGCATACCTGCTGCTTCTGCAATATTTTTGAGAGCAACTTGACCCCAATTTCCTCTAGCTTTTACCGAACCTCGCAAGGCTGTCGAGAGTTGAACATTCGTATCTCGTAAATCGACCGTTTGTTTGTGCAACATATCTGCTGTCCGTTTGAGCCCTTGGTAGGCACCTTCACGTTTCAATTCCATGTCACTGGTTGCTTTCTCAAGTTTTTCCAGATGTTCCTTAATGGGTGTAACCAGTAATTCAACTTCTTTTTTCCGAGCATCGTGATCTTTAACAGCCTCGGATTCGACTTTACCAAGTCGTTCTTCAGCAAGAAGAAGGAAATCTTCAGAGTTTTGCCGGGCAGCGTTGGTTGCAAGAGTTTTCATCTCGGCTAACATCAGTTCTTTGCTTTGTGAAAGGGCTGTGGCTTGAGCTTCAGCCCGAATATTGGCCTCTGCAACTTGTGCCTCGGCACGAATGCTCACCTCTGTGATTTGTGCTTCAGCACGAACGACCTCGTTTGCGTAACGGTTCTTGGCCAAAAGCCAGCCAATTCCAATGCCAAGTGCGGCACCAAGTATCATCAATCCGAATTCTGCTATGCCGGCCATGTTTTTAACAAAGCGTCGACACTTCTTGAAGACATTGGCCAGAGTTGAGCAAGGTGCTCAATCACTTACCACGGTTGAGGTTTGCCTTGAGGGAAGGTCGCAACTTCTCAGCGCCCTTACCCTTGTTGTGTAGACCGCGTCCTCGCTTTCCAGCTGAGGTCTTGCCACGGTAAACTCGTCCACGGTGGGACTTGTTTCCGTTTGCTACACTGAACACACCGAGTTGCTTGTCAGCGATGATAGCAGGGTGGTGTGTGTCGAGGAGAATTACTTCGTAGAACTTGTGCTTACCGTCTTGTCCAACCCAGTATGAGTTGAGAACTTCCATGTTAGGGAAGTGACGTGCAACACGCTCTTCAGCCATACGTTGCGTGTTCTTTGCCATGGTGATCTTCTTGATACCAGCCTTACTTGGCTTACGCTTCATGTGAATCTTACCCTTGCGAAGTCCACCACGGCGGATTCGAGTTCGGATGACGACAACGCCTTGCTTGGCTTTGTAGCCCATGCGACGTGCTGCGTCTATTCGAGTAGGACGTTCAATCTTACAGTTGACCGGTTCGCGACGCCATTGAGCCATGCGGGCTTGGCGGAACATGTGAGGCATAGCCTCTTTTGGTTGCTTCCAGGTGTCACGAACATGTTGATACAATCCCCGAGTCATAATGAACACCTGCGCTTCTCAGCATCCTGCCGACTTAACTCCCCTTTATGAGTCTGCCCACGCGTCAACGGTCTCTCACTTCGCCGTAAAACGCGTGCTGCTGTCACTTTTATCATGGATTTTTCATTCGATTTGGAGGCCTTCTGCTTGAATTCCACGCCAACCGCCCCATAGAGAAATTGCATTACTGTAACCCATTTCTTTGAGTGATTTCGCTGCGATTGCACTTCGGAAGCCCCCACCACAATACAATACAATCCGTGAATCGTCGGTGAGTTCATGCTTTTCGATGTCCCGTTCAAGTACACCTTTTCCGACATGAACGGCGCCCGCCAGATGCCCGTTTTCGAACTCATGCCGTTCTCGGACATCCAATACAGTGAGGGGTTTTCCATCCTTCATCATCACTCGCAGTTCCTTTGCTTCGCATTCAGGGATTTCAGCGCGTGCTGCTTCAACAATGGCGAGGAATTTCGGACTGTGCTTTTTGGCCATAGACCTGCCAGTGAGGATAGCCTCATGAGTGCTACGGCCCACGCCACTTCATGGCAGGTCAAATTACGGGGAGAGATGCCGTACTTGCAGCCCTTCATTCCGGGAAAGCCATTGAAATGGTTTTAGTCGACCGCGAAAAGGACACCATGGAGATTCGAAGTTTGTGTGAACAACTCAATATCCCGCTTGAAGAAGGTTCAACCAATGACCTTTGGAGAATGTCTGCTGATGGTTTTGTGGACGCATTGGCTTTGACCGGGCGTATCCCTGATGGAGACTTAGATGAAGTCATGGAGCGCGGTGGGACGATCTGGTTTTTTGACGGCGTCACCTATGCAACCAACCTCGGATTTGCCATTCGATGCGCTGAAGTCTCAGGCGCTGATGCTGTTGTTCTGAACGTGTCAAAGACCCATGAAGAGCGTCGGACCATTCGCCGCTCAAGTATGCGTGCAGACCGATTCATTCCTGTTGTTTACAGTACAACCGATGAAATTCTTGAATCTGCCAAAACGCACAATGTTCGAATTATTGCAGTCGAAGATGTTGGCACACATGGGCCCTGGGATGAAGATTTGACCGGCGATGTCATGTTGGTTGTCGGAGCTGAAAAAGAGGGAATCAGTGAACAAGTATTGGCCGCAGCGGATGCGTGCGTGTTGTTGCCAATGGATGGGTTTGTACCTTCTTACAACCTGCAAGTTGCAGTGAGTGTGGTAGCAGTTGAAGCGCTTCGGCAGCGGAATCTAAAGAAAGACTGAAAGCCTATATTCAATACATCCTCTTCGATGTCGATTGGATTCGAATCAATTGCCTTGGTGGTCGATGCCTGAACTCTTTAGGCGCCAGAAAGTTAAGCAGTTCTTTTAAGAATACTTTGAATCTACACGCCCTCTAGATTTCAACCTTTTCCCATTCCAAATCACTGGCGTATTGAATCCAATAGTTCCCCGAACCCACTGGATATTCTTGATGCATTGGGTACTCATCAGCCACCTTGGTTGAGTCAATTATAGCAGACTGAACTTTTTTGGGCACATACGGGAATTCATCGGTATAATCATCGTCATCGTCATCGTCATCGTCATCGTCATCGTATTCTGCGTCTTCGAATGCGGCGGTATCGCCACCTTTTTTCTTTCTTGAAGAACGACGGTGCAAGAATACCGCATGACAGACAAGGAGTACTACGAGTACAGTATCAAAACCCATCGCCAATGGAGGGATATTTAATCCAAATGCGTTAAGGCCGAGGGGAGAGGAAAGAAGAGTGATAATCTGTGAAGTTTCATATGTGTCTCCGTCTGCAAATGTAAATTCAACGACAACAAAGTGAGAACCCGGGATAAGTGATACTGGCACATGAGTTTCAAATGCTCCCTTGGTCGAATTAACGTAATACACATTTTCAAGATAGAGTTCTGAATCCATCGTGTAAATTGAAAATTGGATACGTTCAATATTATCAAGTGTGTTGAGGTATTGGCCATCCAATTGCCATTCTACATTATACATTGTATCAATAATCATTTCCGAATCCATGTCTAATTTTACCGAGCGAAGAGGGAGGGGTTCAATCTCGATTATTTCATAATAGAGGGTGCCGTCTTCGGATTCTACTTCCAAATGAAGATATGGAGATGATGTGTACTGACTCAAAGGTAGAAGGATTTTGAATTTAGCGTTGTTGTCCGATACAAAACCATTCCCTTGCGAGAGTACATCGGATGAAGAAGAGGATGTTTTGTGAAGAGCCCAATTCCAACTCAGCCAACTATCATCGCTGGAAAGCAAGAGCTCTACATCGAAATTAGAACCAAGTTTAGGTCGATCCGGGTTAATATTGACATCTAAGTAGGTATTATAATTCATGCCTTCAATGGAGACCGTTTTCGAATCTACAGAGCCATATTCACTAAACGCATGGACTGCAATCAAATGAGTAATATATGGATTGATATCTTCGGGAAGTATGACCTTGAAATTGCCATTTTTCGAGCCATCATTCAATATTGAAAGTGATTGAATAAGGTCACCATCACCATATACATCAATTAAAAAGTACGCTGTATCTTCACCCGTTGTTTCCCAAGTGATGACAATATTATCACCTGCTAAAGCGGTGTCTCGGACTGAGATAATTTTTAGATCATATATTCCAAGAATTTGTTGAGATTCTTCTGAAGAAGTGAATGAACCTATTTCAAATTCAGTAACCTCCTCGGTGAGGAAAACATTTATTGCAGTGGATACATTCATTTTCGCAAAGAAGAATCCGGTCCCTAATTTCACCGAATCGATACGAATTGGAGTTGAACGAAAAAGATTATTTCTGAACTCAACTTGCTCAACGAGCTCAAATTGTTCATCGTAGATATCCAATGTGCCTTCGACTTGGTATTCAGTGAGTCCATTTGAGGAACCCCCATGCACTTTCCCGTACAAGGATACGAGACAGAGTACATCATTCTCAGGCAATACGGCATCCGGGATGAGTTCTGTTTCGCAAATGATACTTGGATCTAAAAATACTTTCTTCCAAATGAGTGAATAGTGCGTGTAACTTTCACCTGTATACAATTCCCCCTGTACAGAAAGTGTGGAACCTGGCATCACCTCAGGTATGTCCATAATTGTGACAACTTTTGCCCCTAAACCAGTGAATTCTTCATCCAATACTTGTGAGGTAATTATTCCAGTTTTGGAAAGTGTTGTTAAACTGATGTTGGTAAATGTCCATGCAACAGGTTCGCCCGAGTGAGGCATAAAGGATTCGATTTGTATTTGAGGTGCTTCGTTGACATCCAAAACAATCTTTGTTGGTTGAACTGACTGAGAGGGGTGGCGAAGTACTTCCAATTGACGCTCATCATAGACAATATTATTTTCATCTACGAGTAAGAGATGGTATGTACCTTCAGTAATAAAACTGGGTAGTTCGATGGCTTGTGTAGGATTCGTATCTGATGTTTGGTAAATAGAATTAAGATTTTCATCGTATATCTTCACCATTAATTCGAGAGCATCGTCATTCCAATCAGTATAATGAACGGTGAACTGCGAGGACTCAGCGACTTCATTTGGTGCATACAAACTGACTGAAGGGCATGCCGTGTAACCACGTTCTACTTGTAATGTGTACATTCCATCGCCTTGTTGGTGATGAATTTGAACGTTAGCGGTATTGGAATTAAAACAAATGAGTTCTGATATTGAAGACCCCGAAAATGCTGCCTTAAAATTCTCTGAAAAAGCAGAAATACGGACGCTGGCAAAAGTAGCCATCGACCCTGAATTATTGACAGTCAAAACATCTTCTCCATCCCATCCCTCATCGATACTCGAACCCAAAGCACCATTGCCAATTGAAAACAATTCTGAACCTTCTTTCGTATAGGTCATAAGGTTCTGTTGGGTGAAATATACCGCTAATTCAGAACCATCAAGGCCACTGAGGGATAATTGATTCCATTGAACTCTCGAACTTCCAAAATCAATGTGCTGACCTACAGACATATTGTTTATTTCCGAATCACGAGAATGTGTGCCAAACAATTGTAGGGTTACTGGGCTACCCGAACTTTGTGTCGCATGGATTATCCCGTCAATTGTCGGCAGTAGGTCGAAAGGCACAGACATCGAGATTTCAGTTGCTACAATGTATGGTGGTAAACTTTCTGACAGATTTTGTATTTGGATCGGATACGAAGGGTGAAATCGACCATCATACGAAAATGCGTACGGCATAGAAGTGGGTGAAAGAGTATATTCGCTGACTCGTAGAGAATAGATGCAGGTATCCTTGAGTTCAGGGTCATGAATGTCATTCGATTGAAGCCGATGCACGTCGATGAAAGAAGATTGAATGATTGGGAGAGTTTCAAGAACTGATTGTTTACTCAAGGGATTAAAGCTTGCACAGTTACTCAATAGTTCTACTTGGGCGATTTCATCTAAACCTAATCGGAGTTCATATCGATCGGTTTGATCCGACCAATGAAGAAATGTGCCGTTGATTGTATCATCTAAGTTTAGAACAGGGACCATACCCCTAGCTGGCGCATCAATGCCAACTTGGTCTCCTAATGGAGATGAAATGTTCACAAGTTCGGAAGTGAACAAATGTATTCGATATGGGGCTAAGGCTTGAGGGGTCGGCCACGTACTTTGACTGATTTGAAATTGGATTTCATCATCAAAATAACGAGTATCACAAGAAAAGGAATTACGAATCCAGTCGGTTTCTAATTCAAAGGCATAAGAATTCGAATTGAATGTAGTATTGTCTTCTCCCAATATACAATCTGAACCATCACCGGAGAGTAATTTAAATTCAGAATAGTCTTGTGTATATACTTCGAAATGTTGCATAGTTCCATGTTGAATAGGGATTGCAAAGCGATCTGCGTCACCATATGTATTGAATAGACCATCGGTATTCGAATTTGGTGCAAGGAGTGGCGGATTTTCGCTGCTGCCATCGGAGTCTCCGCGCACTGGGTCTTCAAGAGGGTGGACTTGTTCAAAACTCATTGAAACTGTCCAAGGTACAGGGAAGGTTGTGTCTTGTGCATTCATAGCTTTTGGGCTAAAACTGAGTACTGAGGGAGAGAGCCCGAAGTTATTTCCGTTAACCAAACAATCGATAAACGTTAGAAAAATTGGATTGTTTGAAGGTGTGACGGAATGAAAGGCGCCAAAGTCAATTCCATTGTTTGCTCGGAAATAGAGGGTGTTACCAACGGCTGTGAGGTAAGAGGGAGAACTGCTGCTACTTCCGCTGTTGATGTCCTTAACCATCACCGTGCCTGAGGCTGTTCCATCGCTCTTCCACAATTCGTATCCGTTGGTTCCGTCGTTGGCCGTAAAGTAGAGGGTGTTGCCAAAGGCTGTGAGGTGACTGGGAGAACCGCTGCTACTTCCGCTGTAGATGTCCTTGACCATCACCGTGCCTGAGGATGTTCCGTCGCTCTTCCACAATTCTTGTCCGTTGGTTGCGTCGCTTGCTCGGAAATAGAGGGTGTTACCAACGGCTGTGAGGTAAGAGGGAGAACTGCTGCTACTTCCGCTGTTGATGTCCTTAACCATCACCGTACCAGAGGCTGTTCCATCGCTCTTCCACAATTCGTATCCGTTGGTTCCGTCGGTGGCGCTGAAATAGAGGGTGTTGCCAACGGCTGTGAGTTCGCCGAGATAACTACTGCCACTTCCGCTGTTGATGTCCTGGACCATCACTGTGCCTGAGGCTGTTCCATCGCTCTTCCACAATTCGTCTCCGTTGGTTCCGTCGCTGGCTTGGAAATAGAGGGTGTTGCCAACGACTGTGAGGGAGGAGGGAGAACTGCTGCTACTTCCGCTGTAGATGTCCTTGACCATCACCGTGCCTGAGGCTGTTCCATCGCTCTTCCACAATTCGTATCCGTTGGTTCCGTCGTAGGCCC
>CALBIL010000032.1 GCA_937892945.1 uncultured euryarchaeote | reverse complement strand
GAGTCCGACGCGCCACCAACTACGCCACCCCGGCTTATCTCTCGCCTGTCGCGTTACCCATTTCAACCATACGGCTGGAAAGTGATGTAACTTCACCGTAGGTTTCATGCACTCCACTCCTTAGGAGGCAGTATGGTTGACCTCAATACTGCTATGTCCGCCGCTTCTGTCGATCGCCAAAAGCGAGTGGCTGATGAAGGCAAAGAGCGTATGAAGCGACGCAGTGGGCGCGACCTTGGAATCGAAGCTTTTGACCCTGTCAAACACGTTTCAAAAGAAAAAGCCGAAACTGCATCGATGTGGCTCGTCATTGCCTTTTCAGTTACCGTTTCGCTCTTAATGCGGTATGTCTTGATGCCAAGAACGACAGTTGAAAAATCAGACATACTTTATCTGGCTCCATTGGCTGCAATCTTCCTTATTCCTCAGATACATCGGATGATCATGCCAGCAGATTTCAATGAATTATACACGAAAGGAACATGGTTCAAAGCAGGTTTCCTTCACACGTTTACGTTCTTGGCTATGGCATTCCTACTTGTGAATCCACCGTTAGGTGATATCGTTGCACCGCAATTGGCTGATAAATGGGTTTTAGTTCAGAATGAGGGGGATGAATTTAATTTCTCCAAAGGTGCAAGTGAATCCGGTACTGTCACCTGGGAAGTTCAACAAGATGCTAAATTAACGGGGGACATTTGGCTCCTTTTCGGACTGGCGGACAACGTGAATGTCGAAGGAGCAGAAGTGACCGTTCAGTTGACCAATAATGGCGGAATCTTCGAATTAGTGAGTAATGCCGACTTTTGGGGGAATCACTCCGAAGTCATCTCGAATGCTACAGGAGAGGTTTCCGATACTCAATCTTCCTCCATCCTATTGCCGCATGGGCAGTTGGACCAAGACTTTGCAATACTTCTCGGCTCAAACCTCGCAGTAGGTGAACATCTCATCACCGTCACGATTGTTGAACAAGGCGACCCATGGGAAAACAGCCGAGTCTACACTTGGACCTTGAAAGTCGTCGAACAACTTCCTGAAGTTTTAGCATCATGAAAGTAAGTCGCTGTGTGCCAACAATATCGTGTTGAGTAAACGACTTATTCGGTGAACATCACGCTGTTCTTGTGTTTGTTTTTGTAATTGTTTTTTCCGTAGCACATGGATCAAAGGGGCAGCTGCAGTCCAGCACATCAAGTCGAGACATCGATTCGTAAAGGTCGTCATATTCTTTCCGACGGCGTCAGCAAGGAGTTCTTTTCTAACGCCCTATAGGTGAAAGTGAAAGTGAAGTTAGGTTCGCAAATGAATCACAAGACGTGCAGTAAGTGCGTCCAATTGAATTTGCTCTCCGCCACCTTCTACCAAGCGGTAATCGACTTCAGCCATCCATTCAGTCATGTCTAATTTGGCATCTTCGGTGAGGAAGTCAGCCGTGTACAGTTCACGATGCAATTGATTTACGAAATCAGTTCCAGCAAGGCCATACTTGTCCAAGAGTTCTCTCAAACGCCGTCGTGCTGCATGAAATCCATCATCTCGGCAGGCCATAAGAAATTGATGCAGTGCTTCAGGAGGGGCAGTCGCCGAAGTTTCGTAAATCAACTCACGTGTTACTTTCATGTCAAGAGCTGCCGCAACTTGTAGTCCAGTAATTGCTTTACGTAGGTCGCCTTGTGAGATCCGAGTCAATGCCTCTCCAGCATCTTCTGCCAATTGCACGCCTTCTTCTTTGGCGACGTGATGGATTTGAGCATTTACATCTGTGTCAGCGAGTGGTCGAAACCGGAATACTGCGCAGCGGGATTGAATCGGCTCAATAATTTTCGAAGAATAATTGCATGACAAAATGAATCTGCATGTTTCAGCATATTGTTCCATGATTCGCCGCAAGGCTCCTTGCGCATCATTGGTAAGCGCATCGGCTTCGTCGAGAAATATAATTTTGAATGAAGCGCTACCGTAAGGAGCAGTTCGAGCGAATTGCTTGACTTTCGTGCGTATACTTTCCAGTTTCCGTTCATCAGATGCGTTCATCTCGAGGAGGTTTCTTCTGTATTCAACTCCAAACACGTCTTTTGTCAACGCCATTGCTGCAGTTGTTTTACCAGTCCCTGGCGGACCGGCAAACAGTAAGTGTGGAAACTCTTTCTTCTCGGAATAGATTGTCAACCGTTGCACAACTGCTGTTTGACCGCGTATTTGGTTGACGGACTGGGGCCGGTGCCTTTCAACCCAAAGTTCGCTCATGGGATGATGTCATTGACGAGCCTCCTTGAACATTCTCCTTTCATTTGAAGAAATACCTGTAAGGATTTTGATTTAACAATGAATTCCAGTTCCACATATTGAGATTCATACCCGTGAAGGGAAAAGACAGTATATGGCGCAGGACTTGAACGCTTTGAGCCCCATGCTACGCGAGACTCCCCCCCGTCGGACCACCTTGACCATCTTCCTCGTTTTGATGTTCATATTTGCAGATTTATTGTTGCCGCAAACATTAGACTTTGATGTGGAACTCGCTGAGCAGCATCACGTTTCTCTGGTGACTTCAACGGTTTCTGCTTCGAATGATACCTCGCTTGATGAATCAAACCCTACTTCAAATTATAATCAAAGTGGAGCCGGACTCCTCGGAATATCTGATGCCGGAGAGGAGAGTCGACTTTTGTTCGAATTCCCATTGAATTACTCATCATCAGATTCGATTCATTCTGCAACGTTAAACATTGCATGTGTTGAGGACTCTCTTCTTTCTACCGATCTTTCGGTTTATGCGACGACTCCATCATCATGGAATTCGACAACTGCTACATGGACTCAATCTGACAATGGCGTTGCTTGGAGTTCCCCCGGTGCAGATGGTTCCACTGACCGTGGCGATTGGGAGCCTCCATTCCGTTCATCTGCCAGTGGCTCGTTTGCTCTGAATGTCACGGCAATCGCACAGGAGGCAGCTTCAACGAATCAATCCTCTGTGACTCTGCTTCTTTCAGGCCTCGGTTCACAATACGATTGTTCTCTCTCTGAATCGATAAATCCTTTGAGTCGCCCCGAACTGGTTCTTGTGACATCGGCCTCATCTGCAGGTGACGGTGGCTCGGTTACTTCGGATTTTGCAGTCGATGGTATGCCATTGATGAGTGGAGATTTGATCTTGACCGCAGACACAACACCTACACTTTCGTATAACTCCTTAATTGGGGAACATGTCGAGTATCAACTTTCACTCGACCCTGAATTCAAAACTGATAGCGACCTTGAATGGCATTATTCTACACTCTGGGATACATTCACGACAACCTCAACCAGCGGAACATATTCTCTTCCAGTGAGTGAACAATTCACGAATGGAACTCAGATTTATTATCGAATTAGGAGTATTGACTCGACTGACGCTCTGAGCGATTGGTCTGTCACCCAAAATTTCCTTCTACCAACTCATGATGTGACCGACAATGGAGATGGCACTGCAAGTATTGAAGTCGACATCGACGATCTTGGTTTAATCGGTTCTTTCATCGAAGACTCTTATTCGAATCAATTGAGTAAGAATTCAAAATATGGTTCTGCTGATGTCATGGAGACAAGTGTCACTTCGAGTAAAGAATCACTTATTCATCTCCGTTTCAATCTCGGTTTACTCGGTCTTCCTTCCAACGCTACTATTCTTGATGCACAAGTGAATTTAACTCGTGATTCCTCATCAAATAATGCTCTTCTTTCTATGCACGAAATGACTCCTAACCAGTGGATTGAAAGTGAAGTCACTTGGAATCGGGGCTCGAATGCGAACAGTTGGTCTGACGGTGGGCGTATCTTTTCGTCAACTGCCTCTGACACAGGGGTCAACGGCTCACAAACAAGTTCTAAGTTTAGTTTTGGATTTGCAGATGTTCTTCAAACTTGGGTCGAAAGTGGCTCAACCACCAGCGCTGATTTCATGATCACAGCTCGAGGTCTAAACGAAGCATACTCCACAACGGGTACCAAAAATGCTGTCTTCTTTTCATCTGATGTTCTTGATGACGCAAAGAAGCCATCAGTTTCAATCACCTATGCTTGGGGTTCACAAACTCCTTTGTCCAACACAACGCTCACAGCACCTCTTCCAGATGAGGCCGTTTGGAATCAATCGGGTCACAACTTCACTGGGAACTTGACTCCATCAATTACATGGATGCCAACGACCTTCTCGTATGACATGGTTCTCCAACTTGCAACCGATGAACAATTCCGTGACCTCGTGTTGGTATCCAACACAGTTTCAGACAGCGACTTCACACCTTCTGATGGTATTCTTAACATGACTGGAAACCTCGCTTTAACAGCAGGGAATATGTATTTTTGGAGAATGGCATATCTTGATTCAGACGGTCGATATGGACCTTGGTCGACATCGAATTTCCTTGTCAGTTCACTTGAAAGTACTTGGCTCGGCGCTGACCGATATGAATTCCGAATGAAGCATGGAAATGGAACCAATGACGGTCTTTATCCTGAATGTCTTGATACCTATTTGGACAGTGGAACGCCTTCTCAGAATTACAATGATGAATCGAAACTAATGATCTCCTATAACACATATCCGATCGAAGCAGTTGGCCTTCTGAGTTGTAATTTACGTTCCAACCTTTTACCAGTTGGTTACGCTGTTGAATCTGCACACCTCTCCATGATGATTGGAAGTTCTCCATCAAACTCCCCGAGTGTAGCCGTATGGGAAAGTCGTCAACATAATTGGACCGCTGAAGGAGCAACATGGGCTACCTATGATGGCTCTAACAGCTGGGGGATGTCTGGTGCTAAAGGTTGGGAGCGTTCTTCTTTACTTGATTCCGTCCAACTGAATACGACCTACATGGACGGTGACCGAATCGATTGGAATGTCACGTTAGGTGTTCAAAATGCAATGCGTGAAAACCGTAGTGTTGATTTCCTCATTGGTATACTTGGGTCAGGAACCGGGCAAAGTCGTGAAGTTCAATTGTACCCTGGCTTGTCTCAAGATGCACAAAAGCCCGAATTGAGTTTCGTTTATGTGCCCGGCTCAAATGTTGTCCCACTTGATCCGGCCCCTTTGACACCTCTCAATGCTTCTTGGTCCATGGGATCTGGTGTTGACCAAACTCCGGAGAAACGCCCTTCACTCACCTGGTCGTTTGGAAGCAATCTTGCTGTCGGTGGTTGGGCTGTTCAACTCGATACTGAACCAACCTTTGACTCGACTGCGCTTCAAACGAAGACCTCTTGGAACGATGGTGGATTTGATGCTGCAAATCTTTCGTATACGCCTACTTCTGATTTGGATGACGGCAAGACATGGTATTGGAGAGTTCGAGCAATTTCTTCAACCAACCAAATTGGTAATTGGTCGAATTCCTTTTCTTTCACGGTACTTGATTTGACCACTTGGCAAACATGCCCTGATGGCTCGTGTGCATCGGTTGAACTTCATCATAGAGAAGCAATGCCTAGTATGAATCTCCCGAACTTCCTCGATACATACGTGATTGAATCTGGTAGTGGTGCATCAAGTACCTACGACGATTCATCACAAATGAAAGTCGGTGCAGTTGGATTTAACCGACAAGCGATTTCGCTCATTCGAATTCCGCTCGACTCAATTCCACAACCCGTAAATGCTCGAGTTACTTCTGCTCAAATCAATCTCTATTCTGAATTTTCATCCCCAACAGCAGAACCTATTGCAGTCCGACCAGTTTATCAGAATTGGACTGTCGATGCAAATGGTACCACCTATGATGGCATCAATAATTGGTCACAACTTGGAGGACGTGATCTTGGTGTCGACCTCGGTCCGTATGTTGATTTGCAAGATTCTGTAAGTGCTGGATGGATGACATGGGATGTTAGTGAGGCGGTTCAAGCATCATTGGATGCAGGTTTTTCGACCCTTTCGCTGGCATTGTATGCTTCGAACGATATAACTGCATATTCGAACGGTCCGAATGTTGTAACCTTTACTTCCACTGAAGGGCTTACCTCTCAACATCCATGGCTGAACTTGACATGGTCAAACGGCACAAGTCCAGTTCCGACTACAACTGGGGTCAATAGCGGCCCAGCAAATAATTCACTTTCGTGGGATACGGATTCTCATGCATTGTTGCCAAATGACACTCCCGAATTTAGTTGGTCCCATGGTTCAGCAAATTCAGTGGATGCTTGGCGAATTCACATTTTTGAAGATGCTGATGATGATATGGCTGGACGTACGACGTACGATTCTCGAGATTCTTCTGCGTTGTTTGATTTACTAAACTTTACCTTTACTCCTTCGACATCCATCAACCAAGCCCAAACCATTCGTTGGACTGTACAGCCGATTCAGGCGGGGATGATTGGTCCACAAAGTGTTTCAACACTCTTCCATATCCCTGATACAGACTCTGGAGAAATAGATTCAACCCACGCATGGGTTTCGCTTCAAGAAGGCGCGATTGTTGAATCGCAAAACTATCCACTTCTTACCCAAGACACCTTCTTAGATGGAGGCAACATACTCGCCAATCAAGGAAGTTCAGGATATCTTGCCGTTGGACAAAGTTCGAGTAACAGCATTCTACGTTCTACGAGTTTGATTGAAATTGATTTCTCATCACTTCCTCTTCCCACTTCATATGAAGTGAATAATGCCACATTGGAATTGACCGTTCTCTCTGGTTCGGACGATATATTCGTTACCGTTTCAGAAATGATCACCGGCTGGAATGAAGCGTCAAACTGGGCTTATCCAGGGAACAACACAACTTCATGGGCAGGCACGGGTGCTTACCATTCTGCTGACTCTCAAATACCTGAAACCAATGGATTTTGGATTAACGGAACGGGTGTCTTTGAAGTCAACATCACCTCCTTGCTTCAACATGCAATTGAACGAGGCCAAGAAAGCTTGAACATTCTGATTCAGCCTGAAGAAATAGCTGGTACCGTTGATGGTACCTATTACATCGCAAGCAGTGAATATACTGGAGTTTCACAGCGGCCGAAATTGACAATGACGTATGAATTAACCACTCCATGGTCACCTTCGAGTCCGAGCAATATCGGACCCGTTGATGGTTCTACACTTTGGAACCTCTCTGCTGCAGTTCCAAGTGGTGCCGACCAATACAGTACCAACTGGTCAAGTTCTTCAACAAATCAAACTCAATGGTTTGTATGTGCTGCAAGCGAACCTCGAATGGTTGAAGATTTAGAATGTGCAGACAGTGGCGCAATGAGTTCAGGAAACATTACCAATACGACTTGGGATGAACCCAACCTTACGGTAACACGCACTGATTCATTGAAAGGTGATGAATGGCAATACTGGCGAGTTCGTGGTGACCAAGACGGTCGAATTGGGCACTGGTCAAGTGTCAATAAGTTCCGTATTCCTGAAAATCAAGGGTTTGACGACGGTTTAGGAAATTATACTGTTGCCCTCAACCGTGGTTCAATTTTCACTCAAACAGGACTCCTCCCTCGAGTTCCTGATGCTGAAATCTCTTCTTCAGCAACGGGTAGTCTTGGGTCCTCAACTCAATTGAACCTTGGCACTTCTGCCTCTGGTACAGGGGAAAGTCAAATTTATATTGAATACGACTTGAGTTCAATGCCTTGGCCATCAACCATGACTCCAACATCGATGCTCCTTGGATTGTATCGTACTGGAGTGACTGGTACATCCTCCACTACCATTTCAGCACATGCTTGCGCACCATTCACAGAATCGTCCGTAACTTGGAATTCGAATGTAGCATGCATGACAAGTGAAATTACCCGTTCGACGCTTACTCTCTCTCCTGCTTCGGGTTGGATGGAATGGGACCTCACCAGTCTTGCCCAGGATAATGTGGCGAATGGTAACTTTACGATGACCATTTTATTGAAATCGGTTGGTACGCCTGTAACAAATCATGCCTTTGCTTCCTCGGAAGCAAGCACTGAAACGTTGCGACCACGATTAGTATTGGGCTATGTCGACAATGTGAATGGAATTCAACCTCCGGCTCAACCGGTATTGACCTCTCCTCAAGATGGTCAAGTACTCTACAATCTTAGTGCTTCTACTTTACAAGCAGATGATAAGCCAGTACTTTCTTGGTCCCCTGTAACAGGTGCGAACGGATATGTCGTCACAATTGCAAACGAAACAGGTGTCTACAAATTTAAATCTTGGGAATCAAGTCAGATTACTGGGACGACCTTCAGATTTACCAACTCTGTTACGACCGGAGAAGTGTTCACCTGGTGGGTACAAGGGGTCAACCAATCTATCCCTGGTCCTTCGTCCTCACGTTGGAGTTTTGCTATTGGGGATCCACACCATACTGATAACAATGATTTGACCTACACCTATACGTTCCAAACAGGTAATGAGGTGATTCAATTCGGACACACCAATATCCGAGACACCCACCTAAGCGAAGCCTCACCTTCAACCAATTATGGAGATACAGTCCTCGCAGAATTAGGTACGTATTCTGGGGCGAACGCCGGAATGGAATCACGTCTTACCCTTGCGTTAGATAACAGTCAAGTGCCTCTTCCTGCCTATGCAAACATTCATTCGGCGAGTCTTGGACTTTATCTTGATTCATGGGTTGCTACTGGTGGGGCGAATGAAATGTCATTCAGCGTTCACCGAGTTCTCAATGGCCAATGGGCACAATCGTCTTCGACTTGGAACGCATCCTCGAGTTCCTCAACTGGTGCATGGGGTGCACCGGGTATGCAAGCAGGAGTCGATTATGATGCTACACCAATTTCGACTTTGGTTGAAACCGATATGAGTGACCAACGTTGGATTTGGTTTGATATTGGCGTCGATGGAATGTTCATTGATAACAACAATGCTTGGATTATTATTGCAACTCCAAATCGAGGTAGTTTACTTGCAAACTTTATGTCCAGTGAAAATGGCTTACAGAGTTACCGTCCACAGATTCTGTTGAATCACACCAATGTGACCACGATCAATTTAACTCCGACTGCTCCAACTACGGATGCTGATACTTCTGTGACCTTTTCCTATGTTTCCTATGATCATTTGACGTTGCCTATTAACGCACCAGTTACTTGGAGTGCAACCAATGGAAGCATCTCTCAAACGGGAATCTTTACACCCTTTGCATCTGGACAACAGACCGTCACTGCATGCTTTGGCATCATTTGTTCATCTGAAATCGTCACGGTGACTCCAGGTGCTCCGACAACGTTAGTGGTTCTACCGGAATCCGCAACTCTTTCCGCTGATGAGACATTGCAAATTACTGCCTATGTTGTTGACCAACATGGCAACACCGTATCTGGACAATCAATCACTTATCTGCCGAGTAATGGTAGCATGGCTGTGTTCACAGAAGGCTTGTTTATTCCTTATGCAAGCGGTATTCAAACCGTTCAAGTCTCTTGGGTTGATTTGACAAGTACCACGCAAACGACTGTTGTTTCAATAACAGTCGAAACCGGCGCTCCGTCCTACTTTGAATTGGATGGCTGCCAAGGGACAATTCCTGCAGGTATTTTGTGTGCAGTCACGCATACACTGTTCGACCAATTTGGTAATGAAATCACCGAGATCTCCGAAGCAGGGGACCTCACTTGGACAAATACCAACGGCAATTACAGTGAAGCTTCAGGCGAATACTTCCCTGACCAAGTTGGGATCTGGCATTTGAATCTCACCTCAACATCAGGTGCCGCAGGTTCTTTGATGCTGACAGTCGGGCACGGTGAAATGGCGAGTTTAGAACTCGATGCATCGACCACTTCGATTACAGCTGATGAACATGTTTGGATTAACACGACTCGTGTTGATATCCGTGGAAACCGATTGCCAGTTCTTCTTCCAAGTGAAAACTGGGTTCAGATTCAAGACGGCCAGTTGATGGTTGGCGCTCCAGCAATATGGACTCCTACATCACGTGGTGCTAAAGTAATTGAAGCGTATTATGAGACGGTTTCTTCTCAAATCACCATTACGGTTCAAGAAGGTGCCATTGTTTCTTTGATTCTCCTTGTTGACAATAACGTTTCAACTTGGGAATCGTTTGATATTACAGCAGATGATCTTCTTGAGATCAAGGTCAAAGCATATGACCAGAAAGATAACCGCTGGATTATATCTGCGAATTGGACCATCACCCATTCGGAATGGAGTTCACAATCTGCTCTTGAACAACTTGTTGGAGATGAAACAACCTTTGTCCCCTACTTGGCATCTACCGAACCTTATTCGATTACAGCCTCATATAACGATGGTTTCTCTCTTCATGAAGTTGCTATCAATGTCACCGTATCACACGGTGATTTGAATTCAGTTCTGTTAACTGTTACGGATTCAACCGGTACTGCAAACACGGCCTTTGATATGACTGCGGACGAATATCTTGACTTCTCAGTAGAACTTTCAGACCTCGATACAAATCCGATTGATTCAACCATCGTGGTCTGGTATTTGACGAACCTCGATTCGGGTGAGTTCGAAATCATCACTGATTCTCTTCTCAGTTCCAATATGCGTTGGGATGCCTCACACGTTGGTAATTGGAGTATTTCAGCCTCAGCAGTCAACGATGCTGGTTACAATGTCAGTGACAGTGTTACGATGATTGTTCATCATGGTGAAGCGATTCTCCTTACTGCTGAACTTGATACTGCTGAGCAAACTGCTGGTGGAGAGATTGCCATTCTCGTGACTGGAGAAGATGCCGATGGAAACACATTCCCACAACTCGTAGAATGGACTGAAAATGCCGTCCGAGTTGAGAATATTTCTGCAGGCCAAGATGAAGGAACCTATGTCTATACTGCAACTCTTGCTGGACCTCACACTTTGGACTTCTCGACTGGAGATGCAGAAGGTTTTGCGAATATTTCGGTTGACCCATTGCAAGTCGTTCATTCACTCACCGTTGAACTCTCTTCCGATTCAATCGACCAATTGGGTAATTTCACAGTTACTGTCAAAGCATTCGACAAATATCTCAACCCGATTCCAATACCATCGAGTGCAAATGTCGATGCGACAGGTCGTGCTGAAGTCTTGAATCAAGGCCAAGGGGTATGGAACATCGTGACTCTCGATGATGGTCCTCAAACCGTCACAATCACTGCTGGAAAGGTTTCAGAAGAACGTTCGGTTGATGTTACAGGAAATATCGGTGGATTCTTCAAAGCAGGAGGCGCCCTTTACTACGTTGGTGCAGTTCTCATAGCTCTTGTGAGTCTTGTGATTGTTGGGTTGCTTGTTGCAGCGTTACGCGGTGGTGAATCTGACTACGATGATGAAGATGATGATGACGATTCATACGATGATGACAATACACCTTCTGGCCCTGCACCTGGACCAAGCGGTCCTGCGCCTGGCACGACACCTGGACCAAGCGGTCCTGCGCCTGGCACGACACCTGGACCAAGCGGTCCTGCGCCGGAGACCAAAGCAGTCCCGGAAATAGTAATTGAGGCAGTGACCGAAGACACTTCTTGGCAAGTTGACCATCGTGTTGATGAAGATGGTACTGAATGGGCCCAAGATGAAAATGAAGTCTGGTATTTCCGTCAAGAAGGCGAAAGCGAATGGGGCGAATGGACGGATTAATCTCCCATATCTTTGATAAATGTTGAAAGTCAATGTGATCTTATGCGAACCGTTAACAATTTCCGAACATGCATGCTTAGCATGCTTTGCATTGTATTGTTTACATTTCACGGACTTCACCCTGCTCTCATGACCTCATCACTGGATGAAACGCAACTTCTTGCTCGAGCTGGAACACCCGTTCGAGTGGAAGTAATTGCCGATGTGACGACACTTACGACGGATGAAGTGACGATGTTCACAGCCGAATTGTATGATTCAGTGAATAACCTTGCAACAGGGGAGGTGACTTGGAGTTGTTCAAATGGCTCAATCTCCACCGATGGAATGTTTTACCCCTGGAGTTCGGGTGTCGTCATGATACAAGCATCTCATAATGGTTTGATTGGTTCACTTAACATTACAGTGACTGCAGGTGTTGGGCAATCTCTCGAAATTACAAGCTTGAGTGGCCATGCACTTGTTCCACTTTCACTTTCATCGAATCTTCTCGATGCGCGTCAGAATGCTCAATCAGCACCAAATGTGGTCTGGACTGTTGATGGAATCTATGTTGGTGTTGGAACTCCTTCATGGACACCTGAAGATGTGGGTACGTACCTTCTCCGTGCTCGTCTTCACCAGATGGAACACACAGCAACACTGGTAGTCACAGCGGGAAATCCGTATGAATTTATTTTTGATGAAGGCTTACAAGTTCGAAGTGGGCATTCTCTCTTCATCTCACCACAACTGCTGGATATCAATGGCTTTGAAATGAATATCACCGAAGCGGGTAATCGCATTTGGGCAGTTGAAAACGGTAGTATTCTTCCATCAGGCTGGTTCACCGGGTCGCATCCAGGATATTGGAACTTAAGCGTCACTGCAGGAAATGTTTCAGGTTCAGGTACGATTCGAGTCGTACCTGCAGATGCAGCACTTTCACACATCGTAGTCCTGTCCAATGATCAGAAATTCACCGCAGGGGCCTCATATGAACTTGCAGCCATGCGTACCGATTCTCAAGGATACACGGGAACGATTACCCCACCTCTTGAGAATTTTAGCGTTACCAGTGGTGGATTAACCACGATGAATGATGCTGTCTATTGGACACCAGGTGCAATGGGTATACACCAGTTACGTGTTGTCGATGATGGGGTCGTTTCAACTCTTGAAATAGAAGTCATTCATGGTAAAGCAATCGATACATCGCTTCAACTTACGCCGCAAACTTTGATAGCAGGGGAGCAGAGTACAGTCGTATTTACTGCGATTGATGTTGTCGGTAACCAATGGATGGTGAATGGTTCTTTGACAATGGTGAACGGAAACGACTCTCAGTTCCTTGAATACGATGGCTATGCAACGATCACTCCACAGCAAGCCATGACATGGAGAGTTGAAGGTTCTTGGTTCGATTTAGCGACTGACACTCGGTTTGAATCCGTTTTCCAAATGCAATCACAACCCGGTCGACTCGCCTTTATCCAACTCAACGGTGAAGGTGAGATTTTGCCTTCCGATACTGCACTCTCTCTTGAACCGCTCTTTTTTGATGCTTATTCGAATTCTCTCGATGAGATTGGATTGAATTGGACGGTTGATGGTTTAGATGCAACCGTCGACATCCTTCTTTCCGACCTCCATTGGATTCCAACAGATGTCGGAGGGCATGAAATCAGAGCAAACGCTGATGGAGTTTTTGCAACGATTCGCTTGACGGTTGTCACAGGTGATGCTCGGAACTTGGTCACCGATGCGGAAGACGGTTTGACTGTTCAAGCAGGCATTGCGAGTGAACTGTTTATTCAATCGATTGATGCACATGGGAACTTGGCTCCTTCAACCAATGTCACAACAACATTGGAAACTCAATATGGTACATTGGAAGCATCTTCATCAGGGAATGGTTATTGGAACTTGGTTGGTCAGACTTCAGGAACTTATACGCTTCAACTCGTTCAAGATGGAGCAAGCCATAGTATCCCACTCACTGTTGAGCCGGGTGATGCTGTGCGGCTCGTATCTTCCATTGAAGACCAAAGTATCGCTCAAGGAGATACAGTTCTTCTTAGGGTTCAAGGCGTCGATCTCTTTGACAATAGTGTTACGGTCGATGCCAAAAACACGACGGTAAGTTGTACTTCAGGTTCGGCTGTGCATGTGACTTCTGATACTTGGGAGCTGGATGTTTCGGCTGCAGGAACTGACCGCTCTTGTAATATTTATTGGACCCAGGGCGGAAATCGGCTCATCTCACAGAATTACTTTGATGTCGAAGCGGTTCTTCTGGGAGGTGCCGTGGGTTCAACCAACACTGCTATGGGTCTTGGTATCTTTTTGCTCACGCTCATTCTCGTCACTTTAGTGGTCCTCGTTCGCCGAGCCAATCAACACGATGAGGAATGGGTCGAGGATGCGTTTGAAGATGAAGGCGAGTATGAAAAGGAAGACGAAGACGAATCTGAAGAAGAGACTCAAGATGAATCGATAGAGAAAGAAACGACAAGCGAACCACTTTCTCCAAAAGAGGATGAAACTGCTGCATCGGGTTCGGTAACGCTAAGCGATAAATTACGGGCCTCTCTTGCTCAACAGGCGTCTGATGTTGGCGTCATGCAAGCAGCTCCTGGGACAGAACAAGGCTCAAGCGGCTGGTATGTCGATGTCAGCAGTGAAGTGCAGTACTGGAATGTAGGTGCTGATGGCTCTTGGACTCGAGGCGAGTAGTGTGACGGACTCTACGCCACTTCTTGATTCAGATGACTTGATGCAAACCTTGTGGCTGTTTCCAATAGTTGTTTGCTGGCAAGGGCATTCCTTTTCTTCACTTGTCATAAGCGAACTTGTCGTACCATTACTGAATCTAAGTGTTCTGTTCAGGCCATTTTTGACTTGATCATCCTTCTTCAGAGAAATCATTTTCAAACGTTGTGATGAACTCATCAATATCGATCACTCCATTTTCATCTGCATCCGATTTGTGGAATATGTCGCGGTATTCATCATTTGAATAATTGAAGTCAAGGGCCTTGAGTGCATTGATGAACTCCGGCACAGTGAGGTGGTTCTTTTGACCAAGGTCTGCAGCCTTGAACGCAGCAAGACGGAGCTTGTGTTCTGCTTCAGTTGGATTTGAGAACTGCAGGCGGAGGCTTTGGAATGGTGTAGTACGGATTTGGCTGTGCTTTCTACCATAGCCATAGTAGGTTATTGTCCCAAGTCCAACAGCGGCTCCTGCACCAATGAATGCTTTACTCCCCATGAGGTAAATCAGAGCAATACCTGCAACGATGCCCCAAACCTGAATCCATGGGTACAAGTGAGATTTGTATTCAGGTTTGTACCATGTTTGTGCTTGAGGTGAGCGTCGAAGTACAATGACGCAGGAATTAATCATCATGAACACCATGATTTTGAAACCAGATGCCAATTTGGCAACATCTTTCACAGGCAAGAACAGTATGGCAAGTAGCATTGCTAATCCAGTAATGATAATTGGCCAATGTGGAGTTTCATATTTTGCGTTCACCGTTTCGAGAGACTGGGGGAGGAGGTTGTCACGTGCCATTGCAAACAAAAAGCGCGATGCTGCCAGAATACCAGCGAGCGCCATGGAGATCATTGTTAGCACCGCCAATGCTGCTGCAAGCGCACCAACCTTAGAACCAGCAATGACTTTGACGAAATAATACACTGGGTCTTCGATTGGTTCACCGTTTTGGATGTACCACATGTCGGGGAGTGCAGCCATCATCATAAAAGTCACTACACAGTAGAGAATAGTTGCAATGAGCAATGAAATCATAATTCCAAGTGGGAGATTACGCCCCGGTTCTTTCACTTCACCACCGATGGCAGCCACCTTCGTGACACCCGCATAAGCTACGAATACAAATGCCGCTGTTTCTGCAATGGTGGCCAGTGACTGGTCAAAAGCACCGTTTCCACCGTTAATAGGACGTGAAAAGTCGGTTTGCGGGTCAAATAAGGCAACGATACAGATAATGCCCAAGAGCAACATTGTAAGGGCAAGGATTGGTGTTTGAATGGCTTTCACCTTTTTTACACCGAAAATGTTCACCACGGTGATGAGAATAAGAGCGCCAACCGAGATCCAAAGAAGGTTATTTTTGGTAAGTTCAAATCCAAAGTAGGTTGTGAGTGCATACATATATGCTGAGAATCCAATCAAAGCAAAGGACGCTTTGAGGAGGAATGAAGCCCATAAACCAAGTCCGCTGATGGTTCCAAACAAGGGGCCATAGGTTCGTTCAAGGTAAACATAAGATCCACCGCTCGAAGGCATAGCAGAGGCGAGTTCGGATTTAGAAAGCGCCCCTGGGAGTACGACTGTTGCCGCAAGTAAGAATGCCAACCAAATACCGGGACCCATCATTTGGGCGGCAAAAGCAGGCATTACAAAAAGACCTGAACCAAGCATCGAGGACAATGATATGATGACGATACCGGAAAGGCCAATCGTCCGTTCAATCGTTTTGGAAATGTCATCCATTACGCCTCGAACATCACCATGGATGAGTTTCCCTGCTGTGCTTTTTAAATCCATCTCATCACCGGAAAAGTACCAGTATTTCACTAGTATTGGAGGGTAAACCGCCGCATCATATAGGTTTGTGGCGTCTTTCCGATGCGAAGTTCCGGAAAGCGGAAACTTACTCTGTCTTCGGGGCTTTGGCGATGACCTTCATTTCGACAGCAATCGGTGTAGGGAGGGCACGAACGGCCAATGTTGTTCGTGTCGGTCCAACTTGCCCAAGAGTTTCTGCCCAGACTTCATTGTAGCCTTGGAAGTCTCGATCCATATCGACGAGGAAAGAAGTGACATCGAGAACATCATCGATTGTCCCTCCCGCTTCTTCAAGAATCCGAGTAATGTTGTCGACGACAGCTTGAGTTTGTGCTTTAATGTCATAATTGAGGGGTTTTCCATCTTTGTCATGGATGGGTCCACCCGGTATTGCATTGGTTCCTGGTTGGCGTGGGCCCACGCCCGAGAGGTAGAGCAAGTCTCCAACACGTCGAGCATGCGGATAAGCGCCCACTGGTTTTGGAGCAGCCTCACTGTTGACTGAATCCTTACTTTCAGTCGGCTCCCACAAAGCAGGACCATTTTTTTGTGGTACTTCCACGGGAGATTCCTCACTCAAAGATTCAATGTATTGATTCTCACTTTGGTCACCGTCCAATACGTTTCGTTCACCCGCGAAATATTCGACGTCATCTTCATCGTATTCGATGTCTCCCGCTCCAGAAGGTGTCGGGTCGAGATGGACAACAGCTCCACCAGCACCGTGCAGTGCTTCATAGGCAAGTACCTCTCCAGTTAAGTTGTTTCGATTTGAATTCATTCCTGAAAGCCACCACATTGGTTTGAATGCTACGACTTTATTGACACGGATTTGTCGATGAATAGTGCGTGAGAGTTGGCCAACATCTTCAAGTCGTCCTTCGCCTAACAGCTCGAGAATCTTTCGATTCCATTCATCATCTTTGAGTGAATGAATTCGGTCATCCTTGGGTTCAATCGGTTTGGTAAACATTCGATTGGAAAGGGACATTGCTGTAATTGCAACGGCCTTTCTTCCGGTTGCTTTGACAACATCCATGCACGCTTTTGAAAGAACGGTTGTTTCAGCACGGTTTGCATAGACGTTGGAAGAAACGATGACTGCAGGGATGGCATTGTCGGGGTTCAAAAGTTTCAGTGCAACGACTGACCCGACATCAATTGGGAATCCATGGTAAGCAACGGTTCTACTTTTGAGGCCACGCTTTTCATTTGCTTCGTTCCAAGCGTGTGCAAACTTCTCATCAATATTGAATGAATAAGGAATTGAACCCAATTCATGGAAATCATGGTCGACCATGACCCATTCTGGATTTGGATCTGCAATAATTTGGTGTCCAATAATACTTGGCCAAGTGGTTGAATAGATGATCAGAAGGTCTGCCTCACTTTCCTTAATACGTTGTGCAGCGGCATCATAGGCTGCGCGTAAGCGTCCCCAGCCTTCATTTTGTTCAGGGGCTAACACCGTGTGGGGATGAACAGGAACAATATAGGAACCGATTAATTCTCCATCACTCATTCACTCGCCTCCTTGTGGTTGCGAGCAGGCCATTCGACAATGGCGTTCCCTGTTCCGATGATGGTCCCATAGCCATGAAGAATTCCTGGATACGTTGGGACATCAAGGGTTGAAAGAAGCCATGAAAGCCCTCCACCATCACTTTCTGCGATGGCTTGTTCAGTAAATTCTGGCATTTCATCGAGAATTCGTTGTGCTTGGCCTGTACGGAAATATTCAATCATACGCATGTCCCACAAATGCATTGCATGACTGGTGATGTGTTCTTTACTCATGTCTTCAGGTATTGCAGATTCAGTAGTGAAGTGACGATGTGAGAGCGAATTACTTGCAATGACGACAACTTTCTTCCCACTTGCAAGAATTGCCTCGCGGGTGACACGTCCTAATTCAATCATCATTTCTTGCATCACTTCAACCGAGTAATAGTCTCGAGAGCGATTGCTTGAAATGACCACTAAGGGTTTATCCCAAGAAGGATTAAACATGTGTCCAGTGGTGATTGCACCATAATCGACGCGGAAGTCAGGGTTTTTCATCATTGTAACTGCCAATCCAGCATCAGCAGCGCGGTCGTGAATTTGTTGTGCAAGTTCAACATCAATATCGAGGTCATAGTGATAGCGGAACAGGTTAGGAAACACAGGGTCAACCGAGAGATTCTTGAATTTCGGAAGTCCAAGGAAGTGGGTTCCTACATAGGTTTGCCAGTGGGGTGAAAGCAGAACAATCGCATCATAGTCGACTCCAGCAAGTGATTCTCGCAGTCGTTCATATCCCCAACGTAACTGTTCCCAACCACCTTCAGCAATGGGCTCATTCTGTGGAGGATTCTCTGCATAGACCAAGTGAGGTGGGTGAGGGGCTAAACAACCTGCGACAATTTCGCCCTTCGACATGAATGAACCGATGCATCGGGGGATTATATCGGCATCGGAGCATCTGTCTTCACAGCGGTTCGTGCCCGAACCCTCAAACAACTCCACAACTTGGCATGTGTATGGACGAGGAAAAGGGCAGCCTTGAAGTTCCAATAGATGCACCATTCCTGATGCGTGCAGTCGATCTGGAAACGGGATTGAAACACATCTTAGCCCCCGCATTTTTAGGAGCCATTCTTGGAGGGGTTTGGCAATGGAAAGTCATGCCGGGCATTGGTGAAATCAACTTGCCAAATCCAATACACGGTGCTTTCATTGTTAGTATTCTTTTGTCACCGTTGTTATATCGAATTCTCCTTGACAATAAATCATCTCGGTGGTACGAATACACGCTCGGACTTTCAGCACTTGGATTGGTGTTCTCAATAATTTGGTTATCTGGCTGGGCTGCAATGTTTTGTGGTGGTTACGGTGCTTTACTGGTGTGGGTCTGGATCAGTACGGACTGGGGTCGTTATGAGTTCCCCCCGTTCCGATATGGTTTATGGCATGCCTTTGGAATCAATTTAGGTGCCCTTGCAGGCAGCGTATTGGCTTACCAATTGCTTTGATTACGAAGTGTAACTTTCTTCATCGCTCGGGAAGTCACCTGAACGCACATCTTGGCAGTAGTTTTTGATAGCGCCATCGATTTCTTCAGCGAGATTAAGGTAACGTCGAAGGAAGCGAGGAGAGAAGTCCATTGTAATACCGAGTAAATCATGCAAGACCAAGACTTGACCGTCACAATCAGGCCCTGCGCCAATACCAATGGTTGGAATGGTGAGGGCTTGACTGACTTTCAATGCCAATTCACGTGGTATTTTTTCAAGAACGATGGCAAAGCAACCTGCTTTCTCCAGCAATTTTGCGTCTTCAATCAACTTTTCAGCCTCATCGTCTTCTTTGGCCCGTACCGTATAGGTTCCGAATTTGTAAATCGATTGAGGTGTCAGTCCTAAGTGTCCCATAACCGGTATTCCGGCAGTGAGGATACGTTCAACAGATTGAAGGATTTCTGCCCCACCTTCAAGTTTGACCGCATGACCTTCGGATTCCTTCATAATTCGAATCGCTGATTCCAGTGCAATTGCAGAATTCCCTTGATAGGTCCCAAACGGCATGTCAACGACAATCAATGCTCGATCTACTGCGCGTTGCACACATTGTGCATGATAAATCATATGTTCAAGAGTGATTGGAACTGTTGTCACCTGTCCAGCCATCACATTTGAAGCAGAATCACCAACTAAAATGACATCGACGCCAGCTTGGTCAACAAGTTTGGCTAATGAATAATCATACGCAGTGAGCATGGTGATTTTTTCACCCGCTTGCTTCATCCCTTGGAGGGTATGCGTGGTGATTTTCCGCGCTTCGCTGTGAACTGACATGGTTGTGCGACGGTCATGTTTGTTTTGAAACCCTCGCCGGCGAGTCTTATTCTTCCTCTTCAACCATCGAGACGTGGTGGACGAGTTCTTCAACGGCTTCTTCAATCGTATCACATGCGAGCATCTGTTGCTTTGCTTCTAATTCACTCAGGACTAATGCAGCGACTGTGTAGGCCGAAAAGGGACTTTCAGTGACCGAATTCCCAATTCGTTCAGTGATCCATTGTCCCAGTACATCTTCTTCGATACGAAGGAGAGTTCCGATGCGCGTTAACACATGATTCAAGATATCTTTGAGGACCTCTTGTAATTCAACAGAAGTTGAATCCTCATGAGGGTGGTATTCAACTTCAGCACTGATGTAGAGTTTTGAGTGGCCGACGTCCTCAGGAATTAATTCGAGGAGTGTCTGTAAGTCGGGGAACAGACCATCTTCTTCAATATGGGATTCAAACATTGGATGACTCATTGGTGGTAATGCGGGAGCAATCACTTTGCGAACCGTGAACTTTCGACGTCCAATAATCTGGATGAAGTGGTTGCTGCCTTTAGTTTCGTGATGCAATATTTCGACTTCACAGCCATGTTGTCGGGGTCCATCCCATGCGTTTATTGGTTCAAACGGGTCATTCATTACCAAGCCGAAATTCTTCTCATCCAGTAAGCAATCATCAAGCATTTGCCGATAGCGTGGCTCAAAAATACGTAATTCTTGGACCTCACCAGGCATTAAAACCATGGGTAAAACAAACAGAGGCAATGCTTCCATGCTACGAAATCACCTCTCTTGCATTTGAAGATATGTTTGTCAAACAGTCTCTTGGTTTTTAACACAGACATTGGTCATCTCTGAAAAGAAATCGAGGGACCATTGGCCTCCTTCTCGACCGACACCCGAATTCTTTACTCCACCAAAAGGAGTGCGTAAATCCCTGTGAAGCCATGTGTTGACCCAGACAATTCCGGAGTCGATCTTTTCGGAAAACGCTCGTCCACGCTCTAAGTCCTTGGTCCAAACTGAACCTGCAAGACCGTATTCAGAAGCATTGACCATTTTCAGTGCCTCTGTTTCTGATGTGAATGTATGTACGGTCACCATTGGTCCAAAAATTTCTTCGGTAGCACAACGAGAGGTATGAGGCAGATCTCCGACAACGGTCGGTAGCAAAAATGCTCCAATGCCCTGCGGTCCCTTGAACCCAGTCATTTCACGGGTTCCACCGGTTAATACAGTGCCTCCTTCTTCAATTGCCAGTTCAATATAGGATTCCACTTTCAGCAGATGTTCAGGTGAGATGACCGAACCCATGACCGTATTTTCATCCATTGGGTCACCAATGTGTATGGCATTGACCTTCTCGACAAATTTGTGTGTGAATTGTTCTGCGATACTTGCATCAATGAAAATCCGAGAACCACAAAGACATACTTGTCCCGAATTGCTAAATGCAGCACGAACTGCACCATCTACAGCGTTCTCAAGTTCAGCATCCTTCAAGATAATAGTCGCATTTTTACCACCTAATTCAAGTGATAATTTCTTGAACATTGGAGCAGCAGTACGGGCAACAATCCGCCCAGTTTCAGTACCACCTGTGAAGGAAATAGCCTTGATTTTTGTATGTTCTAAGATCGCTTGGCCGACTTCTGGGCCTAATCCGTGAACGAGATTAAACACGCCTTTCGGCAACTCAAGTTCGAGTAATGTTTCAGCCAAAAGGTTGGCAGTAAGTGGAGTGACCTCACTTGGCTTAGCGATGATTGTATTGCCCATGAGCAATGCTGGTGCAACTTTCCAAGTTAAAAGATAGAGTGGAAGATTCCAAGGTGTGATTAAGCCGACCGTTCCAACGGGTGAGCGATGAACATAATTCATTGCATCTTCCATTTCGAATGTCATTTCAGTTTGTTGTCGCCCAAATGAAGCGAAAAAGCGAAAGTTACTCACAGATCGAGCAGCATCGACGCTTCGTGCTAATGCAATTGGTTTGCCCGTGTCAATTGATTCGGTGTGGGCAATGTCTTCAGTTTTCTTTTCCAGAGCATCAGCGATTCGGTCCAACCAATCTGCTCGTTGTTCCAATGTCAAGGCAGTCCAAGCAGGTTGTGCGGATTGTGCTGCTGATACTGCGAGTTCAACATCTTCTGATTGTGAACGAGGGATTGTGGCAATGCATTGAGCAGTTGCCGGATTGAAGTCCTTGATGGATTCACCATTGATGGCATGTGTAAACGATCCATCGATGAAATTCTGGATGTCAAGCATGTTCACACCTCAACATCATACAACCAACGGTCTTGGTCGGGGTCCCATTCATCCCATGTAGGTAATGTCTCAAGTTGAGGCAGATAATGTTCAGGAACGATACCTGGGACGATGAATGCTTTTTGTCGATGCAATGGGTAGGGGTTTCGCAAATCGATTCCTAAGACCCCTAAGACGGCACGGGCAACATACCACATGGCTTGTGAATTCCATCCATGTGCAATTTTGACAACAATTCCCAAACCTTTGGGGTAATCTGGGTGCTCAATCGCAAGTCCCAGTAGTCCATCCGCCCCTTCTTTGGCAATGACTTTGCCACCACCGGCTTTGAGTACGGTCGAATCAAGTCGATTGAAACCTCCAACTAAATCTGGGCTTCGAACCATTGCTTCCCAAATCCAATCGTTGTCCTTATCTCGAACTAAACCGGCATAGATTTGCGCGAGTTCAGCAACCGTATTGGAGACCGTAGGCAGTCCACATCCATCCTTTGCAATTCGTAACGGTTTCCAGTCTTCACCAAGATAGGTTCGCAATTCAACCATGTATGCGTCGAATACTTCGTGAGTTGGTAATGTGTATCCTGCGCGATTCCATCCTTTCTTACGGCATCCATGAAGAATTGCAGCGTGTTCACCAGAGCAGGTATGGAACCAACGCCGGGGTCGACGCACTTGACGTCCAAATTGAATCAGTGGAACATCCAATGGCGTGAGCATGAGTGGCCATTCTTCCTCTGAAAGAAGTGATTGTGCTGCAGCAACGTGCTCAGTATCTCCGTTATGGGATGCAACAGCAATCGCCTTTTGTTCCCATGAAGTATCCTTTAATTCTTCAGTGAAGGCCTTGAGCATAAATGGCTTCATCATTGAGCGACCGTAACATAACACATTTCCACCAAAGGAATGAATCACTTCATCACCATGTGACCAAGCGATTGCGCCGTGAATAGTGGTTTCGGATACACCGTTTCTGCGATAATCAACCAAAGGTTCCCATGCCACTTCTCGGCCAGTAGGGATTCCTTCGACTTTTTCACCGAGTGGTGAGTCTGGGAACAATGAACTCCCTGGTTTTCCTGGTTCAACAGCGGAAGGAGTATCATGTCGAATCGCCATAGGTTCACCTCGATTCAAGCAGTTCTTCAACTCGAGGAACAACGTGCTTCATGTAAGCAGTCATGTCTCTGCAGACTCGGTCAGAGTCGTGATTAAAGAAATCAAACCAAGCCATGATTCTGTCTTCAGGATGGAACCGTTCCAGAATCTGTTGGGCGACTTCTTCAATGTTTCCGATTAAGGCATTCTGGGCAGCGTTTGCAACTTTCGAGGGGTCGATCGTTCCTTCCAAAGCATTCCAATAGGCACCAAGAGCAGCCTTTGCTTCTTTCTTTGCGGATTCACTTTGTTGTTCGGATGACAATCCTTCTTCGGCATTGAGGAATACGAACGAAGTTCGAGGCATGTCACTGCGTTTCCACGCCCCACCTGATGGGTTGAAAGCCTCACGCATACGGTCATGCGTAGCGTCGATGATTTCAGGTTTCGTTATTGAAAGATTGAATACTTTGACCGGTAAGATCGTGTTGAGAAACACCTGCGCCTTTGGGTCATGCGTACCTGCAACCATCACTAATAATTCACGTCGGAAGTTTTGAGGTATGATTTTCAAATCTTCGAAAACATAGCGTCTCGGGATTTCAATTTCATCAGGTGCAGATTCTAGGTTTTCAAATTCAATTGCTGCGCGTTGAACCTTCTCCCAATCTTCATCACTCCGGAAGTTTTCACGTCGAAGAACGGTTGGATGAGTCATTTCAGAATTGACGACATCGCCGCGTAAGAGTCGCAAAAAGATGTCGCCTGCTTCGATGAAGATTTGGCCACGAAGTGCTGGCCATGCAGCCTCTTCAATTGAATTCCGAGGGACGATTCCGTACGGGCGTGCCATAAATTCAAAGCGCCCTGCTGAGAAACCAACATGCAGTTTGCGAGTCTCATTGGGATTGAGTCCATGCAGTTGAAGGGTGTTCGCGATTCGTTCAGCTTGTGCAATCGGTCCGCCTGATGCTAATATTGAGACGACAGCACTGCCCATTTCGATGGATTTCGTTCTTCGAAATGATTCCATGGCTAATTGTGGAAAATCAGTACAAAGTCCAACTTCTCCAACCCAGTGGGGGACAACCGGTTTTGAATTCGATTTTTGAACTTCGGTAGATAAATGGGCTTGTGCAAGCCATCCGACCCCAAAACCGAGTGTGTCTGCACACTCGAGTTGTTGAAAATAATTAGCAAACATCTCTTGCTCGCTTGGAATCAAACCCGTTGCATCCGGAGTTTGACTGATAGAGAAGAATATGTCATGCTCCATGGGTGGCACCAATCCTTCCAGTTGAAACCACATCATAACGAGTGTGGCTCATAACGATGGTCACTTTTTCGCTTTTTGCTGTATATTCGTCGTGTTAAAATCAGCAAGGTCTTCAATGCGTTGACGAACAGCCAAAGGGGTAGGTAGGCCTACATTGAGGAAGGAATGAAGGCAATCTGAAAGTTGGAGCATGGCCGTTTCATAATCTTCAGATATTTCTGCAATATCCGCAAGCCCCCACCGTGCCACGAGTTGTCCAGATAAGTCTTCAAGTTCAACCGAAAGATTGAGTGATTGCTCATACAATTCTTTAGCAGCTACAAAATTACCAATTGTGGCTTGAGTGTGTGCTAAATCTGCAAGCGCCTCAACTTGTGCTTCTTCGTCTTTCATTTGCATGGCAAGTTCGATACGACGTGTACCGTGAACCAAAGCATTGTCATGGTCGTTTAATTTCTTTGAACAGGTTTCAAGGACAGCAAGGCCGTATGCAATCCCATTCAAATCATCAATACTTTCTCGAAGCCGAAGTGAACGTGTGGCAAAGGTTTGTGCTTCTTCATATTCGTCTTTACTCATATGCATCAAAGCGATGTGATGCGATACCGCTGCAGCTAGCGGAGAACCCCCCTCCATCACTTCTGATCGTGCACCTAATTCGGCAAAAGCATCAATACTTTTCCCAGTATGCTTGAAACCCTCAAAATCAGCCCATCCGCGTTCAAGGTCGTCGGTTGAGTTGTCTTGTGCATGTTTGAGTAGACGCTCAGCAAGTTCGATGTCTTCCAATTCCAATGCCAAAGGCATCAATCTCAGAGCAAGTGCAGTATTGATGTCATCCATCGCTCCACCTGCAGTAAGCATGTCAAGAATTCGTCGAGCTTGTTCAGCATCCACTTCTCCGCTCATATCTGTGCGCTACCCCTTCGCGTCAAGAACCTATGTGTTTACTTTCTTTGGAGTTAAAATTTGATAACCCGAACTGTATACCGCACAATATGGGAGACTATAACGGATATTTGCAAGGTTTGAGTCTTGCAGCAATTCTTGTCCTTGCCCCCATTGCATTACATTCACTGCTGACCGACGACGCTGATGTCGTGTATGTCTTCGTACCGGGTGAAGATGAAACCACAACCGTCTACATTGAAAATAATACTTCGAGTGATGATGCTCGTGCTCCAGAATTAAACCGGAGCGAAGTGGCTCGCATTGCAACGTTCAACATCAAAGTATTCGGTGAAACTAAAATGGGGAAACCAGCAATTGTTGATATTCTTGTCGACACCGTTCTACAGTATGATTTAGTGGCAGTTCAAGAAATAAAAGACATGGACCAAACTGTACCCTATGATTTCCTTGATGCGCTCAATAACAAATCATTTTCCACATGGGACATGGTGCTGAGCCCCCGGAGTGGATTACAGGATGATGACCAAAACTCACAAGAGCAATACGCCTTTTACTACAATACTTCGGTTTTCCGTTCGATGGGGAACGGAACTTTACACAATGACAGCGTTGATGATTCATTCCAAAGAGAGCCGTTCATCGCTCAATTTGAAGTTCTACACCAGAATGGAACGGGTACAGGCTTCGATTTGAGCCTTGTAACGATACACACGAAACCAGGAGCTGCTTTGAGTGAAATCAATGCATTACCCCATGTCGTTGATACCTATCTCGAACAGCACCCCAACGAATCGGAAATCGTAATTCTTGGTGATTTCAATGCAGCGTGTTCCTATGTCTCCTCGAATGAATTGTCGAATTCACCGTTAGCCCATTCGAATTACACTTGGTTGATTGAAAACAACGTCGATACGACGGTGTCAGACAGTTATTGTGCCTACGATCGCATCGTCACAAATGGCGACTTGGACGGTCGTCTGGTCGGCACTTGGGGTGTCGATACTTCGTTTTCAGACAACAATGTCTCTGACCATTATCCCGTTTGGTTTGATGTCCAAAAGTAATCAAATACTTCGCAAACGGCCACCGTCAACTGCAAGACTAACGCCTCGAATGCCACTTGAGGCAGGAAGTGCGAGGAACGTAATCGCTGATGCTGTTTCCAATGGCTCAATTAATCGTTCAATTGGTACTTGACTCATCCATCCATGATGCACTTCTTCGAGGCTTTTCCCGGTTCTCTGATTGATCGATGAAGCAAGAGAGCCCAATCGTTCTGTGTTGGTGAAACCAGGTAGCACATTGTTGATGGTAATACATGGAGCAAGTTCACTCGACAAACTCTTCGCCCATGATGCCATAGCTCCTCGAAGGGTGTTGGAAAGTCCAATGTTTGGAATTGGTTCCTTGACCGAAGTCGAAATGATTTGGATAATACGGCCATAGCCTTCAGACTCCATCGAAGGGACGAGTAACTGTGTGAGGGTATGCGCAGCATGGAGATGTCGCTTGAAGGGCGCTTCAAAATCCTCGATTGAATTACCAAGCAAGGGGCCACCAGGTGGTCCACCTGCGTTATTGATGAGTATGTGGACTGGTCCACGCTGTTGCAACAATGTCGTGATTGCTGGTTCAAGTCCAGATGTATCTTCAAGGTCGAGGACAAGTGATACGTGTTTGCCTTTCCCAAGTTCTGATAATTCTTGGCAAAGGGCAGCCAGCGCTTCTCCATTTCGGGCACAAACTGTTACGTTAGCGCCTGCTTTTGCCAGCATTTTTGCTGTAGCAGCGCCAATTCCCTTACTTGCTCCGCATACCAATGCATGCTTGCCAACAAGGGCGGTTGTCGAATACGGGTAGTCACTACCAAGGAGGTCCATGTGTGGGGCAGAAGGTACTCCTCAAAGGGTCTTCTGTTCTTCAAAGCCATTGTAGAATTGAATCTAATTCGACCAACCAATCATCCGATGCAACATCAATAATCGAGTAATGGTCGCCGGGAAGCCATAATTTTTGTACATCGATACCTTTTGCAGACATAATGTCTGCATATGCTTCGGATTGTTCTTTTGGAACATCTGTGTCTCGTTCACCATGAACGAGTAACACCGGTACGATTGGTGGGTGTTTGATTGGATTTAACCGATCCCACAAGGTCGGATTGTCTTCAGGACTGCATCCGATCCATCGTCGAACAGCATCCCCTCCATCGGAAAGTTTGGCTTCATCAGCACCTCTCAGGTCGGTAATCGGAGCTTGAGCAATAACGAGCCAAGGTTTTCTCTCAGCATTTGCAGCCAACAAGAGTGCAAGTTGGCCGCCTGCCGAATGGCCCATGACCATTGAACGGGTGATGTCAATTCCGGGTAGTAGAGCCAGTTGCCCCCATGCACGTAGTACATCAGAAAGTGTATCCATCCATACTCCCTCGTCCCCTTCGCTCCAACCTTTGAATTCAATATTCCAAGTCGCTACACCTGCTTCAGCGAGATCTTGGGCAATGGGTTTCATGAGTTCACTTGTCCATGAACTCTTCCAAAAACCACCATGAATCAGCATGACGCATGGAAGGCCAGCATCGTTTTGGTACGGCGATGGGTCATCAGGCATGTACAAGTCTGCATATTGCCATTCTTCGGCTCCCCATTGCATACGGTCGACTGCCATAATCAAATGGTAAAGCACTCCATCTATCACCCTTACTCCTTCTTAGATGAATACAAGAATTGAAGACGAGAGGCCGTGTGAGCACTGCATGGGCAATCCATTGGATATTGAATTTGAAGATATGAACGGCGAACACACCACTCTACGGGCACTCGGCGAATCAAATAACGAGCAATGGATTGTTGTGAATGTCGCTAGTGCTTGCGGATTTACCAAGCAATACACACAATTGCAAGAAGCCTCAGTTCTTGATGGAATCACTGTTGTTGGTTTCCCTTGCAATCAATTTGGAGCCCAAGAGCCTGGAACTCATCAAGAAATTTGTGACTTCACTTCCGCGAAATACGAGGTTACCTTTCCATTAATGTCGAAAATCGAAGTAAAGGGAGAGAATCAACATCCACTTTTCACAGAACTGAGTCAATCGACAGGTTCAGATGAACACACGGGAGATATTCGCTGGAACTTCGAAAAGTTTCTCGTATCCAAAGACGGCTCAGTTTCTCGCTTCTCATCGAAAGACTTGCCCTCAGATATGTTGTGAAGTTCCAACGTCTTCAAAGGCGTTCGGACGGAACACCCATCGTGCTTCATTGGCATCCTCATAGTAGTTCTTGACCAAAGGCTCGTTTGACATTTTTTCATGAAAGGCGAGCAATGATGGATAATGAGCGAGCATATCTGCTGTAATTCCATCAAATTGTCCTGAGAACATCATGAAGGTGTCCATGAAGCCTTTGACATCTGCAATACTCATCGACTCTGTGTTTGCCAGCCAGCCGGTTGTCGATTGCTCAAATATTTTCGACATGGCCCTCATTGCCTGGTCCATTTTTCCACCTTCTGCAAATAATGCTTGTCGTGCAGCAATCTTTTCATCGAGGTCATCGATTGAAAAAGTAGGTATAAAGGCGGATCTCCACCCGTTGATGACTTCGACAAGTTCGTCTACTTTGGCTCGAACATAGAGGTCTTTAGGTTCCATTCCAGCTAAGGCGCCCGTATAGCGAAGCAATGCATTTGATTCTGCAATTGTTCCTTGAGGTGTGCGAATAATTGGCAAATAGCCCCAAGGTAGTTCTCCTTTATTTTTGAGTTCAAGGTATCCGTCCCAATCGACAACGGTATTCTTCCATTCAAGTCCGGATATGCCAAGACAGAATCGGGATACTTCGGCAAAACCTGGCGAGTCAAAATAAACAACTTCATGCATAACTTTGACGCCAATCTCGGTCTATATGAATCTTGACCCAGAACTCAAGGGCTGACACGGCGACGGTCTCGAGGGAATAAGACCGTTTCACGGACATTCTTGGAGCCGGTGAGTTTCATTAAAATCCGTTCAACACCAAGCCCCCAACCTGCATGAGGTGGTACTCCGTGCCGGAAACCAGCCACGTAGAATTCAAATTCTTCAGGATCTAATGCCATTGCTTTGAGGTTTTCAATCAAGACATCAATACGGTGTTCACGTTGTCCGCCAGAGGTTAATTCATCTCTGCCAAAGTTGAGGTCAAATCCACGGCTGAGTTGTCGGCCTGTGCTTCCATCTTCACCTTCGACATGATGGATGTAGAAGGGTTTCAGTTCCATTGGCCAGCGTGGTAGGAAGTAGAATTGTGGAAGGTCCTCGGCTAAGAGGTCCGAGTTTTCAGCATCGATGTCGGCACCCCATTCAATTGTTCCACCTTTCCGTTGAATTGTAGCAATAGCATCACAATACGACAGCCGAGGAAACGGTAATTCAGGTACAATTACTTCGATGGCTTCCTCGTCTTGTGTGGCTCGGAAAGCATTGATAGTGCTGATGTGCTTTTGGGATTCGGAGTCTTCAGCAACTGACTTCCACATGTGATGAATCATACGTTCAAGTACGCCCATGACGTCTTCATCGTTTGCCCAAGAACATTCGATGTCAAAAGAAATAAATTCATTCAAATGTCGATACGTATCGTGCTTCTCAGCTCGGAATGCTGGACCGATTTCGAACACACGCTCGAGTCCACCTGACATGCATAATTGCTTGTAGAGTTGCGGAGATTGATTGAGGAAAGCGGGCGTGTCAAAATACATCATTGGAAACAAATCAGTTCCGCCTTCAGTTGCTGTGGCGACAATCTTTGGAGTATGGGTTTCAAAGAATCCTTCTTTAATCAAGGCTTCTCGGCCGTATTGCAAAATCTTTCCTCGCAAATGGAACATAGCATTGACGTGTGAACGGCGTAAGTCGAGGAATCGGTTGTCAAGTCGTGTATCGAGTGCGACGTGTACCGTATCGGTGACGCCAAGTGGGAGTGGAGCAACGGCTCGTGCAATCAAATTCACTGAGGTCGCGATTACTTCGTAGGCTGGAGGGGGGACTGGTTCGCCTTCCTTGGCTTTCGGGGGCCTCTTTTCAGAAACAGTTCCAGTAAATTGGAGAGTCGATTCACGGGTCATACGTTGAACCATGTCCAATGCTTCATCGCCAACATTGTCGCCTTTCAGGAAGATCTGTGTGATTCCTGTTCCATCTCTCAGGTCAACAAAACAGATGGCTCCTTTGCCACGATTTGCTTCCATGAATCCAGACACGGTGACTTCTTGGCCGATTAAATCGGCGCCAATGTTTTGAATTTCGCCCAGTGTGTGGGTGCGGTATGCAGTCGGTACCCAAGTGCTCATGATTGGGGGGGGACAGGCTGAGAACATCAACCATTCGTTTGAATCGTTCCAATTCAAACCACTTCTGTGGGCTATTTTCCGCTTTATTATTCCTTTTGAGAATTATTGGCCCTTCAAATAAGCGGTTTATTCATATAGGCGGGGATTGGCGCCAAAGACATGACTGGTGACCTCTTCTCATCCGAATCCGTAACCCGCGGCCATCCTGACAAATTGTGTGATGCGATTTCTGATGCAATTGTCGATGCTTGTCTTGCAGTCGATTCCAATGCTCGAGTTGCGGTCGAAACATGTGTGAAAGGCAAAGAAGACATGGGACTGATTGTCCTTGCAGGTGAAGTTTCTTTGAGTGGTTCTGCACCTGATTATGAAGCAGTTGCACGAGAAGCAGCAGCAGGTGTTGGCTATACTTCTCATTCTATTGGCATGGATGCAACTTCATCAAAATACACTGAAGTTCAAGTTCACATTACAACCCAATCGTCATACATTGCTCAAGGTGTCAATAAAGATCTGTTGTCCCAAGGTGCAGGTGACCAAGGCCTCATGTTTGGTTATGCTTGCACTGAAACCGAAGCTTATTCAGAACTTGAAGGTCGGTTTTTCCCTCTTGCAGCAGCCCTTTCTCAGCGCCTAACCCGCCGCCTAACCGCCGTTCGTGAACAAGGGATTTTGCCTTGGGCTCGCCCAGATGGAAAGTCGCAAGTAACCGTGGAATATGATGAGGATGGCGAAGTTTCAAATGTTCATACAGTCATTATCGCTATTCAACACGATAAAGATCTCAAAGACCAATTCAACGGTTCTGAAGTGGCAGAACTGGAATACGTCAATCAACAGATTAAGGAACACGTCGTTGAATATGTGATTCCTGCAGATTTGCGCAAAGGCGACTACACACTTGTTGTCAACGGAACTGGGCGATTCGCCGACCCTGGAGGCCCCTATGCTGACGCTGGACTCACTGGACGAAAAATCATTGTTGATACCTATGGCGGCATGGGCCGGCATGGTGGCGGTGCATTCTCTGGAAAGGACCCTTCAAAGGTCGACCGTTCAGCAGCCTATGCATCGCGCTGGGCCGCTAAGCACGTCGTCGCTGCTGGCCTTGCAAGTCGCTGTGAAATTCAATTAGCTTACGTGATTGGCATTGCTCAACCCGTGAGTGTTCGAGTTGAAACATTCGGAACTTCCCAACTTTCTGACCGTGAACTGGCAGAGCGTGTGAAATCAACGTTTGATTTCCGACCAGGTGCAATCGCACGTGATTTGAATTTGCTCAACCCAATTTACTCCGTCACCGCTTCTGGCGGCCATTTTGGTCGAACTCCTGGTGAAGGTGGAACCTTCCCATGGGAGAAAATCGAGCAAGAACGAATCACCTCACTTCGTAACTGAACGATAGCCTTCGCAACGGTCCTCAGGGCCGATTCACTCAAGTGGTATGCACGGGTGGCTTGACTTGGTCTTATGTCGTCTCGTCCAGTTCGCGCCGTCACCTTTGTCCTCGTATTGTTGTTTGCAAGCATGTCACCTTTGGCGTTCCAGGCCAGTGCACATCCGAGCATCCTTTTGTCCGCAGATACCACTCATCTCGTGCTCACGGGCGGAGATTCCGGCAATATCACCTTGAATATTGAAAATAATGCATCAGCCATTGAAACATTCAATGTTTCAGTCGATGTGACAGGTTTGTCTTCTGTTTGGGATATCATTCCAAGCGAAGAAACAGTCGACAATGTTTTTCCTACTTGGTCGAAAAACACGACCATCGTTGTACGGCTTATTGAAGGGGCAGTGCCTTCCGATAGTGGTTCGTTTGAAATTATCGTGACTGAGCCGGATCAGAATATCAGCAGTTCAATAACGATCTATGTTTCAGTCGCCCCATCCTATCAAACCTCTCTCAATCTTTCACCAATGGGTGGTGCATTAACGTCAATGGATTCTGGGACGAATGCCACGTTTACAATCGATGTTGAAAATTTAGGTTCTGTTGAGGACACCCTTCTCTTAGATGTCGAATATCAACCTGATTTGGCTTCATGGTGGGCGAATTACACCAACGTTTCCAGCAATAACAGCGGAAATAACTCTGGTAATAACAGTGGCAATAACTCCGGTAACAACAGCGGAAATAACAGTGGCAACGGAACTGGAAACTCTTCCAGTACGCTGATTGTGAATAATACGCTGATGTATGGTAACAGTTACACTTCGTTTAATTCCTTACACACTCTTCTTGAGAATGTTGGGGTCCAGAATGCAGATGCAATTACTGGTGGTGGGAAGAAATTATCAGCCCATTGGACTGATGTCAATACCTCTGGGCATGCTTCGAATACAACCTTGCGTACAACGTTTGATTGGGACTATGTTGTTCTTCAAGACCAGAGTCAAGTCCCTGGATTCCCTCGCACCAACAGTGAATGGTTGGCCAGTATGAACGGAGCAGTTGGATTATCAGGGGCCATTGAAGATGAAGGTGCAGAATCAGTTCTCTTGATGACATGGGGTCGTCGAAACGGGGATGCGACAAATCCAGTTCTTTACAGCAATTTCACCATCATGCAAGAACGTTTAGAATCGGGATACATCGATTACCATGACAACATGACTGCTGCAGGCAATACCGTATGGATTGCTCCAGTGGGTCTTGCTTTTGCCCTCATCCATGACAGCGTTGAAGCTTCAGGGACAAATCCAACCTTGTCTGGAAATACATTCTACGATCTCTACAACGCCGATGGAAGTCATCCTTCATTGGCAGGGAGTTATCTCGCTGCGTGTGTTCTGTATGCGACCATGACTGGCGATTCACCAGTTGGTTCAAACGATACCGTATCGCTAAACAACACCCTCAAACTTGAGTTGCAACAGGCCGCTGCTGCAACGGTATTCAACGAAACTTCTCACTTGTCGTACCCTTGGGAATCCGTAACCACGTCTTCGAGTATGTCGATGCAATCCCCGAAAGGATTGGGTGGAGGAATTCCTGCCGGTTGGAATGTCCAATGGGTCGATGATGAATTCGCAAACATGCCCGCAGGCTCATCACAATCTGCCAGTTTACATGTCAGTGTCCCGAGTAATGCCGCTCCTGACTATTACGGATTTAGGCTCTTTAGTGCTTCGACAGGCGGCAATGTGTCCTCCTCGACCACGCTCGTCGTTCATGTTGATGAAGAACACAACCTAAGCGTGTCTTTCCTCGAGCAAAGTGCTTTGTTCATTCCAGGCCAATCAACCAGCACATCACTTCAACTCACGAATTCTGGAAACGCCGTAGTCGATTATGACTGGTCACTTGATGTCATCAATGGGCCTTGTACTGCTGCTTTAATCATGTCAACAACCACTTCCTTTGCTCCCGATGATGTTGTTGATTTAGAGTTCCAACTCTCAGTACATAGCGAAGCAACAAAATCGAATGTTTGCGACTTGCAACTGAACGGTATTGGGACCTCATTCACGGAACAACATTCAATCATGCCATTCGATTTCACCGTTGATGTCGATGAACTCGTATCGTACACCTTGCTTGCACCTCTTGGCGACCTTCAACTCACGCCTGGCTCACCCGTATCGTATGAGATGAGAGTTCAAAACAACGGCAGTGAAACGGTGACATTCTATCTTGATCACGACTCGAGCAGTGGTTTGAGCACTTCGCTTCAATCCTCTTCGAGCGTCACTGTTTTGGCTGGAGAAGCCGGGATCTGGTCGCTCTCAACAGATGCAGATGCCGGACAATCAGGTGTTATGACTCAATCTTTTACGGTATCCTATGGTGGAGATACAGTGTCGGCATCAATAGATTTCGATGTACTTGGAGTCGGTGCAGCATCCCTTTCAGGACCCTTAGACGGACGGATTATCGTTCGACCTGGTGAAACGGTGATGACTTCTTTTACATTGGAAAATACAGGGACTGCTGATCTTTCATTGGTTGCAAGTCTTCTTGGTCTACCGGTTGAAGCAGAAGCCACTTTGAGTCATCCTTCCGTCACTCTCAGCGTAGGCCAGAGCGTTGTGGTCAATGTTTCTTTGACCATTGCTACTTCATCATCTGCGGGCACCCATGACATCTCCTTTGCTTACGGAAGTTCAGGTGTCTCAGTTGAACTCTCACTTTCGTTGCAAATTCAAGAACGTATTGCTTTGCTTATGAGTTCAACAGGAAGTCGAATTGTAGCAGGACCGAGTTCGAATGCTGTGTATTCATTTGAAGTGACCAATCTTGGAACTGCTTCTGATACTCTTCATCTTAGCCTTCTTGACAACGGTGCTTCGACTTGGTTTGATTTCGAATTGTCGGCAACATCTCTTCTCCTTACATCAGGGCAATCTTCTATGGTTACATTGAGTGTTCGAGAAACATCCCAAGGTGCCCCAAGTAGTGGTGCAGACATTTCTCTCATAGCACGCTCCTCGAGTGATGATTCGATTACTTCACATCTGAATGTCTCGATAGAATCGTTGGTTGCAGGTGCGGAAATACTCGTTCTCGCAGATGATGATTCAGCAGAGCCATCTCAGAGTATTCACGGAACTGTCGTTGTCACCAATACTGGGACGGGAACTGACCAGTTGCTCTTGAGTACCGTGGGTCTCGATTGTGGAGTTTCAACCGTTCTCTCACTCGAAGCTGGTGAATCATCGTCAGCCCTTCCGTGGTCTTGTATCATTGGTGAAGATGCGGAAGCAGGTTTGTCTGAATTGAAGTTCCGTGTGACCAGTTCTTCGCGAACTTCATTCTCGGCTTCAAGCAGCGAGATCTATACCATTGAACCGGTTTGGGGAAGTTCGGGTGTTTTGGAAATCACCTTTTCAGAACCCTCTCTTTCACTTCCTTCATCAGGTGGCTCGACCGTCATGGTTACGGTGAAGAATCTTGCCAATGCACAAGTGACGGGGCTTCTCTCTATCGAAGGATACGGTGATGGCTTGTTAGCTGCTGAGTGGCTACGTTTCTCCGATAACACATCCAGCAATGCCTTGACGCTTAGCCCCGGTTCTTCCGCAGAGTATTCTCTTACGCTTACTTCTTTGGTCTCGACTTCACAATCTGCAACCTTGCGTGTTCGTGGCATTTGGAATATCGAGGGAAGTACTTCTTCAGATACATCAAATGAGTTTGAAGTTGAAATCGAAGGGCCTGCAGTTCCTCCAAACGGTGTTCGATTACCCTTTGGAATGGAATTGAGTCAATCGAATTCAATCAATGCTTTGTTTGGAGGTTGGGGTGTTTCATTCCTTCTTCTCGCCGTTTTATATTTGATTCGAGGAAAGAAGCAAGATGCTGAAGTTGAAGAAGAAGAGAAAGAAGAGGACGTCAAAGAGACTCCACTCGGTTTTAATGAATGCCGGATGGAAGATGGAAAAGTCTCATGTCCTTCTTGTGAAGCACGATTAGGTGTCCCTCGTGGAAGCGAGCCACCGTTCAGATTCACTTGTCCGAAATGTTCGACAATGATTCGTGTTGTTGAATGATTCAATTCCGTCGATAAGCGACGAGCAAAAAGGCAGTGTGTCCAAATGGACCATTTACAGGCCTCATGCCACCCTTTGATGCCTTACCCCATTGCCGTTCAATGAGTTCACCAGCCCATTCGATTTCAAAACCGAATTCTTCACATGCAACCCAAGCGGCTTCAAGTTGGCTTGTTACAGGACAGTAACATGCGATGCGTCCACCAATACTGAGCAGTGGGGCAACCGCCTCGATGGCACTTGTATGCTCAGGTAAATCGAGGATGATGCCATCATATTCGGGAGATGCGAGTTGAATTTGATCAACCACATCTTCAATTGCACCTTCAATGTGGTGGTGCGTTGGAAATTCACCCCATCCATCTTTTGCTCGTCGAAGGTTTTCGAGTGCAACTTCGGCATGTTCATTCCGTGGCTCAACCGTAACATGAATTCCCGAATTACCGAGAACCCGAGCAATATACATCGAGAGCCCACCGCTTCCAATCCCTGCTTCGAGAATTCTGTCCTCTGCTCCGATCCCAAGTCGTGAGGTCATGAATCCAGCATCTTTTGCACTGATTGTTTGGGCTCTGCGAAGCATGCCCTTACTTAATTCCGGTAACCGTAAAGGAACGCGAGACAATATTTTCTGGCCGACGAGAACTTCTTCACCAAATTTTATTTTAGAAAACGTTTCAAATGCATCCAAAACACCCAATCCTTTTATTTTACGAACACCTGGTATGAGTTCGATAATGTGAACTTTTCCTTCGCCTTCGATAAAAGCGGACCACTGCGATTGGTTCATGTTTCGGGCACTCACTTGACAGTCTAAACCTTGCCGTTGAAATATAATCATCCGGGGTTCAAATGCATCTTCTGACGAACGTGTGTTTCCTCACCGCAAATGGAGGGTTTCATATACTGTCTCTGTCGTGGTGAAGTCATGAAGATGACTACTCGCCTTCTTGCCCCTGCGCTTGTACTGCTCTTTTTGAGTAGTCTTATGATTGGTTTTACCAATGAAATGAATGCTGAAAATGAACCCGATCCGTTGGAAGAATTGATGATTCAAAATGCTCCAAATGACCCTGGTCATACTGTTTTCGCACAATATGTCACTTCTGATAACTGTGGCTACTGCTATCAATTCGGAAGTCCTGCACACGACCAAGCAAAGACCTCCTTGCCTGACCGATACGTCTACATCTCCTACCATAGTCAAAGTTTCGGCAATACTGCAGATGCAGAATCTGGAAACATTGCGCCTATCTACGGTGTTCAACACCTTGGTGAATCTGGCGGAGCACCAAAGACCTCTTTTGGTGATGCAACACTGAATACTGGTTGCGGTTCAAACACATGTTGGGACTCATTCATCACAAGCGGCGGAAACATGCACAGCACAGCAGCGGATTACTCGATGTCTGTCACTCAAATTGACAACGGTGACGGAACCGTTGATGTTTCAGTCAGTGCAAGTTACGTCGGCTCAGGGACTGCGCCTTCAAGTATCACACTTTACGCTGCAGTCACTGAAAAAGTCTGCAATTCACACGTTTATGCTGACAACTCAAAGGGTCACAATTGCTGGGAAGCATGGCTTCTCAACAGCGGTGCTTATGCTCACAACGGCGGTAACGTCGGAAGCGGAACTGGCTTTGAAACAGTGAACCTCAATTCCGGCCAAGCAGTAAAAACCTGGACCGTCCCAACAAGCTTGGTAAACGGCGGAGCAAGTAACATGAACACTGTAGCTGCATTGTATTCCACTTGGAGTACCACTTCTTTCCAAGCTGATGTGTACGCTGCTGCCGACTCAACTATGGCTCCTGTATTGGACCTTGCCATCTCGACTGTTACCGTAACGAATCCATCTTCATCCAACAGTGGCTTTGTCATTGGTGATACTATCACTCTTGATGTAACTGCAGCCAATGTAGGTGACCTGGACTATACCGATGGTGGTACAATTCAATTCTTCTACAAGGATGGAGTGAATGAAGTATCCATTAGTTCGGTTGCATTGAACAACTTGAACTCACTTTCATCTCAAACTGCTCAAACGACCTTTGATACCTCCTCACTCTCGAGCGGCTGGAAGAACACCTTTGGTGCTCGATTAACCGGTTTAATCGCTGATGGAAACGGTGCCAATAACGTCGGTATGAAAGAAATCGACCAAGATCGCCCTCCTGTTTCAAAGAAACCACAAGTCATGGGTGATCAATCCATTGATCGTAGTAGCCATGCCCTTATTTTAGCGAAGGCTGACCCAGACGATACTCTTGACACCACAGATTCAATTACCTTCAACATCGAAGTGTCACCTACCGGCCTCAACCAATGGACCAGCAGTGCTGTTTCTGGTGGGCAAAATGTTGTCTACACAGGAACGACAAATGAAGGTCGAGAATATGTTGTGACTCCAACTTCAGTCATGTCTGCCGGATGGTATGACATTCGGGCACAAGCTGTTGATTCACGTGGACAAACTGGTTCATGGATGGTTACGACCGGGAACTCTGGATTTGAACTCCAAAACGGATTACCTCAAGTCATTTCAGACCCGATTCCGTCCGTCATGTGCAACACCCCCACTTTGGTTTCCATGGCTGGACACATCGTTGACCCAGAAACTTCTCTTGAGAACCTTATCGTTACATCCTCATCAGAATCCTTTGTCGCATGGCACGCATCGACTAAAGAATTGGAAGTCAATTTCCAAGGGACCGAACTCAATGCTTGCCCTATTGGTCAACAAGGCATAGAAGTTCAAGTGGATGATGGAGGAGATTACTCTGCTACAGGTGAGCTACCTTACGGAACTTTACTCTTTAACGTCATTGAAAATGGACAGCCAAGATGGGTCGGTTTGCCGACACAATCAGTCGTTGAAGGTGGAAGCGGGCTGTTGGCTCTTCTCCCATATCTCAAAGACACCGATGATTCAGGGCAACCAGCTGATGCCAGTACTCTGACTCTTGAACTGGTCAGCAATTCCAATGAAGAAGCAATCATGGCCACTCTCAACGGAAAGAATATTGGTTTTGAAACAATGGATGATGATGTAAACGGTGTGGCAATCCTTACAATTCGTGCAAGCGATGGTGTAAAGACTTCTGATACGACCTTAACCGTCAATATTCAACCTGTTAATGATGCGCCTCGTATTACTCCTTTCGACGACCTCGAAACGATTACTTTGAAGCGTAACACACAATTTGTGGTTGACCTTAGCAGTCGAGTTACCGATGTAGATAATCCTGCTTCTGAAGCATTCATTAGTGTTTCATCCTCTGAAGCTGGTGCTGCAAGATACAGCTTCATCGATGGAAGCCTTACTCTTCAATTTGAAAACACAGGTATGCAGACGGTGACTATTTCAGTTATCGACAAGTACGACACCAATATCTACGTGATGAATGTTGATGTTTTCGATGCCTACCCATTCCTCCTCTCACTTAGTGACGATGGAAGTGGATACATGTTTGTAGGCCTTGAGGACCTGTACATTGGTCAAACACCAACGGTTACAATGAAACTCACCCCGGTTGCACCTATCTTCACTTACATCTCTGTGACATGGAATGTTTGCAGTAAATTAACAGGTACATGCGACGGTTCTTTCCAAGAAAACTTAGATGTGTCACAGTCCGCCACAAGCTGGAACAACAAATTGCTTATTCCTTCGGTAATCGATGAAGGCTTTGCTCGTGAAGATGGTTCACAATACAAGGATTATTACCAACTCTCGATTGTTGCATCTGATGGGGCTTCAGAATACAAGACGATGTCCACTACACAGTGGAACATTACTGAAGAACTTCCAGCCATTGAAGACATGGATGATGCAATGTTCACCGATTATCTTGAAGATTTGACAGCAGAAAAAGCTGAGATTATGGCCCAGATTGAATCTGCGGTTGAGGGAGATGACACTTCTTCACTCGAAGTGAAACTGACTGCCGTCGAAGTTGAACTTGAAACAGCATGTGATGATCCTCGGGCTGAGTGTATTAATGATTCACAATCAGGTACGAACACACTCACTGATTCAAGTGAATTGAACCTAACATTGATTGGCATTATTGGTGGAGTAATTCTCCTCGGTCTTTTGCTTACCTTGATGATTACTCGACGTAGCCGAGGCAGTGAAAAGCCTGATGCTTGGAACGACACTGCATGGAACCCAAATATGGTTCCTGCTGGTGACTCCGTTGCAAATTCAATGTACGGTGGAACTCAAGAGATGTTCCAACAACCTGTAGCAATTGCACCAGCACCTCCACTTGCTGGCCCACCATTGCCTTCTGGCGGCCTTCCTGCGGGATGGACTGCTGAGCAATGGTCTTACTACGGTCAACAATACCTTGACGGAACACTTTGATGTTCTCAATGGGGAGATTTGGCCCATGTTCAAACATGGTCGATTGTAAACCCATAAAGGGGAGCGACGCGGAGGGATATCTATGAGCGACACTGATGTGACTGAAGATTCGCCTTTCGATGAGTTCAAGAATCAACTCACCGATGAAGATGTACCTGTTTCAGAGGACATTGAAGAAATCACTATTTGGGCTCCAGAACCAGGTCCAGATTCGGATGACATTGTCTCACTCAGTGTTGATGAATGGATTCAGACCGTAGATTTCATTTCAACTGAAGATGTACCCATTCCGGATCGTCTCGTTGACCAAGTGATTGGACAAGAAGCAGGCTCTGTTGTCATAAAAAAAGCAGCTGAGCAACGCCGCCACATGCTGATGATTGGTGACCCCGGAACTGGGAAATCGATGCTTGCCCGTTCAATGACTGACTTGCTTCCAAAAGAATCTCTTGAAGACCTTCTCATTTACCCAAATGAAGACGATGAGAATGAACCTCGTGTTCGTTCAGTTCCTGCTGGCCGAGGCGATCGTATTGTTAAACTTCAGAAAGAATCGATGCGCACTCAAAGGGAACGCTCGCAAAAGATGCTCCTCATCGCATTTGCAGCAGTTGGTTTCCTTCTTGTTATTGCGACCATTCAAAGCGGTGATATACTCACTTTGTTGTTTGGTGGATTCCTACTTATGTTCGGTTACATGTTTATTCGTGGCCGATTGAGTTCTGGTGATGAAAGCCGAATTCCCAAAGTATTGGTGAAGCATGACAGTAAGGCATTGCCACCATTTGTCGATGCAACTGCTACCTTGTCCGGTTCACTTCTTGGGGACGTACGTCACGACCCGTTCCAATCGGGTGGTATGGAAACTCCAGCGCATGACCGTGTTGAGCCTGGTGCAATTCATCGTGCTCACAAAGGTGTACTCTACATTGATGAAGTCAATTTGCTCCGCCTTGAGGAGCAACAAGCCTTGCTCACTGCAATGCAAGAGCGAGCCTTCCCAATCTCTGGTCGCTCAGAGCGTTCATCGGGTGCATTGACCAAGACCGAACCGGTTCCTTGTGATTTCATATTAATTGCAGCGGGTAACCTCGATGCCATTCAGGGTATGCATCCTGCCCTTCGAAGTCGAATTCGAGGTTACGGATATGAAGTGTACGTGAATTCCGAAATGCCGGACACTGCCCGAAACCGTCGTCGACTCATTCGATTTATTGCACAAGAAGTACGCCGTGACATGGGAACTTCACGTGAGATTCCTCACTTCGATAAATCTGCAGTCGCTATTATCCTTCGTGAGGCTCAACGCCGTGCTGGTCGTCGTGGAAAACTTTCACTTCGATTGCGTGAACTCGGTGGATTAGTTCGAATTGCTGGAGACTTGGCTATGGAAGAAGGCGCACCAGTCGCTACAGCAGCCCATGTCCTTGGTGCACGTAACATTGCCAAGCCACTTGAACAACAAGTTGCTGACCGAATGATCGAACGTCGTCAAGATTACGCAATGGTGGTTAATTCAGGAGAACGTGTTGGCCGAGTCAATGGTCTTGCCGTACTTGGAGCCAATTCTGGTCTTTCTGATTTCAGTGGAATTATGCTTCCTGTTGAAGCGCTTGTTACCCCCTCGCAAGGTGGTGGCGGGAAAATACATGCCACTGGTGGACTCTCGGACCTGGCAAAGGAAAGTGTAACCAATGTCAGTGCAGTTATCAAGAAATTGACTGGGAAGAACATCTCTGATTATGATATCCACATCCAATTTGTTGATACACATGGAGTCGATGGCGATTCAGCCTCAATTACCATCGCAACAGCTATTATTTCTGCTCTTGAAAACATCCCGATTCATCAAAATCTGGCAATGACCGGCTCACTTTCGGTCCGCGGTGAAGTTTTACCTATTGGTGGCGTCACAGCTAAAATCGAAGCCGCTGCACGTTCTGGAATCAAAACTATCGTTATTCCTCGAGCCAATATGCAAGACGTTCTCTTGGATGAGAAATACGAGAAGATGGTGACCGTAGTACCCGTTGATTCACTCGATGAAGTCATGGAGTTCGCCCTCATCAAACATGCTGAGAAAGAAGGTTTAGTCGAGCGTCTAAGCGCAGTTATCGACCGTTTGACACCTCTTCCAAGCAAGACGACTTCAGCTTGAACTTATCCTTTGGATACAATACAGTTCAATCGCTTGAATATTGATACATGGCATACTAAAAGAAAGTGGTAGTGGGCAAAGTATGGAACAGACTTCAACGGAGCCGTCCTCGGTTCGCGATGCAGGCAAAGGTGCCTTACTCGTTCTTTTCCTTGTGACGATGATTGATCTGATTGGGTTCGGAATTGTCATTCCTTTCTTGACGTACTTGGTCGAAGATTTGACTCCCGCTAACCAAACTGCAAACATAGGCCTGTGGGTTGGTTTACTGATGACTTCGTATTCCGCAGCCCAATTTTTGTTTGCACCGTTTTGGGGCTCGCTTTCCGACCGAATCGGTCGTCGCCCCGTTTTGATGGTTGGTTTGGTTGGTAATACCGTCTTTTTCACCATGTTTGGGCTTGCAAATACGCTTATCATCGCTTTCATTGCTCGATTCCTTGCAGGCGTATTCAACGGAAACATTGCCGTTGCTCGTGCCTATATCGGGGACGTAAGTACACCTCAACAACTGGCAACTCGAATGGGTATCATCGGTGCAGCATTTGGACTTGGGTTTACCTTTGGTCCTTTTATTGGAGGCGAATTATCAAACCCAGCAGCACGCTGGGATTTGTTTCAAAACACCATTTTCGATACGCATCCGTATCTTTTACCGTGTGCAGTTGCTAGCGCTCTGTCTATTTTTTCTTTACTTATTGCATTCCGTTCACTCCCAGAATCACTCCCTGTTGAATCACGAACACAGAAAACACCAGAACCATGGATCAAGGGGATGGTAGGGATTATGAAGAATTCAGCTTCAATGCTCAAAGCCAACAACATATCAGTGGTAATTTGGGTTTCAATGTTGTTCACATTCGGGTTTACGATTATGCATGCAGTTTTCATTCTCTACACTGAAATGGGTATTGCCGATGGCGGACTTGGTTTCTCTGAAGCAGATAATGGCCGTGTCTTTGCGATGATTGGAATCACTGGAATTGTGACACAAGGATTTCTCATTGGCCCACTTTCACGGCGATTTGGTTCACGGCGCCTTATCCCCATGGCCAGTGCAATCACAGGTCTTGGTTTGGTGCTGGTCCCCTATACGCAAGCTGAAAGCGCATGGGCTCATGTTTTGGTTGTCGCTGTTCTTATTGCCATTGGCAATGGAATCTTTCAACCCTCATCTTCCTCCTTTTTGACTCGTATTGCAAAATCCAACGGATATGAACTTGGTATTGTGATGGGGGCGCAAGAATCTCTCGGTGCATTCGCTCGAATTCTCGGACCTCTCACAGGTGGTTTAGTTTGGACGTTAACCGCTTCAGGCGATTGGCCCTTTGATTACCACACTGCCTTTCATTTATGTGGCATAATGATGCTGATTGCATCGCTTTTGGCATTCCGTTTGCCTGCTTTAGATGAAGAAACAGAAACTTCTCTTCTTGAAGGTGAATAGTCGCCTAAACAATCAAGAGGACGAACACTTCCCCGGAAGTATGGAAGTCGCCTCACCTGCATGGGATTCAGGTCGATTTAATCGTCGAGTTTCGACCTTTGCTTACATTTCTTTACTCATCACATTGATGGTTATTTGGCTGATTGTTCTCAAAGGTGTCCTCCAACCATTTTTCATTGCTCTCGGGATTTATTTTGTCCTCAAGCCCGGTTCAGACATGCTTTCAAACAATGGCTTTCCACTCATTCTATCGTACCTCACCATGGTTCTCTTCACACTGATGGTTGTGACAGCAGCTTCATTTGTTGCCTTCCAACAAGCCAATGATTTAGTTCAAGATGAAGATAAAATGGATTTGTACAATACTCAACTCGAACAGAGATGGAGTGAAATCAAACAATCACCGCTTATGGGTGCAATGTTGAGCGATGATGATGAAACCACAAACAGCACACTTGTTGAAGATCTTGCCGCAATGGGTCTTCTCGAAGATGAACAAAAACTCTCCGATGTAGCATTAGGTATGCTGGCGAATGTAGGGGGTTTCATCACAACCAGTATCACCGTGATGTTTTTCCTTATCTTCATCATTTTTGAAGCAAGTTTGCTACCGGGTCGAATCGAAAGGGCTTGGCCAGATGGAGGAAATGAAAAAGTGCAAATCATCCGCTCTAAAATTGAATCAAGTGTGAACACATACATTATCGTAAAAACCGGCGTAGGTGCAGGTACAGCACTTTGTGCAGGATTAATCATGCTTACTTTTGACATTGATTTGTGGTTTACTTGGGCATTATTGACCTTCCTGTTCAACTATGTACCTTACATTGGTTCGTTGATTGCAACGGTCCCTCCAATTATTCTCGGGCTCATTCTCTTGGAACCGAATACATTGATTCTGTTAACGCTCCTACTGCTTGCTAACCAGCAAATTTGGGGGCAAATCATTGAGACCAAATGGGCAGGTCGGGCCCTTGACCTTTCTCCAGTGCTCCTTCTGCTCGTGACTGCTATCTCTTTCGCCGGTTGGGGGATTCTCGGAATGATACTGGCAGTTCCATTTGCTGTAATCATCAAGATCGTTTTAGAGAATATCGAAGCAACACGCCCCTTTTCCATTCTCATGTCGGAACGTGCTCCCTCGATTGATGAAGCATGGATTGATGCCATCCGTGATGGTAAGATCTCCAACTTTGAAAGCCAATCCTTGAACCAATTACAACACTTGCTGGGATATTCCGACCATCACATAACACTCATTGCTGGGCGTGTTGCATCGCAACGTGTTCTTCGAAAGAACAAGGTTTCAGATGACCAAATCGAGATTATTCTTTCAGCAGCTGCTGCTCTTGGTGAGCAGAACTCAATTGCATCAAATGTGGTTTCTCTTCTATCGGAAGGTAAATTGGACAAAGACTTGCGTCCATTGCTCGCTCAATTCATCATTGCGTTGGAAGAAGAAGAGTGATTCAGAGAACTTCGGTAAGAATCTTTTCGAGTTCGGTGTTAATCATCAAGATGAGTGTCCCGAATTCCGGAGGAATGTTCGGGTCTTCGTAGAGTTCTTCTAACTTGGATTGAGACATAGCGATACGGACATCCAACTTCTTGGCTTTATTCAACAGCCATTGTTCGCATGTTTCCTTAGCTTGACGGCGGATGTTCCGAGGTACTTTCGGGTCATCAATTTGATTGATAACGGAAGCAACTTGTAGAAGACGGGTTTCGATATCCATATTTACAGCCTCATTGGTCGTACTCTGTCCTGCGTGGAGGCCGTCTTTAAGTTCATTGCCACTATCCGCAGGTCATGAGCCTCACAGAAATTGAAATCTTAGGCTGGTCAAGAATCTCAGCACTTCTTCTCGGTATGGGTTGGGCTGCTTGGATGGACCAAAAGGAACGCCGTGTCAAAAATGAACATTGGCTTGTATGGGTGAAACCAGCACTCTTCCTATGGACTTTGGAATTGATGTACCTGGGTGCTGATTGGACCATCTATCTCACTGCTTCAGCAGCGGTGGCGTATGCGAGCGGTGCTGTTCTTGGACGTCCTACACTTTCTGACCTCAAAGGAGGTTCCAGAATGGACCAAGCGGTAGTTGTTTGGTATTTAGCCAGCCTTTGTGGACTCATTTTTGGTGCGGTACAGTACCAATCAGTGAATCCGCTTGATGTTGTACTTGGAAATGCGGTGGGCTTAGGTGCCTTATGGTGGTCTACTTTTGCAGTACTTCCAATCATCATTCTCATCGATGTCGCATGGCGGCTTCGGATGCTTCACGGTGGTGCTGATGCAAAGGCACTGATGTGGGTGGCACTGCTTCTTCCGAATTGGTCGTCCGTTCCTCTTACCTTTTCATCAGCAACATCCGATGCCTTGTTTGCATTGCCCCCTACTTTTTCCCTCTTGATGTGGGGTGGCCTCTCTTTCTTGTTGATTCCGATAATTCTACTTCTGCTGAATATCTCCAGAGGGCATGTTCGGAATGTTAGTGATCTTATGCTCGCATGGCATGCGAGTCAACTGCCACGGTCCGAAGTCATGGACCGGCATGTGTGGTTGTTGACGACTCTCATCGAGAAGCCAAATGGTTCCGTCGAAGTATACCATCGAAAGAGAGCGCCTCGTAAAACGCCAAGTGATGAACAGCTTCGCTCAGATCTGTTCGAATTAGAAGAGGCAGGAATCGAGCAGGTGTGGGTAAGTCAAAAACTTCCTCTGTTAGTATTCCTGTTTCCAGCAATCATTCCAATGATTCTTCTTGGAGACCCAATGGCACTAATTATGCCAATGTTGGGATTAGAGTAAGGTGGACACAAGTCGAGAAAAGGTGAAAATCATGCACCCTTGCGCTCGATATTCTTTGGTCGAAGACCTTTGTAACTGCACTTTCGGCAGCGAAGAGCACGGACCGCATTGCGTGCATTGCAGCGCATGCAAATTTTACGATGAAGTAAACGGACTTCAGCCTCAGGGAATCGTGCCATGGGTTTGCGACTCACTCCCCCTATTTAATCGCAACCAATGAGTAAAAAGGATACATCGCTGCTTTTCTCCGAACATCGGCTTTCAAATCAAGAGTATGGTTCAAGGAGTACAAGCCTTAGCAGTGAACATGCGTGTGTTACGCTTGCCTGCAATCCACCACGATGCCAACTTAGTCGTCGTTGAAGGTTCGGCTGGTAATTTGCTCATCGATGCAGGAACCTCATGGTACCAAAGTCTGCAAGTCGAACGAATAAAAGGGGTTCTTAGTGATGAGAATCGTCTTGACCGTATCATACTCACCAGCAAAAGGTATCCATGTTCTGGTGGAGCGAAGCATCTTTCCGAATCATTTTCAAACTGCAGTGTTCACATTCATCCGGATGGTCAGGCAGCACTTGAAATCGGTGATTTCTTTACAACATGGGCGAATCGTTTCGATTCAGACATGCCTCCGACTGATTCTCAATCCGTCGATGAAGGCGATGTCTTTGCCCTCGGAGATGGTCAAGTAGAATCACTTGCACTTCCAGGTCATTCACTAGATGGGATGGGCTATTGGATTCCTGACCAAAAGATGATGATTCTTGGTACTTTACTGCCTCGTGCAGACCGCCCAACACGTTGGGATCTACCTGGCGGCTGTTTGCCTAATCTCTTAGAGAGCCTCAAGCGTGTGGCGGGTTACAAACCAAAGTCGATTATTCCGCTTCAAGGACCTGCTATCAAAGGTGTACGGCATGTTAAAGAAGTACTTGAACGCCATATTGATTTCCTTGAAACCTGTCTAGCGAATGATGGTAAAGTCTCTCTTTCCGTTCCAAAACCTGCCAAAACAGCACTGTGGTATTCTCCACATCCACCGTGGCCGTTGGATGAACAAGAACAAATTTAACCAAATGCAGGTAAATCAAGCATCAAAGGCTGAGTTTGTTGAATACGGAGCTGTTCAGATTCAAGTATTCGTGCTCTTCGGTTCGCTCGGTTTGTTGCCTTAACCTTGAATTGGTGTTGACCATCAAATTCATCTGTTGTAGCTCCTGTCCAATCATAGGTCTGGCGGTTCCATCCACTTTGAATAAGAATCTTATCTTCGAGGAGTCGCAAACTTGTAATCGGGCTTGAGTGTGTGAAAAGATGGAGTGTTCGACCAGGTACTTCGGTGCCAATTACCCACACGCTACCATCTTGTGTGGCTGCAAGGTATTTCCCTAAGGACCCTTGTACAGCAGTGAGTGAGCGAACAATTCCACCACCGATGGAAAACTTCTCGATCTCTTCAAGCCGTGGAAGAGAAAGAAGCGTAACCCCACCATTCGAATCACCAATGGCTGCGATGTCGTAGCATCCCGTAGGACCTTTCAGTGCGAGTAACACCGTTGCAATGGCATCAAGTTTGAGTTGGCTGCGTGTTCCATGCGTAGGTCTCCACACAATGGCTCCATCATCCATTGCTACTAGACAACCCTCTGGAGTAACTAAACTTCGAATCACTACTCTGTTGTTCATACATTCGAAAGCATAGTCGTCGGTATACCTTCTTTTCTAACACCCTTCAGTAAAACTGAAAGTGAAGAACATCAGTAAGAGTCTTCAGATTTGTTATCCTTCTTCCACTTACGGTAACAACTTTTGCAGACTCGGACTCGGCCCTTGCGTTCGACATAGCCGCTATCGCCCCATACGTCGATTGCATTGTCAAGTGAGAGTGAACGCCCGCCGAAGCTTTTGTCAGCATAGCCATCGCAGGTTTTGACACCACACGGAATCTCGCCTTCTTTGGTCGAAGACTTCTTTGTTGAATCAGAATCGTTTTCAGAATCAGGCTTGTGCTTACGAGCCTTCGCTTTGAATCCCATGGTCCAATGGCAGTGGAGGTAATCTTTCAAGGTTCGCCTACCAACTGTTTGAAATCACTGTTTTGAAACTTCACCAAGTTGACTGAGCAAGCCTTCAATCAAGCGGAGTAAACCACGCAATGTCACTTCAGATACATTGGCAATTTTACACACTTCGGATTGAGTTCGAGGTGAACCGGCTTCGTTCGAGACCTTGTAAATCAGTGCAGCAGCAACACCCATTGGTTTCTTCCCTTGCCACAGTTCATCATGTGGTTTGATCGCAGACCAAAGGTGTTCAATTTGTGTATGGATACTTGGAGGAAGTTGCAAATCGGAGATGAACTTGTCAAAGTATTGGTCAGGAGAGGAGATCTTGTGAAGGTTCAACTTACGAGAGACTTGACGAATGAGGCGTGAGAGTTCTTTCTCTTTAACGTCAAATGCTTCAGAGACTTCAACGATTTGCCGAGGTAAGTTTTCTTGCCGGGCAACCAAGTAAGCACAAGCTGCAGTAACACCTGCAATTGAGCGACCAGTCACGAAACCTTCACCAGAGAGTCTGCGGTAGAGGCGTGCAGTTTCTTCTTGGAGTGGCTTAGGTAATCCCGAATGGTCTCGAATGAATTGATTTGCACGAACGAGGTTACGTTCTCGACTCTTTCGAGTTTTTGAGCGTTCATCGACGACACGACGGCGACGCCAATCTCGGCGTGATTGAGAGGAAATTCCGTGACGCCCTGCACTTCCAGAGTTAAGGTCACGAACATCAATGGTCGTATTCAATCCCTTGTCAGCGAGTGTATAGGTGAGCGGTTGGCCAACACGTGAACGGTCTTGACTACGGTCTCTGTTTGTCCATTCAGCCCCTGGGTCAATGACATTCTCTTCGACAACGAGTCCACAGGTGTTGCAAATGATCTCGCCACGAGCGTCATCCATTTGCCAGTCGGTGACTCCACAATCGACACACGATCGAGTGTGGCCTTCCAGTGTTCTACGAATAACATCGTTCCCACTGCGGTTTGAATCAGCCCTTTGTTTGCGATCTGGCTCTTCGCCAGCATTTCCTTCCGGATTCATTTTCATCTTCTTAACCTCTTGTTATGTAGTCGGTACCCAGAGTATATAAATCCCGTGAGGGGATGCTCACCGTGGCTGAAACTGCGTGGTGCGGTTTTACACTGTGGTTACCTTGGTTGGCTACAAACAGGAAGAATGATGTAGCGGATATAAAGGGTTGTTTCCATGGCCTCATCTCATCTTCTTTCGATGGTCAAGATGTTGAAAAAACCACAGTGAACAAACACATAGTTCAAAGACGGTACGCGAGGGCATTGGGGTGAGGAGAGGAAAGTGCCAGCCACCGTAGTTCTTGGAGCCCAATGGGGAGATGAAGGAAAAGGAAAGATTGTCGATCGTATTGCCGAACAGGCAACATGGGTTGCTCGATTCCAAGGCGGAAACAATGCAGGCCACACCGTCGTCATCGGTGATCAAGTCTTGAAATTCCATCTTTTACCTTCAGGAATCACTCGAAAAGAATGCAACCTTGTCCTCGGGGACGGAATGGTCATCGACCCCTGGGTCCTCAATACAGAATTAACTGGATGGCAAGAATCAACCGGTGAAGACCCTCGTGGAGAACGCTTGTACATCAGTGAACGAGCCCACATTATTCTTCCCTTCCATCGTTATCTCGACAGTTTGGATAAGAAAATCGGAACAACCGGTCGGGGTATTGGTCCTACCTATGCCGACAAAACCAACCGAATTGGTTTGCGCTTTGGAGACCTCTCTGAAGTTATGGGCGATGATGACTGGATGGATGCAACCACTGCTCGAATGAACTCAACCCTGTCAGCAGCAGGAAGTGAAGATACAATCACAGTATCAGGTTTGAAGGCTGATGTTGAATGGATTTGGAATGCATACTGCACTTCTATTCAGAACACTGGTCTTATGCTTGACAATGCATTGAAACTTGGAGAGCACATTATCCTCGAAGGTGCTCAAGGCTGTCTTTTGGATATCGACCAAGGAACATTCCCCTACGTCACCTCTTCAATCACGTGCCGTGGTAACGCCTCACACGGGGCTGGAATTCACCCAGGCCATGTCCAAGAAGTCATTGGAATTACCAAAGCCTACATCACTCGTGTTGGGCATGGTTCCATGCCAACTGAACTTGATGATGAAAACGGGGTACACCTTGGAACAGTCGGCCATGAATTTGGTACAACCACAGGCCGTAAGCGTCGTTGCGGTTGGTTTGATGCAGTGGTCATGCGCCATGCAAATCGAATCAACGGATTCACAGGACTTGCATTGACAAAACTGGATGTTCTCGGTGGACTCGATGAAATCAAGATCTGTGTGGCTTACGAGTTGGATGGAAAAGAGATTTTGGAAATGCCTTCGAGTGCAACAGCTCTTGAACGGTGCAAGCCAATCTATGTCTCCATGCCTGGTTTCCCTTCGTATTCACTTGAAGAATGGCTCGGAATCGCAAAGAAAGCAAATGATGAGGGTATTGGCTACTCTGCCTTGCCTTCAGCAGCTCAATTGTACATCAAGAAGGTCGAAGCCCTTGTCGGTGTTCCTTGCACCAGTATTGGTGTAGGCCCCGACCGTGATGCAACGATTGATGCAGTTTGAAACGAGTCGCTTTGAGGTGAAGACTCAAAAAGGATTGACTCGACGCCATGAATACAGGGGCGTTTAGCTCAGTTGGAAGAGTGCTTGGTTTGCAACCAAGATGTCGGGGGTTCAAATCCCCCAACGTCCACCACCCTGCCCGAGTTCAAACCTGCGCACGCATCACTGCGATGCATGAGCATCTGAGATTTTGAACCCTTTGTTGTTTCAATCATTCCAAAATCTGCAATGGATGCCAGTTTTATTCTTTATTTTCATCCAATTCCCATTCTGGGTAAGGGCATTCAAAATCTAAACTCCACCCACAATACTGTGCGCCAATATGATCGGCATAAGCAATGATTACATCCCAGCGTCCAGATAAACTTCTTGTTTTCTGATTTTCACACTCAAATCGAATACTGACACCCCACTCATCTGTGGTAATATTGGCTATGCCTTTGAATTGTAATCTCTTCTCTTGATACCACATTTCTTTGCCATCAAAGGTGGTCAAAATATGTGTCTCTAAATTCGCTCTCTTCTCGTTCAGCAGTCCCTTCAGATCTTCACTTCTTTCCATAATAAGACTGCATTCTACCCTTTATCAACTCACTATCCCTAAGCGTAATTATGGTTATAGATTCAAAGGGTTTCGGCACACAAGAATCTTGTCAAACGTTCACCAAGAAAGGTCTGTAAGGGGCGTAACTTGAAAGCAAACAAGTAAAGCGCCAACTATGGAGGTGAACCCCCCACTTTCTCAACACGAGCAAAGGTGGCTTGATGCCGGCATTATCAAGTTCAATACAGGTCGTTACTGGCATGCCCATGAGGACTGGGAAGAGATGTGGAAGTCACTCAAAGCCAGGGAAGTTGAGCAGCGATACATCCTCGGCATCCAAGGCCTCATCCAGACGACAGCTCTTATGTTGCAATATGAGCGACAAAAGACCCAAGGCATCATCAAGATGTGGAAGAAATTGACCGACAAAATCGGCACCCCTGAATCACCCCTGTTTGAGATGTTATGGTGTGTTAACATTCCCAAAGTGCTTCACGATGTTCTCCCCTTCCATACCGATGCAACCGCTGATGAACCCACGTGGAGTCTCCATCCAAACGCAGTTCAAATGTGAC
>CALBIL010000031.1 GCA_937892945.1 uncultured euryarchaeote | reverse complement strand
AAATCATTCGCTGGCTGAATTGTAACACTGCTTGATGAATGTTCAGCCATGCTGAATCTTTACGACTTTCCGTAGTAAACGTATCCGTTCACTCACACTCACGATATGTTACTTTTCGATTTGTCCGGTAAACAATTTATAGTAATCATCGTAAATGGTTCCACATGCCTGATGATATATCTGCTTCTCCGTGGCAGAACTTGGACTCGAATACCCCACCTTCATCGCAATTCATAGATTCGCTGCCATCAAAGGAAATGTCGATTGGAATCTTTATTTTTGGTACACTGGTCGTTCTCGTCGCCTTTATCCTCTTGTTTGCAACAACACTTTCAACAGAAGCAATTGCTTCGAGCTTAGATTCCGATGATGATGGTGTTCTCGATCGAGATGATACTTTCCCCTATGATTCAACAGAATGGCGGGATTCCGATTTTGATGGTATGGGCGATAACAGTGACCTCGATGATGACGGAGACGGCTATTCCGATTTCGATGAGTCAGTACGATGCCTTGCACACACAGATGCTCTTGATTACCGTGATGTCCCCTTGGATACAGATGGTGATGGTATTTGTAACACAATCGATTTCGATGATGATGGCGATGGTTTTTCTGATGATTTAGACATATTTCCAATGGATTTTACTGAATGGTATGATACAGATGGTGACGGAATTGGAAATACCCAGGATACAGATGATGATGGTGATGGTTATCCCGATGCATTCGATGACTTACCTCTTGACCCAACAGATTGGTCTGACCTCGATGGCGATGGCCTTGGGGATATTATAGATCTTGATGATGACGGGGATTCCTACAGCGACTCTCTCGATGAATTCCCACGTGACGCCACAGAATGGGTTGACTTTGATGGTGATGGGCAAGGGGATAACAGTGATCTTGATGATGACGATGATGGAGTTCCTGATGATGTTGATGTCAACGATCATTCAGATTCTGGTCTAAGTTTAACACTTCATTCGTTTACACTTTTTGAATCTCTTGACTACTTCGATGATTCTTCTGAAATCTATTTTTGTATTGAAGTCAATGACGTCAATATCGGTTGCGCTCCAACAGGTGAAGAAGAGAATTTCTATACGATGACGACCGATGTAGAAGTCTCTTTCGAGTACGAATTTTTCTATGATTTACCAGAGCATATTTCTCTGCATGAGATTGAAATCTCAGTATGGGATTCTGACCCCTTTCTCGATGATTCAGTCGATATTAATCTCGCCAACGACCTTGATGCTTATGTGTTCACAATCAACAGCAGTCTTGCTTCCGTCTCAGAAACTCATGCCTTGACTACATCGGGCGTCGGTGATAACGATGGCTATGATGGGGAACTTGATTTCTCATACACTTTCAAAGACTTACGGGTCATGAATACGCCTCTTTTCGACTGGGTTTTTGACTATCAAGCATATACCATTTCGCTTGATTTTGAATATTCATTATACCGTACATTCAAACTCTATGATCACTCAACTTATTCATGGGATGATTACCAACGTTTTGTAACTCCAAATGAGGAATATGTTCAGGAACTGGCCATCGAATTACGAGACCTGGCTCTTGAGAATGGTTACACTTCAGAATTGGAAATTGCTAATTTTATTCTGGCCTTTGTTGGTGGGATTCCCTATCAATATGATATTGACGGAATGGGTGTCAATGAATATCCTAAATACCCTATTGAAATGCTTTGGGAGCATGCAGGAGATTGCGAGGATGCAGCTTCTCTTTACCTCTCGCTCGTTGAGTCAATTGGCTATGATGGGGTCTTAATTCTCCTCTTAGTAAAGTCCAATGAAAACGAAGATTGGGGAGGGCATGCGATGCCAGCAGTTCACATTCCGAATTATTCAGGAGGCGAAGGGGTTGAACTCAACGACCCCGAAAAGGCGAACAGGAACTTCTTCTTTGCTGAAGCAACGGGTTGGTATGACGGTTATTCCGGCATTGGAGTCGATTGTTGGTATGATATGACCGACCTTCACCTGTATGACATCGAATGACGGTTATGTGCAGTTTAACATCGAATACCGACTCTTTCTGCGGCCACACATGATTTTTAGGGTGAATTGCGGCTCAGTCTGCCTTTCCCACTACCCTTGGCGAGAGGGTACGTTGATATATGGGAGGTAAGTGGACAGGTTGCTTGCGTAGTCGAGAACGGCGTTGGCGGCTGAGTCTTCGGACGATGACCGTCGCCATCCTCTTGACCCGTGAAGCCGAAGCTATTGCGATCTTGAGAAACCTTCCCCCACGGAAGCTCGCTCTTGGTCAGGTAGGTGATCGAGATTATGACGTATTTTTGTGTAAGAAGCATAAGTGCATTATACTCTCGCCAATTTTTTTAGGACAGTAATTCAATTTCAATAAATGAATTTGCGACAAGTAGCCTAAGGATCATAACAAGAGAAATCTGGTTGATCCTGCCAGAGGCGACCGCTATTGGAGTTCGATTAAGCCATGCGAGTAGAATGAATTAGATTCATTGCGAACTGCTCAGTAACACGTGGATAACCTGCCCTATGCTCTGGGATAACCTTGGGAAACTGAGAATAATACCGGATAGATCACAACGCCTGGAACGGTGTGTGGTTG
>CALBIL010000030.1 GCA_937892945.1 uncultured euryarchaeote | reverse complement strand
TAGGTCATGTACTCAAGATTGCCATTGGTGCCGTCAAGATAGGTCACATGCAGGTGATCATTGGAATCAATCGCTAATGAGGATTGCCAACCGACGGCATCTGTGCTGTCGAGTGAGACCGGTGTGCTCCAGTAGTCATTGGCGACAACAAAAGAAGTATCTTCATTGGATTCATTCAAATTCGCAGAAGTTGAAGCATCGTTCTCAACGGCCATTCCACCAAGGGCAGAGAGGGTCAACAGCAGGCAAACAAGTAAACTTCCAGCAGCTAAAGCAGTTCGGTTCATGCCAACAGGTGAGGCATACGGCACTTGAACGCTTTCTTTGAAAAAGAGGTAGGAATAAACTCTTTCAACGTTTGAACTCATCAAAATTGAAGCCGTCATCTTCATCGTCTTCATTCCAATCAACCGCGCCAGGTTGGGCAAGGTTCGGGTGTAACATCATTTGTAGCATGGGCCAGAGTCGCAGGAAAGAAGGAGACGCCTCCCACATCAGTTGAATCATTGGATGTTCACTCATCGGGATTCCGCCTTCACCCGGAGGTGGTAAATCTGCAGGCAGTAGGCGCAGTTCGACAATTAAATCTTGTAAAGCAGTGCGTTCATCTTCATCAGCCATCTCAAGTTCTTCACAGGTCTCCAAGGTTAATTCAAGCAGGTCGGCAAATTCATCAGGATTCATTGGACCAGTTTCCGTATCTCGAACATCGATAGGGCCAAACGAGACTGGACCTAAATCGGTTGAAAACATCTCATCACCTTGGCGCTCAACTTTCATCAAGTGTTGTCCTGCAGTGTTGCCAAGTGGTGCAAGTGCAAATCCACCGTCAACGATTCGAGAGGAGAGCCATTCAGGTAAATCACGAACTTGTCCGGTGATCAAGACGCGATTGAGTTCTCCTGGGAAGGCAACGGGTGCAACTTCAACCGCTTCGACAACCCGTGATTCGACCGTTGGCCAATGGGTTAAGCGAGCTTGAACATGTTCAACAGCAAGTTGAGACGGGTCGAGCAGGCGAACTCGACCGTGTTCACCGACGATCATGGCGATAAGTGCTGCGATATAGCCACCTTTTGCGCCGAGCAAGACGACTTCTTGACCTTCTGACAATTCCAGATGGTGCAGTAAGGTTGCAATCATGTGAGGTGCCGAGATTGTTTTCAGGCCACCTTGTTCAGTTTCGAGGAACGGAATGGGCCGGTCAGCAAAAAAAGGCTCAACATCGTAATCGGTAAAATCAGCAATGTCAACCTCAAGCATGGCTTTTCTGACATGTTCAGGAACTTCAATTCCGCCTTTTTCGAGGCGCCGTAGAAGGGCGAGCATGTCGGTCATCAAGTTTGGAAAACCGCCGGCCAATGTAAAGTATGGCCCTTCTTCATCTCAAAACCAAGTAAAATGATGCTCATTTCATTTCTAACCATGCAAAGAACGAAAAGATTGGAAGAAGAATCAAGATAGCACGATTTATCTTTTTCTGCTGGTCAACGTATTTGACGGTAGGTTGAGGCGAGACTTCAATTGATTTTGCGCTTCTTTTACGTCGAGCAAGACTTACTTTCTGCTCAATTTGGGAGAGGACTTTGTTTCGTAATTCTGGTTGGCGGCTGTTGCTCATGCCTTGTCCAACGATGAATTTGACCGAATATTGATCGGCTAAGATCAATCCAGCCTGAACCACGCCGGTTGTATTTGTTAAATTGTGCATGTCGATTCGGATTGACATGCCATCGCTTTTGACATGGCTTAAGACGCGCCATTTGCCTTGCCCTTCATTGAATCGATGCAACAGTTCTCGAGCGTGAACAAGCGGTTGGCGACCAAGAAAAACCGGTCGTTTCCGTCTTGCCAGAAACGGTCCCAGCAAAATAGCGCCAAACATTGGAGGTACACACATCAAAGTGCCCAGTCTTTTGAGGGCATCAGGGTCGGTTAAAATGGAGATAACTGCTAAACTGAATCCAAGGTACAAACCCAAAAACGCCCCTGCTTGAAGACCGGTACCAAGCCCAACCGGCTCTCCCTCCTTGAGGCTCATGACACCTCTAGAGGGGCTTCGCACATCAATACTCGCCTTTGACCGAGCGAAACTTCATCAATTGGCTGATACAGCACGTGGCATGGAGAAGAACGGCTTGCTTGACCGCCGCCGTGAGCGTAAAGTCGGACTTTGGGTGTTTGGTGTCAGTGCTTTTTTCTTTGTATCCTTTTTCCTCGCACCGTTGCTCTTACCGACGGGGAGTGTGCCTGAACTCGCTGCTCGAGCCAACGCTTTGGATTATGCCACTGTCGACGGTGCCTTCTCCAGCGGTAACACTCCGGCCGCATTGACGCATGTACATGAAGATGGAACAATACATGTTCATGAGCCGTTTGCTTGGACAGAACTTGACCCTTACACAGGTTTCATTTACATGTTTGGTGATTTGAATTGCCATAACAAACACGAGCGGTCCTTGGAAATCAATGGTAACCAGATGCCGGTATGCACCCGTGACCTTGGAATCTTCTTTGGTCTTGCCATCGGTGGATTAGTGTTCTCTCGTTACGGCTATAACCGTTGGACAATCAAAGATTCATGCCTTTCTTTGCTGCCTGACCGATGGCTTGAGAAAATCTATAGAACAAACCGCAGAACGATGGCTTGGATTGGAATGGGTGCTGTTCTTTGTGTGCCTCTCTTGATTGATGGATTCACTCAACTCCTCACCGGATATGAATCAAATAATATTACCCGACCTCTCACAGGTGCGCCCTTTGGAATCGGTATTGCAATTCTCACTGCTGCTGCTTACTCTGCCCGTCCACACTTCTTTGAAAATGCCAGCATGGTGAAGTTACCGGCGAATGCTCAATTTGAACTTCAAAAGAAAGAAGAAGAGTGATCAGTCTTTGGGTGGTGGAGTTTCCCACCACGTAAGTAATTCTTCAACTGATGATGGGACTGGGCACATTTCATGGCCACTGCTCAACATCTCAAGACGCTTACAAATGTAGTCAATCGATTTGCGAATCAAAGGTCGAGGTGGTCTTCCATCGACAGGAATCAAAATTGAACGCAAGGCATCATTCCAGTCGGCTTTTGGATTTGCTCGACGCCATGAGGCGATTTGTGTTCGAAGTGGCCACATGGCGAGAGCTAAACGACCGTATCCTAGACGACTGTCTCGGAGTTTGAACACTTGAGCCTCAGCAAAAGGAACATGGGATTGCTGTTTGTGAATCCACCGAGTTTTTTCAAGCCACTTGACGAGTCTTTGTGTGTGCCGCTGCGTTACCATTCGATGCGGTCCAAACGCTTTGTGGAGGCGTGGCACTTCACTTGAACCAACAATCAGAGATAAGGTTCCCAATACCGACCAACATGAATGAGAATGAGGCGTAGCAGGGACATCATTTGCACCTGCAGTTTCTGAATCCCACTTGGATTCAGCGTACGCCATCCATTCAGCAGGAGAACGACCAGATAACCACCCAATGTGAATGGCCGTTCGCTCTTGAGGTGCACCAGGCAGCCGGCGTTGTTTTTTGACATCTGCAACTAAAGTTCGAAGTAAATACCGGTCGACTTCATCGGCGACCACGTTCAAAGGTGCAGGCTTACGATTGAAGAAAGCACGAAGTTCAGCACGAAGTTTCTTCTTCAGTTCATCGAGGCCACCCTCGTTCAAAATTGGTCCAACAACGCAGCACTTGTCAAAAGGTGCAGGTGCTTTGACTCCACCCGAGAGTAATTCTGTGAACCCTTTTCGAATTGTTCGCTGGATTTCTGCAGTTTCGAAGTATTCTTGCTTTTCACTGTTCATTCGTAAAGTCCCCGATTGAATACGCTTCATTGCTTTATCAGGGTCGCAGTCAATCCATAACACCAAATCCGGAATCAAAGCAGCAGCGTTCATTTTCGCAACATGTTCGACTCCAAGTTCACCAACAATGCCTTGGTAAATCAACGATGAATGGATATTTCGATCTGAGATGACAACATGCCCCTGCTGTAACAAAGGTCGGATCCAAGTGTGCGAATGGTCGAGTCGGTCTGCGGCAAAAAGGCCTGCTTCTTCGAGCGGTGTTTTATTGCCCAATTTGACAGAAGTGAGTGCTAACTTACCAAGTTCACTGTGTCGCCTTGGTTCGTGCGTAGCATGCACTTCTGGAAACGGATATTCCGCTGCTAATTCGAGCAAGATGCGGGCTGCTTCTCCCTTGCCAGAGCCGTCACCGCCCTCAACAGTGATGAGGTACATTCAATCACCGCCAACATCATCGAATTGGTTTTTTGAAAGACTGAGTATGATCATTCCAACAAGAATCATGAATGGTCCAAAAATAATTAATCCACGACTAAATAAAGCGATTCCTGCTAAAAATTGTGTTCTTCGATAGTGTTTTGCTCGACGAACTTCAACTGCCGCTTGGAAACCAACAAAGGCAGTTAAGACTGTAAATACACCGACGGCGGTCGAAAGAGCCACAGCTGATTCAAGGGCCCATCCATCATCTTCGGTTATGCCTTCCTCGATTCGTAATCCTTCTCCAGATGTCATCGTTATCGGTTTGATTCCCGCTTCTTCAGGTAGGAAATCACGTTCAACCGTGATGTAACCTTCGGCTTCAACATGGAGTGTCATAGCAGTGCTCAGTATGTCTTCAAACCTAAAGCGCCCTTCATCATCTGTGACCATCTCTGCAAGAACCTCGTCCGTGTCGATGTTGAGTAACTGAATCGTGACATTGGCCACGCCGTTTCCATTTCCTCCGCCTTCAAGTGCAATTCCTGACACATCCACTCTGTCTGCTCTTTCAAACAAAGATGAACTCAACAAGTCATCCGGATTGCCGTTGAGAATTAAGGCGCCTGAGGCCATGCCGAGGATACTGCCAACAAGTATTAGGGAGGCGGCAAGAATGATGAGTCTTGATTTGTCGGATTGGTCGAGTTCATCGACTTTGGCTTGAAAACGAAAGGTTGCTTCTTCAACAGCTCGGTCAAGTTCGTGAGCTTCAACGACCAATTCCTCTTCTGCAACCTGTTGTCGGGTCGTTTTCGCCGTTTCAGATGCCTCAAGTTTGGCCTGAACTCGGGCGCGAAGGGCTACGAGCCGCTCATCCATGTCGTCATCATCCATTCTTCGTACCTCCGCTTATTGTTGGTCACTGCATGCGCGGATAATACCCTTCCCTTACAAAGCCGCGTAGATTTAGTCAGGGATTCTTACGAATCTTCCACATGAGGGAGCCCATCAAGAGGAGTAACAGGGCGATTGAGGAAAGAGCGAGAATTGTAAGAAGTGGGTGGGTTACTGAGTCTTGTATTCCCGTCTCTTTTGAAGTATCATTGGACGAATTCTCTTGTTGGTCCTCGGGTTCTGTACTTTCTTCTTGCGTGACGTTGGTCATGAGCCATGCACCACTTCTCAGTCCAAGTTCGACCATCCGCCCTACGGTACCAAGTGATTCTGCACTTACTTTGTCGGGAGTGTCTTCATGCGTGTGCCAATATCCTTCGAAGGCTTCAGCGTTTGGTCCGTAGCGGATATCAATCAGGTCGATAGCAGGAATTCCAATATTAAGGGCAGGAACATGGTCGTCAGAAACGCCAATCGATGTGTTCATGTCGAAGATCTTGATTCCGGCTTGTCCGTTGCAACCCGTTTGATTTTCGACCATTCCAAGTCCTTGAGCAAGCGGTGTAATGGTGCTCCATAATGCGTCACTGCCTGGCCAAACATGGGTCAGTTGAAGATCGGCATCGCCAATCATGTCCAATACAATATAGGCAGCAGTTCGGTTGATGTCGTGTTGACTTTGATCTTCTGCCCATGATTCAGCACCAAAAAATCGGTGTGGGGTCGTGTTCTGGTCTTCTGCATCGGTCCAAAGTAATTCGACTTCATAACTCAGGTTCATTGCCGGGATTATACGAGCGAGTTCGAGCAGTGCTGCACTGCCACTCGCACCATCGTTTGCCCCGATAATCGGCTCATTGGTGCGATTCTCATCACTGTCATGTTCAGCTGCATTACGGGTGTCATAATGCGCAACCAGTACAATACGAGATGTATTTTCATCGGCATCTTGGGGGGTCCACGATGCTTCGATGTTGGTAAAGGTCAAGTTGGCAACGGTGTATTCATGGTTTGTAACGTTCCATTGCGTCAAGTTTTCAGCAACAGAATTACGGAACGTTTCGGAAGCATTTGAGCCAGGGACTCGAGGTCCGAGACTGGATTGCCATTGGACCGATTGATTGGCGAGTGTACCGTTGAAGGTGAGTTGTTCTACATATTCGCAGATTTGAACGGCCTCATAGGGTGATTGCACTGCATGTGCGGGTTGTATAAACGATGTGCTGCAAGAGAAAAGAAGGGCAACAAGAACTGCTGTTGCCAGTGAGTGGGAAGTGCGATAATCGCATGCATCGGGCATGAGCATGTATGAAGCCTCATAGACCCACTCTTAAATACCTCATTTCAAGTCGTGTAAATGTTAGCAGTCTTGCGAATAAATGAGGTGCCATAAATGTCGGAACTACGCTCCAATACCGCCTTGCTTTTGGTGACGCTTCTGTTCGTCTCGGGTGTCTCTCCCCTTTTACTTACAACTGGCGCGGAATCTGAAGAGATAAACGAGGTACTACCTTACAATGCTGGTGGCGTTGTCATCGGCGACCTTGCCGACTTTGACCTCGAAATGGGTAGCCAATATTTGATGTTCGAAGAAGAACAGCCAATCGTTTCGGCTTTTTCATTCATGAAAGAGGCGTGGATTGAGGCTGGCCGACCAGGTGTTGACGATATGACCTATGAGTCTCAAACTTCAGCTCGTGCTGGTGGACGTGCATGTAATGCGCATGTTGTAAACGATGAATTGACCGTTCCAACCTCTGGCGGTTCAGTGGACACCTATGTTGCCAAGACCACAAATACAGTTGCCTTTTTGGTCCAATCCGGACGATCTTTGACTTCAACGGTATTGAATAATCTCGCCGCCTCTTGGGACCAGACAATCTATCCAACCATGACAACCTATTACGGTAAGGATTACCAAGACGGCCGTGGACTTGCTCCACCTGATGTCGATAATAACTGCCAAGTTCAAATTGTCATTTATGATATCGATGGCGCTTACAATATCGGTGGTTACTTTGCCCCATCATTGTCGAGTTCCCGTGAAGCATTATACGTTGATTACGCCGATGTCACTCTTTCATGGGGTAAATCGATCTTAGCACACGAGTTGGAACATTTGTTGCACAATGCACAAGACCCTTATGAAAAACTCTGGATTGATGAAGGAAATGCAGATGTAGCAATTTACCTTTGCTTTGGTGCTGACTCGACGCTTGTCAGTCACCTGAACCAATGGACGCAATCTTCAGAGATTTCAGTTCGATGGTGGAATCAACGCTTTGCCGATTACGGAGCCGGTTTCATCTTCACGATGTATTTGGCAGACCATCTTGGCGGTGGCCCTGCGGTTCGTCAGTTAGTACAAGACTCAGCAACAGGAGGACTCGGTGTAGAAAATTTAGCAATTTCTCCTGTCAGTGGTCAGAGCGGCATGCTCGGAAGAACGATGGGGCAAATATTTGCCAATTTCTCAATTGCAGCGGTTCTTGATTCCTCTCAAGGAATCTACGGGTTTTCAAATCTTGATTTGACATCTACTTGTTCTGCAGGTTCTTTCTGCCGAGTTCAACCGGCAGATACCAACAGTGATTGGGCTGGACCATGGTCCTCGACCGGTCATGCTGTCGAAGGTTGGGGTATTCGAGCGTTCAAGTTCACTCCTGGTGCTTCCTCTCCTGCTCCTTTAACCATGCGATTGACTGCTGATGTAAGCCAATTCGACGGCGTGGTTGTTTCACGTGCTACTGCAGATGGTTTGTGGACCGCAACTGATTTGAATTTCCAAAACAATGTGGCTACTGCTCTTGTCCCTGGCTTTGGGAACCTCACAGATGAGGTCTGGGCCATTACTTGGTATGCCAGTACAATTGCAGATTGCGATTACACCTCGTGTGGACCATCGTATCCACAAGGGACCGTCGATATTGAAGCTGCACGAATCACTTCTCCAGCGACATTGACACTCAATACCACGACCTTGAGTGACCGTGACGGTGATGGTTCTCCTGACACGGCTCAAGTCAATTACGAAGTCTTTTCAAACGCTTTCTTCGAAGACCTTGATGTTACCACGAAGGTCCTTGACAACAATGGAGTTGTTGTTGATACTCAAACCAAGCGAGTATCTGCCGGCGGAGGGGCCGCTACTGAAGAGAGCCTTTGGTTCACTGCACCCTACAATTCACAGTATACCTTCCAACTCGAAATGCAAGATATGATTGGTACCACCGTTGACACGTTATCGACTTCACCTCAAGTGCTCAAGAACATGAAGCCAACTGCAAATGGTACGCTTTTGCCGAATGAATCACAAACTTGGGAAAACATCCAATTCTCTGGTGATGGATTCGATGCATGGGGTCTTTCCTTTGACAACAACTCACTTCCTTACCTCGATGCTCCAGTCGCCTATGCCTGGAATTTTGGAGATTCAACCACCTCTGGATTAAAATCGCCTTTCCGCTCGTACCAAAGCATCGGCCAATACAACGCTACCTTACGTGTTCAAGACCAAGGTGGCTCGTGGTCTGATGTCGATGTCCTTGAATTGAATATTACTGATACTTCTCCGCCGATTCCTTTGATTACAGTCAACAGTGTCTTGATTCAAGAAGAAGTCACGATCTTGACCAATCAAATGATTTTGTTTTCTGCTTCTTTGACCAATGATAACGTTCCAACCCAGAATCTCTCGTTCCAATGGAATTGGGGCGACGGGGTTACTGAAGGTGGTATTGGTATGTATGAAGCACCTCACGAATGGGGCGATATCAACGGCCTCAACGTCACCTACAACCTCACCCTGACCGTTTCTGATGGCATCAACATTGGTACGAAGAACATTCTCGTCCATGTCAATAATCGAGTGCCTTACCAAATCTTTTCGGAAAACCTCTCTACCTTTACCTACACAGCCATCGTAATGCCGGATGTGTTCAAGGATTCTGATGGTAGCATCGTATCATATGCTTGGTTCTTCCCTGAAGGAGTCAACCTTGATGGTGGAGTGACCGATCGAGATGATGAATTCACGCTTACAAACTCAAACGCCCCTAATCCACTTCCTTCATGGGATACGCCCGGGGTGAAAACTGCCGTGTTAACCGTGATGGATGATGATGGAAGTTTAGTTAATACATCATTATTCATTTCAGTTTTGAACCAAATGCCAGTTGCAGACTTTATCGTTAAAACAACCACTTCGGGGACTTCGATTATTGATTTCCGTGTTGAAGACGGTCAAGTTGAGACGCCTTACACCTTTGATGGGCGGAATTCATTTGATCCAGACGGTACAGTTGGGGAATCAAGCGATTTAACCTATAACTGGAGTTTCTCAGACGATGATTCCTTTGGCGCAAGTCCTCAGGTGACTCATTCTTTTTCTCAACCAGGGATTCATACGGTAACTCTTGTAGTGACCGATGAAGCAGGCACTCAAAGTACAGCTCGAGTATTGACGGTTGAAATTGCCAATCCTTTGCCAATCATTTCTGTTCAAATTCTCGATGCGTGGTATAATGAGGAACAACTCACGGATTCGAGTGTTCTTCCTGAATTAACGGATATCGATTGGTCTCGAACTTTTAACGAACAAGACCAAACGTTTTCTGCACCGGACTATTTACTGTATTTTGATTCTGATGGTACCCGTGATGGTGACCAATCGTTTGAAGGAAAATATGTTCCCTTTGATGCGAATTCTCCTGATTGGAACGGCCTTGTGCAATATACTTGGGATTTCGGCGATGGTTCTCCACTTGACCATGAGGCAACTCCTTGGCATGCCTATTCTCTTCCAGGTGAATACACGGTCTCACTCACGGTTCGAGATGCCTTTGGTACCGGTGATGTGAGCCGAGCCCATTTCACCGTCGTAATTGACCATCCTCCGAGTATTCACAATATCTTCATGCCAGAAGAAATTATCGTTTCGGACTCCAACTCCTTCTTAGCCAATATCTCGGATATTGAATCAGATCTCGGTCTTGCAATCTATCGAGACATGGATATCAATGATGGTTCAATCTCCGACCGAGATGAAACGTTGAGTCCCGATTTGCTCATCCGTTGGGACTTAGATATCGAAGACGATGCAGACAACAATGGTAATCCTGCAGATGATTGGATTGAACCAATGCCTGGTTCAGTGACTCGGATCACTGGTACTTGGAGCGAAACTGGGACCTATACCATTCGTTTGGAAGTTTGCGACAGTGTAGGCATCTGTGATTCTATGGACCAAGAGATTGATGTTAGCCCTGAACCGTCTGCCCCTCCATCTTTGTCTGATTTCAGTGTTGAAGATTGGAAAAGTTGGCTTACTTCAGCCGGTTCCGAACTTGCGACGTTTATTGCTCTGGTTGCAGTTGCCTTGATTCTTGGCTGGCTTGTCATGCGGGAACCGACTGAACTTGAAGATGAGGCGAAGCAAGCTGCTGAGACTTATACTGATGTTGAGCATGTCGAAAACCAAGGTGGCTTACTTGGCATGGATCACCATGCCCCACCACCTGCCCCCGGTATTTTATCGAAAGATGAGCGTAGAAGTGATGACAGTGGCTATATCCGACCTCTTCGTAGACGAAGTTGACCGCTAGATTGTATAACCTCCTTTGGTATCGTTACACGGGGAGAGGCAATGTCATCACACATACGGGTGGGTTCGATTACGTTGACCCTGCTCTTGCCGATGCTCTTCGTGATTCTTTCCAGCCCCGTCTCTATGCATGTACAAGCTGCAGATTCGTGTGCCGGTGATACTTCGCCAGTTCGATGGAATGAGACGGCCCAACGTATGGCTTTGGTGCCCTTTTACAACGGTAATTGGTGGAGTGAGTGGGATGACATGTATTACGAGGAGAATCGTGAAGGTGAAGATGGCGAGGAAATGACTCAGGACGCACCTTCGTCTCCAGAATATCCTTTGAATCCTGAAGAAGACTGGATGTATGAAGATTGGATGCGACCTCAACTTGAACCACTTGAAGAGAACCATTACACGACGATGCTCATCGGTAACGATAGCGTTGGTATTTTGCGGGTGAACCTCTCGGCAGATTATCGGACAACGGTTTGTATTCGTCTTCAAGATATGAATCTCAATACGGTCGAAGGAGATATCTATCTTCTCACCGATGAAGAATATCAAAGGTATGCACAATCATACCAGGCTGCCCATGAAGAAAACTACTACTCCGGCTTCAATGAAATCGAACAATCGCTTTCGAATATCCCTCCTGAATGGAGAAGCTTCAATTTCTTAGGGTGGAAGTCGTATCGTGATTCGCATGAATACGAACAAACATCGGAGGCAAACTTTGCTTTGAACCTCGACGGTCCAGAAATCTACTCATCGTTCTTTACAGGTACTGAATGGCAGGACTTTTACATCGTCATCGATACATGGGATAATGTTCATGATAGTGATGCGGATGCACCGAATACAATCGTTGCTGCAGATGTGACGATCATCACGACTGAACGAAGTTTCATACTCCCTCCATTTACTGTCTCTCTCGTATTCTTCGTTGTACTTCTCGGAACGCTTTCGATACCGTTTATTCTTAATGCCAAATACATGAAAGCAGGATTGATTGCTGAAGCCCCACAACACATTGTTCCTTCACTCGATACACCGGCTCAGTACCAAGCACCATCTCCGCCGGTACCGGCCTCACCCTTCGATTCAAAACCTGCATTGGCGCCATCTCAAAAAGAGGTGGTTCAACTTCCGCCTCCTTCGCCTACGGCCCATGTAGAATCACAATCAATTACGGAACTGCCTGATTGGCAAGCCTGAAGCAGAGTAGAGTTGCCGTAAAACCCTGTTTACAAGGTCTCTGTTCGAACTTAATACTCAAGGAGTCTCCAAGCATCTTGGAGGTCTCGAACGTTCACAAGGCCCTTGTCAGAGAGGCGGAATTCATCTCGCATGGTTGCATAAACCAAATCTACGCCAAGTGTTGGTGCGTGAATACGAGCCCAATCGCCACCATTTCCAAGTGCCATGATGCTGTAAGGAGGTGTTGAATCTTGAGCGCTCAATGTGTTTCCAGCTTCGACGATCTGAAGTGCATCTTGGTGATCTTTGAGGGTGCTGCAGAATTTGACGATATCTCCACTGTCTCCATTTGAATTCACAAAACTGACGATTTCTTCAGCACTTGGCGTGCCATTCATGTCATGTTGGGATGCGATGATTTGACAGTTCGCAGCTTTAGCAGCCTTCACAAGAGATTTGCGTTTTTTGTCTTCAATTGCCAATTCAAGGTCAATCCATTTGACTTCCGAATCAATAGCGGCTTGAAGAATCACAAGGCGCTCTTTCTCGTCACCGGAGAAATGGCCGCCGTCTCTGACGGCACGAACTGAAAAAATAACTGGGAGAGCAATTGCTTCTTTGAGTGCAGAGATTGACTTTTCGACATCGACTTCTTCAAAGTCTAAAACGGGCCATTCATTGACAGGGAGCATGGTTGAGACACGGTTGCCTTCTGCGTCCTCTGAGATGATTGCCTGCGGCTTTTTGAGGTACAATCGGTCGAAACGGACTTCGATCATTTCAGCGCCTTGAATTCCTGCACGAGCAGCTTCGTCAACCATTGCTTTCACGGTTGTTTCTTCAAGAGATACGCATATCTTGGGGTTGGCCATGCTTTCGGCGACTTTGGCACGCTTCTTAACGCTCTCGCTTGTAATGTGTTGAATCTTCGTTCAAAAGAAGAGGGTTTCTTGACTTTTTTTGACCGTCGATTTGACCGTACTTTCACTGCTCAAAAAAGAGTTTTCAGTGCTTAAATTAGGCTCGTAAAATGAGCGGTCTGACACCCCTTTTGCAGTACCTTTATACCCCCTCGGCACAGGGTATAGTTGTAGAGGGGCGAGAGAGTAGAGAAAAAGAGGACTGCGGCCCAAAATTATCTCAGCAGATACACTCATTTTCAACACTTTTTGAAACCATAAAAAACCCATCTTCACACCCCAATGGAGGAATAATTATGTCAGACGATTACGGCGCATCCAGCATCCAAGTTCTCGAGGGCCTCGAAGCAGTTCGATTGCGACCCGGTATGTACCTTGGCGACCCACACGACGGCTCAGCCCTCCACCACTGTATTTGGGAAGTCGTCGACAACTCCGTCGACGAACATCTTGCCGGCCATACACCCCGCATCGACATCACGCTCAACGCCGACCATTCGCTCTCGGTCCGGGATTACGGCAGAGGGATTCCCGTCGGCTTGCACGAAGACTACGGCGTCTCTGCTGCCGAGGTCATCATGACAAAGCTCCACGCTGGCGGTAAATTCGACAACAGTTCGTACAAGGTCTCAGGCGGCCTTCACGGCGTTGGTGTCTCTGCAGTCAATGCAGTTTCAGAATGGATGGATGTCACCATCCACCGTAATGGGATTGTCCATTATCAGCGGTTTGAGGCTGGAGTCCCGGTTAAGCCATTGGCCGAGATCGGCACATGCGATGACACGGGTACGACCATTACATTCAAGCCCGATTTGTCGATTTTCACCGAAGTCACCGAATTCGAGTTTGAACAAATCAACACCCGGCTCAAGGAAACATCATTCCTCAACGCAGGCCTTCAGATCGTCATTCATGACGAGCGGGCTGAAGAGGCGCATGTTGTCGAACACCTTTACGAAGGTGGATTGGCAGAATTCGTCCGCCAACTCAATGAGCGAAAAGAAGCAATGCACGATGACGTCATCGTCATCCAAGGTGAGAAAGAAATCGAGAAGGGCATGGTCTCGGTAGAACTTGCACTGCAATGGTCAGATGCTTTCAGTGAATCTATTCTTTGCTATACGAACATCATCCGAAACAAAGATGGTGGAACTCACATGTCGGGATTGCGAACAGCGCTCACCAGTTGTATTAACGGCTATGCGAAGAAGCGAAACTTGCTCAAGGGCGACGCTCTTTCTGGCGAAGATGTCCGTGAAGGGCTTGCCGCCGTTGTCAGCGTTAAACACCCAGATCCTTCCTTTTCTTCACAAACAAAAGACAAACTCGTAAGCAGTGAAGTCACTGGGATCGTTCAAACCGTTGTGTATGAAAAACTCGGTGAGTTCTTCGAAGAGAACCCAAGTGTGGCGAAGCAAATTGTCGACAAAGCACTTCTCGCCTCCAAAGCCCGCGAAGCTGCACGTAAAGCCCGCGACCTCACTCGACGCAAGGGTGTACTCGAAGGTGGCGGCCTGCCTGGTAAATTGGCAGATTGCCAATCACGAGACCCAAGGGAATGTGAAGTCTATCTGGTAGAAGGTGATTCTGCAGGTGGTTCAGCAAAGACTGGCCGTGACCGACGCATACAAGCAATTCTGCCTTTGCGTGGAAAAATCTTGAACGTTGAACGACAAAAGCATAACATTGCAAAGGTGTTCCAGAACCAAGAAATTCAAACGATGATTCGTGCTTTCGGTGCAGGTGTCGGGAACAATCCTGAAGATGAAGGTGGATTCAATCCTGAAAAGTTGCGCTACCACAAACTCATCATCATGACTGACGCTGATATTGACGGCGCTCACATTCGGACATTGATGCTGACCTTCTTGTGGCGCTTTATGCGACCTGCAATTACTGGAGGCCATGTCTATATCGCACAACCACCTCTCTATCAATTATCAAAAGGAAGGGTCAGCAAGTATGCCTTTTCGGATGAAGAGCGCGATTCAATTATTGATGAATTACGTGGTGATAACCCAAATGTCAAAATTGGCGTACAACGTTACAAGGGTCTTGGTGAAATGAATCCCGAACAATTGTGGGAGACGACCATGGACCCAGCAACTCGTACAATGCTCAAAGTTACCGTCAAAGATGCTGAAGAAACCGATCGAATGTTTGAGATCCTCATGGGCGAGGATGTTCCAGACAGAAGGGCGTTTATTGAACGCCACGCTAAGGAGGTGACCAACCTTGACATCTGATGATATTGAAGAAAACCAAGAAGAGGAAGAAGTCGATGAAACGATTTCAACGGAAAACGTTCTGAACCACCCCTTGAATGATGAAATGAAAACATCGTACATCAATTATGCAATGTCGGTCATTATTGGTCGTGCATTGCCAGATGCCCGTGATGGATTGAAACCTGTTCACCGCCGTGTTCTCTACGGTATGTACGAAGGTGGGCACACATCTGAGAAGAAATACAGTAAATCTGCACGTTCTGTCGGTGAAGTCATGGGTAAGTATCACCCACACGGTGACCAATCGATTTACGACACTATGGTTCGTATGGCACAAGAATTTTCACTGCGTTATCCCTTGGTTGATGGCCAAGGAAACTTTGGTTCAATTGACGGTGACCCGCCTGCAGCAATGCGTTATACTGAAAGTCGCCTCGACAAAATCGCCAAGCACATGCTCGAAGATATTGATAAGAAAACAGTTGATTTCCAACCAAACTTCGATGACTCAGAACAAGAGCCAACGGTCCTCCCAGCTCGTTTGCCGAATCTGCTTCTGAACGGAAGCGACGGTATTGCGGTTGGAATGGCAACCCGGATTCCTCCACATAATTTGACTGAAGTTGCCGGTGCAATTCACTTGCATGTAAGCCGTACTCTCGAGGAAGGGGAAGCGAACCGAGGCATGCCTCAAATCTCTATAGATGAGTACATGGAGCATGTTAAAGGGCCTGATTTCCCTACCGGCGCATCCATTCACGGAATCGATGGAATCTATGATATGTACACCACTGGAAAAGGTAAATTCCATGTCCGTTCCAAGTGTGATGTTCACGATGATTCGAAAGGTAAGCGAATCATTATTCACGAGATTCCATACCAAGTCAAGAAAGCAGATATGCTTGTTCACATCGCTGAATTGGTGACCAAGGGCTCTCTTATTGGGATTCGAGACATCCGAGATGAATCTTCAAAAGAAGGTATCCGTGTTGTCATTGAAGTCAAGAACAATGCTGACCCTCATGCTGTTTTGAATCAATTGTTCAAATCCAGTCGCCTCCAAGAATCATACTCTGCGAACATGATGGGTATTTTGGATGGACGACCAGTCCTCTTGACCCTCCCAGTTATGTTACACACCTATGTGTCGCACCGCGAATTAATCATCGAACGTCGAGCCCAATTTGATTTGAATAAGGCACAGGCGAGAGCTCACATTCTCGAAGGTCTTCTTATTGCTCAAGATCGAATCGATGAGATTGTTTCAGTCGGTAAAGCAAGTTCGAGCCGTGAACAGTTCGAAGCGGTTTTACAAGGAAATGAAACCATGCCAGGTATTGCAGCATTCAGTTTCACAGAAGCTCAAGCCAAGGCTATCGCTGAACGTCGTCTCTACCAATTGAGCCGTTTAGATGTCGATAAGGTCCAGAATGAATTCCAAGAATTACAACTTCGAATCGCCGATTTGCAAGACATTATCGCTTCCCGTACACGCCGATTAAGCATCTTACTGGCTGAACTCGATGAGATGGTCGAACGCCATGGCGATGAACGCCGTTCGACTATTGACCCAATGCCACTGTCGATGGACCGTGAAGACCTCATCGAAGAACGTGCTATCGCCATTACTCTGAGCGAAGACAATTACATTCGCCACATGCCTGTGGAAATGTTCCGTGTCCAGAACCGTGGCGGTAAAGGCCTCAAAGGTGTTGCCACTAAGAACGAAGATACACCTCAGTTGATTGTTACATGTTTCAGCAAAGACCGTTTGTTGATCTTCACTGACAAAGGACGTGTGTATGGACTCAAGGCTTGGGAGACACCTCTTGCGAGCCGTCATGCACGTGGCAGTCACATCCGTAACGTTATTGAAAAGATTCAGGATGATGAGAACATTGTCACAATCTTGCCAATTACCCGTGATTTACTCGAATCTCCAGATGGTCACTTCTTACTGTTTGCTACTCGATTGGGTCTCATCAAGAAAACAAAACTCGAAGAATATGTCCGTATCAACCGAAATGGAAAGTACGCACTTCGCTTCAAACTCGACAATGACAGTTTAGTCAATGTTCGAACGGGTACCAACGGGTCTGCAGTTGTGATGATTTCAAGCACTGGCTTTGCAAGTCGCTTTGCTTGTTCCGATATTCGTTCCTCTGGCCGAGTTTCTGCCGGTGTGTATGGAATCAAGACCGGTAATCGAAAGAATGCCGATGGTGGACATGTCGTCGCTATGATGTCGACAGAGAACACCGATACTCAAATCTTGACCATCACTCGAAATGGAATGGCTAAGAGAAGCCGCTTAGGTACTTCAGAAAAGATACCTGACATGAACGCTGAAGGTGTTCAAAAAATCGATCCTGAAACTGGTGAAGGTAAGATGCGAAACGATGGTTACCGAAAGACCAAACCTGGTGCTAAGGGCGCGTACACAATGAATCTTGACCATGAAAGCGGTGATTACATCATTAGTGCTCGACAGATCCCGAATCTTGAAGACAACGTGTTCTTGTTGACCAAGAAAGGTATGATGATTCGGATTAATGCTGGCCAAACAAAAGAAACCAAGAATAAAAAATCAAAGGGAACCCGTGTAATGGAATTGAGAAATGCAAAGAGAACAGGCTTTGTAGACCATATTATTTTCGCTGCTCGACTTCCTGCGGAATTGGTTGAAAACGATTCAATGGATGATGATTCCGAAGGCAATTCGGAAGAAGAGTGATCTTCCACTTGAAGCGACGCCTTCAAACATGATTCCATACTGTGCGTGTTTGCACCGGCCCCCTTCGGTCGACGCGGTGATGTTTTTATGGATGAGCGCTCATTGATTTATGATTGGAATACTGTCGAGTATGAACTCAACCGAAATCCCGCAAACCACCCCCATGGAGTTTGGTTTGATGATGAAACTCTTCGGGATGGATTGCAAAGCCCAAGCGCTCGCAACCCGACGATTGACGAAAAGATAGAATTACTCACCTTTATGGAAAATCTCGGTATTCAGAAAGTCGATCTTGGTCTTCCAGGTGCTGGCCCCTATCATTTGGAACATATCGATGCAATGATGTCGCACATCACAGAAAATGATTTCAAAATACGACCTGGGGCTGCAGTTCGAACACTGATGAATGACATTGAACCCTTGGTGGATTTACAAGCCAAGCACGGTACTCCAATTCAAGCAAGCGCTTTCTTAGGAACCAGTCCTATTCGCCAATACACAGAAGGATGGACCATCGAAAAACTTCTCTCCACTATGGAAAAAGCAGTTTCTTATGCTGTTGATAACGATGTTCAAGTCATGTTTGTTACTGAAGACACAACCCGTTCCAAACCTGAAGATATCAAAGCAATCTATCAACGGGCAATGGAAATGGGTGTTCGTCGTCTCTGTATTTGTGACACATGCGGTCACGTTACTCCAAACGGTGTCAAAAAATTGTTACAATACATCGATGAAGAAGTCATCAAAGATGCAGGCTACAAGCGTTCAGAAATCGAAGTCAACTGGCACGGTCATCAAGACCGTGGTTTGGGTGTTGCCAACAACATAGCTGCAGTGGAAGCTGGTGCTGATGTTATTCACGGTACTGCCCTCGGTGTCGGAGAACGCGCAGGAAATGCTCCCCTCGATCAAACTCTCGTGAACCTCAAACTCCTCGGAGTTATTGATAACGACCTTACTCAATTGGATGCCTACATGAAAAAAGCCAATGAATACATCGAAGTTCCTCTCCCTCGTAACTATCCTGTCTTTGGAATGGATGCTTTTGAAACTGGAACGGGCGTTCATGCATCAGCTGTCATCAAAGCTATGCGAAAAGGCGACAATTGGTTGGCAGACCGTGTCTATTCGGGTGTTCCTGCAGGAGACTTTGGTCTCAAACAAGTCATTCGAATTGGGCATATGGCAGGTCGTTCGAACATCATCTGGTGGCTTGAACAAAACGGCTACGAAAATTCAGATGACCTTGTAGCCCATGTTTTTGAAGTGGCAAAAAGCCAACGACGAAATATGGAAGACCAAGAAGTGAAGAGTGTTGTCGATGCTTTCCTTAACGCTTGATTAGGCCTCAGCCTCTTCTTCGTTATCGGTGAATGTATCGCCTTTTTCGGCGTTGACTTCTTTTGTGACCGTCCATTCTTGGTCAACAGACCCGCCACTCCATTCGCCATCAACAGCGATTTCATCCACATCATTTTCTTCTCGCCAAACAGGTTCACTTTGTGAACCGCATACGATGAATCGACCGTTCTCATCAATTTGGTCATTCAACAGATGGAGATGTTTTGAAATCGGTAAGAAATGACCAACGGGCATTCCTGCTGCAGTGAAAGGATTGGTTGCTGCTCCAATCAGTAATCCATCTTCAGGTGCGACAACATCCACAGTAATTCCTGGAGTTCCTGGGTCGGAAATAGTAGCGATGACTTCTCCTTCACGCATAACTGAGCCTGCCGAGACAAACATATCCAATAATCCACCTTCCCCTGCACGCAGCCAATGTGAGCCACTTGCAAGCATTCGGAACCGTGGGCGATGTGGATTGCCATCGATCATACGCAGTGAACGAAGTACGTTCAACACGCCATGCATAGCCACTTTGACTGCCCCATGGTCGAGTAAGTTTGCTCCTCCGCCTTCGTAGGTAATGACTGGAATATCCTGTTCAATGGCTGCTTTACGCAACGAGCCAGAAGGTGGTTTGGAATCGAGTATGATTTCAATTCCAAATGCTTTTGCAAGAATATTTGAACCAGCATGCGCTAAATTCGCACGAAGTTGAGGCATATTTGAACGACCTATTCCTGCGCTGTGTAAATCGACAATAGCATCAACATCTGAGAACAAATATTTCCATGTTTGAGCAGCTACTCGCCTGGTAGTGGAACCTTTCATGTCCCCTGGGAAATTTCGGTTCAAGTCACGACCATCAGGGAAATACCTTGATTTCGAACGGTATCCTGGCAAATTCACAATTGGTACAATTCGAATTGTACCCGCCAACTGCATTGGGTCGAGAGGTTTTCCTGAGTCAGTAAATGTGTTTGAAAGGAGATGTGTGCATGTTGAGGGTCCAGTTAATTCATCGCCATGTACACCACCGAGAATGGTAATGGTTGGGCCTGGTCGAATGCCGTGAAGAATGGTGACTGGTATGGGCCATGAGTCCCCAAGATCGGTTTCCAAAAGTGGTAGATGAACCGTACGCATTGTCCCTGGTTTGATGATTTTACGATAGAAGCGAGTATTGGTCCATTTTGCACTTCGATCCCATTCGGGTCGATCTTCCAATTTATGTGCCGCCATTGCTTCTTGAATGGCATTTCTTCTCCGCTTGGGTAATTCATGAGCAACCCGAATCTTGGACTTCGTCCGTGGTTTCTTTGCTGCCATGGTTACGGCAGTGAACACCACTCAATAAGAATGCGTATATTCTCAAACAAACAAGCAAAGAAAACAAGTGCTAACAGGTCATCCCTAGGGTATGGAAGAAGTCGGTGTTCAACGTCAATACGCTCCAAGTTCGATCTGTTTTGGTTGCGGTCCAGCGAATCAACAAGGTTTGCAAATCAACAGTATACGTATTGAAAACGGACTTTCAATGGAATATCTTCCCGAACCACATCATCAAGCCTTTCCCGGCATGATTAACGGTGGGATCATTGGTACTCTTCTGGATTGCCATGGCAATTGGACTGCAGCTGTCGCACTCATGGATTCGCAAGGACTTGAAGAGCCACCTTGTACTGTGACCGCCTCGTATACCGTTCAATTACGACGTCCTACACCAACAGATGTCATCCTCAAAGTAACCAGTCAAATCAAAGAATTGAGCGCGGACCGAGTTGAAGTCGAATTACTCTTGGAAGCCAACGGCAAAGTCTGTGCAACAGGGAGTGGTCTCTTTGTTGCGGTGAAAGAGGGACATCCTGCTTTTCACCGATGGAGTTGAATCTGCCAATGGCAAAACCAAGTAAAGAACAGATTCTACTCTTAGATGAGTTGCGTGATTTCGTCATTGAAGTTATGCGAGACATGCCGGAATGGGTTGATGCAAAGGTTGAGCGTTTACGCTCGATCCCCTTAGGTGTTCTTCGAAGAAATGCAACTCAACGGCATGGAGTTACCCGTTGGAAACGAGGTGTGAACCTCCATACTCTCCAACCAGAAGACGTCGAAGTGATTGATATTCATCCCAAAATGTTGAATCCACAGTGGAGGGCATATTCTGCTTTTGTCTTGCATCATGAATACATTCATGCTCTCGGATTGCGTGCTCATAATACTCTTTTCAGACAACTTGAGGCGGCTTGGCCGGGTCGAATAGCCGGAGAGCAAGGCATTCAATTTACGGAACACCTTCGTTTGGAAAAAGCGATTTGGCTGTGGTGCTGTCCAGATTGTCAACAAGAGTTTCCACGACAAAAACCTTCACGTAGGCGATATCGATGTCGAAAATGCAATACGATTCTCGTTGATAAGAAAAACCCCCGTATTGGCTTAGCATCAAACCATTGAATTGAAGGGAGATGGTGAGTACGGCAATTTATGGGCTACTATCATGTCGTTGAACAACGACCCTTAAGCCCATTGATTCTCCTCTTGAGTGTACTGCTGCTGTCCTTTCTCATGCCTGCAGTTCAAGCCAATTTAAACCAATCAATTGATGGCGGGGAACTCTTTTTATCCTGCATTCAAGATGATGAATGCTTCTTGACTTCTGTTGCCAGTGGAGAGGAAATCATTTCCGATACGGTCTTTGCATCACCTGCTCAACCCGATTCAATCACACTAGAATTTGAAATGAACCCGCAGCAAAAAGAATTGGCTTTACTTCCGAGTATTTTGGCTTCAATGGAACTCGATTTACGTTTTACTGGTGAGATTTCAGGCGCCAATAAACCTGAACTTGAAATTTCCTTGATTCTTGGTTCAACCGTAACAACGTGGAACTTTGAGGCAGAGATCGTACCAGTGGGGGGCACTTCCAACCCCTATACTTTGGAAAACGAAGAACTCAATTTGAATGGAGACCGATTACTGTGGCCGGAAGACACCGTACGATTGCGATTGACTTTTGTTCTTGACCGACCAGGGACATGGGAATTACATCTCCGCGGTGCATCTTTCTTGAATTTAGATATTCCATGGTCCGAAGATGTGGATTCACGCAACACAGATGAACCATCAAGTGACCTTGAACCACAGTCGACCGATTTTGAAACAATTCACTATGGTGCTTTACTCGAAAACGATCGAGATTGCTGGACCTTTGAGATTGGAGAACACGAGCTGTTAAACATCTACTTGGAATGGGAAAGCGTTCCAATTGAGATACAACAAAGTCATGGTTTGCCCGATTTGATTCAACCCTCTGGTCGCCTCTCAAAAGCGCCTGAAGTGATCATCAAAGAAGATGATGAATCCACTCGAATGACCTACCGTTGGCGAGCTTTACCCGTTGGTGATTATACCTTCTGTATCGGTGGGACTGCAGGTAAATTTCAACCTTATATTTGGACCGGGCAACTTGCATTTGAGGGGATCGGACCTTTGAGTCCATACGAATTTGATGGTAAGGCGTTTTACCCTGCTGGCACCGCCCTCTTAGGCGATGAAGATGAAGCAATATCGCTCACGCAATCCGGCTATGGTCTTCTTTTTATTTCCTTTTTAGCATTGATTGGATTTATGGTCGATAGTTTCCGTAATTCTACTTCTAAGTTCCTTCGTCTTGGCCTCTTTACGCCTGGTGTGGTTTTGTTACTCGTAGGGGGGATATTCCACCCAATGTGGGTTTTAGCAGAAGAAGTTCAAACCGAATCGGAAATACAATTCGATGATTTACTTGAGATGCGACTTCAACAGTTATGGGACGTGTCTTATCCAGGTGTCCCAGAACAGGTTCTTGCGACTCATCTTGGTGCTACGTGGGGCATGTTAGACGGTGATAATTTGCAACTTCGCCTCGTTGTCGAAGAGGCGCAGCCGCTCCCGGATGGCCGCTGGCAATTGATTATTCCTGAATTACAAGACCTGCGTTTAGACCAAGCAATCTTCTCGCAAGTTGCCCGTGGTGGGGTTCAAACGACCGATGAAGGTATGCTTGAACAACAGACAGTTCGTTTCATTTTGTTTGCAGGACGCGCACTTCTACTGGATTTATTGATGCTTGAAGCAATGATGGTTGTCGATGCGCCTCCTAAGTCTTCAATCTTCCATGTAGATTTTGAGATGGTTACTGCTCCAGCATCTGGTTCAGTGAATGTTCCAGCATGGTCCACACGACCAACATCTGTGAGTGTTAACGATTGGGTTCTGCTTCAAGCGAGCCTCTTCCCAAAGCAAATTTCAGTGAGTCTTTGCGATTGTGATTTTGACCTTTTAGAAATCCGATTCACAGATTCACCAGGATTTGATATCAAAGATATCCCTTCACAGATCAACATTGAGAATGCTTCAGGCCTCATCAGTTATTCAATACCAGTGGCCCTTCTGGGACTCATTCTCTGTGCATTTGCAAGTCGAACAGAATATCTACGTCGGAACAAAGCGAGAGCACTTGCTGCAACGTTCTTCGATCAAAGCTCAAAGCGGATTTAAAGTTCACTTCTTTCCTTTCTTTGCTTTTGACTTTGCATCCTTGAGGACTTCATCTGAATCAATACCTGCCTTCTCAGCAGCTTCTTTGATATTCTTTTCTTCCTTTTCAGAGATTTCTCCATCCTTGGAAGCAGACTTAACTACGGCATCGATGTTCATCTTCGCAGCCTCTTCATCAGTGATGCCGAGTGCCTCTTGGAATGATTTCAATTCAGCCAATTCTTCTTCGGTAATGATTCCATCTTCCCATGCGGATTCATAGGATTCGAGAAGGAAAGAACGGTATGCTTCAGGATTGACGAGTACATCTCGAATGAGGCCATGATTTGGACCATCATCGCGTTGTGACATTTCAAGAATAGCAATCGAGCGACGCATTTCCTTCACAGCCATGTCTTTGAGTCCGTGTCCAGCCCAAACTGCACCAGCTGCAATGACAGCAGCAGCAAACCAACGCATGACGTCAGCATTGACAAATTCCCAAGGCTCGACAAGGTGGAAAATACCGAGGACTGCCATAGCTGCTCCACACATAACTTCGACCCAGTCATTCATATCTGGTTCATCTTGAAATACCGAAAGTCGTTCATCAACCATTGTTTCAACATCATCGCCCATGTGTCAGGACATGGGAAGAGGGGTCTTATGGGTGTCGGATTGAAACTTTCCAAGCGTTGTCCTTTTGGACTGTTGGCGCGGCTGTCAATGCATGGAGGAGACCGAGCGGGGTGTGATGGCCTTAGATTTGCCTCCAAAGGTTCTCTCATTCCTTACGAATACATGGGGGATTAAACACCTTCATCCGCCTCAACATGAAGCCATGCCAAGTGTGATGTCCGGGGCCAATACCTTACTCGCAATTCCAACTGCAAGCGGTAAGTCGTTAGTTGCTTACATTGGTATCATGCGCCGTCTTCTTGTCGATGACCCCGGTTCAAAAGCCGTCTACATTGTCCCTCTCAAAGCCCTTGCCAGTGAGAAGCATGAAGATTTGGTTGCCTTGGGTGGATCGGTCGGATTAACTGTTGGACTTGGTATTGGAGATGCATCGGGTGAAGCAAAACGAATCGATGAGTGTGACATTCTTGTGTGTACTTCCGAGAAATTGGATTCCTTGATGCGAAATCGGTCCGAACTAATGGCGAATGTATCGATTGTTGTCGCTGATGAATTTCATCTTATGAACGATTCAACACGTGGGCCAACCTTGGAAATAAACCTCACACGGTTGCGGTATCTTCGCCCGAAGGCGCAAATCATCGCTCTTTCAGCTACGGTTGGCAACTGTGAAGAACTCGCTGCATGGCTCGATGCGACTCTCGTTCTTTCTACGTGGAGACCTGTCGCTTTGGAATACAGCACCTTTCACGACCTTCATCTCGAGCCACGTCTCGTTCAATCGGCAGGAATGTCGACCGAAGCAGATGTTCTTCAACCTCCACGTGACCTCGAAGGGCCAAAATCACATCCAAGTTGGGTTGTGGTCAGTGATACAATCGACCAAGATGGACAAGTGTTGATTTTTGTCGGAACTCGGCGAAGCGCACAATCAGAGGCGTTAAAACTTGCAAAACGAGTTGAAAAACGCCTCAAGAAAGAAGATCCAGACCGATTGAAACGCTTAGAACATTTTGCTTCTACTCTGGAAGGTCGTAGTCAAACTGCTATGGCTGAACGCCTTGCAGAATCCATTCGAGGTGGTATTGCATTCCATCATGCAGGGTTGACCCATGGGCAACGAAAGGCCATTGAAGGCGCTTTCAAAGAAGGTTTACTGATTGGATTAACTGCAACCCCCACTCTTGCAGCAGGTGTCAATTTGCCTGCTCGAAGAGTTTTGGTTCGGGATCTCAAGCGTTGGGATGATGGCATGAGTCGTCCACTTCCTGTAATGGAAGTGCGTCAAATGCTTGGCAGGGCTGGTCGTCCAAAATACGACAGTTTTGGAGAAGCATGGGTTTTGTGTAAAGGAACGGATGGCTGGGGTATCGCTGATGATGTCAGCGAACGTTATTTCTTTGGACCAGTGGAATCTATTTCCTCCAAATTAGCAAGTGAACCAGCGTTACGTGCTCACCTTTTAGCTTCAATCGCAACTGGAGGGTTCCGTCATCGAGGTGAGATTGGTGATTTCTTTGCAGCCACTTTCCTCGGCGCTACCATTTCCAAAACGCTCCTCAATGAACGGCTTGATGAAATGCTCAATTGGTTAGTTGATGAGCGATTTATTCGTAAAAAGGGAATCGATGAAGGCTATGCACAACGTCGTGCAGATGCACAAGTTGGTGATGGGAAAGAAGAAAATTGGGATGACGAAATGCCAATTTGGGCCTCCATTGCCCAATCAACCGGTGGTGTGGAATTACGTTCAAGTCGACCAGAACAACACCCGCCACAAAAGTCATCTTCGGCTTTTACACAGGCGTCTTTGGGATTTACTTCTGCTTCAGAATTATCTCAAGTCGGAGGTTGGTCTGCACCTTCTGGCAATGACCATTCTTCAATGGAATATGAGGCTACCCTGATGGGTGAGCGTATCACGCAACTCTATCTCGACCCACTTTCCGCATCCATCTTGCGAACTGGTCTGCGAAGAGCAGTTCGTCGTAAAGTTCGTCAAAACGGTTCAGTGACCGAGTTTGGTTTGATGCATTTAGCAACTTCAACGCCGGATTTCTTGCCACTTTGGGCTAAGAATTCTGAAATGGAACGAAGTTCTTCTCTTTGGCTCAAAACCAATGCAGTCGAAGATGAATTACTCGCAGATGATACACTCGAAGAGCGATTACTTGGTAAAGTCAAGTCGGCATGGATGCTCGAAAAATGGATGGAAGAAGAAACATTGCGTACAATAGAAAGTGACCTGGATGTAAGCCCAGGAGATGTGAACTATCGTGTCGATCTCATGGGTTGGCTTCTTGCTGCTGGTCAGCAAGTTCTTTTGACGGATGATGTCTTTACGGAAGAACACCTCTCAATCATCGGAGAAATTGCTACGACTCTCGATATGTTACGGCAACGTATCCGTCACGGTTGTAAACCCGACTTGTTGCAATTGGTCAATATCAAAAATATTGGACGTGCTCGTGCTCGTGAATTGGCTGGCATGGGCATTCGGACTCCAAAAGATGTTATGGCTATGGATCGGCCAACTCGAAATCAACTCTTAGCAAAACGGGGCTGGGGACCATTTTTACTTGAAAAAATCCACAAAGAAGTTGAAAAAGTTCTTCGACGCCCAGACTCGCCAGACTCTCGGAACAAACGAGTCTCACATCGAGATGATGATGTACCCCTTTCGGATGAGTCTTCATCGGATAATTGAAAGAGAATCCCCCTCTGGATTCACCATGGCACAACCTCCGTTCCCCTGCTTTGCTTGGCGTTCAGAGACTCCAGTCGATGCCAAAAAACTCTTGAAAGCATTTCTTGAACTGCGTCCAAATTCTCAATGGGTAATGGTTGGTGATGGATGCATTCAATCCGATCTTCAAGTGTGGACTGCATGGGTGTGTGCATCACGTCGATGGATTCGTAAGAATTCCTTAGCTCGCTCACTCGACGCTGAGTTTTTGCGCTATCTTTCAGGAACTCACCATGTATCGGAAGCTTTCAAACGGGCAGGAGTTCGTAATGATGATCTTGCAGGATGTGTTCTTTTTTTACCTGAAGCAACCGCTACAGATGAAGCTCAAATCGATTGCCAAGCAGCCGAATATGACTTTGAAGAGGTCAAAAATCAAGCGATATCCATGTTTTCACAACTTCAACTCGAAGCAGATACGAAGGGTTTTGTTCTTTCGAAAACAGGCGCCATACGATTGGGAATGAAATTTGACTTTGAACACGAAGTCCTTACCGAATCAGCACTTTTAGGCCATATTCTCTCGTCAGAATTTACATCGTGAGCAACACGAAAAAGAGTAGAGTTCAAACACCCTTGCACCTAGGGTCTCTGTATGGTGATGAGCGCAAGTCCAACAGATGAGCATAGGCCGAGTACCGGTCGATACCTTGATCAATCAAAAATACAAGCTGCACTTGACCAAGCACAAGACCTTGGTGCATCGTATGCAGAAGTCCGATTGATGGCAATTACAGATTCGAGTGTTGCTCTTCGAGATGCCAAACTTGAGCGAGCAATTCCAGGTCAAGAGGTTGGCGTCACATTGAGAATCTTGGCAGATGGTGCATGGGGCGTTCATTCGACGACCGACTTAGTCTCCTTGCCATCCCAAATCGAATCAACAGTTCGTTTGGCAAAAGCAGTTGCTGCTCGCCGTTCTTCCAAAGACCGTCCGGTTCAGTTGGCGGAAGTTCCAATCTTGGAAGACGAGATTCATTGGAAACCAAAGCAAGATGTCCGCAATACCGACTTACAAACCAAAATCGACCATTTAAACACACTTCATAACAGTGCTGCAGACGATGATCGAATTATTTCGGTGACCTGTGGTTGGAGTGACGAGCACCTCCATACTGAACTGATGACCAGTGAGGGAATGAATCGAGTGTGGTCATTTCAACGTTCACTCATCAATGCAAGTGTTACTGGTCGAGACGGCGGCGAAGTAGTATCCTATAGAACGAGGCATGGCGGCGAAGGTGGACTTGAAGTCATTGAAGCATGTGACCTTGGGCAACTCGGTGAATCCGCTCGAATCGCGACCTTACGTCTGCTCAAAGCAGAACGAGCGCCTTCAGGTAAGTTGCCATTGATTGCCGACCGCGATTTGACCGGTGTCTACATTCATGAAGCACTTGGACATCCTTGCGAGGCTGACCTTGTGGCAGCAGGAGATTCGTGTCTTGCAGGAAAACTCGGTCAAACCATCGGTAATGACATTGTATCCGTTGTTGATGACCCAACGATTCGAGGCGGCTATGGCGCTCATCCAATCGATGACGAAGGACTCGATACCCGTGAGAAGAATCTCATCAAGAAAGGCGTTCTTACCGAATACCTCAATCATCGTGAAACGGCACATCATTTTGGAATTACACCAAATGCTGGCGCTCGAGCCCAAGATGGCTTACATCACCCACTTGTTCGTATGTCGAACACCTTGATCAAAGGCGGAACACATAATGACGTTGATGAATTGATGGAAGACATTCAATATGGTGTTTTTGCGTGCGGTTCACGAGGCGGTCAAGTCGATACAGGTCGAGGCTCATTCCAATTTGCAGCTCAAGAAGCCTGGTTGATTGAAAACGGAGAGATCACCCGTCCATTGAAAGATGTAAGCGTGAGTGGTTTGACGCTTCAAATCCTCAAAGATGTTGACGGATTAACTCGAGATGCTCGGCTTGCAGCACCTGGTTTCTGTGGCAAAGGACAAACCGTTCCAGTTGGTGACGGCGGTCCAATTATGCGAATTTCTCAAGCCTTGGTGGGATGAAGATGTTACCGGATGATGCAGTAGACCGTATTACTGAGGGTTGCCGAACCATCGGGAAAATCTGTCAAACTCAAGGAATTCAACAATGGGAAATAGTGGCCACACAATCCTACGGGCACAGTATCGACATTGAAGCGGGTAAAATTGCTCTTGCTGCCGGAGGCGGTGAAGGTGGATATGGAATCCGAGTGGTCGAAGATGGCCGATTTGGTTATGCCTACCTTGTCGATTTAGGTTCCGCAGATTACGCCATTAAACAAGCCCGTGATATCGCTAAAGTATCGCCTTCAGTGAAGGGTTTCGTTCTTCCAAGTGAACAATCTGCGAAAAAAGTAAGTGGATTATTTGACAAAAATATTCTCAGTATTGGCCCTGAAGATTTACTTGAACAGGCTGATGCCATCTTGAGTGAAGTCGCTTCACTCGATGAACGAGCCGTAGTGACTGGTGGTGGCTTAGGCGTTGGTGCAAGTGCTACAGCCATTTATTCGAGCGAAGGAATCGAATCAAGTGGTGTGACGACTTCTCATGGAATGGGAGTTCAAGTCTCCATCGATGCTGATGATGAATTAACCAGTTCGTATGAAGGTGATTCGAGTTGTCAACGTCTCCCAAATGTTCCCGATTGTATTGCGGTTGCTGTTGATTGGGCACAGAAAACACGAGGCCCAATCGAAGTAAATTCTGAGGCACATGATACGCCTGTTTTGATGACCAGTGAAGGTTTTTCTCCGTTATTCTCAATGGTCGTACCTACGGCTGTTCGTGGTGACCGATTGGCTCGAGATGAATCCTTCTGGTCTGGTAAGCAGGGAGAACTTGTGCTTGCTGGTGATCTTTCACTCATTGACGATGGGAGGATGGAAGGCGGTAGGTCTTCTTCTTCTCGCGATGGAGAAGGTGTTCCAACTCGTCGCCAAACCTTAATCGAAAACGGGCGCCTTGTTGGTTCATTGTGGTCGACAAGGGACGCAGCTCAACAAGTAGCGGAAGGTCGAATCGATCATGCAGAAACCAACGGCTGTGCTGTTCGTGGTAGCCATCAAAGCCCACCAGGGACAGGTTGTGCTGATTTACAAATGGTCTCTTCATTGAAAAGTTCATCTCAAGATGCACTTCTCGAACGAATGGAAGACGGTTACATCGTTCACAGTGTCATGGGTGCGCATACTGCAAATCCGACCAGTGGCGATTTTTCAGTCACCTCGAGTACACTGTTACGCGTTGAAGGTGGACAAATTCTTGGACCGGTCAAACAAGCCGGTTTGTCTGGCAATCTGTCTAAGGCGCTTTCTCAAAATGTGTACCTCGGAGATGACGTTCGTATCCAAGGTTCTTATTCATCCGGCAACATGCACCTTCCCGACGTCCTGTTGATGCAAGGCTTGCGAATCAACCCCGTCTAAGTCTCTCAGTCACTTGATTCGATAATCATCACAAAGGAACCAACTTCACGGCATTCTTTATGGCCTGTCGTCTCCCCTGTAGTTATCCATGGAGGTCAAGGGAGTGTACAGTCTCAACCAACCCGCACGAAAGCCCGCAGCCTGTTCTCCGTACAGGCCCCGAACGAACACGCCTGGCGGAGGTCATTGCAATGTCTGAAAAATACGAAACCCACGTCAAGTCGATTCTTGCCGAATGCCCTGATGCTGACCCTGAAGCCGTTTCTGCAGCTTTTGCAAAATATGAAACCGAATTTTTCATTCCACCTCAAGATGCTATGCGTTCGATTCTTCGACGCTTCAAAGGTGAAACGACACCCACGCCGTCCGCAAACACTCCGGGCACTTCATCTTCAGCGGCACCAAAGTCAACCCGTAAAGTAAGCCGATTAAGCGAACTGAAAGGCGATGACCGAGAAATCGAAATCGAAGTTGAAATTATTTCCCATAACATTCGTAACCAAACGATTCGAGGTGAAGAAAAGCAAATCGCTTTCGGTCTTCTCGAAGATAACCCTTGGGAAGAAAATGGTGAGAAAACTCGTTGGGAGTTCAAAGACTGGGGTCCAAACTCCAACATTACCCCCGGATCTGTTGTTCGAATTGAAGGTGCATCGGTCAACGAATACCAAGGAAAGATGTCTCTTAACATCAATCAATCGACACGTATCGCTGTGATTCGTGAAGGTACTGGTCCTGTAGTGGCACCAGGCGAGCCACAAGACATCTCGACTTTGCCCTCTGATGGCTATGTCTGTGTTGTTGGACGAATTCTTACCACACGCGCAGACCAGATTCACCGTAAGGATGGTTCCGGCTCGATTGATATCATACGGGGCCGTTTGGCTGATGAAACAGGTACGATTGGCTTCCTTTCATGGGAACCACTTGGTCACGAAGTAGGAACGCTTCTCAAAATTGAAGGTGCACAAGTCCGAACGTTCAGAGATACTCCTGAACTCAATTTCGGACGAACAACCAAAATCGAAGTTTATCACGACAAGAATTTTGCTGATGTTGATGCACTCTCGGAACAAACAGTGCTCACTCTCTCAGAACTTCGAGATGGAGCCAAAGATGTCGATGCAATCGTTCAGATCACTGAATGGGCAAAACGCACGTTTACCAAGGATGGTGAAGAACGCTTCCTCTGGTCTGGTCAAATCGCCGATCCAACCGGTCGTTGCCGTATGAGTGCATGGAATGAACTTCCTATTACTGAAGACCAATTGCCGTTGACAGTACGCCTCAAAGGCGTACGAGTTCGTGCTTGGCAAGGAATACCAGATATTACTGTTGATAATGCGGACCAAGTCGAAATACTCGATGCCCCACCTTGGGACAGCGAATTGGATTTGAAAAACCATACTGTTGAGGTTGCTCTTCATGAACTCTCTACAGGTGCAAGTCGAGTAGGAATCTCGACCAGTGCCATTGTGGTCAGTGTCCGAGAAGATTCTGGTTTTATTCAACGTTGCACGGAATGCCGACGAGTACTCCGGGAAGGCGTGTGTGCTGACCATGGTCCAAATGATGGCAACAGTGACGTGAGATTGCGTTTAGCAATTGATAATGGTCTTTCCAGCGTATCCGTGTTGACCAACAAAGAGGCAACATTGAGCCTTCTTGGAATGACCGAACCGGAACTTCAAGGTGCGATTGATGATGTTGGACAAGTTGCTTTCGTTCAATCCTTGCGTGGAAAGATGCTCGGACGTAAAATGAACGCTTCAGGCCGTAGTATCGTCGACGAACAAGGTGCCATGCTACTTGCAGATGGAGCATCCATGGTCGAGGAAGATGCCGGTTTACGGGCGACTGAAATACGTGCTCAATGGAGGGTTGCTTAATGCAAGCTGGAACTACACGGGCAAAGCGTCAACCGGCTTGGCACATACTTGCCTCTGAATTTAGTGAGGCTACACTCAATGAGAAAGGCTCGGGCGAATACGATCCTTCCTTTGTAATTACGAAACTTGGTGCAAAAGTCAACCGAGTCGTCGTAGCAGGGCTTTTGGAACGACTCGAGGTTCGAGAAACTTCCAATGGTTCATCGCTCTATCAAGGACAGATGCGTGACCCGTCAGGTGTTCATTACTTCTCTGTTGGAGATTATGCAAGTGAATCGATGCGTGAACTTACCTTGACTTTGTCGAACAAAATCGAAGCAGGTGAGCCAGTCCTTCTTCTCATGGTTGCCAAATCAAAATGGTATCAAACCGACGAAGGAGCGATTTATACCTCACTTCGTCCCGAAGAAGCCTGTGAAATTGATGCACAACAGTATGCTCTTTGGTTGACTCGGACATGTGAGGACACACTTCAACGAATGAAGCATTTCACAGATTCATTATCTGCTGAACCATCTCGAGAAGGCTTGGTTGCTGCAGGTATTCCAGAACATATGATCGATGGACTTCTTGTTGCTCGTAATCATTACGGAGACATTGAGATTGAAAATTACACACTCAATATCATGCAAGCTTTGGATATTGCTGAAGGTCGCATGGAGGCTGCCAGTCAGCCTGTTGCGGCACCTGTTCCAAGTGCTGATGGAGACGAGGATGGCGGGGATGCTGCCGCAGGTGGCGAAACCGAAGTGAAGGACACAATCGTATCAATCATCGAACAACTTGACCAAGGTGATGGTGTTGATTTTGAGACAGTGCTCACCAATACAGTTGCACGTGGTTTTGATCGAACACTCGCAGAAGAAAAACTCGATGAACTTTCAAATGAAGGAACTCTTCACGAACCAAGATTTGGTTGGTTTAGAATCGTGGCGTGATGATTTCCATCCCCAACATTGAAGTCCTTACCACTGCGTGGTTAAATTAGAGGTTGACATATGGCTGGCATGGATTTCTTTATTCGCCCCGCATCAGGAACAACGAGTGCAGATTGGGTTCGTATTCCAAATTGTGACATGAAAGTTCGCCTCACTCGTCGCCTCACACGTACAATTATTCGTGGTGAAGAAGGCGATGATTTGCACGACGAAGGCTCTGAATCAGCCGCTTACACCGTTACAGGAGAAATCACGCTTGATGATTACAAGCGAGTTTTGACTATGTTCCGCTCCGGGCAACCTTTCATTCATGACCCATTTGAAGAACGAGATGTCAAAGTAATCTTTGCTTCGATGGAATATGATGGTGCGAATGAAATGTTCAAATTTGAATTACTCGAAGATATTGTTTGAGGTGAGATTATGCGTAAATTGGATGAGCAGAGAGAAGTTCTCTATGTCATCCGAACATTGGATGTATTAATGTCTTCAGGCGTTGGTCTAGAAGCTGCAATTCACACCATTGGTAGCGGTGGTTACGGGATCATCTCAGAAGATTTCTCGGGCATGATGAACCGTTTGCGTAAAGGAAGCAGCCGTGGACTTGGACCAGAATTGAAGAGTATGATGGGCAAGGCAGATTCTGAAGGATATCGCCGTCTTCTCAATACAATGTATACCAACGTCACACAAAACACGGACATCATTGAAACCATTCGCAAGCAAGGCGTACGTATGGAAAATGAACGTACGGAGTCGGTAAAGAAATACATCGAAGAACTTGGTTCAGTGCCTGAAACTCTTCTTTCCATTGGTATGATTGGTCCGATTATCTTAGCCATAGCCGGACTCGTGCCACAATTGATGAGTGGTGACTTGGGTGCTTTCATGCAACTACCGCCTGCATCTACCATCAATCTCGTAGTCAATGCAGGACTCGCTTTGACCTTATTTGGAATGTTCATGATTGGCTTGAAAGCCCATACAAAGGACCCGGGGTTGTGATTTAATGATTTTCGGACTCATTGAAACATTCAACGATAATCTCTTGCTTTTGGTGCTTGTTGTCTTTGGAATCGCCAGTGCTGCTGGTGGAATTCCTCCAATGTTAGAGCGCAATAGACGCCGTTCTATAGAGAACGCACTTCCCTCTTTACTCGAATCACTTTCAGACTCTGTTGGTGCAGGTCGTGGTATCCAAGAAGCGATGATGGAACAATCCAGAACGCTTCCTGGGCTGCTCGGGAAGTTGCTAAAAGAAACACTCGAAGAAAGCCACTCATCTTCATTTGATGCTGCACTAGCAGCCTTTTCTGCAAAGACTCGTTCATCGCAAGTTCAACGGGTCATGGTGTTAATCGAGACTGCAATTGAACAAGATTCACCCCTCCAAGGGATACTTTCTGATTTAGCAATGGATTATGAACGCTTGAATGATTTAATGAACAAGCGTGAGGAAGAATTGCTGGGTAAAGGAATACTCATTGTTCTCTTCATCAGTATTGGTCTGCCAATTCTTATCGCCTTCATCGTTGGATTATTTGCGCCAGCGAGTAAGGGTTTTCAGATCGATTCTTTCAACACTACGTTTTCCCTTTTCTTTGGAGCAGCATCCGCAATTGCGATTGGAGTTTCAGGCCGAATGCTCGGTCGATTCAAAGATGCTCTTTGGTGGATGCCAGGGTGGATTGCACTTTCGATGAGTCTCTATCTTGGGGCAGTCATAATGATTGGAGGATGAAATATGAGTGATACAGTTTTAGCACAATACGGCCGAGTAACAATCTATACTGAAGCAAATCATCCGTCTCCAATTTACTATGTTGATGGAGCAGTTGAGCCAAACCCCTACGGCGACCTTGCCGTACTTTTGGAAGATGATGCTCTTGAAGAAGTGATGTATAATGGCGGGACACAATGTGTAAAAATCGCACATCGTGACCATGGAATGTGTCGGACAAACATTTGGATCGATGATGATTCAGGTATTCAAATCGCCAAGAATATCGCAGCGTTTACCAATGTTCCACTTGGAGATGGTCCAGGTCTTGTACCAATCTTTGATGGACGACTCCCCGATGGTTCCCGTGTCAACGGCACAATACCTCCTGTGACCCCCGATGGTCCTACTCTCACCATCCGTAAATTCCGTGAAGACCCATTGACCATGATTGACTTGGTGAAGTTTGGTACTGTTAATTCTCGCCTTGCAGCAATGATGTGGGTTTGGATTGAAGGTCTTGACAGCCGCCCTGCCAACTTTGTTATTGCAGGTGGTACAGGTTCTGGTAAAACAACAACACTCAACTGTCTTGGAATGTTTATTCCATGGGACCGACGCTTATTGACTGTTGAAGATACAGCTGAGTTACAAGTCTACCACGACCACTGGCTTCGGATGGAGACACGACGGGAACGCCCAGATGGAACCTCTGAAATCGATATGAATGACTGCCTCAAGTCAAGTCTTCGTATGCGACCTGACCGAATTATTGTTGGAGAAGTTCGTGGACCTGAAGCAGCGACATTGCTTACAGCCATGAACACTGGCCACGATGGTTCATTCGGTTCACTGCACGCCAACACGGCTCAAGAAACAGTAACCCGTATGATTAATCCACCAATGAACGTCCCACCGATTATGCTGAGTGGACTTGATTTAATCATTATTCAAGCACGTCTTCACGTCAATGGTAAAACTGCTCGTAAAATTACTGAAGTTGCAGAGATTGCAGGTATGGAAGGCGACAAACCCCGTCTCAACATCATCTGGAAGTACAATGCCGCCACCGACCAAATTGAAGAAACAGGAATTCCTTCCAAGCTTCGTGAAATAATTTGTGCAGCTGCTGGTGTCTCGCCAGATGTGTTTGAAAGACATGTCTCTCAACGTCAAAAGATTCTCGAAGATTTGGCACACCGTGATATCCATGATATCCAAACGGTAACACAAGTCATCCAAAACTTCTACGCATCCCGTTAAGTGGATTAACCACGAAGACGGGCGAGTAAATCATCAATAGCATCGATTTTCCCTCGGGCTGCATTAACTCGCTCCGAGGCATCACTGACTGATTCAGCAACGACCATTTCGATATCGGGTTGTTCCTCTGTTTTTGGTTTGAATGCTTCAGCGAGTGCCTTGAGTTCTGTCACAATAGCATCGACTTGAGTATCCGACACCATAATCCCTGGAGCGATTCGAGGAATTTCTGAAGGAGATATAAATCCTAATTCAGCGCCTATGATTCCAGCACACGCAAGAACACGTGGCCGTAAGTCGACGGTGTTGACCTCATAGCCTCTTGATTCGAGGAATCGAATCACTAAGGCTTGCTGTGCGTCTGAGAAACTCCCTTCACTTGATTCAAGAACCGTTTCGACTAATTCCTCAAAGGCAGTAATGTTTCGCTCAAGTCGGTCAACAGTCATTCGTTCTCCATCCGAAAGATGAACTGCACCGTGTTGAAGAACACGGAGAATACGATTTCGTCGTGCAATCGACGGGTCTTGTAGTGCTTCAGCCTGATGAATCTCAACATGTAAGTCGAAAAGTGCATGAAGTCTTCCAGAGATACTTGGAATGCGCAAGTCAAGGCCCATATCATGGCCAATTTGCTCAAACGACATCCGTGCCCGTACTAGATCTCCGTCCGAAGTAGCGAGTGTATTCGTCAATTGATCTCGCAAAACATCTCGAGCGTTTTCAAAATTCCGTAGTGCTTCACGTTCACTCCAAGAATTCGGCATTGCTAAGACTGCATCCTTTTCGTTTTGTGATCTGAATTCAAGTTCCATCAATGCATTGCGAATGCCGTCACTTACTGCAGGTATTTCTACCGCAAAACCATGGCGGGAGAGGCTATGAATGAATGCTTCAAGGTCTTCGCCATCACTTGTGCTACTTACGGCTAAGTAATCTCTACCCGCTGATTCAATTTCTGCAGACCGGGCTGATAATTCGAGTAAAACCGCTTCTATTTCGAGACTGTGTTCAACAACCTCTGCTACATGTGCACTTTGGACCATTGCCGGTGTCTCATCATCTGCAATTTGTTCTTGCCCAGCTCGAAGAGCATCATCTATTGAGGCTGCAAGAGGTGCTCGTGAGATTGGGATTCCTTCTTGTGCAAGTTCAGTTCGCATTTCTGTCTCTTCTTCAAACGTCCATCCTTTCGGATGTTGAGATACAAACGTTTCAACTGTTTCCAGAATGACGTCTTGTTCCTCAATGTGAGTTTCAACTGGAGATTCATTCTTAGAATCCTGGGATGGGGACGGGATTTCGATGGCAGAATCTCCACTGCGTGGGCGGCGGAGGCTCTTCTTGACTTTCCCCCATCCTCCTTGTTGATAGGCTAACACGCCTGCGATACGGACAAGTAGAGCCTGCTTATTTCCGGAGAGAGGCAGTTCCAATATCTTACACAACTCATGCAATTCATCACGGGTCATAGCATCAAGTGATTCCGGAACGAATTGTTTCGGGTCATGATTGAGGTGGAGGTACAAGCGTTGGCGGCGAGCACGAACTGAGCCTGATTTCTTAATGCCAAAAACTCCCAGGATCTCGCCAATTTCAGCGTTCATGAGATTCTTAATTCCAGTTGGAGAAAGGTCCCATTCATCTAAGATGAGTTGTTGAATCAGACGTCCTCTGACCACTTCAACCGAACCGCTTTTTGATAAGTTGTAGGTGACAGCGAGTTCTTTGAGTCCATCAAAACGGGCTTGATAGAGTTCGTTCAAGAGTTCGCCTTTTGCAGTCACAATCTCACCTACCGTTTACTTTCGGTTCAAAGGGGTATATGTGTCTTCGCTGTGTCGAGATGACAAAAAGGGCAGTTCTTCGACTGTTTAGACCACTCCATCTGTATGTAATTCCGTCGGTTTGCTGGCAATGGTTTGAAGACTATGAGTCACTGGTGAGGAATGATGGCAAGAACGGTAAAGGCCACCAAAGTCGCTCTTAAGGAGGCCGATACGCTTGTCGAATCGCTTCGTGAACTGGTATGGATTGATTTGAAAAACCAATATGCTGCGTTTGAAGAAATGCTTCAGTCACGAATTAGCGATGCTGAAGAAGCAATCCTCGAGGCAACGAAAGGAAGGCTAGCAATTATTGCAGGAATCGGAGTGATGCGAAAGGACCTTGAACGCGCTCAACGTCGATTCTCACGCTCAAATGAAATCGCAGACTTGCGTGAATTCTTAGTTGAGTTGACGGGTCGAATCTTTCGTCTTAGAGAAGCCAATGAACAGATTGTTGAATCACTCAAATCTGTACTGAATCCAAATTTGAGTGCCATTGAAATTGTTGAAAAGTTTGCCTCAGACCTTCAGCGCTCTGCAGGGGCATGGGAGCGTAATGGTCGTGGAATTGATGAATCAATACACGAGATCTGTGATGATAATGAACCCGCTGAACTCGGTGAATTCGAACACTTCATTACCAAACAAGGATACGAGGCCTTGGTTGAAATACCAGCTCATTCTTCTTCTGATGAAGATGCTTGAACAGAATGGAGATCCATCAGTGGTGGCCGAGCAAGGCTGTATTCCTCAGGAAGTCCGGGGAATTTTCGAACCATTTCTTCATGGTCGAGTTGCATAGTTTCGAGTAAATTCATGAATTCTTTAAGCACATTCACCATACTCATGTGGCTTTCCTCAAGCGTTGATACACGTTCTGCACTCGCCGTCACTGTTCCAGCAAAATTCAATGTTTCGACTCTGATTTCCAGTCGGGGACTTGTCGATATGCCTTTCTTAGGAACAGATCGTTCCCATTTCGCACTTCCCGTCAGTTTCTTTCCGAGTACCTTTCCTTGAGTTTCAGTTGAGTCAAGGAATGAATCATTGGTAAAATCATCATTTGAACGCTGAGCTTCTTTGAGAATCGTCTTAAACTTTCGTTGTTCAACAAATATTCCAACAAGTGAATGTATTTCTTCTGGGAGCGAATCAAGCAGTGCTGCTTCAATTCTGTGAGCAAGGTATGCGCTTGGATCAAACATAGCGATAACCGTAGCACTCGGGAATCCTGTGCGGCTGACCAGTAGAGTGAATCCATACAACGGTGGAGGTACGAAATGGGTGCGTTCAGGGTTTTCGCGTTGTAATCCCAGTGTGTGACGGCGTGATTTGAACCTCAATGCTGAATGTTCGCCGCGTGAAACGACGAAACCATCCAAGACCTCATCTTGGCGACATTCTTCAATCCAATGGATGCGATCTTCTTCATCCAACTTGAGGTATTCATCGAGTTTCCCGATATGTTCTGCAAATTGTTCACTGGTTAGTAAGAGGAGGTCGCTACGGAGGCGGCGCATTTGTCGTCGTAACAGTTCGTTGTCACATACGACAACAGCCTTAGAGCACAAGTACTCTGGTTTATCGTTTGAAACAAGGACCCATGTAGGTTCTCGACGTGGTAGGATTCCGACAATTGATAATCCCTCAACATCGAGGTTTCGCCAATCCAATGCGCTCATGGCAACAAGGTCGCCAGTGCCATTTTGGAGTGCTGTTACAGCCGATTCAATATGAGGTAATTCCTGCAACTTGAAATCAAAATTGTTACGGTTTTGTTCGATGGTTCGCTCTATTTGAAGACGAACACCATCACGCCGTGATGCAGTGGTTAGTACTTCCAGTCGAACCTTTTCTGACAACGCATCACCTCGGCGAGGATGAATCCTCACATTACAAGGCCGGAGACTACGGGTTAAGAAGGACACCCCTGTAGGAGGTTCGTGGCGAGTGTTGAGTTAGAAGCCAGTGACCGCCTCGAATCGATGAGGCTTTTAGTTGATGCTGAGCTTGAATCATTAATTGAAAACGAAATCAAAAACGGTTCAGGACAAGTTGCAGAACTCTGTGGCTCAGTACTCCTTGCAGGCGGTAAACGCCTTCGCCCTTTGTTGATTTTACTGGCGCATGAAATTGCCGGAGGAACAGACATTGAGGAAATTATGCCGCTCGCTCTCGCATCGGAAATGATTCATACAGCAACCCTTGTTCATGATGACATCAATGATGAAGCATCACATCGTCGAGGAATCGAAACAATCCATTCTCGTGTTGGACTTCCCAAGGCGGTTATAGCAGGGGATTGGTTGTTCTCACAAGGTTTCGCTCTCGGTGGACGATACGACGAGGTTATTGTCCGTATCCTGGCTCAATATTGTGCAGAACTCGCCGTTGCCGAATTCGAACAACTCGACCATGTGCTCGACCTTACGACTTCTCCAGAGGATTACCTCAATATTGTCCGAGGAAAAACCGCCGGACCATTTGCAGCCGGATGTCATGCAGCAGGCTTAGTCGCAGGGCTTTCTGAACAACAAGCATCTTCTCTGAAACGTTTTGGAATGGAACTTGGAATTGCTTTCCAACTGGTCGATGATTTACTTGACCTGCGAGGCGATGAACGAATGGGTAAACCAAGAGGAGCGGACGTCATAGAAGGGAAAATGACGCTTCCATTAATTCATGCATTGACGCTCTCTCATGGTAAAGAGCGACAACGTTTAGCACATATTATTGAAAACTTTACCGATGACTCGTTCGATGAATTGATGATGCTGCTCAACCTTTCTGACAGTTTACATTATGCTGAAATCTTAGTTCGTACACATTTGGAACGAGCAATTGCTGAACTTGACATCTTTCCAGAAAGTGATGCGAAAGCATTGATGCTCCATGTCACTGATTATGTCATGCGACGACATGTGTGAGGGATTTGATGGCTCGCAAAGAAGTCGAACATCGTCAAGTGATTGTCATTGGCGCTGGTCCTGCAGGTTCTGCATGTGCTCAACGACTTGCTGAAGACGGCATCGATGTTTTGATCATAGAACGGCGCGAGATTGTTGGTAATCCGGCTCAGTGTGGTGAATGTATACCGAATTGGGGTGAAGTTATTGGTACCTTTTCCGACCTTGATGACCATCAATGGTTGAAAGATTATTTTGAATTCCCTGACCGATTAAAACTCCATGACCTCGATAACATGCGAGTTTTCCTACCTTCTGGAAAAGCATACCATTTTGATTTAGATGCTTTCGCAGGTCATCGTTTACACTTTGATGGATTCCTTTGTGATAAGGCGATTCACGCAGGTGCCGAAATTCATACTGGCGAGGCAATGACTCGGATTCAACATCAAACGAAACTCGACCGCGACCTTTTGATTACCAGTCATGGCCGATATTCATTTGATTTCTTGATCGATGCAAGTGGTTCCTTGGCACATGTTGCTCGTTTGCGCCACGGCACAGATGAACGCTATAGACCTCAAGACCAAGTCCCAACGGTTTATGCGCAAGTGCAAGGGAAAGTACCCGAAACATTTGATGTGTTCTTGGGTTCTGTAGCGCCTTCTGGCTATGCTTGGATTATCCCCAAGGGTCCCGATACGGCCAATGTTGGTCTCGGGGTACGTGCAGGCTATTTGGAAGGTAATTTGAAAGACCATTTGACTGAGTTCTGTGCTTCTTTAGGTTTTGAAATTCTTTCTTGGGGTGGCGGTTGGATTCCAATGGGCGGCCCCGTTAAAACGATGGTTGATGGCACTACTTTGGCCATTGGTGATGCGGCTGGCTTGGTTATGCCAAGTAACGGTGGGGGTATTTCTCAAGCCATTATCTCTGGATGCTTTGCAGCTGAAACAATTCTTGACCATCTTCGAGATGGAACATCCTTGAGCATGTATGAGACTCGAGTACGCTCCTCAATGGGGAGGGCCTTGAAGAATTCTCTTCGTTCCAAGAATATGGGTTATGCGTTCTTCAAAGGAGATTTTGTTACTGAATCTTTATTGAGAATCCTTGGTCCAATTGGTGGAATCAAACGGGCCATGGAATGCGATAAGCCGATGTGGCTTTTCTGACCCATCATAAAACAGGCGTTCTCACCTTTATTTGAAACGGTTGTTTCAAGTCCTATCGATACTTCAGTGGTTTCATGCGCAACGTGCGGAGGTCATCTGACAATGAGGCAGTCAGCCCCGTTATCGCTACCGTATTGCTGCTTGCGATTACCGTTATGCTTTCCAGTATGGTGTTTGTGTTGATGCAAGGTGCACTCACAACAACCGAGAAACCAGCAGCACAGGCGACCGTCAGTGTTCGTGGACTCTCAAATGGTTTCCACGTGATTCGTATGACAACTCTCGACCAAACAATTGATCCAGCCAAGATTCAATACGACCTGTCTCCCGAAAACTTTGAAGACGGTAATCCAATACGTGGTAAAGTAAGTGATCCAGGCGTCTACGGGCTTATTGGAGCGAATGTATCGTTCCATGATCGTGATGCAGGATATTCAGTAAGTCAAGGTGATTATTTTGTCATTGATTCAACAACAGTAGGTTCTGATTCGGGTACTTGGCGATTCAAACTTGTAGATTTATCAACCAACTCAGTTATGGTTGATGTAATCTTACCACCAATCGAATCTTAGTTAGCCACCGATGAAGGACATTTCTACGGGCTGTCTTTTGTCTTTCAGTTGAGTTCTTAATTCTGAATAACGGTCATCTCGGTTCGTCCAAATATCTCGAATAATCCCACCAATATCTTGCTTGTCTGCACCAAAACGAAGGATTCCTCGTAAGTCAAAACCTTTTTCCGAAAATAAGCATGTGTAGATCGAGCCATGTGCGGAAAGCCGAGCACGAGAACAATCTCCACAGAATGGTTTGGTTACTGATTCGATAAAACCAACCGTTGACCCATCCACTAAACGCCATAATCGGGCTACATCAGATGGATGGAGTGAATCTCTTGGTTCAAGTGGTCCAAAATGGTCATGCAAGACTGTTCTCATTTCATCTCCACTCATTACAGAATCCAAGTTCCAATTATTGGTCGTTCCAACATCCATGAATTCAATAAATCGAAGAGTTATGTTGCGCTCCATACAGGCTTGCGTTAATGGGACGATTTGAGAATCGTTCACACCTTTCTTAATGACACAATTGATTTTGACAGGGAGTCCAACATGTTGTGCAGTTTCAATACCTCGGAAAATTTCTTCAGGCGTATTTGTACTGTCGGTTATGGCTTGAAACAAATCGGTGTCAACCGCATCAAGACTGACAGTAATCCGGTTAAGTCCACTCTTGAACAGTGCTTCTGCATGCCGCTCGAGAAGCACGGCATTGGTGGTGAGTGCGATGTCAAGTTCAGAATCAAGGTCTCGTAGCATGGCGATAAACACTGGCAAATCTCTTCGTAGCAGTGGCTCACCGCCTGTGATTCGAACTTTTGCAAGTCCCAAAGGCAGTAACGACGCTACAACGCTTGCCATTTCTTCATAACTCAAGATTTCTTCCTTTGCCAAAAAGACATGTTCTGGCCCAAAGTTCTCTCTTGGCATACAATATGTGCAACGAAAATTACATCGGTCAGTTATAGAGATTCGAAGGTCCCTCAATGGGCGCCCGAGTGAATCCTGTAACAGCATCGTGCAGGCTATGCGGCTTCGGCTTTTTATTCTGTGTAGCAAGGGTTGATGGGTGCTCGGAGTCTGGGACAGTCATGGCGAGAGGCTGGGTGAAGCGCTGGACCTCATCTGGCAAAGACCACCGCCGTAACGACCTTCGAATTCTTCGAATCACGCCGAGGTCAGAATCAATCCGGATTCAATGGCAACTCCCTCCTTCAAAGAGTCACTTAATTCGTGCACTTGCTTTGTTTTCTCAAACAGAACAGCAAATCACCTTAGAGAACGTTGCTTCTGCAGGTGACGATGTCCGTGCCATGCGTTGCAGTCTGGCGCAAATGGGAGTTCATTTTGCGGATTATAACCGGTCAGGCGAACTGCTCCACCAAACAAATCCAATGGACCTTGGTCCGCATCCAGATTCAGTACGGTGGGTCCTTACCGGCGTAGGTCCACTCGGTTTCAAACGTCCAGCCAGTGTTCTTAATGCTGCTAATTCAGGGACCGCTCTTCGATTCTTGGCAGGTATTGCTGCCCGTATGGAAGGACCGACCATGTTAGATGGAGATCTTTCATTGCGCCAAAGAGATTCAGAAGCTCTATGGGATTCACTAAAACAGGCTGGTGTTGAAGTTTCGATTGGTCAAGGAAAAGAACGGTTACCAGTGATCCTCAGTGGCCCTTGGAAAGAAGAACAACTCAAACAGGGAATTGACCTTGATATCAGCCGTTCGAGTCAACCACTTTCATCATGGATGTTGGCATCCGCATCACTCCCTATCAAGGTCGAACTCAATCTACATGGAAAAGGCGTCTCGAATCGACATTCGAAATTAACGGCGGAAATGATTCAACTCACCGGCGGTAAAGTCGAACTAAACGGCGAGCAATGTCTTCTTTCACCTTGGGTTCCTTCACTTGAGGGCGCCTATACTGTTCCAGGAGATGCTTCGATGACTTCGTTTGCTTTCTTGGCCACTCATTGTCTTGATGCCGAAATCGAATTGCATGGATGGCCCGGAGTTGAACAAGCAATTGGCCATGAAATCCTCTTCGATTCTGCTATAGAGTGCGGCATAAAGTGGCATGGAGGTATTTTGTCCAATGTAGATTCAAAGGTTTCGGTTACGCTTGATGTTACTGATTCAAACGATATCTTACCTCCTCTTGCAGCGCTCCTTTCACTCGGCGCTGGAGGGAGAATAATTGGTGCAGCCCATGCTGTTCACAAAGAGAGTAACCGCTTATCGAGGACAGTTGAGGTCCTCAGCTATTTTGGAATTCAAGCGACATTATTGGCTGATGGAATTGAAGTAGAAGGCAACCAAAAACCAATCAAACCTCAACAACCAGTGCCGACGTTTGATGACCATCGTTTATTCATGACAGCAGTCCTTCTCGCCTCCAAAACAGGTGGCGAAGTGATTGGGCAAACCCTTCACCATGTTGCAGATGAATCCTTTGTACAGCGTTTACAAGATGCTGGTGTCGGAATTGAAGCGACGACTACACCATCGCTTGAAGATTAACCATGGCGGCCGAAATGGTGGTCGAGAGAATTCAGTGGAAGTCGCAATGCAGTTGGGCGTCCATGCACGCAAGCCCATGGATTTGTGATTCGGCGCATGTCATCGACTAATCTGCGCATTTCTGGTAAGGTCAATTTTTCATTTGCTTTCACAGCACCTCGACAGGCATTGAGGAAGGCAAGGTGATCTTTACGTCTGTCCACCGTTTCAAGTGGTGCACCGTCTTCAGCAGTATCTTGCAGTAGGTCGAGTAGGAATGGGACCAGTTCTTCACCTTCAAGTAGATGAGGTGCAGCGTCAATAACCCATCCACTCTTCTCTTCACGCAATGAAAATCCAACTTCACTCAATGTTTCGACCGCTGCAGACATTCGTGCTGATTGCCGGGCATCTAGGTCTAATTGAAGAGGTTCGAGTTTCGCTTGACTCTCCCATAATGATTCATCGTTTCGCAAACGTTCGTATCGAATACGTTCATGCAATGCATGTTGGTCAATTAACAGTAATTCTCCCTCGGCTTGTACTAAGATGTACGAGTCTGCGAATTGGGCGAGAGGTTCCATCTCTGGCAACTCATTGATGATACCCTCAAGCGGTTTCTCCTCATTCGGAGAAGTTCTATGCCCGCAACCAGCATGGCGGTGAAGAGTTCGTTCTGCAGGTGATAATGCCGGTGCAGTTGGCTTGGCATCCATCCCAGGTAATGTTTCTTGAGCTTCAGGTGCCGTAGATTGTGGCCGCATCTTTTCACTGGGCTCCGGTTCAGACGCCTCTTTTCCATGGAGGTTCAATTGTGCACCAGCTGCAATCGCCCATGCGGGAGGGGTCTCAGTTTTTGTATCCCTGGGGAGTACGAGGGTTGGGGTTCCTGCAGCAGCATCCAATGGGTCGACAGTCGGCGCTTTCACAGTCGAAAGATGTTCTTGAATTGGCGTAACTTTCTGTACCCCAAGTCCTTGTAGACCGGGAATGCCTCCCGCAGCATCAGGTTGGGTCGGGACCGATTCGAGGGTATGAGCAATGGCCCGTTCAAGCCGCTCTAAAACACGCCATGAATGGCGAAGACGAACTTCGCGTTTGGTTGGGTGGACATTGACATCGACTTCTTCTGGTGGCAAAGTAAGCGAAAGAACAGCAATTGGATGCCTTCCTTGCATCAAACGGGTGCGGTAGCCTCTACGTATGGCTTGAAGGAACGGTCCTGCAGCAACCGGTCGTTCATTGATGAGAATATGTATGTCGTCACCTTTTCCACGGGTGATGTCTGGGGTACTGATCCATCCACTCCATTGTTCTTGACCAGGTGCTTCCGCATCGTTTTCAGGCGGTGTAATTTCAAGCATTGATTCAACTTGGCCACCGAGTAAGTCAAACAGTCGGTCCATCATGGATTCAGCAGGAGGGATGTCGAGCATGACTCGTTCATCGATGACTAATCGGAATCCAGTCAACTGATGGGCCATGGCATGAGCGACGACCACATCAACCACACGAGCGTTTTCAGTAGCAGGGCGTCGTTGGAATGCGAGGCGAGCGGGGGTATTTCGAAACAAGTGCTCAACATCAACACGGGTGCCGAGTTGCATGCCAAAGGGTTCTACGAGTCCTTTTTCTCCATTTTTCATTGCGATCGATTTCCCTTCTTTTCCTGAAGGGCGACTGGAAATGGAAAGATGCGATACCATGCCGATACTTGCTAATGCTTCACCTCGGAATCCGAGCGTATGAATCGAATTCAAATCTTCCGCTTTTTTTAACTTTGAAGTTGCGTGTCTGTCTAATGCCAAACGGAGGTCTTGTTCATCGATTCCACTCCCGTCATCTTCAATCCGAATCAGATCGAAACCACCACGTTCAACAGTTATTACAAGACGTGTTGCTCCAGCATCGAGACTGTTTTCGAGCAATTCTTTGACCACTTGTGCAGGTCGTTCAACCACTTCCCCAGCCGCGATATGCCCAATGGTTCTTTCATCGAGTTGCTGGATTCGGTTTGGTTCAGACATCTGAAGCACCTCCGAGAAGTTTCTTTAGTCTATAGATTGCATCATGCGCTTGGCGTGGAGTGAGTTCATCTACGTCAATATTTGAAAGATAGTTGAGGGTTTCTTTCTCTTCGGAACTGATGCTTGGGACTGATTGTGGCGTTCCATTCTTTTGTGTCATTGCAGCAGCAGCAAAATATCCCATCAAACTGGATTGTCCTTCTGCACGAGCCGAAGGTGTTCCAGATTCTCCTGCCTTGGCCCCATGTGCTTGATGTTCAAGGAAAGCGAGTAAATCACTCGCTCGTTCGACAACTGGACGAGGCAAGCCTGCTAAAGCAGCAACTTGGACACCATATGAATCATCACATGGACCATCTGCGACCGTGTGAAGGAATCGGAGTTCACCATCAGCCTGTGCAACTTGGACATGGACATTGACCAACCCTTCGACTTCGCCTTCTAATCCAATCAATTGATGATAATGTGTTGCAAATAATGTCCGTGCTCCGATTCTCTTACAGATGTCTTCAGTTACCGACCATGCGATGGACAAACCATCAAATGTTGAAGTTCCACGTCCGATTTCATCGAGTAAAACGAGGGATTGCGAAGTTGCCCTTCGAAGTATATGAGCGACTTCAATCATTTCCATCATAAATGTTGAACGGCCACGGCGAAGGTCATCACTTGCACCGACTCGAGTAAATATCCGGTCTACGAGCCCAATTCTTGCTTTCTTGGCAGGGACAAAACTACCGCTTTGCGCGAGAATGGTCAAGAGTGCTGTCGTTCGAAGATAGGTCGATTTACCACCCATATTGGGACCTGTGATCAACAAGAAGTTTCGTTTCTTTTGCAATTGGATATCATTGGGGACAAACCCAGATTGCATTTCGAGGGCTGGATGCCGTGCACCTTCTGCCTTGAGGTGGTGCCCTTCGGTTAATTCTGGTCGAGTCCATGAACGAGAACGTGCGATTGAAGCAAAACATTGCAGCACGTCGATTGCAGCCACTCGACCAGCAAGAGTTGCCAGTTCTTGTGCGTGTATCCGACACCGTTCACGGAGAGAAGTGAATTCTCGATATTCCAATTCCTTCACTTTTGTATCTGCGGTGAGCAGAAGGTCATCCCTTTGTGCTAATTCTTCAGTGACGTACCGTGAACCATTTGTCATTTGTTGCTTTCTTCGCCACTCTTCAGGAACTCTGGCTTCATTTAATTTTGTGACTTCAATAAACCATCCAATTTGTCGGTTCATTCGCACTTTCAAAGATGGTATTTCTAATTCAGTGCGTAATTTGGATTCTAAATCACTGAACCATGAATGTCCAGATGCTGAAGTTTCGTGTAGTTCGTCAATCGCTGAATGAAGTCCAGAGCGGATGAGATTTCCATCACGGATGCTGAGGGGTGGTTCATCGACTAAGGTACGTCGAATATCTTCTGCCAGTTCATTCAATGCATCCAATTCATGAGAAAGATGTTCCAACAACGGGTTTCCCGTCTCGTTGCAAATATTGATGATAGCTGGCATTCGTTCGAGAGCATCACATACGGCAATTAAATCTCGACCATTTGAACGATTGTAAGCGAGTTGTGTGGCTAATCGCTCCATGTCTCGCAGTCCACGGAGTGCTTCTCGTAATGCATCAAGACGACGAGCTGAACGAGAGAGTGAACCTACTGCTTCATGACGAGCACTGATTGCTTCAAGGTTGCAAAGGGGTCTTAGAACCCAAGTTTTGAGAAGTCTTCTTCCCATCGAACTTCGGCATGCATTCATTGTAGAAAGAAGACTGCCTTCAAATTCGCCTGCAAGTGTCGAAGTGAGTTCTAAGTTCTTCAAAGTGGTTTGGTCAAGCACAAGGTGCCCGGCTTCATCGATGACTTCGATATCCCGAAGGGGAACTTCGTCAGCAATGTGCATGGTTGCGAGATAGTCAGCAGCTAAACCAGCAGCAGCTAAAGCAAGAGGAGAGTCATCTAAATCCAAATGTCCGAGGTCTGCGACTTTGAGTACTTTCTCAAGTCTTTTTCTTCGTTTGTTTTCACTCGCCCTGTGCTGGCTAACCAGAACGTTATCGAGGTGGGAGAAAAGAGCACACAATTCAGTATCTTCAGCATCTTGTGGGGATACTACGATTTCAGTTGGACGCCAACGCATAATCTCATCTAATGCTCGAGCAAACCGATCATCTCCGTTCAAGTTTGATGCCCATGCCTGTCCAGTTGAAGCATCAACAATTCCGATGCCGAGGGCAGACTTCCCAAGAGTTACAGAAACAAGCAGAGACCGTTCATCGGTTCCGAGTAACGATTCTTCATACAGGCTTCCTGGCGTGTAGACTCGAGTGACGATACGTTCAAGCAGTTTCGCCCCTTCTCTCAGTTCTTGTTCTTGCTCCGCAACTGTGACCTTGTGTCCAGCTTTTAGCATGCCACGAATATTATCTTCAAGCCCATGCCACGGGAATCCAGCCATTTGAATTGGTTTATCTGCTTTTTTATCTCGTGAAGTGAGTGCCAAACCGAGGACTTCAGAACCAATGACGGCATCTTCATGAAACAACTCATAGAAATCTCCCATCCGGAAGAAAAGAATTGTATCGGGGTGTTCCTTTTTGATGTCCATAAATTGGTCCATCATACCCCTTTTTGTCATACACACTACACTCCTTGCTCTCGCTGGAGTTTACTGTCGTTGCAGAGAGCACATGAAGGTTATCGCGCAGGTTGGAAAGAACCGCTGTTTTCAAGGGTTTATTGAAACTTATTGATTTTGCCGCATTCTCTTAAATGCAGTCCAGATCATTACGCCCATCACGATACTTGATGCAGTAACAAACATGAAGTTCAAGAATCCCCGGCCACTCTCTATAGAACCACTTGCGAGGGTGTCGATGGAGTATGTTGCAGGCTCTCCGTTAGCACTGGTTCCATGTGCATACAGGACGCCATTCGATACATCAGAAGTTTCAACATCTAAAGGCAAGGGTTGTGCTAAAGGCATTTTCTCAGCCACACCATCGACCATACGGACAACTGAGGTACTTCCTTGATTTCCAATCATCCAAACAACTCCATCGTCATCAAGCGCTGCTGAAACACTGGAGAAGTCTATGGTGGTTGTTGCTCTGTCCTTGGCAATATGAACTGCAGAATCGGTCCCAGCAGCAAGTAAAGAACCATTGTCAAGGCGAATCAGTGAATGGATTTCTCCTTTATCCAATTCCTCGATCGAGGTAAGCATTGGTGAAGTAGGTCCTTCTGTCCAGGAAATGAAGCCAATAACAGGATGCCTCGTTGGCGATGCTGGGCTGTCTTCATCGATACCAAATGCATTGGTCATCGAGCCAATGGCAATCCATGTTCCATCATCAAGAGATTCAACCATGTTCCAAGCGATGTTGCCCGAATTAACCATTGCTGCGGTCAAGGATGCGCTTCCAAAAGCCTCTTGGGTTGATTCGAGGGGTGAGTTAATGGTGCCAAAGCCACGAAGGCTGGTTGAATCGTTTTCATCTGTAACCATTAACCAGCGATACGAATCACCATTTCGTTGTTCGGCAACATCGAGCACATCAAATGTTTCTTGGTTGCTCACAAGAGGTATGATGGTACGCTGTGAGTTCTCATTATTGACGTGAATGACTTCAAGCGTATTGTTTGAAGGCGAGACAACAATACTGCCATCATGGAGTTCGGTCATGAATGTCATTCCGAGCACATCTTCGTAATCTGTCCCTATATCATTGATGATGCCGGAATCATCATAATGGAATATCATTCCGCCTTCGTCACCTAAGATCAAAGCGGTGTAGGTATCTGAATCTCCATACACGATATCCAAAACCCGACCATCGATTGCATCGAGTCCATTGCTCGAATAGCTGACCCCTGGGAGGGTGGAAGTGCCTTGAATGACGAGTGCACCAAGAATAATAAATACGAAAAAACCAGTAATAGCGACCCATTGGTGTTCCGATTCCTCTTCAAGAAAACTACGCCAACCCTTCGCCATGCTTGCAGGATGTGAAACGAGCACATGAAACCTTTTATTGAACAAAGAGCCGAGATTCATTTATCCGATACCTGTTTCTCTCGCCAAGGCTTGAAGCGGAGAGATGATAAAGGGAATATTAGTCGCAGGAGTGCTTGGAGAGAGTATCATGGCACGTAAACCAGCATCTATGTATCGCCGCCTTAAGGGCCCTGCCTACACTCGACGTAAGTACATCGGCGGTGTTCCGAACAACAGAATCACGTCATTCCACGCTGGAAACCGTGTTGCTGCTGAAACGGGACAGTTCAAAGTCATCATAGAACTCCGTGCTGACAACAACTGTCAAATTCGTCATACTGCTCTTGAAGCAGCTCGTGTTATTTCAAACTCAACAATCCGAAAGATTGCTGGAACTCAAGGCTATGCTCTTCGTGTTCACACCTTCCCTCACCACATTCTTCGTGAAAACAAGCAAGCAACTGGTGCAGGTGCTGACCGTGTTTCTCAAGGAATGCGTTGTGCTTTTGGAAAGAACGTCGGAACAGCCGCTCGTGTTAAGCGTGGACAACGTGTCATTTCTTTGCAAGTCAATCCTGAGCATTATCTCACTGCACGAGATGCACTTCGTAAGGCAACTATGAAGTTCCCAACTCCATGTACTGTGCGCTTGATTCAAGGTCACGAGCACCTCAAGGGTCTCATTTGAAGTCCATTGGGCTGAGCCCAATGTCGGACAAATCTCTATTTGTTGAGACTATTTGGGCGCGAGTTCCATAAGTCTGAACAAAAAGCAATCGTTGAAGCAAACAGGAGGTGAATGAATGAGAGTCGCAGTTCTAAAGGAAGATCATTGTCAACCAAAGAAATGCAACGATGAATGCCAAGCATTCTGCCCACCGGTTCGAAACGGGCAAGAATGCATCATCATGGATGATAAAACTGGCAAACCTCACATTTCGGAGAGCCTATGCATTGGTTGCGGTATTTGCATTAACAAATGTCCACACGATGCTTTGATTATCGAACAATTACCGAGTGAACTCGAAACCGATATGATTCATCGGTACTCAATGAATGGTTTCCGTCTGTTTCGCTTACCGACTCCTTCGAAGGAAAGTGTCGTCGGAATCCTGGGTCCGAATGGCATGGGGAAATCGACTGCCATCAATGCACTTTCAGGTCGAATGATACCAAACCTTGGTGACTGGTTGAACAAAGATGCGGACTGGGATGACATCATCGAATCACTCCCGCGTGGAGAATTACGAGACTTTTTCATTTCTGTCGAAAAAGGTGACATTAAAGTGGCTTTGAAACCACAAAATGTGGACCGTTTACCGAAGAAGATACAAGGAACAGTTCGCGATTTACTTACACGCGTTGACGAAAGGGGCATGTTTGAAGAGATGACGAAAGAACTTGCAATCGACCACCTGCTTGACCGTACGGTACAGCAACTTTCGGGTGGAGAATTACAACGCATGGCCATCTGCGCCACCTTGTTACGTGATGTTGATGTGTACTTCTTTGACGAACCCTCATCGTATCTCGATATTCACGAACGGATGCGGATTGTGAGAATCATCCAAAAACTCGCAGAGACAAAGCGAGTGATTGTTATTGAGCACGACCTTGCAGTTCTCGATGTACTCGCCGACTTGGTGCACATCGTCTATGGCAAAAAAGGCGCTTTTGGAATATTCACACCTGCCCGTACAACTCGTCAAGCTATCAACACCTATCTCGATGGATTCTTACCAGAACAAAATGTTCGTATCCGAGACAAACCAATCAAGTTCCTTAACCACAGTGACCGAGTCTCTGAACTTGGTGCTGAAGTGGTATCTTGGGGTGGACTTTCAAAGAAACTCGGTGAGTTCCAACTCACAACAGGTGAAGGTGCAGTACATCGTTCCGAAGTCGTAGGTGTCGTAGGCCCAAACGGCACAGGGAAATCAACAATGATCAAAATCTTAGCAGGCGAACACGGCTATGATGAGGGTTGGGTCACTGAAAACGCTACGATTTCATACAAACCTCAGCATATTGATGTTGATATGGATTGCAGCGTTCAATTGTGGCTTGATAGCGAGATTGGTCCAAAGTGGCGAGTAGGGGAATACAATGTCAACGTGATTCGTGCTTTAGGTGTAGATGAACTCCTCCCTAAGCGAGTCAAGAAACTCTCCGGTGGAGAACGTCAAGCAGTTGCTATCGCCATTTGCCTTGGTAGAGAAGCCGACCTCTATCTCTTGGATGAGCCATCAGCCCACCTTGATGCAAACGCCCGAATGGAGGCTGCTAAAGCAATTCGAAGAACGATGGAAGCCAATGAGAAATCTGCGTTCGTCATCGACCACGATGTTTACTTCATTGATATCGTAAGTGATTCACTTCTCGTCTTTGAAGGCGAAGGTGGAATCCATGGTAAAGCTGAAGGCCCGTTCAAACTACGTGAGGGGATGAATCGTTTCCTTGAAGGGGTAAATGTCACCTTCCGTCGAGATCATGATTCGAAGCGTCCAAGAATTAACAAATTGGAAAGTCGAAAAGACAGAGAACAACGAGGTGTTGGAGATTTCTATTCGTTTGACCATTGAGGAGATTATGATACAATGCCTGTAGGAATCCCTCCACTCGGCGGCCCGTTAGGACGTTCTCGCTCACGAATCTCAGCAAGTGGTTTGACGACTTTCCTTCGCTGCAAACGTCAGTGGTTTCTTGGATCGAAAGTCGGAATATCAGGTCCACTTCGGCCATCTCAGGTGATTGGAATTGTACTTGAAGATGCATTTTGTGGAGTCATGATGCAACGTCCAACAGTGCACATTGAAACACTGCTGGACTTAAAAAAATGGATGCATACATTACTCCCTAAAGCTGCACAAGAAGCCCTCGACGCAGGGCGTATTCTTTGGGATGAAGGTATTTGGTATGAACCAGGAACTTCATGGGATGATGTCGAACTCGATTCTTTTATCTCTCGTTTAGAACATGGTTTAGTGCTGCTCTTTGAAGAAATTGAATCGTGCTACAATGAAAACGGCGGGCCATATTTGGAATTATACAGGGCAGGTGAATCCCCATTTGATGTTCCATCTCCTGCTTGGGGTGATGAACCGTATTTCCCTGTGCCTGATAAAGTTCGGAATTATGAGTTGCGTTCGTGGGCCATTGAAGGGCAAGCCATGCAATGGCAATCACAAGGTTCCGATGTGACTTGGAATGAAGCGTTAGAAATCGCTCGACCGTGGACCAAAGACCCTCGTGTCCATCAACCTCAGCGCTTGTTTCACCCTGAACGTTGGGCTGCGGGTGAGCTTGATCTTGTGCTTCGATGGGATGGGCGAATTCGTCTGGTGGATATCAAATCCGGCGACCCAAGTTCTAAATTTGCAGAATCTCTTCAACACCAACTTCGCTTCTATGGTTGGCTTTGGCATGAAACTCATGATGGAGAATGCATCGACGGTTTGGAAGGTTGGTATCTCAATGGACCGCATCGTGTGATGTATGAAGCACCTCAAGCTGCAGAGTACACAAAAATGACATCAGAGTTTTCACGAATCAACACAGAAATGCAAAACATGGGTTCAGGGCCGGCAAGTATGCCAGTCCTTCCATCTGAAGCCTGCGATGGAAGTGCTGCTGGATGCCATTGGTGCAGCCTTACCCGGGATGAACAAGGGAATTGGTCTGGCGATGAATTACTTTCGGAAATCACTCCATTGAGAGAAATACCTCTCACTGTTCCAAGTGAACCGTTGTCAAAAATCCCAGTTCGAGTAAGTGTACAAGGGAAATTTACCGGTGCCTGGGGACCATTGCCAAATCACTTTGGAGAACCCGTTTTGGGTGCAATGCTTGTCGCTGGAGGTGCACAAATCACAGTGGAAGAGAGTGAACCCGGTTCCTATCCACTCCTTCACAATCAACCGAATGGAGAACTTGTGATTTTGGATGCATTGCCAGGTGTCTGGCGTGGAGCTCCCCGATTATACGTCGATTCACGAACCAGAATAATGCCAGTTGCACAAGCAGCCAAAGAATTCGAACAGACATCACTTTCACTTTCGGAACGAACAACTCGTATCGGTTTACTTCGGACAAGAGCAAACGTCGAAGGAGTGATTCTCAGTGTTCGCAAGCGGTCCGGGATTCGCTTGGATGCAAAACCATGGACCATGCTTAATGTTCACCTTTGGGATGGGAATTCAATCGTTGAGGTCGCTTCTTTTGGCTCGAGTATTACGGGTCAAATGGAAGCACTACGGCCAGGTCAGACGCTCAAGTTACTCGCTGCTGAAATGGGTTGGAGAGCGGGATTGCCTCAACTTCGCATCGACTCAAGAAAAACACGTCTCCAAGTCAAGGATTAAATTTCGGAGAGTAGGGTTCAAGAACATTCGACAAAACACTCGCAGGTATGCCGGTAAGTCTTGTCACACCCTCTGAAGATTCTGTTGGTCCATATAATCGACTTTCGGCAAGCCAAGTGAACGCTTATCGTGCGTGCCCACGCCTGTGGTTTTACGAAAAAGTCCGGCGTTTTAAGATGCCACAAATACCAGTATTATTCGTCGGTAGAGCCGTTGAAGAAGCGATTTGTCGCATGTTGATGGAATCTCCAGCCCTTTTGGTTTCGAAGGCCTCATCAGATACTCTTTCGGCTATTCCATTGGATGAGACTGGTGTGCCGAGCCGTTCAAGTCTCGACCCTTGGCCAGCAGAACGTCTGTTGGCCTTACCGAAAAACTTGCAACCACAGAATCTCGAAAGTCTCCGCCAATGGGCTATTGGACGGTTGAAGGTTCATCTTCATCTTGCACTCAATTCCATGAAAGAAGAATGGAAGAAAGATGAACGAAGGGCTGGTGATTGGAAATCAGTAAATCCCGATTATTGTCTCAAAATGTGTGTCAATGGTCTCGAATTCCATTTGAGGGAAGTTCAGCGTTGTCTCGATCAAAACGGTGGACCCGGACTCAAAGAATGGCGTAAAGGGGCCCGTCCGGAATGGCCAGCTCCTGATGCACGCCGATACAAACTTTCCAATCAGCATCCACTTTCACAACAGGAAGGAGATGTCACTTTGATTGAGGCTTGGGAAATAACCCGTCCTTGGTTTGTTGACCCAAATGCAGGAAAGTTTGCCATGAATGCAATTCATCCCGAACATTGGTTCCAGGGAGAATATGATTTGATTTATCGTTGGGATGGTCGAATCAACATTGTTGATTTGAAAGCCAGCGTAGGTCGGGGCGATCGTTCTGGAAATTATGTTGAACAATTGCGTATGTATGCTATGCTGTGGTGGATTACTCACGAAAAGAAGGAACAGGTTGATGCACTCGAAATCTGGTACCTTGGTGCGAATTCAATTAAATCAATAGCATGTCCAACCGTTTCAGAAATGGCTGGAATGGAATCTGAACTAGAATCAATGTGGCATCAAATTAGAGAAACAACGCCGATGCTTGAGGACTGTCCACCGAACCCATCACCTGTTCGAGGTTTCAAGGATGGAGGGGTCGCTATAGAGGCGCCAGATGAAGTCCGATGTACTCGCTGTGACTGGGCGTCTGTATGCCCTGGTGGGCAAGGTGATGATGATCTTCCAGTCGGTGGTCTCGTTCGATTGCCAGGCACCCCTACTGATATTGATATTACACCACTTGGTGAACTTGACCCCCGGATGACATTTGTTGGCGAAGTGTTCAGTGTTATGGGAGTCAAAGAAGGACATAGACCTCGAATTACGATTTCACAGGGTAATCATTTCGCCAAGGTTATTCTCTTAGTTGACCAACATCAAGATGGTGAGCCATCGTGGCCTCAAAACATTGCAAAAGGAGATCGGGTGAAACTTGACAAAGTGATTCCAACTGCAAATTGGAAAGGTGAAATTGAACTCAAGGTTGACCCACATGCTTGCATAGTGCCTGCTTCAGATGATGAAGTCGGATCTGACTTGATGGAATTCCGTGCACGTTGGAACGTTGCTGGACGCCTTATTTATCGCTTTGAAAAACGTGGAGTTGGACGTAATGGGAAGGAATGGCATCGAAAAGGGGCCATGATTTTGGATGCAACTGGTGCTATGAAAATCGAAGGTTGGGCCAATGATTGGGGTGCTCAATATGATTTAGCCCAAATCGGTGATACGATTGTTGTTGCCAATCTCGGATTGGACGCTTGGGCTGTAGAAGTCCGAGGCAACATCTCACAGAATACGAAATTCCAGATTATCGAGCGTGTACAACGAGATTAACCACCGGATGAAATGGTGATGACCAACAGTTGAATTGATTGGGACAGTACAGTGGCGTGTGGCAAGATTGTTCCATCGTAACTGACAATCACCGTTGAGGGGTGGATTCCAGCCTCAAGTAGCGCCTGTCTGACAGTCTGTTCACCATCCAACTCTACTTTGACATCATAGTCACGCCCCTTGAGGTGTATCTCCATACAACTACGAGTCAACGCCATGCTTATGACGGTGGCGCTAAACCCGACATCTACGGCCGAGATCGCATAGCCCGGTATTGCGGTGGATTCGAAATCCACTGTCCCTTGGACGCGGGAGTTCAAATCTCTCTCTCGGCGCCACTTTCAATAAGTGATGACTCTATTCAGTGGCGCCGAAAGGAGAGCTTTTCGTTATCCAAGGGGCTTTTTAGGTAAGGCTTCTACGTGTTGCTAAGTGAGTCACATGCAACCAGCGCCAGATTCATCTCCAAACATCAAAGACAGCGTTGTTTCGGGAGATATTCACACTGGGACCGTCGTCCATAATCACTATCATGCAGCTCCACAAGCACAACCAGTTCAACAAGTGGTGGTGCCGCAACAACCGGTTTACCAACAACCCGTCCAAGTCGCACCTCAACCAATGTACTCAAATTTCTACCAGCAACATGGCGCTCAACCGATGTACTACGGGGCACAAAAGGACACCTTGGTGGCTTACATCTTGTGGTTTTTCCTCGGCTTTTTTGGAGCACATCGATTTTATCTAAATCATATTGGAGTTGGAATAATTTACCTTTTCACCTTTGGCTTATTTGGCTTCGGCTGGTTCCTCGATTTATTCTTGATTCCAGATTTGGTTCGTCGCCAAAACATGAGATAATCCAAGTTGAGAGATTCTCTCACATGTAGAATGCATCAGGAGACTCGGTTAACTCCCCGACATAATCGGGGGATTTCCCAGGAGCAAGCACCGACAGTTTTTCTGTGAGTTTTGATTGGATATCGCTTGGTAAGGCGATTCCAAGGTCAAACCACCCATCGAGTGACTCAAGAAGGCGCTGCGAAGCAAAGACATCTCCACTTGAGCCAACTGTTGTTGCAATGGCGCATGCAGAATTAATATTGAACAAGGGTCCATTCGAAGCGATGAGAGCGGCTAAACCGATGGCACCAGATTTGGGTTCATCTCGGCGAACATCAACTCCAAGTGCCTCGAGATCAATCCGATGCGATGCGTTTGAGGCAACCATAAACGTTTCTTTACGGGTTGGAATGTCCATTAATCCGGCTAATACATAGAGTGATTGAACACCTTGCTGTTCAAGCCACTGAAGGACCTCTCGAGCCATCATGCCTTGATGCTCAGACTCCAACGGTTGAGATGTGCCCGTGAGCGTCAGAACTCGCCTCCCTGTGACCGATTCTATAGAGGATAGTGTGAGGTGCGGTGGTGAAAGCAAACCCTCTTCATCGAGCGTCGCCAATGGAGGCAATGCAGTGTGGTGAAGTCGAGCGACTTCATGACAGATATGTGAAGTGTTGATTCCTTCAATGGCAACTTTACCGACGTTCCCTACACCGGGTAGTGCAAAGAACATAATGGCATGTTCACCAAGTTCCGAATGAGAGCCTCTCCATTCAATATGTAATCCCATAGATGGGATATCGTCTTCCGCCGCGTTATAATGTTTGACATTCAAAACAAGAAAAAAAGTTGAATTGAGAGGAGTTGAGAGTAATGCATCACTCTTCTTCTTCGGCAGAGAGCTGAGTTATTTTCATTTCTTCAAGCGAAGGTAAGGTGGCGAGGGCTTTTGCCCATGCTGGATCAGCAACATTGTACATTTTTCTTCGAATATCTGCTCGGTGGTCTTCTGGAGACCACTTGAGAGGAGCAGCAGCCTGTGCTTTTGCTCCGCAAGAAGGGCAAGTCGTAGCTAAAGTCCATGCCTCACATTCGAGACATTGTTGTAACAGTTGTCGTGCCATAATATCACCTGTAAGATTCTCGTTTATGAGTCAACGCCTCATTGACGGTATGAAGTTGCTTCTCCGCCAGCGGCGAGGACGTGGTCTAATGTCGCCTTTGTTGCATTTTCCCAAATTGATTCTGCAGTTTTGAAGTCTGGGGCTTTCAATTCGATTCGATATTCTGGTGCACCATTGTAGTGACAGGTCACTTCAATTTCTTCTTCCACTGAAGATAAGGCTTCTGCGGCAAGGAGGGCTTTTTGAATAACTTCAACCCCTTTCGTGCCGTTAATACTTAAAGTGAATACACCTCTGATTTCTACAAATGCAGGAATCACGTTTTCAACTGCTATTTCGATGAATGTCTTGAGCCATTCTCCTTCAAAGCCAGCATCGACCAGCGAACCTTCATTCATGGCTGCTTCTTCAAATGCAGTGTAAAGTCCACCGTATGCCTCGATTAATTCGTCACCGGAGGATTTGATGTCATCTTTTGTCCAACCGACCTTTTCACCCAATACTTTGAGCAATTGATGTGCACGTTGTTCATTCTTCCATTCTTGAAGACGTTCACGACGTCGTTCTTCAGAAACTGATTTGAGTGAAAGTTCCAGCGATGTCCCATCTTTACGGGTTCGCATGACTTTACAGATGAGACGTTGTCCTTCACGGACAAAGACTCGAATGTTTTTGACCCATCCACTTGCGATCTCACCAATGAAAATAAATCCTTCAACACCTTCAAATTCATCGAGTTTTACATAACAACCGTTTTGTTTCACGGTGGTAACACTGACAACAACAAGTTCGCCTTCATTTGGCGTATTTGTTTTTTCAGACATGGAGGCTCTGCCTCCTCATTCAAGTGCTTCAACAACAGTGCATCCGATTAAATCGGCCTTTCCGCCGGATGGGCTGGTAAGGGTTGCTCCGCAAACACCGCAAGAAATTACGGAGGTTGCTCGGGAGAAGATTGTAGTTTCATTACTGCAATCTTTGCAGGATACGTTTAGGAAATTTTTTGCCATAGTTGTCAACTCACTTGTCGATTAATTCGAATTTCTTAGCACGCTGGCAGGGTGCGTAATGCGCTTTGCCAGTTTCTGTGCATCGGTAAAGAATATTCACTCGCTTGGTAGGCTTCTCACGGCCTTCAGGCTTTGGACGAGGGAAACCACGGTATCCAGCCATAACACGGCGGAAACGTCGTTGACCCCAGCGAAGTTCAGAAGCACGCTTCTTCTTCACTCGCTCAATTGTGTGCATTGTATGCTTACCAGCCGATGGACTGTAACGCTTGACTTGACGTGGCATTTTGACCATGATAGCACCTTGAGCATTCGGCCCACAAGAGACGGGTATTTAGGAGTGCCGCATTCAATCGCCAGCAACTTTCGGTGGACTGCGTGTGAAACAAGGGGAGATATAATGAACATTCGGGACTTTAGCAGGGACATGGACGAGATGCTCCAAGCGTTCTTATTGTTTTGGATACCCGTGTCCATGGTGCCATTGGGGCTTTGGTATTCACTGACATCTTCCCCATTACGCGGTCGATTTTTGGCGTTTAGTGGCATCGTTCTAGTTTGTCTCAGTCCATGGACTGTTCCGTCGTCACCATCGACGGCAGCCGGCCATTTACTCGGCGCCGTTATTGGCCCGTGTATGTTAATTATAATCGGAATTTATCTCGTATCCTTTTCTGGTAATGTGCCAGTAGGGAAATTACCTCGGAGTGACCGTAAAATTGGGGTTTTGATGGCTGGAGTGGGATTTGTTTGGTTGGCAGGTATGCATTGGTGGATTCTTACCCCACAATTATCACCAAATGAAGTAAACGTCTATTGGTATGTTTTTTGGCCAACATTCCTTTTGCTCACTTCCTGTCTTTCTTCCTGTTCTGCGGTAACTTTGTTGATGATCGGAGAACGTCGCAAATCAGAATCAAATATTATGTTCCTCGTTTCAGCTTTCTCCTTTACCATTCTACTGTTAGGATTGAATATCGATGGTCCTTTAGTGACTGGTGAGCGCTTCCGTGAGCATCTTTGGCTTGCTGTCGCCGACATGGCGGGGATTGCAGCGGGAAGCCTCTTGTCAATATTCGTATTTGCTTTAGTCATCTATACCTATGAGCGAAACTTACCCGAACCGGAATCAATCACTCCTCCTTCCGATTCAGAACTCAAACAAGTATCAATGCGCATAGCGACACACCTGGGAGGTGAAGAAGAATGAAGGAGTCACATCTCGTATTTACTTGGAGAATGATTGTACTTGCCTTTTTCCTTCCACCTTTGCTCATTCTGGCCGTTGAAATGACCTTCTTTGGTGAATTCAAAGGCATTGACTCGAGTGTTTCATTCACACGTTTTGCCAATGCCACTTTGACAGCTTTTACCCTATGCTCATTCTTTTTACTTGGTAATCTGTTCTTTTATGGTGAATCGAGAAATCGGCCATTGGCGCCATTGGTTGGGATGTGTATGGCGACTGGTTTAGGAGTCTTGGCAACAGTCTTCTTCATCGGGCAAGGTCCAATGCTGCTGGAAGGCAATGGTTCGGTTCAAGGTCAAGCAATCTACAACATCGTTCACATGTTTGTGTCCTCTGGAGCCATTTTTATGGCAGCATGTGTTGCTCTAGGAGTGACGTTTTCGGCTATTACATCCCAAAAACAACGAAGTAGTTTTGAATTGGAAGAAGAATAATCTTCTACTCAGTAGCGAATACCTTCGCCGTCGGTTTCATAAGGGGGATGTTGGTGGGGCGGTTATACAGGTGTTTCTATGTCGAAAGGTACGCCATCCATGGGTAAACGTCAGAAGACAACCCACATTCGTTGCCGCCGCTGTGGTCGTAATGCATATCACAAGCAAAAGTCTGTTTGTGCATCATGTGGTTACGGCGAAACAGCTCGTATTCGTAAGTTCAACTGGGCCAAGAAGTCCCACCGTCCTAAGGCTTGAGGCTAAAGGTATGTTTCTAAGCCGCAATGGCTACAAAGCGTCGAGTATTCGATGGAGTTGAGGCAAAGCAATGTGTGGAATCATTGGAATCGTTGGGCGTAACAATGTCCATGTCAATCAATTGATCTATGACGGCTTGACTGTTCTTCAGCACCGTGGTCAAGATGCAGCTGGTATCATGACTGATATTGGAGGTCAATTCCGATTGCGGAAGTCCAAAGGTCTCGTTTCAGATATTTTTTACACTCGGCACATGCGCCGATTACAAGGCCATATTGGAATTGGTCATGTTCGGTATCCTACAGCAGGTTCATCTTCTCGTTCCGAGGCACAGCCATTCTATGTCAATTCCCCCTACGGCCTTGGCCTTGCCCATAATGGAAACTTAACCAATGCCTCAGAACTTCAAATTCAACTCACCGACAATCACCACCGTCATATGAATACGACAAGCGATTCAGAATTATTACTCAATATGCTTGCAGTTGAACTCGCATCTCATTCTTCGAACCTTTCGATTGAAGGCGCACCTCATTTAGATATTGAATCCGTCTTTGGTGCAGTTTCAAATCTTCATAAGCGGGTGAAGGGAAGTTATGCGTGCGTCTCAATCATTTCTGGCTACGGATTGTTAGCATTCCGTGACCCGCATGGGATACGCCCACTCATTTTCGGTAAGCGAGAAATTGGTGATGAGACAGAATGGATGGTTGCCAGTGAATCAGTTGCTATCACCGCACTGGGCTTTGATGTTGTCCGTGATGTTCAACCTGGTGAAGCAATTTTCATTTCGACCTCAGGCCATTTATTCCATCGTCAATGCTCTGAGAAAGTTGAAGCCTCACCTTGTATCTTTGAACATGTTTATTTCGCCCGACCCGATTCAGTGATCGATGGAATTTCTGTTTATCATGCTCGTTTGAATCAAGGTGATATCTTAGCTAAGCGAATTCTTGAACAATGGCCAGACCATGACATTGATGCGGTCATCCCAGTGCCAGACTCTGGCCGTATTGCAGCCCTTCAAATGGCCGATGCATTAGATGTGCCTTATCGTGAAGGTTTTGTCAAAAACCGATACGTTGGTCGAACTTTTATCATGCCAGGTCAGGCGTTGAGGGAGAAATCTGTTCGGCGCAAGCTCAATGCTATTGAACACGAGTTTTCGGGTAAAAATATTCTTCTTGTAGACGATTCAATCGTCCGTGGAACAACCAGTGCGCAAATTATTGAAATGGCGCGAGATGTCGGTGCTAAGAAAGTCTACTTTGCATCTGCTGCCCCTCCTGTTCGCCATCCGAATGTCTATGGAATCGATATGCCTGCAATCACTGAATTTATTGCAAATGGAAAAACGATTGATGAGATCAATACCATCATTGGAAGTGACCGTCTCTTTTACCAAACCCTGGAAGATTTGGTTGAAGCCACATCAATTGGCGAAAACCCTCCTACTCGATTTGATACCAGTTGTTTCAACGGTGAATACATTACTGGAGATATTGATGATGCCTATCTCGAACAACTGTTCAACTCTCGTAATGATATGGCAAAGGAAGAATCCAGTGAAGATGATGAAATTGTTGACATGCACAATGATACAGCAGAATGAGGCTTTTCAATGCCACAACAATCCTGGATTCTTCGTTTCGGAGAATTAGGTCTCAAATCCAAAGTAGTTCGGCGTTCGTTTAAGCGGTCATTGCGTAAAAACTTGATACAACTTGCTGAAGACTCCTCTGTCCCCCTCATTCGAGATCGGTTGAGGGATTTTGACGTCATTTATTCCAGTGCGCCTACTGAAATGGTAGAGGATTTAATGTGCCATGGATTGGGAATTGTGGCGATTGACCGCGTCGTCGAACTGTCAACAAACCTGGACCCTAGCCTTGTTTCTCAGCTTTTACTTGAACGTCACGACCGTGTAGGTGAGGAGAGAACGTTTGGGGTCCGGATCAAACGTCTTGGGGTCAAAGGCGAATGGGATTCACAATCGTATGCACGCGCACTTGGTGCTGCATTGATTGAACGGGACCCCTCGCTTTCAGTTGACTTATCAAATCCAGAATGGTGGGTGAAAATTATTCTTGAATCTGCCAGTGTCTCTTCGATTGAAAAAAGAATACTAGGTCCTGGTGGATTGCCTACAGGTGTTCAAGGCGATGTTTTAGTTCAATTGAAAACAGAGGAAGATACGATGAGTTCATTTCTCATCATGCGGCGCGGTTCAAGAATAATCCCAATACTTGATTCAAAGCCTGAATTCGTCAAATTACTTTCAAAATGGGATCCCTTTATTGGAATCCGTAGTCGGACTAAAGATGATACGGGTTACATGTTTCAACGACCAGCGTGGGGAGTTGTTGGTCTTACACTTGAACAAGCCAAGCCTCACATTCAACGTCGAGATGCCGCCATTAAAACAACACCTTTGTCAACGCTTGAACCTCTCTGCGGGTGGACTGGGGCTGAAAAGAGTTCGTTGTGGCAACATATCAATGCACCAAGTAAGTACCGTCCCCACCCAGATACAACTTCTTGGTTTGAATGAGTCTTGCCACTCAAGGAAGGGATGAGGTTAATTGAGGTAGGTGCCTCTACGAGGCATGCTCAGTACCCATTCGGTGCATATCGCATTCCAACCTGAAGCAAAGGTGAGTTCGTTAGCGTTGTCGATGAGTGGTGATGTCGCTGTTTGGGCTGAAGGAGATGGTAAACTCTTCATCGCCAAAAATTCCGATGGAGTGCTCGCACCATCGACTTCATGGCAAGCACCAGCATTGATTCGGAAAGCTATATTGCGTGGTAATCAGATATTTATTTTAGATGATGAATATGGGCTTACCTGTTTAGATCTTGAAGGTAAGCCACTCTGGCAAGTTGAAATTGGAGCGGGCGGTTTTGCATTACAACAATTACCTTCACAACTTGCAGTCATTGATGGACTGGGCCGCTTGCATCTGTTTGCATATGACGGTACTCCTTTTGATTTAGATGAGGCATATGTCGATATTCTTCGATTCACAGCCATTGGTGAATACCTCATTCTTGCACATGAAAGCGGCCACGTCCAAGCACTTCAAAATGGGCAAACAGTTTGGTCAAGACCTCATCGCGGAGAAACTGGCGAATCAATCACATGTCTTGGTTCGGATGCCAACCAACATCTGGTCATCGGGAGGGAAGGTTATGCGCTTGTTTCAGGAGATGAAGAGGTTCTCGAAATTGAGATATGGGACCTTGCTCAGCAAGTTTTGATTCATAGAGAGGACTTGAAGAGTCAGTTATTACAAGCAATTCCATCAAAGAATGGTCTTTACTGCGGATTTGATGACGGCCAAGTCACCGAATACATTACAGGTGAATCATCCTATTCCTCTGAATCTCGAATCTCGTGCTCTTATCCGATTCAAAAACTACTCTTTCGCAATGGATGTATTGCAGCCTCCTCATGGTTTTACATCTGGGGTTTGAACGCAGATGGGAATGAATGGAAACTTGAACATCAAGGTATGCCTTACTTTGTGGAAGCGTCTCAAGACGGTTCAATATGCTTGTTTGCCGGTGAAGATCAGAACGACTGGACCGAAATAGAACCGATTGGGTTGTTTTCTTTCCAAGAAGACCTTCTTGAAGCGGATGCATCTGAACTCAATTTATGGTTCGAAAAAACTGAAGATACACTTCCATTATCTGCGGAAGAACTCTATAGAGAGGATGATGAAATGAATGCCTTGTTCTCGGAAGATGAATTGAAATCAATGCAAAAATCTCAACCAGCCGATGTCGGTTTAGAAGCATTGCACTCCGCACTTGAAGGTGACTTTGGCGAATCACAAAAAGTGACTGAAGATGGAGCACTTGACATCAATACAGAAGACTTACTTGCACAACTTGATGATGCGATTACTACAATGGCCCTTTTGCCTTCCGAAGACCTCCTTGAAGAACTGAATACTGAAATTGGAGAAATTCTTGTCCCACATGCGGTTTCTGGTGAAGATCAACGTCTCTTAGCTGACGCTGACGGTTCCGCAATTGTTACGCTTGATGGTTCATCTTCTTTCGACCCCCAAGAACGCATTCAAACTTGGTCTTGGATTGAGAGCAGTGGCAAGGAAATCGCATCTTCTGCTAAGGTTCGTGTTCGTATTCCTCGCGGAAGTCATCGTTTTGAATTACGCATCTGTGACCGTGATGGTCAATGGTCGAGTGATTCATTGCATATCTTGATTGAATAGGCTTAGTCTCTTGAAGGGGAGATGCTTGGCAGGGTTATGGGCGTGAGTAAACCGTGGGTTGAATACTTCTTTGTAGGTGTTTTACAGATGCGATGTTCAATCGTTACTGACCGAGCAACAGGTGATACAATCATCATTGATGGTGGCGGGGAACCGGAACGACTTATCGATTGGGTAGATGGATTTGCGGGCAACGGTCCAGATTGGTCAAATGGACCTCAAACGGCCGATGAAATGGTACAGCAAAGCATTCCTCCTCGAAAGGTGGTTGCCTTAGTCAACACCCATGCACATTTTGATCACAGTGGGCATATCCCCGATCTACTGAAGCGCTATGATGTTCAATGGTATCTGCATCCGGACGATACCTATTTGCAAACTCTAGCGCCTTCTTCTGCTCAACGATACGGATTCGAAGTTCCAGAGCCTGCAATAGCAGATGTGGATTTAGTCGCTGGTGAAACGCTCGAGATTGGAGCACTTGCCTTTGAAATCCTTCACACCCCAGGCCACACACTTGGTGGATGTTGTCTTCGATTAATCGTTGATGATGGTCCAGACCATTTGTTCGTAGGTGATACATTGTTTGCAGGCTCAGTCGGCCGTACTGACCTGCCAGATACCGGTGGAGATTTTACTGTACTCGCGCAATCCATTCATACACAACTTTGGCCGTTAGCACCTGATACCATCGTTTACCCTGGCCATGGTCCATTGACGACAATTGGTCACGAAAAACAAACGAACCCCTTTGTTGGAGATGATGCTGGTGCTGGTGTTTACAGCCGTGGGCGATATGCCTAATCACGCCATCATGGTTGAAAGCGTAGATTGAAGGACAGGTAATGCCTCTTCCCAAGTCGCAACAATTCCATAATCTGCATGTTGGAATATAGGTGCGTCAGCATCTTTGTTAATGGCGACGATATACTTGGATGAACGCATTCCAGCCAAATGCTGTATTGCGCCAGATATGCCGACAGCGATGTAGAGATTTGGGTTGACCGTTTTTCCAGTTTGTCCGACTTGCATCGAGTGGGGGATGTCATCCCATGTGTCGACTGCTGCACGTGATGCCCCAACTGCAGCACCCAACGTGTCTGCAATCGCTTCTAAATGAGTGAAATTGTCTGGGGAGCCCATTCCTCTACCACCGGAGATGATGATGTTTGCTTCAGCAACATCAAGTCGTGTTGATGCACGAGCCATGAATTCTTGAACAGCAGTAGCGACGTTTCCGGTCGTGTCGATCACCGATACATCGGTTGAACCATCACTGGCTACTGCTGCAAAGACATTCGGGCGAACGGTGACAACTGCATTTCCACTGAGAGAAACAGTTTGCATAGCCTTGCCTGAATAAATTGGGGAGGTCAAGTTTCCGTCTTCGATTTGAACAACATCTTGGACAACAGAGATGCCTCTACGGGCGGCTAAACGGGCAGCGAGGTCTTTTGATTGTGGGGAGGCAGAGGTGATGAGGATGCCTGCTGGTGCCACTGCATCAAGAGCCGATGCCCATCCTGCGGCATCATAGTTGGCAAACACATTTGACTTTGCAGCAAGAATACGTGCAGCACCAGAGAATTGGGCTGCTCCATCTGCTAAGCTAGCATCAGTGCACGGAACGATAACAACTGGCTGTGATCCGAGTGCGAGAGCCGCAGTGATGAGTTCAGCAGTTGTAGGGTGGACTGCACCCTTGACGATTTCAGCGATTACTATAGTTTCAGTCATTTCTTTCACCTCAAATTACGTTTGCCTCATCTCGGAGGAGTTGTGCGACTTCAGCTGCTGCTGCGCCACCTTGGTAAGATTTACCTGCAGGTTTTGCAGGGGGCATACTGTGTGCTACGACCGAAACGGTCGAAGCAGGAACATCAACGCTACGAACATCGACTTGAGCCTTCTTTGCTTGCATAATTCCTTTGACATTTGGCTTTCGAACCTTGATGTTGCCTTTGTCACAGGAGACGACTGCTGGAAGAGGTACATCGATTCGTGCGTTTCCTCCAGCGGATGGAGTGACTACGGAGAGTTGTTCTCCAAAAGTAACGCTTGTTGTGTTTGAGACCGAAGCCCAGCCAAGTCGTTCTGCCAATCCCGGTCCAGTGGAGCCTGCGCCTGTGTCGGCGGCAGACTTTCCGCAATAGACAACTTCAGCGCCAAGGCTTGAGATGACTGATGCAAGAATGGATTGAAGTGCATTGGAATCGAGTTGAGTATCACAATCAATACGGACAATATTGTCAACACCAATCGCTTTCGCATCCTTCAATACTTTGTCTGCCCCTGCGCCTCCGACAGTGATTGCCGTTACTTCTCCACCTTTTGATTCACGGTGTTGAAGTGCCGTTTCTACAGCGAATTCATCGTAAGGACTCATCACTTTCTTGACAGCAGAAAGGTCGACTCGGTCGCCAGAAAGGACGATGCGAGCATTGGTATCGGGTACTTGTTTAACGAGAACGATAATGTTGGCCATAGCAGAGACACTCCCAAGGGATATCTCTACCACCTCAAAGGGATTCTTGAACGTTTGCACACCAATTGATTGGTCTTCACTCGCAGTGACTCGTTGAATTGCATGTCATTGACTGTACTGGAGAAAGTAAGTAGATGGCGACTAATCAAAACGTTTCTTAACCGTCGTAACTGCCCGTAGAATCCATGAAGCAAAAAACTCCTACAGAACCCGATGAAGATTCCCAAAGTACCCTTGAATCATGGAGACTTTTGTTTGAAAGTGAGGTCTACAAAAACGACCTCGATGCACTTCCTGGAAATGGAGATCCTGTGTTTGGGTTTGAAGTCGAATGGAATGATTTAGCGGAGTACGATGGCCTTCAAGTGAAATTTTCGGAAAACATGGATTCGACTCTTTTTTGTGGTAATCAAGTGCTTAAAGAGCAATATACTGACCGAAACATGTCGACACGGCCGGTAATACGTGTCATCAATCTTCCTGATAATCGAGCCTATGAAGTAAGTCAACTACGCATGCGTGACCGGACACGAATACTCACCTTTGACGCTGTTGTTGTTTCGACAAGCCCAAGTATCGGTTGGCTCAAAACCAGTGTTCACAAATGCAATGATTGTGATTCGAAGTGGACGATTGAAGAGCGCTTAGCACGTCCACGTGAAAAAGTGAAATATTGTCGAACTTGTCTTGATGTCATACTTTCCAATATGGATGCAAAGAAGCCGAAGTCCTATCACAAAGATCCAACTGATATCTCTATGGTGGCTGAAGAAAACAAATATGAAGATGTTCAGTACCTCGAAATTGTCTCACCACTTATGTTAGAAAATGGTATGGCGGAGAATGGTGAGGTTTTCCAAGTTGTTGTGTTCGATGAATATGTTGGTCAATTTACCAAGGGTGATTGCTTAACCATCAATGCAGTTGTCGCAGTTGACCCGTTGATTAACCGTGATTTTATTCGAGATACACGGCGAATGATTTTCTTGAGAGCTCACAGTGTGGAAGAAGGTTTTTCACATCACATCGAGGCCGAAATAGACTCATTGGAAGAACAATCACTTTCGTAGAGCTGAAACAGCATCCAGTGTTTCAGGGTTCTTTTCAAAATGTTCCGAGACACTTTGTAATCCTCGAAGAATGCCATCAGCCACACCAAGTTTTGCATCAAGAGGATGAAGGGTGCCATCGACTACGGCTGCTTTGAATGCTTCAAGGTCATTCCAAGTCGAGGGTTCGCCAAACTTTGGGTTCGGTGTAACAACAATTTCTCCCCATTCCGGTAAAACGATATGCTCTGCCAGTTCATAGACAGGTGAATGAGGGTCTTCGGGATTCAAATAGGCATGTTTTTGCATTTTCTTTCGAAGTGCTTTCGCTTCATCATGCAGTAAGATAGCACCCGAAGGGTCAGACTTACTCATCTTGTGATCAAAACTTTCCATTCGTACTCCTGCTGCTTTGAGTGATGAAAGAATAGGTGTGTGTAAACAAGTCGGTTTCCCCCAGTTCCATCGAGTTGCAACATCTCGCATGAACATGTGAGCTTTACGTTGGTCCATACCACCAAGAGCAACATCAACTTTCATTTCAAAGATGTCACTGGCTTGCATTGCTGGATAATAGAATTTGGAGAGGTCATGGTCAGATGAAGCCTCATCTCGGCCCATGATGGTGAATGTTTTACGGACTTTGGCAAGCGTTGCCCCCTTTGAACATCGAAGTACTCGTGCCCAATAGTCGCCAGAACTCATGATCTCAGATGCCCAAATGAAACGAAGTTGTCCAGGTCCATCACCTTCTTCAGGATGGCCAAGTAGAGCCCGGAATGTTTCTTCCATGTAGGTGGCTGTTGTTTGAATATCTTCCATAACTCCGTTGAACTTGTCATTAACCCAAGCGTGCCAATCTGCTAAAAAGATGAGTACATTGGCATCGGCCTCTAACATTCTTCGAAGTTGTAACGAGATAACTTTCCAACCAATATGTGCTTTTCCAGACGGTTCAAATCCAACATAACAGCGTATCACGCCATCTCCAGCCATGCTGGTTTCATCTGCCAAGCAGTTCACGAGATGACCAATGCCGACGGTCTCTTCAACTTGGCCAACCATCAGTGCAAGACGATGTTGTTGTTGCTCATTCAATTCAAGGATGCGAGGGTTCTCTTCGACAAAGGATTCGAGAACTGAATCAATGCCCATGTTACCACTTCTTTCAAATTAAGTCGTTGAGTTTCTTTACCTTACCTTCAGAAGGAGGAGTTCCAGAATCAATCATTGCTTGTAATTCAGCAATCATGGTATTGGCTGTATCAATGGTGGCTTGGTCAACCGTCTTACTCATTTCCATCATTTTGTAAGCCATCTTAATGGCCGACTTGGCTTTGGAGAATTTCTTTGCATCTTCTTTCGCTTTGTCTCCACGTTGTTTGGGGGAGTATCCTGTGACTTCATCGAGGAATGATGACCACTTCTGGCGTGAGAGCATTGCATTTTCGCGTCCACCATCAGCAGATAAGAAATTGGTGAGGTCCTCTCCTTTCATTTGTTGAACATCCATGACGAGTTTTCCATCGGGTCCGAAATGGCCATTGATTTGAGTAAGAATGGCAAAAGAGCCGGTAAAGACGCCTTCAGCATCCACTTGAATGTTGTCGAAATAGGTCGCTGCAATACCTGCAAGCCCTGCATTCCCACCAATGTTTTTCTCCAAACCACGCTTGACTGCGAATCGCTCCATACATCGGGGAAGAGCCTCTTTGCCATAAGGCTCACCGTTGACGAGAATGAGAAAAACCTCTTGAATGCGTAGGAGGGGTTTTTTTGTAGTTGGCTTTGGGCAAATCATGCGAAGGCACATTTTCTTGGGCGTATGCCTCCTTATCCTCCTCTTGCCATCAGTACCTGCGGAGCCAGAATCGCTCATTGAACTGAAATTAGTAGATTCCCTCGAAGATTCTGACATCGGTATTCATGCTGGAAAAATGTCACCTGATGGCTTGTCGGTCTTGTTGGTTGGAGAAAATGGCTATGCACATCGCGTCTCAGCACTTCATGCTGAAGACCGAAGTCAAGATGTCGAACTCATGACCGGAAGAAATGCGGCACTGCATGATGTTTCTTGGCATCCACGAGGGGAAACAGCCTTGATCACAGGAGATTTGGGGGTTGCTCTGCGATATTCAACTGAGAATCATGCTATTTCGACTGTGAACGGTTCCGGTTCGATTATGGGTCTCAACATGACTGCCGTTGAATGGCGGCCTGCAGGTGATTATGCTTACTTTGGAGCATCGGATGGAAGCCTTTGGAAATTTAATGAAGGCTCAGGTATGACTGCTATAGTAGAAACTCGAAGTTCTCCAATAAGCGACATTGCCTGTCACCGCAGTCAAAATATCTGTGTGGTAGCAACATTGAACGATGGCCTCGCTGTTCTTTCTACGAACGACCAACTTACGTTTCTTTCCGGTACCGGTGGCGATACTTGGGTCGGTGTAGATTGTGCAGATCCAACCTTGAATGAATGTGTTGGATTTGCGAGCGGATTGAAAACTCAAGCCATTCGTTTGGATATGGTAGATACAAGTGAATCAACGACCCGGGCAGCCATGCAACTGTCCTCACTGGAAGGAGATTTCACGGGGGTCTCTCGAGGGCATGATGGAACCACATTGATTCACATGGCACCATTTGGAACCATTCGTCAACAACCGTTGGTTTCTCAAGCATTTGCCCAAATTGTGTCGAAGGATGCAACAGCATGGGATGATGTAGTTGCTGGCCGTTCTCTCGAAGTTGTATGGGAGAATGCACATCAAGAAGGATTCATTATCACTTCTTTTGGCAATATTGTTTCGTTTGAACGAATAGGAGTTTCTGGTGAAGATCTGGGCCTCATGTCAATTCTAGTGATGGCTGCGGTGACGATATCGGTTCCAGGCGTCATATTGGGATTAATCTACATGAACAGTCCCTATCTCCAGCGAAAATATTTGCAATTCCGTGGAATAAAGAAGAAATAATAATCGGTCATCTCAAGTAAGGTTCGTGAAGATGTTCATGCCAAAGTATTCTTTTCATCTAGCGGTGGGAGGGTTAGGTTCTTGAAGCCCCGTGTAGACCCGATAATGAGACGGTAATATGGAGCCTTACGAAGGAGTCGATTTCTACGATATTGAAAGCTTGCTTACAGAAGAAGAAATCATGATACGCGATATGGTTCGTGAATGGGTCGATGAGGAAGTACTTCCAAAAATCGAACAGGCATGTGCTGATGGCGTTTTCTTGGATGAATGGCGTGTTGCTCTCGGTGAAATGGGCGTTCTCGGTGCGCCTTTGAAGGGCTATGGCTGCCCAGGACTTTCCTATGTTGCCTACGGTTTAATTTGCCAAGAACTCGAGCGTGGAGATTCCGGTCTCCGTTCATTTGCATCCGTGCAAGGTTCACTTGCAATGTATCCAATCTGGGAATTCGGTTCTGAGGATCAGAAGAACTACTATCTTCCAAAGATGACCTCGGGTGAATGGATTGGATGCTTTGGTTTGACCGAACCAGACTACGGATCAAACCCAGGCGACATGATTACCAAAGCTGAAGACAAAGGCGACCATTACCTCTTGAACGGAGCGAAAATGTGGATTACCAACGGAACTATTGCAGATGTCGCAGTGGTTTGGGCAAAACTCGATGGCGACATTCGTGGCTTCATTGTCGAGAAAAATGATGAAGGATTTTCCGCTCCAGAAATGAAAGGAAAGCATTCCCTCAAAGCCTCTGTAACCAGTGAATTGGTCTTCCAAGATTGCAAGATTCCGAAGGACAGAATGCTACCAAACGTCAAAGGCTTGAAAGGCCCTTTCTCATGTCTTAACAATGCAAGATTCGGGATTTCCTGGGGAGCATTGGGTGCTGCTATGTCCTGCTTCCACAGTTCCAAAACCTATGCACTTTCACGTATTCAATTCGATCACCCGATTGCTTCATACCAATTGGTTCAAGATAAATTGGCTTGGATGCTTCGAGAAATAACCAAGGGACAACTCCTCGCATACCATCTTGGTCGTAAGAAAGATGATGGAACATGGTTCCCTGAACAAATATCTCTTGCCAAAATGAATAATGTTGACATTGCTCTTCAAATTGCTCGTGTCGCCCGAGATATCCACGGGGCGAATGGAATCCTTGATGAATATCCAATAATGCGCCACATGGCAAATCTTGAGTCAGTGAAAACCTATGAAGGTACACACGACATTCATAATTTGATTATTGGTCGGTATATCACAGGCATTCAGGCGTTCACTCGGACCATCTGAAACTCACTCTTTTCTGATGAAACGAGGAAAACAGCGCTTTATATGCTTGAGACTTGAACCAAGATTGTTCAAGAGTTGATTTATGTGAATCTAAGTGTTACCGACCGTCTTATCCGATTATCAGCAGGTTTTAGCATGGTTGCAGTCGACTATGCGGCGAATCTCAACTGGGATGTTCTTCTGTTAATCGTTGGTTGCTGGGGTGTATTGACATCTGCATTTGGTTTCTGTCCGTTTTACAAGTTGAGGGGTCATTCGACCTGCCCAATCTGATTCGACCGTTGGAGTTCAACTCTTCTTTCTTACAAGTTGAATACAACTTGGTCTAAAATACCCACAAGTCAGATCAGACTGCGGGGAGTATTCCGAATCGAGCAAGACCAGACCAAATTGGGTCGAGGAATGCAGGGAGTAATCTGTGGCGCATGTACACTGCTGCAGCCAAACTGATTTTTTGAATTTTGTTTAGTTTGACACGCTTGGTGAAGACGTCGCCTTGTTGCCGCTCAATCTGACGGAGGATTTTGTCATAAAAGGCAATCATTGCCGCAGGAGAATAACGTGTCCTGCGCGGGAGTAAGGGGAGGAGTTGACGTGCTTCTTCGAGATAGGTACGTGCTCGACGCGCGTATTCTCGGCAATAGGGTTCCCAATTTTTGTTGAGAACAACTTTTCCATCCAGTTCACTTTCAACAATTCCATTGGTTTCAAGTTCGTTAAGAGGGAGATAAACTCGGTCGCGTTCGATATCTTCGCCAACATCCCTTAAGACATTGGTAAGTTGCATGAAAATCCCCCAAGACTCGGCAAATTTCTTTGCTCGTGGGTCCTCATATCCGTAAATTTCGATACACATCAATCCAACTACGGAAGCAACTCGGTAACAATAGACATACAATTCATCAAAACTGCGGTATCTGTTGTTGTACAGGTCATCTTCCATGCCTGAGATCAAGTCATCAAAAACTTCTCTTGGAATTGAATACATCTCAACAGTTTCTTTCAATGCAAGGAACACAGGGTCGGTAGAATAGACATCTGAATAGCAAGTTGAAAGTTTCTTACGGAAGAAAAATAATTGTGTGATTTTGTTCAAGTAAGCCTCTTGGTCGAGAATTGTTCCTTGGTCCTGCAAACTTTCAAGTTGCTCTCGATAGGCAACAGCTTCGGGATCCATTTCTCCCTTGCTACCTGGGAATCGATCTGCCCAGTCACCGTCTGCGATGTCATCGGCTCTACGGCAAAACGCATACACTGCACACATGGCGTGGCGTTGTTGGTCTGGGAGGTATTTGAATGAATGATAGAAATTACCAGCTTCACGAATCGTGAGTTCTTCACAGTACCTGAATGCCAATTTCGAGAGTTCTTGAGGTGGTCGCTGCGACCAGATTGGGGCATCAAGATGAGAAAAAGGGTCAACGAGTTCGTTGGTTTCTCCGACCATTCCAATGTATGTCGCACCTTCACGAAGGGCTTCCATAGCGGTCATACTGACTGCTTTCACGGCATCTCGAGCCAGCATCACACCTGCTCGAAGGTGGTCAAGAGTGCTCATGCTCTTTTTTTCAGCACCTTCTTCCCTTGAAGTAGCATTCCCTTTCAAGGGGAACAGCAATTCCAATGGTTTTCGGCGTTCAAGCATTGTGACCAGTTAGGCCTCATACCTCTCCCTTTTTGAGGTCTACCCTTAATTGCCTGCAATATTTTTTTTCAACTGCCTTTATTTTTTTGGAGAAGACGATTCACTCCACCCGGTATTATGAGGGCACGAAGCAGTTTACGAGCATATGTTTTGATTTCATCCCGAGTGACTTTTATTCGCTCTTCGGCATTCAACACATTACCTGTTCGCAACAAAGTAACAGTCTTCTGTCCTATGAGGACTGGGAGCATGCAAGATGCTTTGAGGCGTAATTGCGTTTCTGGTAGCATCGTAATGTATTCAATGGCTGCATCAATATGTTCATTCGTCAAGTCAAGATATTCATCATATAATGGTCTGAATTGATCGATTTTTTTGTCATCGAGCAAGTCTTGTGGCTTGAGGTTGTACCGACTCAGCGCCTGTTCTGGGATGTAGCATCGGCCAAAACGTAAGTCTTCAGGAATATCTCTCAGGATATTGATCATTTGGAGTGATTTGCCAAACCGGATTCCCTTCTCAAAGAACTCCTGTTCTTTTTCCGGAGGTAAAGAAAAGAGATGTTCAAGGGACATTTTACTCCAAAAAACACCGACAGAGCCTGCAACTCTGAATGCATAATCGTCCATCTGTTCATCGGTCTTAAGCGCAGAAATCGTTCCACCCTCATTTGCGGCTCCAAACCTTTCGAGGTCGAGTATCTGCCCACTTACAATTATCTCGAGGCATTCGAGCATCAGCCCCTGGTCCACCTTACTATAGACTTCGAGGCCATCAATCACATCAGCAACATTCCGAAGAAGTTCTGCCTCGTTTGGATTTGTTTGGATTTCAGCAAGTTCAGTAAAATCTGGCAGGGATGAGGCCGTACCTTGGGCGACATTATTGTACTCTCGAAGAAGTTTCAGGAGAACTTCAGTCTCTCCATGCTTTGAGTCAGCGATTGTATCTGCGACTCGAGCGAGGAGATAGAGTAATCCAATTTGCCCACGAATCTTCTTTGGAAGATACTTCAGAGTTGGATAAAACGAACGAGAAGTCGCTTCGAGTAATGCATCGATTTTTGCATTGATGAGTACTGCCATCTCATCCCCTCGTTTTGGCGGAACTGTTCTCTGTTCTTGACCCTGTGGGAGGGAAGTCTTGCTCCTTTGTGACTTTTCGAGTGAAGGACTTACCTCGTGTAAAGCTGTATTTTTGGCGTTAATCTCCATATTGCCATACCGCATGTCAATTCGAAGTCTTGGCTTTGAACTGCGCAATCCTACGCTTCTTTGGCTCGACAGGATTCCATAAAATCCCTCCTTTGTCTGTGGCATTTCGTCGTAAGGCTTTAGGGAGGGATATGCGAGCACCAATCCTTCGGGGTGATGTGTTATGGATTGTGGCTCTTGTACAGAACTTATTCCGGATGATAGTATCTTCTGTCCTGAATGTGGTGCGCGACAGGAAATGTCACGCGCTGGAGGTTTTACCAACCCTGGTTCAATTGGCCTAAGTGGGCAAGAAGTTTCAGGCGGCCGTAACTTCGGAGTCGTCTCGGGTGAAGCTGTTCGCCATCAACGAGACATGACCATGGGCGGGAATACAAATATCTCTCCAGAAATCCTTCAGCAAATTGCTATGGGGATTCAACAACAACCGAATCTTCCTCCTGGACAATTCCCCCCTCAAAATATCCCTCCTCAGAATATCCCCCCCCATCAACAGGGTCAATATCCACCGCCAAATTTCCCACCCAACCAGATGAGTAACCTTCCTCCTCAAGGCATGCCTCAGCAACAACCTCCTCAAAATATCCCTCAACACCCTCCTCAACAGGGGAATGTACTTCCAAATGTCCAATCAGATCGCCCTCAGCAAGCGCGTGGACCTTCGCTCGCCAGCGGAGCAGTTCCTCAAAACCCAGTGAGTAATATCTCTGCATACACACCGGGTGGCACAGTTGTCGCCAATAATCCAGCAACCTCTCCTACAGACGCAATGGTGAACCGATTGGCTGAAGCTGAACGGGCAATGAAAGATGAACGCCGAAGTCAATGGCTCGATATGAATCAAACACCTGCCAATAATGTTCTCGCATCTCTTGGAACTGAACTGCCCTCACATCTTCGAGGCATAGACTCGAATCCGCCTCCTTCGGATGCCCCAAATGAAGCCTTACTTCGCCGAATGTGTGAAGTTGCAGTGCGCCGAGTTGCACGGAAGCGGGGTGTCGCAGTTGAAACCCCTCAGGCAAAAATTGAAGAGAATACCTTGAAAGTCAATGTAACCTATGTTGACGATGGGAGAGTTCTTGATACCCCTGAAGCCCTTACTCAAGCATTCCAACATGCGATTCAAACTGAAGTTGCTCTCAAAGGGTTTGACTTCACAACCGAGTTGAAAATCTCCCGTTCAAAAGACGGAGAAGTGGAAAACCTCAACGAAGACTCCGAAGATGACGGTGTTGAAATGTTCGCTTGCGAAATCTGTGACGGTTTGGTCAAAGAGACCGATAATGAATGCCCTCATTGTGGTGCAATGTTCGAAGAAGAGGAAGAAGAAGTTGTTGAAGTTCCAAAACGTAGTGCTCCCAAGCGAAGCGGTCCCCCGGGTCCTTCGAAAGGTGGCCCTCCAAAGAAGAGCGGTCCACCAGGCCCCTCGAAAGGTGGTCCTCCAAAGAAGAGCGGTCCACCAGGTCCCTCGAAAGGCGGTCCATCAGGTC
>CALBIL010000029.1 GCA_937892945.1 uncultured euryarchaeote | reverse complement strand
TGGGTTGTTTCTCCATCGAATGGCTGGACTACAGGGGGCGAAGAAATTACAATCACTGGAACTGGCTTCTCGGACCTCGCCTTCTCCAACATATCAGACGATGGAATCAACCATCAATGGGTGGAGTCGACCATGGACTATTCTGATCAAGCCGGCCGATGGAATGCCGTTGCCGTCGATTCAAATGGCCACATCCACGTCGTACAAATTAAGGATGAAAGTTACCAAATCCGTCACAGTGTCAATGACGGAACCGGTTGGATTTCAGGAAAAATCAACGATTGTGGTAGCACATATTGTTGGGACATCCACATGGTCATTGATGATAATGACCACATACACTTGGCCTACACAACATACACTCAATGGGCTGAAACGCTGGTCTACATGAACTACGATGGAACGACATGGACGGATACCTCGGTTTCATCCTCCGCTCATTTTGGGCCAATCGGTATCGCAGTTGACTCGAACAACAATCCACACATCTCCTATGCTGCCAACGGAGCAGATCAATGCGGTGCTGGACTTCGCATTTCCTCGTATGATGGCTCGAGTTGGTCGTACACGAACGTTGACCAGGGGGCCAACCGTGGTTGTGAGTCTGCCATTGTCATTGATGAAAGCGATAATATGTACATCGCCTATCAAGACCGAAGTTCCTCGAAATTGAAAATCGCAACAGACAAAAGTGGTTCCTGGGATTCCTATTTGGTTGATACAGGAACATCCCCGAGCAATTTGTATCCAGGGTACATGACATCGATGGCCATGGATGGGCAAGGACAATTTCATATCGCTCACCAAGATAACAAAGAGTATGATTTACGTTACTCAACGGGCGCTCCCAATAGCCAATGGACGACCACCATAGTGGATGCAACTGGGCATACAGGTCGGGACCCTTCAATCGCAGTTGATGCGAATGATCAACCCCATATCGTCTACCATACCTGGTCTGGACAGAATTTGAAATACGCAACAATCAACCCGGTTACGAGCAATTGGACCGTCAGTACACTTGCCAATAGTGGCGATGTCGGTGAGGGTAACTCTATTTTCATCGATGAAAGCGGGGTTATGCACGTTCCTTTTAATGACGATGCAAGTGATGTTCTGAAGTATGCTACAAAATCGACAGGCTTGATTCAAACTATGGAAATAACTGTTCAATTTGGCCAATACGGCTCCGTAACTGGAACGGTTGT
>CALBIL010000028.1 GCA_937892945.1 uncultured euryarchaeote | reverse complement strand
TGATTTGTCGACTGATTCACTCACCAGCATCGATAATAGGAACATTGTTGGTGCAAAGATAGTGATGACCTATTCAGAAGATGAAAGTAGTGCTGGACTCGGATGCCTTGCACCAGGGGCCGCAAATACAGAACCTGATACCATTACGGGAATGCTGATGCACAGTGGATTCAACAATTCTGCAAGTGGTCAAAACCAAGACGGCGCCCCTTCGACTCATGAAACATTGGTTGAATGGTATGATGCTTCGTTAATTGGAAATGTATCAGGTGTCTCAAAAGACGAAATCAATGCTGGACTTAATTCAAACGGTGCTGGACTTGGTGATTACTCGATTGAAATTTCTGTAGATGTATCCACTGGTGCCGGTGCTGGTTGCCCACATACTGATGATGGCGAAAACGTCGATTATACGATTGAACTCTTGATTTTGGATTATACCATCACTGAAGTCACAGCGTGAAGCGTTGTCCTTGATGAACAACACCCCAACCAAGTTGGACTACTTGCTTCATCTGTTCACTGTCTTGATCGTATAATGGATTTGTATGGTTCAAATGCGTAAAGAAAATCTCTGGGTCTCCATATTCCCGCTCACCAAGCATGTTCAGGGTTTGAAGAACCGGTGGATGAGGTACTTTCGATTGATCACGACCACCCAGTTCGTCTTCTGACCAAAATGTTCCATCGATCAATGCAATGTCAATTCGCATGGCTGAAAGCCATTGACGCAGGGTTGAACACTTGTGAACAGCAAGCGTTTCGCCCCATGTGTCGTGGTCAGGAAGGAACAGCAGTGATTTGTTTGGACCTCGTATGATGAACGCGTGCATATCCGAAAGTTCATCGCGATGCGGTATTCGAATAGGTTCGATGGACAGGGCGCCTTTGTTATACAGCGCAGCATCAACAGCAAAGGTTTGAATTTCAAAGACCCCTTGTTGAACCATCAAGTTCCATTGTGGTGTTTGGTCGACAAGATGGTACATTTCCTCCGAGATATGCAACTGAATTCCTTGTGCTGAAAGGGTTTCACGGCCAAACAAACCAAGCCCGTCAACGTGACCGAAGTGGGCGTGTGTGAGCAGAAGGTGGTCGACATGAGTTTGTCCCCAGAGGGTGAATTGATCTCCAAGGTGTCGGGTTGCTTCGATGAGGATATTGATTCCTTCATCGCTGCGAACTCCCAACGATACCGGGAAGTGGTGTTCAGTTAAATTGGCGCAACAGGGACGGAGGCAACCTGGTTGAGGGTGGCCTCCGTCCTGTGCAATACCGAGCACTGTGACTTCGACCATGGAGTGGCCAAGGAAGCGTATATCATCAATCCACCAGTTCATTCATTGAACATAGACATCTGCTTTTGCAGCTCTTTGCGGAGGAGCGTAGGGTGCAACACGGTAAGCCATACCACGGCGTTCCATGACATCTTTCAGTGAAGCGAGGAGGTGTTCTTTTCCAATCTTAG
>CALBIL010000027.1 GCA_937892945.1 uncultured euryarchaeote | reverse complement strand
ATCTCCCTTGGATTGATATGGGCGGCCTTCTTGCATCGAATCATGGGCGAATCATCTGGTTCCGTGGCTCCACTGCTCAAAGAAGACGGTGAAGCGTTCAAAATCGCAATATTGATTCCAACCATCAACAATGCAGATGAACTCGATATTGTGCTTGGCCGCCTTTCAAAGCAAACATATCCCCACTTTGAAGTGATTATTTCTGATTCAAAATCGAAAGACCATACCAAAGAAGTGTGTGAGAAGTACGGTGCAACATGGATTGAAGACCCTTCTCGAAATCGGGCAGATGCTTGCAATTACGCGCTTCGACAAATGGATCATGAGTTGGTCCTGTTCACAGATGACGATACAATCCCACCACTCGATTGGGTCGAAAAATTGGTTCGATGGTTTAAGGATCCAGAAGTCGGAGCAGTCGGTGGACCAAACTTTGCACCTGATTCAGACCCGTTCGGAGCCAAGTGTGCCGATGTTGCTTTCTGCACAAAATTCATGACCGCTGGAACTCGATACGGCGCTCAACCAAAAGGCGACCTTGTCCCCATCACACACAATCCTGGCGTCAATTGCGCTCATCGAATGGCGAATCTTCGAGAAGTTGACTTCTTTGAACCAGGATGCATTGGCGCAGAAGATGTGGTATTGGATGCTAAAATCCAGCGCGCAGGTCACAAACTTTTCATCGACCCTTCAAACGTCATGCCTCACCGTCGCCGACGCCCATTCAAGCCTTACATGAAGCAAATGCGAAACTATGGCTACACTCGAATGGTTGCCAATAAGCGATGGCCTGAAATTTCCACATGGGCACATACTGCTATCGGGTTCTTCCCAGCACTTGTTGCCGTTGCTTTGCTTGCAATGATCTACGGCGCCGTCACTGGTGGAGCAGAAGCAGAACTCTGGTTCACACTTGCTGGCGAGTGGGATGCTTCTCGCATCGCGTTTCACATACCACTTGGATTGATTGGTTTGTACATTGGCATCTGCTGGCTTGGGGCTGCGATTGGAACATCGCCTCACCGCTCAATTGGAACGGTATTCTTTGCACCACTCTTTGTCTTCTTAGCGCAATGGGCGTATGGCCAAGGTGTCATCAAAGCATGGAGAGAGGTTCGCCGCACTGGTGGTAAAGCCGGTGAAGGGGCACAAATCGACGACCGTGTACGCACGGCATGATTCGACATCCTGTGAAAAAGGCCCAATAACCTCTGGAAAAGAGGGGAAGGCATTTGGTTGAGAGGTGTAAAGTCAAGATATGGCCGGTCGTCTTCATAACCGATTGGCAGAACTCGACACACCAGATCATGCAACGGATGAAGAAGAGATTTGGTCACTTATCCGCCTCAGCCTGGTCATACTGCGAATCATACTGTTCGTTACTATCATCCTCATATCTGAACTGATGGAGAGCTATTACATCTCTAACTTGTCGATGGCTGTCTGGGCTCTTGTACTTGGGATACCCTTGTTCATCCTCATCTCATGGGGAATTGTTTTGGGAGACCGTATCATCAAAAAAGAGAATGATGAACGCGAAGAGACCACTGTACTCCGGCCGATTCGAGTACGAATCTAAGATTCTGATTCATCAGAAGTAAGTCCAGCCATGTCGCCCGTTTGGATGGTCCATTGGCTCGCATAGACACCATTCGCTGCAACCAAATCATCGTGAACTCCACGCTCGACAACCGCTCCATCGACCATGGAAAGAATCTCATTGGCATTACGAATAGTACTCAATCGATGAGCAACGGCGATGGTTGCTCTATCACTACCGCTTGCCAAGAGGTTCTCTTGGATTCGACGTTCAGTTTCTGCATCAAGGGCACTGGAGGCTTCATCGAGAATTAACAAACTTGGTTGCTTGAGCAGAGCTCTTGCCAATGAAACTCGAGCACGTTGACCACCACTGAGTTTTGCTCCGCGGTCCCCAACCATCGTATCCAAACCGTTTTCCAACTCTTGTATGAAATCCCAAGCACCTGCAAGTTTAAGAGCAACATTGAGTTCTTCATCGGTCGATTCTTGATTATACCGTACATTGTCACTTACAGTCCCATAGAACAAGAAAGGCTCTTGGCTGACGAATCCAATTTTATCACGAACAGAATGAAGGGTGAAATCGTTGAGCGATTGACCATTGATTAAAACGTCACCACTGTCAGGCACGTAATAGCTCATCAAAAGTTTGAGAATTGTAGTTTTACCTGCACCGGTGTGCCCCATTACCCCGAGGAAATCTCCGCCTTCTGCTTTGAAAGAAATTCCGCTCAATACTTTAATTGAAGTACCGGGATAGGTAAAGTGAACATCCTTGAATTCAACAGAAACAATCGCTTCATTTAACTCAATAGCATCGGGTTTATCGAAAATAGTTGGTTCTAAATCGATTGTAGCAAAGACACGCTTTGCGGCTGCTTCGCCTCGTTGAAGTTGATTGATAAGAATACCAAAAATGAACATAGGCATGGTCATTCTTGTGCTAATGAGCAAAAAGGTCACCAGTTCCCCGGTTGAGATTTCTCCTTCAGCGGCCAAAAATCCACCTGCAGTAACCAGCAGTCCAAACGCAATTCCTGCAATAACGTAAATCATTGGTAAAAACCGGTTCCGGTCGCGACTTGCACCCATTGCTTGGTCTCGATAATTGCCTGATTCGCGAGCGACTCGTTCAGATTCCCATGTTTGTGCATTGTATGCTTGAACAACAGAAATTCCTGATATGAGGTTTTCTAAAACTGCGTGAATATCGCCTGTCGATTCGCGCTGTTTCCGGTATTTGCGTTGAACTCGAGTTGAAAACCAATACACACATGGAATAATGAGGAGAATCGGTCCAAACAAGATTCCAGCTAATTTGAGCGACATCGATGCCAAGATCACAAATGCAGTGAGAAAGGTGAAGACGATCCGAATAATCGATGTTGATGAGTCGGATACCACATCTTCTAATTGATTGACGTCACTTGAAAGAATCGACATCAATTGCCCGGTTTGACGCATATCGTAGTAGGAGGCTTCCATGGCGATAAGTGAACGGGTTGCATCCATGCGCAAATCGTGCTGAATGTTGTAGCCAAGTGTTTGCCATGAATATTCCGAAATACCTTGGAAAAAAGCGAGCATCACAAACCCTGTGAAAATCATGACACCGTAGCCAATGGCTGGTTCTGAATGAATGGCATTGATTGCATCTTGAACAAACATCGGTCCGACCATTACATCGGATGTGAAATAATCAACTGCCCATCCAATGGCTACAAAGGGAACTAAATCGACAACTCGAGCACAGGCATTTCCTAGAAATCCTGCAACTAAACGTCGAGGGTATCTGAAAGCATACGGTACAACTCTCCAAACTTGACTTCCGAGTACTTGAGCACCCTCATTGATTTGCTCGGGTTCAAGTGATTGAACCTTCGAACTCCCCTTACCATGCCCTGACATAAGTCATGCGCCGAATCCGTGCTTCTTGAACCCTCTCGAAAGGCGTACACACGAGACGCTTAAACAAATCATTCATGTGGGAGGCGCGTTTGTCAACGGGTATGACGACTACACCTCGTATGCGAGCGATAATATTTTCAGCATTGATGCTGATTCAGGTTATGGCGCCCATTACCTACGCAGCCTCCCCTTTAGAGGTTGAAATGACAATTGAAACTGAGGTCGATTTAGACTTACTCGATACAGTAGGCTTGGCCCCAAGTGGCGAAAGAGCTCACGGCTGGTTCAATCCTGCTGATGGCATTGGAGAAATCAATCTCCTCTACCGTGATATGGGCGTTATCGCTGTTGAAGATTGGTCAGAATGGACAAGTCAAAGTTCGAAATTAAATGGCTGGTATGTACTCACACACGAATATCCGGTTCCTTCTGAATGGTTCTATGAACTCGAGGATGCGGGAATAGATTGCTTTTCATTCCTACCTCCAAACGGATTTCATTGTGAATTACAAGACCATAGCGTGGAGCAATTGGAATCCTTAGATGTTGAAGGAATCGTTCAGTTTGATGCTGTCGATAAGGTTCGTGAAAACCTTATTCGTGGCATCACTGGACTGGAGATGAACGCTGAAAACCTTTTCATCAGAGAAGGTGTTGCATCTGCAAATCTCGTCCTCAGTGGTGAATCACTGCCAGATGGTATCGAATCTCGAGACGATCTTGTTCTTGAATACCACGAAGGGCGCTACGCTACAGCTATCATCAAACCAACAGCACTTGCATGGCTCGCCGCTCAAGACGAAATAGAATGGATAGAAGGGCGCCCATGGCACACGCTTCACAACGATGTCGCTGACACAGTCATGCGCAGTGACTTAGTTTGGAATTCAACGCTGATGTCGGGTATTGATGCTACATGGACCGGCTTAGACGGTTCGGGCATTATCGTCACTGTATCTGATACGGGACTCGACAACGGAGTCAACAACAGCAACATGCACCCTGACCTTAGAGACCACATCGTCGATATTGTCTCGTTCCCAATGTCATCTGGATCACAAAGTTACTGCGGAGCATCAAGCAACGATGATGGAGCAGAAGACTTGGACAGCGGCCATGGAACACACGTCTCAGGCTCTGTCCTCGGAGACGGCACAAATACTGGTGGCGCAATCAGAGGCGCTGCGCCTGCGGCCCGACTGTATATGCAAGCAACCGAACAATATTGTGACAATGACAATGATTACTATCTCACTGGCATCCCATCCGACTACACCACCATGTTCGAACCCGCTTATGACAACGGAAGTAGAGTTCACACAAATTCGTGGGGCGCGGACGTTGCTGGCGCATACACCTCTGGTTCAATGCAGGCGGATTCCAGTGCCCGTACCTTCCAAAACATGACCATCCTCTTTTCCGCAGGAAACAATGGCGCAGATTCCAACGGCGACGGTGAAATCGATGATGATTCTCTCGGCTCTCCTTCTACAGGCAAGAATGTCTTCACGGTTGCCGCTGGAGAAAACGACCGACCCACAATTTCAACAACATGGGCCAGTTGGGGCTACGGCGGTTCAATCGGTTCAGACAGAGCTGCAAATACTTCGGAAGGTCTTGCCGCCTTCTCAAGCCGTGGCCCAACGGATGATGGACGAATGAAACCTGATATCACTGCACCTGGCAGCTTTATTCTCTCGACGAAATCACGCTCCACATCCCAAGTTGGGTGGGGTGCATACTCTGGCAATTCAAATTACACATTCATGGGCGGAACGAGCATGTCGTGCCCCCTTACAGCAGGTGCTGCTGCATTGCTTACCCAACACCTGATTGACAACGAGGGCCATACAAACCCCAATTCGTCGCTGGTCAAAGCGATTTTTACTGCTTCGGCAAGGGATATGCAAGGCCAATATTCATCAGCCACGAACGGTGCTGGAGAGACCGCTCCTAACATTCACGAAGGGTGGGGCCTCGTCGACTTACGAAGTGCGGTGAACTCAACATGGATAGACGGGGATTCCGTCCAAACTTCTGAAGAACGCGGATGGAGTTTTATTATCCCCCCGGCATCTCCTGATTTGCGAGTCGCACTCTCATGGACAGACCCTGCAAGCACACCTGTTGCGTCTACAAACCTCGTCAATGACCTTGACTTAGCTGTCAAAGACCCATCTGGCACATGGACCAACCTTTCAAACAACCTCGATAATTTACGAGCATTGAGTTTCTCATCCCCTGCACAAGGAAGTTGGGAAGTCCATGTGTTAGGAACAAGCATCCCAACCGGACCTCAACATTTCGCATTGGCGTTAAACATTGATACCAGTCTCGTAAACTTGACAGAAGATATGGACTTCGACGGCATTGAAGACGATGTTGATCATTGTATTACCGTTCCAGGAACCTCATCCCAAGATCGCTCAGGATGCCCTGACACCGACGGAGATGGATATTCAGACCCCGCCAGTAATTGGACCATCGCTCAAGGTGCTGATGCTTTCATGAACGAAATCACACAATGGGCTGACCAAGATGGCGATGGATACGGAGATAATTCGGTAGGACTCAATCCAGACAGTTGCCTTTCAATCGTTGGAACTTCATCTGGCGACCGATTTGGTTGTCCTGACGGCGATATGGATACGTTCTCGAACCCTGACGTTCTTTGGACAACAGCACAAGGTGCAGATGCATGCGTCATCGTGAGTGGGACTTCAAATGCAGACCGGAACGGTTGCCCTGATGAAGACGGCGATAACTACAGTGACCCTGATCCAAGCGGAACCAACGGTTCAGTTTGGCTCGTTTCCAATGGTGCAGACGCATTCCTTGGCGACAGCACGCAATGGAACGACACGGACGGCGACGGATTCGGAGACAATCCACCTCCTGCTAACTCGGGCGATGCATGCCCAACAATCACAGGCACCTCTTCGCAAGACCGAATTGGTTGTATAGACTCCGATGGTGACGGATATTCAGATGCTGATGCTCTGTGGTTAGTCCATCCAACTGGAACTGCAGATGCATTCCCGAGCGATAACACACAATGGCTCGATACTGATGGTGATGGCTATGGTGACAATCAAAGTGGAAACAATCCTGATGCCTGCGTCAACGATGGTGCGACGGGTACTCGATCAAGCATCGACCGCTTTGGTTGCTCTGACAGCGATGGTGACGGATATTCGGATGCTGATGCAAATTGGCCCGCACACCCAATCGGAACTGCTGATGCATTCCCAATTACACCTTCACAATGGCACGACGCCGATGGTGATTTTTACGGAGATGAACCACTCGGTACAAATCCAGACGCGTGTATCACCACTGCTGGAACATCTTCTCAGGACCGATTCGGTTGTCCAGATTCCGATAGCGACGGATATTCTGACCCCGACCCACTCGGCAACAACGGCTCAGTTTGGGTGACAACCAATGGAGCAGACGTATGGCCAAACGAACCGTCACAATGGGTCGATACCGATTCTGACGGCTATGGAGACAATCCAGCCGGCGTGTTCGCAGATGCTTGTGTGGCTGTTTCCGGTAATTCTTCGAGTGACCGATACGGCTGCCCAGATACCGATGGTGACACCTATTCCGACCCTGACCTTGGATTCACGATTGAAGATGGAGCAGATATCGCTCCAAGTGACCCTCTGCGCTGGTCTGATTACGATGAGGATGGTATTTCAGATCAAATCGATGATGACTGTCCAACATTCTTTGGAAACTCGACTGTTGACCGCATTGGTTGTCCTGATACAGACGGTGATGGATATTCAGACCCTGAGCCAAATTGGACACCGATTGACAATGGTTCAGATGCTTTCAAAACCGACCCGACTCAATGGAGCGATGCAGATGGCGATGGATTTGGCGATAATGCCACTGGAACCCTCGCTGATGATTGCCCATCGATATTTGGCGATTCATGGCAAAATAATACGCTTGGATGTGTAGATACGGACCAAGATGGTTGGGCTGACTTCGAAGATGCCCAGGCCAATGATTCGAGCCAGTGGTCAGATATTGACGGCGATGGATTTGGAGATAACTCGGGTGGAACAACACCAGATGCTTGTCCAGGTATTGCAGGAAATTCCACTCTTGGCAATCGAATGGGATGTCTTGACACCGACGGAGATGGATGGGACGATCTGATCGACCTGCTGCCATACGTTGCGAATCAATGGCTTGACCAAGACGGTGATGGATACGGTGATAATGCAACTGGACCTCAACCGGATGCTTGCCCGGGAATCGCTGGAAACTCAACGATTGACCGCTACGGATGTGTCGATGACGATGGCGATGGAATGTCAAACCAAAGCGATGCTTTCCCGAATGACCCGACTCGCACTCAAGACACAGACGGAGATGGATTTGATGACCTTGAAGACGATTGTATCAACGTAGCAGGAAATTCTACTGTTGACCGAAATGCCTGCCCTGATACCGACGGTGATGGATATTCAGACCCAACACTTCCAGTTGGAAATAATGCTGGCTGGAACAGTACAAACGGTGCTGATGCACTCCCACTCAATCCAACACAATGGAACGATAGTGATGGCGATGGATACGGTGACAATGCATTGGGAACTGAACCCGACTCTTGTCCTTCAGTCGAAGGATACTCTAATTTCGACATCTTTGGATGTCCCGATGAAGATAACGATGGCTCATCACAAAACGGTGATGCATTCCCGGATGATGCAACTCAATGGTCCGATCTCGATGGCGATGGATTTGGAGATAATCCAAACGGAACACAACCAGACAATTGTACAACGGTAATCGGAACCTCTCATCTTGACGTCTACGGATGCCTTGATTCTGATAACGATGGAGCAAGCGATATCAATGACTTGTGGACCAATGATTCATCTCAATGGTTTGACACCGATGGCGACGGTTGGGGTGACAATCCACAAGGCACAGATGGAGATATTTGTCCTACCACATTCGGAACGGCCTCGCTCGGAAGTGCCCCCGGATGTATCGATACTGATGGAGATGAATATGCGAATTCAGATGATGCATTCCCGAATGAGCCCACGCAATGGGTCGATGGTGACGGCGATGGATTTGGTGATAACCAATCATCAGGGGCTTCAAGACCCGACCACTGGATCAATGACCCAACACGTAACATTGCTGAGGGTGCAATCCTTTGCACACCCGGCGATATTCAACTCAACCTTGCTGAAGAAGATTATTTCTCATTCAGTTGTACGGTTGTAAGTGAACTGAGTAACATAACCGTCCGAGTCGAATGGCAACAAATCTCTTCGATTATCGCATCGCAACAAATACAGGTTCTGTCCTTTACTGAAACAACTGGCTTAACTCAAACCATATTCTTCAGTGGAGAAGGACGAACAGCTGGGAACTTCAACCTCTATATTGTCATCAAAGAACCTGGATCCGATATTGCAATGGATTCTGCGTCCATCAATCTGAAAGTCTTTGATTCTCGAATCGCAGATGAAAATGATTCGAACAGCGATGAAGCGAGTGGATTAAGTGAGGTTCTCGAAATGCCAATCATTCAGGCTTTGCTTGGTGGAATTATACTCTTCTTCTTGATGGGGATGCTCATCATACGAGGGAATGCATCAAAGTCACGGCTTGCAGAAGAACGGGTCGAACATGCTCGTGAAGTAATCACTGCTCGACTGAATCGAATCAATGAACCTCCAGTCGACAGCCTTCGACAAGCGTTTGGAGTCAATGGAAGAGTTCCACCTCCACCACCTCCTCGACCACCTATGCCCTGAATTGGTGATTGAAAGACCGATTCACTCAAAGAGGAGAGGCTTCTCGGACAAATAATCACATCGTGCGGATATGGTGTAGTGGTAACATAGGAGGTTTCCAACCTCTTGTCGCGGGTTCGACTCCCGCTATCCGCACCTCCACTATGTGCGCTTTACAGGCGAATTGTTGAAGAAGACATCATACCTGTTTCATTCTTGAAAAGCATGTATTAACTGAAGAATACCGTTCATCGAATTTCAATTCAGTCCATTGAGAAGGAGTGGAAGACTCTCGGCAGAATCGGTAGATTTATCCAAGATTGATCTGTACTAAATTCATGCAAGGCGATGCATGAGTTAAGGTCTCAGAAAGTCGTCTCATCCATTGGTGATGAGATGATACATGGTTCGAACATGAATCCCTGTAGCGCCGTTTCCAACCATTGAGTTGGTCTTTGCACCCCAGTATGTTCCTGCAATGTCCATGTGTGCCCAGGTGATTTGTTCACCATCTTTCTCATAGTTGCGGTTTGGAACGAATTGCTTGAGGAAGGCAGCAGCAGTATTTGCTCCACCATAACGACCGGCACCAAGGTTACGGGTGTCAGCAATTTTCGAGTTGGTCATTTCCTTCTCAAAAGCAGGGAGCAGTGGCATAGGCCAAGCGAGTTCATCAACGGCGTTTCCAGCTTCATGTATACGAGTTCGGAAGTCATCATCGTTGGACCAAAGGCCGGTTGCTTCGTGGCCAAGAGCAACGACACATGCACCAGTCAATGTAGCAAAGTCGATGATGTATTCAGGGTCGAATTCGCCAGCCTTCCACAACCCATCAGAGAGAACGAGACGACCTTCAGCATCGGTGTTGAGGATTTCAATGGTCTTTCCAGAGAGGGTTTTGATGACGTCTCCAGGACGTTGAGCATTGGATGATGGCATGTTCTCAGCCATACATGTAATAGCAACAACCTTTCCTTTGTGTCCAGTCGATGCAAGAGCTTGCATGGTTCCAAATACGGTAGCAGAGCCACCCATATCGTACTTCATTTCGTCCATGTTTGCGCCAGGCTTGAGTGAGATTCCACCGGTGTCAAAGGTGATTCCCTTACCGACAAGCAGAGGGCATCGACCGGATTTCTTACCATTGAGTTGGAAGATGACCATGCACGGTTTACGCGCAGACCCCATACCGACAGCAACCAGTCCGCCCATTCCGGCTTTGACTGCTTGCTCGTAATTGATGATGGTTACTTCGACATCATCGTATTGCTTTGCCCATTCCCATGCTTGGTCAGCAAATGCTTCAGGGTACATGTCGTTTGGAGGACAGTTTCCAAGATCACGTGAAAGGTGAACACCAGAGGCAACACCAGCATGAATCTTGATGACTGAATTAAGTTCATCTTCTTGGCCTTCATCACAAGTAATTCGAACATCGAGTTCACTTTCTTTATCTTCCTCATCTTGTTGTTTGTAATGGTCATAGGAATAATCACGCAAGAGCATACCTTCAGCAAAGGCACCCATTGCATCGATGGAAGTACCGTTGAATACAACGGTCAAATCTGTGCCATGAACTTTCTTTCGGCTTGCAACGACTGCTGCGCCTGCTTTGCGGTAAGAGTGAGCATCAGCAGCGTCTTCTTTGCCGAGGCCGACTAACATTGCTTTTCCACCTTCGCCACCGAGAATAGACATTGTAGATTTCATCTTTCCTTTGAAATCTCCATCTTGGAGAATACGGTTGATTTGGGCTTTCAATGCGGTATGAAGGCCAGTTTCATGTGCTTCAGGTAGTGCATCAGAACCTTCGAAAAGGGGTAGAATTAGAGTTCCGTTAATGTTGTGGCCGGGGCTTACGCTTACTTTCATGAGTTCACCTATGCTTGCGTAGTCCTTGAAGCACTTGAAACCTCGCGCCTTGATTTCAGCAAAGAGGGGTGCTATTCCCCCTCAGTTTTCTTCTTCTTTCTCACGTTGGACAACGGCTGCAACAGCCACAAAGCCAGCGATAATGGTCACTGGATTAAACAATCCATAGCCGACTAAGAAACTCGATTCATCATCTTCAACAACAGTCACCATGTTGGCCTCGATTGGTTCAGAGACCCAACGGGCGGATTCCACGATTCGCACTTGATAACGGAGCTCCCAAGTGCCGTCTAGGGTCATTGAAAGCGAAGTTGTATCGAAGGTGACTTGTGCAGAATTCGTAGCATTAACCGAAAAGTTCGATGAGTTCCAAACCACGCCACCAGAGGAGTCAATGTATTGCAGCGTCGCATTTACCGTCGTTGCACGACCAAGGTTATTGAGATCCAAAGTTAATTCATCATCTTCAAGAACGATGGATTGAATCTCCAAACGGGCTCGCCAACTCCAGACATTATCGATGAGATATCGCATAACTTCGAGTTCTTCACCCAACCGGTCAGAGAGTGCTTCCGCAGTTCCGAGCAACCATTGTTCATCATCGGTTTCAAAGGTGAATGTCGGGTACCCCATGACGCCATAGCCGTAGTCACGTGAAGTTCCAGAATTAGGGTACAGGCCCTGGTTGGCATTACGAATTGGAATATCAGAAATATTAGCATGAACATCCTCACGAATAAAATGGAACATCTCCCAGTCAATCGGTTGGTCTGGAATATAGCCCCAAGGGTGTAACATGATCCAAACACCGGTATGCATTGTAACATACAAGTCAGCATTGGGAACAACGGTGTTCATGTAATTCGAATTGGCTGCGGTTTCTGCTTCGCTGAACGGGCCTGAACCTGGTTGTGTCTCATCTTGCTCGTTCCAATGATGGTCGTAATTACGATTTAAATCGACTTGATTAATGTTCCAGCGAGTATCTAAATCATTCCCATCGGCATTGAGCATGATGAGAATATGAAGTTCGGTATTGGTGAGCACATCAATGGCTTCTTGGTCTCCAGCAACCCATCCTTCAATATAGAATTCAGCGGTAAGAAAAGCCAATTCCGTACCCAAATGTTCGTTACCATGATGACCTCCATCAATGTAGACAATTTCCTTATCGGTCCCATCTGCCTTTGTATCGTTACTCCAATCGGAGATTCGTACAACCCAGAGATTTTTTCCAAGTTCGGTTTGACCTGCCGAAGTCAAATCAACAATGTCTGGATGGTCGTCAGCCCACGCGTTCACATCGGCTGTGAGTGTTGTATACGTATGGTACCAATGTTCCTGTATGATGTCAGGTTGTTGTGCTGTTGTGAGCATTGGCACGGACGCACTGGCTAAGAGAAGAACACAAAGAGCCCAAACGCGCATGGGCTACGGTCACGGTGGTCGTTCAAGAACTTAACCAACGATTTACCAATCCGAGGTAAACGCATTTGGGTTCGTGACCCTTTCGGATTCACGGGTCCAAATCGAATTAATATTGGTTTGACCGCCATAGATATCAGCAAAAGGATCGATGTCTTCTGGGTCACGGTTTCTTTGCATGTATGATTCGACCCGTTCACGTAGGTCCGGTTTGAATTTCCAATAGTGAATCCTCCATTCACGGCCGTCCCAAAGAGTCGTTTCTTCAGATTCGGTGGTAAGAAGATCATAATCTTGGAACATGTAGAACAAGTTACGGTCGGTTGGTTCCAAAGCATTGTCGATAATTCGATTGTAGAATCCAAAGAATCCAAGAGCGTGCTCCGCCATTCCTTGTGCCACTTCTTCATCCATCTCCAAATCGATGTGTTGTTGAATTGCTCGAGTAAGTTCTGATAATGTCATTGTCATTTTTTATTCCCTCCGCTCGCCGTTAAATTACTTCGCAGACACATATTATATTGTCCTCCGACCCATATAGACTCATCGATGATATTTCATGAAAAAATGAATAATCAGTCAATTTTGTCCCTCCAAGCCTCGAAATGTGGGGGCGGCAGATGCCCCCCGACATACAGCCCAACAAGCGACTCACCTTAAACAACATCAAACAACAGCCTCAAGAACACCTGTGCAAGGGCAAGGTTGTGAGCGAAGACTACGTCGAGGGTAATTTTCTCGGTTTACCTGAGCAGGGTGAAAATGTAGACATCGTCGTGTTACAATTACCCTATGAACTCACGACATCCTACGGCCAAGGTACTGCGCAAGGCCCTGCTGCTTGCATCGTTGCAAGTGGTCAAGTAGAACTGTTTGATGAAACACTGGGCCAAGACCTTCCTGCTGGAGCCGACATCTATACTGCCCCTGAATGGGACGGTGAAGGAAAGAATCTCGGAGAACAATTAGACAACATACATGGTTATCTGCAACCATGGTTTTCTGGTGATTGTTTCCCACTCGCACTGGGTGGTGAACATGGGATTCTACCACCATTAGTCCTTGCTGCACAACATCACCCACTTGTTGATGGAGACCTTCATCGCCTCACGGTTGTTCAAATTGATGCACATGCAGATCTTCGTGAAGAACTCAATGGTGAAGCATATTCTCATGCATGTGCCGCAGGCCGAAGTCTCGATTTAGGAATTGGACGCTTACTTCAGGTTGGCATTCGAGCCTACTCGAAGCAAGAAGCTGAATTAATTCAAACCGATGAACGAATCACGACCTTTTTCGCTCGAGATACGCAATCTCCCTCTCATGGAAAAGAAACTTGGGACCAATGGCTCGAAACCCTCCAAACGCTCACAGGCCCGGTTCACTTGACCATTGACATCGATGGCCTCGATGGAAGTCTCGTCCCCGCCACGGGCACGCCTGTACCTGGCGGCCTGTCCTTTTGGCAAGTCATTGAAACAATTGAAGCCGTCTTTGCCGCACCAAAAGCCACGGTAATCAGTGCTGATGTCAACGAAATCGTAGCCCAAGACGACACTCCACTCACTCAATTCACGGCTGCAATGCTGGCAACAAAATCTATTGCAGCGCATCTTAAGGCACGAAAGGAAGGACGCTGGAGCCCACAAGGGCAAGTACTCGGCCGAAACCGGGAAGCAAATCAATCGACTTTTTTCCAGCAAATTTTGAAGTGAGGAAAGAAGAAACTTGAAATAGACCATTTAGAAGCCGGAACAAATTACACAGGTGAATGTCATGACAAATTTACAAGCCCATGGAGCCCATGTATTCCTCGATTACACAGCCTATGTATCGCCGAAAGAAAAGGATGGAGAGTGGATACTTGAAATTCTTGAAAAGGCAGTAGAACGCAGCAATGCACGAAATGTTCATTCGCATGTCGAACAATTTGATGGGTCACACTCTCCAGTGGGTTTTGCAGCAGTCGTCTTACTTGACGAAAGTCACGTTTCCGCACATTGCTATTCTGAAAAAGGATGGCTTGCCGTGGATTGTTTCACCTGTGGAGATTCTGACCCGAACGCCTTAGCGGATGATATCCATCAACAATTGATGGAGCACATACCCTCATTGTCGCTCAAGCGAAGACACCACCTTCCTCGCTTCTTACATGAGGGGAAATGAAATGTCAGTGCGGCAATTTGTAGACCAACATTATCGGCATTTCAATGCCGGTGAACTTGCAAGAGCTGCACATTCATTGACTCAATTTTTAGCAAATGGAGGGAAAATATTCCTCACACTTGCTGGAGCCATGAGTACAGCGGAACTCGGACGAAGTTTGGCACCAATGATTCGAGCTGGTCACATTGCGGGAATCTCATGTACGGGTGCGAATTTAGAAGAAGACCTGTTCAATTTAGTGGCACATGATTCTTATGTTTCAGTGGAGAACTGGCGGAATCTATCTGCCGAGGATGATGCTGAACTACTCCGCCAAAACCTCAACCGAGTGACTGATATTTGTATTCCAGAGGAAGAAGCATTCCGCAAGATCGAACATCACATCGTCTCGTGTTGGAAAGAGGCTGATGCATCGAACATCTCGAAACTCCCTCACGAATTTTTCTATCAATTATTGATGAGTGGGGTATTGGAGCCGACCTATGAAGCAAATCCTGACGACTCTTGGTTACTTGCTGCGGCTCAAACAAATCTACCATTATATGTCCCCGGATGGGAAGATTCGACCCTTGGCAATATTTTTGCTGCCCGTTGTATTGAAGGTAAAATCCGCTCAACCACACTCAAAAATGGAATTGAATACATGATACAATTGGCGCAATGGTACGAATCAAGAACCGATTCTTTGGCCTTTTTACAAATCGGAGGAGGTATTGCTGGAGATTTCCCAATATGTGTCGTGCCTCTCTTACATCAAGATCTGGAAAGAAAGGTCCCCCTCTGGTCATGGTATTGCCAAATCAGTGAATCATCACCCTCCTATGGAGGGTATTCAGGAGCACCTCCAAACGAGAAAATCACTTGGGGGAAACTCGCAGTTGAAACGCCTAAGTTTGTCATTGAAAGTGATGCAACCATCGTAGCACCTCTCCTTTTCGGATATGTGTTGGACCTGTGAAAAGAGCTCTCCAAATCTTTTCGAATACACATCATACCCCAAGTATTGAAGAGGAGCGGACCCTACCTCTTTCTATGAGCAAGCGGAAACCAGTGGTTGCATTTGCACTTCTCTTGATGATGGTTCTGCCACTGGTCTTCATCGCAACAGCAGATGGACAACCTGCTCAACCAACAATTAACGCTGCTTGGCTTGAAGGAGAGAATGGCCTCAATCAGCATGCATATCTCATCACCTTTGCTGACAATGGGTCGTATGATGTCGATATCGACGTAACCCATCAACGTAATAGTACCCTTTTGGCTAATGATGTATTCATTTCTTGGAGTTCACTCGATGCCCAGCGTATCGCTCATGCTGAAGTAAATACAACTCTGCAATGGGGAGATGAACTCTTGATTCTTGTGACCATCAACGCTTGGGATGGAACAACCCTCGCAGAACCTGTCCAAACCACTCGTTCATTCACGGTTGGTACTTGGAACCAACCAATGGCGGATCATGAAGTTCTACTCAAAACCACATGGGACCTTGACCAAACCTACATGACGGAAGATGGCGAACAAGGGTTCTCTTTAGATTTCGACGGGCAAGGTTGGCAAATGCGCCAAGGAACAGTACTCAATTCTTGGGAACTTGGAAATGGTAACCTCACTACGCTCGAAAATACCGAGGACAGTTCAACAAACCTCACTTTGTCTCTTGACTCGATTTGGAAGAATGAGACGATCCAATCCGGAGTACTCACCTCGCAAGTTTTTGATGCCCGGGGCAGTGGAATCCTCCATCTGGTCACGATCGATGGAGTTTCACGGAGTGAAGTAACTGCCGATGTTTCCGAAGGTTGGTTTAATCGTTCGATGATTGATGGAGACTTATCCGAACGTCTTCGAATCGAAGCAACCGGAGATTTACTCATCAATGAAGAAAATGACGAAGGAGATGAAGGCCTCAATGTAACGGGTGAAGTCAGCGTATTTTTCTTGGAAACTTGGGATGAAAATGGAGTCCGAAGGCTACAGCATACTCAATTTGAGGCGCTTGCCGACATGGTACTCAGCGAGGAAGGGTTGCGCATGGATGTCTCCCTGGATGGATTGACTGTTCTTGACCGTTGGGAAGACGGCGTTCGCACTGACCAAAAATCAGAATTCATTGGACAAGGCACCTTTGGAGTCAATGAAGAAGATGAAAACTCCAGTATTCTGATCAATGGAACCATTCATGATTTACACTGGTTAACCGAGGATGGAATTACACTGAAAGATGACTTACACCTTGATGGCGTCATCACTGGTGATGCTCAAGGCACCTTTGGAATAGTTCGAGGAATTGAAGAGACTGGAAATCAAGCCAATGCCACGCAAGTTGTGTTCCTCGTCAACGTCATACATCAAGAAACGTGGTTCAACCTCACTGGAATCAATGGAGGAAACTTCTTCGATGGACAAGGAATTGGGGCGAACCATAACGAATCATGGGATTACCAAGTGGTCCAATCTGAATGGGAAAATCGAACCGTGCGAATGATATGGGAAGAAACTGGTGCTGACCCTTCAAGTGGTGATGAGCGCCCTGAAAATAGCCCTGTAGAAGTGAATGCCACACAACCAGAATCGGAAGACATCTTAGGAGAGATCACGATTTCAAGAGAAACGGGTTTGATGCCAATTCCTCTTTTACCTGGCGATTCGATTCGACTGGCAGACCAAGAAGGTCTTTCACTGGTCATCACAGCAGAGTCGACCGGAAATGACCCTCGAGATGGTTTCAACTTACATGTTGTCAACTGGACTGGTTCGTACGGTGAAAACGGTGATGCGACTGGCTCTATCATCGACCAAGGTCCGCTCATGGGTCTTCTTTCAAGTGTGAACAGAGTGTTAGAAATCCCATATGGGGATGAAAACGAAACTGCCAATTTCACCGAAAGTCAAATGGTTGAACGCATCCTCTCTCCTTCTATTATTACAGCTGAAAACAACACCGCACCTCTCCTTGTCGAACTCTACCTCGAAGAGGGGCTCATCTATGGAGAAGGTGGAAGTGTTGGCACTCTTGTAGCCCACATCAGCGACAACGAGTTGAATGTAGACACAGTAACTGTCGATCTCTCGCCGCTTGGAGGCGGAATGATGAGTCTGAACGATCGTGGAATCAATGGCGATACAACCATTGGAGACAACCACTTTACGACAAAGATTCTAGTCCCCGGCCTTGAAGTTGGTGATATTTCACTCAATGTGACAGCAACCGATACATGGGGACTGGTCACAACGGGTACTGGAGACATTGAAATCATCAATCAAGGCCCACGATTGTATGCCTTTGAGGTACTACCAGATACCGGCCCACGTGGCGTTGTAATGATCATAAATGCTCAAGCCTATGATGGTCATGGCGTTGAGAGTGTTATGATTGATTTGAGAGAATCGAGAGGTGGACTCGTGCCATTGATGCAATCGAACGGTGTATGGGTTGGTAATTTTACGGTGCCTGATTCGATGACACCGGGAGAACAAACTTTGCCGCTTATCCTGACCGATGGTCTTGGTAAAAGTGAATTTACTACCCTTTGGCATGCAGATGGAATGAATTCTTCACTTCAAGCCATTTATGGCCCACATCATATCTCAGATGAAATTATGAAAGAAATGAGCATTACGATCCTCAATACCGCGCCTCTCATCATCAATCCAGGTGTCCAAACTGTAGAGAAAAGTGAGTCGAGTTCAACGGTTGTTCTCGAAGTAGCAATCAGCGATTACGATGGTATTCTTGTCGCACAAGCAAATCTTGGAGTGTTCACGCCGTTTACATCTCAAGCAACTTGGCAAAGCATGTATGATGACGGAAGTAACGGTGATGCGGTAGCAAACGATGGCATCTATTCTGTTGAATTGCAAGTTCGGAACAGCATTCCAATTGGCACACATGAAGTCTTGATTCAAGCATCAGATGTGTACGGGAAAGTGAGCCCTACAACCTCGATAGCCGTTCAATTAGTTGAAGAACAATCTGTCCTGCCTGGAGTGAGTGGTTCATTCTTATCAACTGGAGTACTACTGGGCGTTCTGGTTGTCTTTGGAATTGGAGTCGCAGTCGTAGTCACCATTTCAATTCGGAACAGACCTGAAAACGAAGAAGGTCAAGACCGTTTCGGATTTAATTAGCACTAAGGCGAGCCGACAACCGTTTATACTCCTGTTCTTACGGGTGAATACATCTACGGACGTAGTGTAGTGGTTATCACCGAGCGTTGCCAACGCTTGAACCCGGGTTCAAATCCCGGCGTCCGTACTTCTGCCACTTAGCACCCCGTTCAGAAGACTCTTCGAGTGATTCACTTTGGTGACCTGACAAGCGAACTCTTATCGGAGAGACCTTGAATAGTTCAGAGTAGAGAGGATACTATGAGTGAAAGACGTTCGATTTTTATTGGTAAAAAACCACTGCATGCATATGTCCGAGCGGTCGTTATGACCATGGATGAAGGAAACCGACAAGTTCAGCTTGTCGCTCGAGGAGCAACAATCGGTCGAGCGGTCGATGTAGCAGAAATCTGCCGTAGAAGAAACGGAATCATTGCTCAAGGTCTACCGTCTGAAGTCGTTATTGGAAATATACATTGCACTTCGGAAACGCTCACTCAAGATGACAAAAGAGAACGAACGGTCAGCGTTCTAACAATCGAACTCGATGGCATTGGAGATGTTCCTGCAAAGGAAGAAGAAGAATGATTTTCAAGACAATTCCTTGAGTCTTCGCTCGATTTCGTCGGCGGTTGATTCGTAAACGGAAAGGGCTTGGCCCACCGGGTCTTCTAATTCCCAATCTTGGTCAAGTGGTATCAACGGACAGTGTACCCCACACCCCATCGAGATGACCATATCGTAGTCATCGGCCGAGAAATGAACGACATTCTTTGGAACCATTCCATCAGTTGAAATCCCACGATTCTTGAGTACTACTACTGCATTACTGGCGATACTTCCTGCTGGGTGAGTCCCTGCAGAATCAGCAAAATGGCCCATTGAACGAGCAATTCCCTCCGCCATTTGAGATCGGCAAGAATTCCCAACACAGACAAATAAGAGACGCATAGTTCTCCATGATGTCGACTGTATTTATTGATTCTCAAAAGAGAAGGCTTCTCAAAGGAAGAACAATTCGAATCATTATGTTCCGAAGTGCTTCGAATTTATTTCGCGGCATTTGCATTGCAGCAACGCTCTATGCCGCACTGTTTTTTGCTCATATTATCGTCGCTGTTCAAGGGTGGGAAATGGTATTCAGATTCATTGCCGCATTGATTACTTTGATGACATTTACCGTTGGCCCAAGCATCATCGTGTTGGGAAGAGTACAGAGCCTCGAACAAAAAATACAGGCCAATGCTGTCGGGCATTCAATTGGATTGGTGTTGTCAATTGGTTTAGCATGGGCGTATGCAGACCAGTCCTTCGATATAATTCTCACTTTGGCATTCCTCCTCATCACTGCCATTCTCCATTCAAGTCATCGCAGGGTGCTGATTCAAAAGCGGCCATAAAAGATGGGTTGAAGTACGGCAGCGCGGTGCTCGGTTCATGTCGGATTCACCGGTCACAACCCACGACCCCAATGCGGATGATACGCCCGCAGAAGCATCTCCTCAAGAACAGAAGAAAATGGAACAGGCTTATGCTCAAATGAAGCGTAAGATGTCAATGGAAGAAATTGGTAAAAAAATCAAGCATAAGGTCATGGTCTTATCTGGAAAAGGTGGTGTTGGTAAATCTACGGTCTCCACAGGACTCGCACTTTCACTGGCACAACAAGGCCTCTCAGTCGGTATCCTCGACATCGACATCACAGGACCAAACGTTCCCAAAATGATGGGACTTGATGGACAACGATTGCATGTTGAATCCGGGCGTATTCATCCTGCGAAAGGGCATCTTGGAGTCAAAGTCATTTCAATGGCCTTTTTACTCGACAGTGAAGATACACCAGTGGTATGGCGTGGACCGATCAAGCTCGGAGCAATCCAGCAATTTATCGGTGATGTCGAATGGGGAAATCTCGATTATCTCATAATCGATTTCCCACCAGGCACATCGGATGAACCACTCACTGTAGCACAATCGCTCCCAGATATTGATGGAATGGTCATCGTAACTACACCACAAGAAGTGGCCCTCCTTGACAGCAGAAAGTCGATTACTTTCTCAGAATCATTGAAACTCCCTGTCCTCGGAGTGGTTGAGAACATGAGTGGCTATACAATCTCAGGCAAGGCGCCTCCGGGCTCAGATATCGAAATTGCTGCTCCTGCTGGAAAGACTTTGAAAGCAACAGCAAATGATGCTGGGGAATTCAGTGTTACTCTAGATATTTTCAAGAAAGGTGGAGGGAAATTAACCGCTGAGGAATTTGGCGTTCCATTCCTCGGTTCTCTACCGTTTGATCCTGGATTCGTTCGGGGTGGAGATGATGGAGTTCACCGAATTGTAAGTGAACCAGAAGGCCCTTCCGCTGTTGCATTTGCTGCAATCGTTGCTGCATTACAAGAGCAGATTGTGGATGACCCTGGAGCAGGGCTTGAAATCATTTGATGGTGATATCATGACCGACGAAATGCCAACAATGTCTCGTTTCGAACGAAGAGAGACCGATGTTCTCCTCACCTATGCTGATGGTTCAGAATTCTCAGTGACCTATGATGACTTACGTCACTCGTGCCCTTGCGCCAAATGTTCTCCTTTACGTAATGAGGATGAAGCCAGTAAAAATCTCCGAAGGCAAGTCGAAGCATTACCAAAAGAGAAACCAAAAGTACGCATTGTTGGAAACTATGCTCTTGGATTTGAGTGGACTCAGGGTTGCTCAAGTGGAATCTTTCGATTTGAACGCATTTGGGATCTCGCAAACAGAAGAGACCCGGACAATGGAAAACCCTACGTTCACGGCGCTTGGTAATCCAAGGAACGGTATTTCCAGTATTTTTGACTGCGAGGTTTCATGTGTAACACACAACCCCGTAGGGGTTGAGGTTAACTGATGGATGGCATCTATCTGACTTGGATGGTAAGCGCATTGGCACTTGGTGTCATCTTGTTGCCTGTTTTCAAACCACCATGGGTGAAAATCACTCTACCCACCTTTGTCGATTTCTTTCGAAGGTATTGGATTCACCTTTCGATTGTGTTTATCATTTACAACTCAAAAGATATTCTCGACCAACTCGACCGCATTATTATTGCGAATACCGGCTTGGATATGACACCGTTCATTTATGGGCTAGAAGGCGATTTAGTATTGAAAGTTCAACAATTTTTTGAAGCAAAATGGTTAACCATTGCACTCACTCATTTTTATGTTGCAGGATTCATGTTTATTTGCTACGTATCGGTGTTCTACTTCGCCTTCTTTGATGACCGATGGATTTCAGATCGAATGACACTCAGTATTGCATGGGTCTACATATTAGCAATTCCGTTTTATTTATTCTTCAATGTTCGAGTGACTGGAGATTATATTCCGGGAATGGAAACCCTCGCGTATGATTTAACTCCGGAAATCAGTGATTGGTTTCGCCGTATTGACCCATTCACAAACGGAATGCCGTCGCTTCATATCGGGATACCCTTTGCAGTCTGGCTATGCCTAACACGCTTCGATGAAGACCGTCGTTGGAACAAATACCGGGCTTTGGTCCTCACCTATACACTCATCACTGCTTTCACCATTATTTATTTGGGAATCCATTGGTTTTCCGACATCATTGGAGGTATGCTCATTGCTGCTCTGGCAGTCTCTGTTGCGGACCGAACATCAGATGCTTGGTGGAAAATTTTCGATGAACGAACCATGAATGCTCGAATAGTGACTCTGTTAACCAATCCTAAGAAAGCTCTTGGAATTGTCATGAATCGCTTTTCAAACGTAGTAAAGCGTTATCGAAACCCTCAAAGCAAGGAAACTGGAGTCTTAGCAGTTCTCGTATTTTTGATGTTATTTACCGTCATAACTTGGGAATTGAGTCATCAATCCTTACCCGCAGGAGGAATAGAAGCACCTCAAGATGTTGCCACCGGAGATGGTTGGATGGCAACCATTGACAATCGCTCAACTGGGCCTGTAATGGTAATTCATGATGTAGCGAACCTCGAGACGAATTGGGAACTGATGAACGGGACCATTGAATACGATTCGCCCTATGCGCTCTCGGGCTCTAAACTCGCGGTGGCCAATCAAACCACTGTATCGGTGTTCAACCTCGAATCCATCTCCATTTCGAGTGAGCCAATGCTAACGATGGCCATAGAGAAACCTGATGAAATCGTATTGACAGGAACAGAAGATGTCGAATATATCATACTCGAGAAAGAGGGACTATTGAGTGCCTATACGCTGAATGGAGAGGAAGTATCTCTTGGATTTAATGTTGGCAATATTCAACTTATTCGAGCGAGTGGACTTGAGATTGCAATGGTTTTGGAAAACGAACCAACGAGCATTCAATTCTCTCGAATTGGTTCGACTGGATCAATTACAATCGAACAAATTAATGCTTCTTCAACACCCGAGGAAGATGCGATTCTTGATGCATGGGGGACACCTGTCGACATGCTCAATTCCACAATCATCGATTTTGTTTTCGATGAAGATTACATTGCGGTGACTGTCAATGTTTCTGCAACCGAACGCTTGGTCGTCTACAACCGCTCTAACGGCCACCAATGGCTTGCAAGTAATGCCAAATATGCAGTGAGTGGGCCTTCAATGAAAAATGGAATCTTAGCTTGGTCAGTTCGTGACCACTTGGACCCAACGAATCCGATTGAGAAATATATGGATGGTGAGATTCAATTCGTAAACCTCACGAACAACCATACACAACTGTTGACTTCTGACGCCTTACATCAATGGAGTCCGCATGTACTCGAGCATCATTTAGTTTATTTTGAGCAATCCGCCGAGGGAGAAGTTACGATTCACATTCACTCATGGGTTCCAGAAATCACACCTTACTCGAACGTAATTCTCCAAATTGGAATTATGATTGGTGTACTGCTGGTATTCACACATATTGTTCAACGTCAATCCGAATCAAGGCGAACCATCAGAAGTCGCGAAGAAGAGTAATCACTTCTTGACACTCAACATTCGTTCTAATGCCCAAAGAGAACCTTCTTGAATCGATGGAGGAACTTGAATTTGGTTCGGATTTTCTCCATCGACAATTCGTTCAAGTACATCCATCAAATACGCTGGGTGAATCATGTACATTGTTGAACAAGGGCAAATTTCGGTATCAAGGCATTCAATATGTTTGTCTGGATGTTCTTCAGCCAAACGGGCGACCATATTGATTTCTGTCCCAATTGCAATGTTCGCACCAGGTGCTTGTTCTGCAACAAAGTCTCGAATGAATTGAGTGGAACCATTTGCATCACTTCCACTCACAGTTTCAATCGGGCATTCCGGATGAACGACTACAATTCCATCAGGATACCGAAGACGGAAATCATCGATGAGAGGCTTTGTGAATCGCTTATGAACTGAACAGAAACCATGCCAAAGGATGATACGACTTCCTTTGAGTTCACCCATAGCGCCAATCCCAGGAGTCCATGTTGGCATCAAATCGAGCGGAATTCCCATGGCATTACCTGTATTTCGTCCAAGGTGTTGGTCTGGGAAAAACAAGACTGCACCGTTCTTTCCTGCTCGTTCAAATGCCCAATTGAGCACGCCCTGTGCATTACTCGAGGTGCAGACAATTCCACCGTGGCGACCAACGAAATCTTTCAAGTCTGCACTGCTGTTCATGTAGGTGACCGGCACCAAGAATTTGTCATCAGGAGATGCCAATGCAGTCGTATCTTCACGGTGGATGGGGTCATCAAGACCTGCTTCCACCAAAAGTTCCTCCCATGCGGATTCAACATCAACTAAAGTAGCCATATCGGCCATGGAACATCCTGCTCGCAGGTTAGGAAGCACCACGATTTGTTCATCAGTCGTAAGAATATCTGCGGATTCTGCCATGAAGTGAACGCCACAGAAGACGATGTACTTCGCCTTTGATTCAGCTGCCTTCTGACTCAACATGAATGAATCGCCGAGGAAATCGGCATGCATGACGATGCTGTCACGTTGGTAATGATGGCCAAGAATCAGCAGCTCATCGCCGAGTTGTTCTCGTAATTCGTCGATTCTTTCAGCAATTGCTTGCTCCTCTGGAGAGAGGGTGGTATCCATGAAATCGACGGAACACATAGGTAGCGATACAGTCATCTTCTTCAACACTGGCACAAAGTCCTCCCTTTTGAAGCAAACCTTTGCTGAAGTGTTGATAAATGGGAAACAAAAGGGCCCTCCATGGCCTTTGTTCCGACCGAGCGTTTGCACCTTGGGGCGGAAGCGGAAGTATGGGCTGGCAAATGGATGGGCCTTGACGCTGTACGTAAACTCCGCCGGCCCCGGAAATGGCGTCATCCAGACCTTGATATTCGTCTTGGTTATCGAAGAATGATGAGCGAATCTCGTCTTCTTATTCGGCTCAAAAGACGTGGATTGAACGTCCCGGCTGTTTGGGACCTTGACCCCGATTCAGGTCGGATAATTCTTGAGCGAATGCCAGGACTACCTTTGATTGAACTTTTACGAAGCGATGAGTATTCGCAAGATTTCATCCACTTGGCTTTACGAAATACTGGGGCATTAATTCGTCGACTGCACCGAGAAGCCATCACCCATGGTGACCTTTCGACCAACAATATCTTGATCGATGAAAATGCCAATCCATCATTAATTGATTTTGGACTCGCTGCAATCGATTACGAAATTGAACGATTTGGAATCGATTTACACGTCATCGATGAAATCCTTGGCGCCTCACATCCAGATCACAAAGGTGCGATCGAGACATTACTGGAAGGTTACGCCTCTGAAGAAGAGCGACTTGGTTCGCCGCCTGAACAAACAGGTGGAGCTGTTCCGACCTCACAACAGGTACTGAAGCGATTGGAAGATGTTCGTTCACGTGTTCGATACCATGGGTAATTAATCCATAAGGAGTCGCAACTCTTCGAGACTTCGAAGTTCTGCAAGATATATTTGTTCAATTGCATCATATAAATCTTGGTCGCCTACTGATTCGATCTCAATCATTATTTCAGCATATACAGCAGCTGCTTGAGTTTCAGTTTCAAGGGAATGAACGAGCATCTCATCAAACTGTGTGGTATGAATAATTTGATGGGAGTTTCGCTCTGTAACGGGGATACCACCGAGTTTGACAATTGCTTTTCGGACAATGTCTGCATGCATAGTAGATTCTGTAGCTTCGGCAGTAAACATTGGTGAAAGTTGAAGGCGATGTATTCCACGTATATTCGCAGCATAATGGGCGTACATGTTGGTCGCTCTCAATTCCCACCCAAGGGCTTCGTTCAAGGTTTGGATTAAATTATGTTCTTTCATATTTTCAACTCTTAGGGCAAACGAAATTTTTCATTGTGTTGTCCTTGAAGAGAACCAAACATCAAGCCCTACATAAATCCATGTTCTTATACAAAAATTGATTCGCCAAGTTTCCAACCAAGTAAAGCGAGAAGCGGGCCAAATGCCATTGTAATGGCAATGTATACGATGGCTGAATTTCCATAACCTTGTTCAAACATCTGAACGGTTTCTACAGAAAAAGTCGACAGAGTGGTAAAAGCACCAAGTACTCCCGTTCCAAGTAACAACGCCATATTTGCAGAAAGGAGATTCTGAGCCAACCCTACTGCCAATACGCCCAAAAGAAAAGAACCGACAAGATTGACCGACAAAGTTGCGTAAGGAAATGAATCAACCGTGACCCATTCACTCACTGCATAGCGTAGTGTTGCACCAAGTGCCCCTCCAAGAGCGACAATTCCAATTTGTTGTAACATACCAATCGCTCAAGAGGTTGGCCTTTGAAGGCTCGCTTCAAAAGGATACATTCTGAGCGATTTCCGCCGTAGAACTCAATATGCAAAAGCCATAGCAGAACTATGTCGCGCACGATATGGTTCCTCACTGGGAACGTTGGTAAACTCAAAGAAGCCACACATCACCTCCAACCCCTTGGCTATACAGTACGCCAACTTATTGTTGAACCCGGGACGATTGTTGAACCTCAAGCGAATACTTTGGAAGAAGTGGCCCAATCGAAAATTGCCCAAGCATTATCTCATTTGCCGAATGGTGAAGAATCCGATGATATGGTTTTAGTTGAAGATGCTGGTCTGTTCATCGATGCGCTCAACGGTTTCCCAGGCGTGTACTCCGCTTATGCATTGGAAACAATCGGTTACAATGGTATTCTTCGGTTACTGGAACACCTGCAAAGCCAAGATACGGTTCAATGTGCTCAATTACGTTCTGCTGAATTTCAAGCAGTAGCCGCCATTTGGATGAACGGCGAAATACTCTATGGCAATGGAAAATGTCCGGGATGGATTGCACTTGAGAGTCACGATGGAGAAGGATTTGGATTTGACCCTGTGTTTACTCCAAACGACCTTGATGCATTTGGAGAACCGCTCCCTCCAGGCGAATATGGGGATAAAAGTACACATGGCAAAACCTTCGGAGCCCTTTCCTTAGAAGAAAAACAGGTCTACAGCCATCGCAGTAGAGCATTAAACGACTTACTTCGGCAATTGCCATCAGCATGATAAGTTAATAGCAATTGGATGGATGCGAGGGACATGGGATTCATACGATCTGTGACCGGACTTTGTGCCCTCTCTGTAGCGGCATTTTATCTGTTTGAGGCCGGTGATTTAACCGACGAATTCAAGTGGATTTGTATCGCAGCCATCCTTGCCTTTTCCTTTGCTTGGATTGTCATGGGTTCACAAAAAACAACTCCTCAGGTTCGACGCACCCCCTTAGAAGATGCACCAACTGTTGAATCAGAAGAGATTGAGTTGGAGAACGAATTAGAAATCCCACAACCGATTACTGAAGGGGAGCTCGATGGAGCAACCTTGCGCGAACGAAAACTCGCAAAAATACATGCTGCCGAATCAAAGAGAGAAGAACTCCTCGCAACCACGATTGTCGAAACCGAAATCCATGATGAAGAAATGGTCGAAGTCACACTCGAGATGGAAGAAGTCCATGTGGCTGATGAATTTGTAGTTGAGATGAGCCCCGATTCTGTAGAAAATGCAGATATTGAATCATCCATTATCCAACGAAGAATAAAGCATGATGAAATTCGACAAAAAATAGAATTACGTCGTAGAGGGCAACTGGCAGATATTCGAGCATCAACTGCTCGCATGTGGGAAGAACAAACTGCTGGAGAAGATTTGGTTGCACTTCTACAAACACCCGGCCACGGTCAATCTGTGTTATCCACCCCCGAACATCCTGAATCAGGACACATATACGGAGCAACGTTTATTCGAATTGATGAGACTCGAGTATTGAAACTTCGAACTGCCCTCGATGATGGATTTGAAAAAGTGCAAGGTAAAAAGGAACCTGAAGCACTCATCGGACTTGATGGAAATCCACTTCCGCCGCTTCTTGGCCTTGATGGAACACCTCTGACTCTACCACTTCCTCTACCAAGTGCAAGTATGGCTTTAGCCCAACTGAAAGATGAAATCGAAAATTGACACACAAAGCCGTGTCAACATTGAAGGCGAGAGGACCCAAGTGTGGTTTGAATCAAATGATGGACGCACCTTATGAGAATTCTGAAATCAACCTTCAGAAACGTAAAGTAGCGATGTTGGGGCTCTTTTTAGTTGCCATTGCGCCGAGCATCTCGGTCTTAACCGGATTTGTCTTGAAGGCAGGGGCTTTCGCAGTGATCGTATTTATTTTCACAAAAATATGGATGTTCGGTTTACCCGCTTTTTGGCACACTCGCATTGAAAAACAGAAACGTTCTTTTTCTCCTGTTGAAAAAGGTGGTTGGGGGATGGCTTTCCTTCTTGGGACAGCTATGATGTTCATTGTATGGCTTGCGTATTTTGTTCTTGGAGAACAGATGCTCCAACCTGACGCTCTAAAGGCAATCCTCGACCCTGTTGGTTTGACTGTTCCGTGGAAATTCGCTGCAGCGATTGTATTCTGGGTGTTCATAAATTCTGTACTTGAAGAATATGTATTTCGTTGGTTTATTACTTCCAAAATAGAGCAATTTGTTAAAGGGAAATGGCGCTCATCCTTTCTATCTTCAGCAGTATTTACACTGCATCACAGTATTGCACTCGTGATCTTTCTCAATCCGTTAGGTGCAATCATTGCTTCAGTAGGTGTATTCATTGGCGGAACGGTATTTTCTTGGTTGTATTTAGAATACCGAAGCATTTGGATTGCGTGGATAGCACATGCTTTTGCAGATGTTGCTATTTTCGCAATTGCTTGGGAAATCGTCATCGGTTTTTGAAAATAAAAAAGCCCTTGTAAGGGCTGTCCTTCCGGCGTTTTATATAGTGTCGACACCGAGTTAATTTGTAGGCAGAAGTGACGCAATACTCGAAGCAACTGCCGAAAATCACATTTCAAAAAGGAGAACTCATGATGAACTAAAAATCCAGATAAACATTGTTCCATGGCGAAGCATTGGCTACGCCATAAAACAATCTGGAGATATAAATCATGAGAAGAAACCGTAACATAAAGCCGTTCCATAACGGCAAGGACCGACGCACTGGACGCCCATCTGGCGCTCGAAGAACTGGTAAAGCAAACCCTATTGCGAATAACCCCGAAGCTGAAAAGGTTCGCCTTGCTTGGGTTGCTGAGAAGTTGGAACAACGCGCTGCGCAAGCCGAAAACCGCAGTGAAGAGCCTTGCTGTGCGACAGAAGCCGCTAAGACTGCAACCAACCAACGCTTGCTCAAGCTTTTGCAAGCAACCGTGTGTGACCGTGTTTGGAACGATCTCCTCGGTCGTTGGGAAGGCGTCATGCCACGTCGCTTTATCAGAGCGAACGCTGTCCACATGCCACATTTCCGCGATTTTGCGCGAGAGAATGGCTACCGTAATCGGTGAAGCGTAAGCTGCCGATACCCAACGGTGGAGGAAGATCCTCTACTGCCTCGCTCAAACACCATAAGGCGTAAGCAAGCATCATTTGTGCTTCCATTGAGGCGTCTCTCTACTGAGAAAAGCCTCGACTCCGATGTCTTTGTCTTCAGAATCGAACAGACTTGCGAAGGCTTCTGCTTCAATGGCAACTCCTTCGGTCAATCCGACATCAAGTGCGGAACGAATCGTCTGCTTTCCAACTCGAAGCGTGTTTGAAGATTTACTGGCAATTAAACGAGCCATATCAAGCGTATAGTTCCGCAAATCCTCTGGAGAACAGACATGATTGACCAAACCAACACGATGCGCTTCATTCGCATCAATCATTTCTCCAGTCATTACCATTTCCATGGTTTTACCATAGCCAATAAGGCGTACAAGACGCTGAGTAGCACCATAGCCAGGAATTAATCCAAGATTGATTTCAGGCGTACCAAATCGTGAACGGTCACTGGCGACACGCAAATCACATGAACAAGCAACTTCGCAGCCACCACCAAGAGCAAAACCATCGACCATAGCGATAGTCGGTTTGCTCAAATTCCACAAGGATTCAACCGCATTGTCGGTGAACATCGATCGGATATCATCACTACGCTTGCCCACAAATTCTGTAATATCTGCACCTGCCACAAAGGCATTCGGTTTCGTCCTTTTTCCTTCAGGAGGCTGATTTGGTTGAGCACCAGTGAGCACCACAACACGTACTGAATCAGTTGCTTCAACCCAAGAAACCATCGATTTCAAACTTGCCATGACATCAGCATTCAATGCATTGAGTTTGTCCGGGCGATTAATCGTAACCAGTGCCACTGAACCCAAGTCAACTTGGTCATTGACGGGAATTTCTTCAATCGAAAGTACATCGGTCTGTGGGGCGCCCATACCAACCCCAGTAGGTTTCAGTTCATCATTTCACCGACCGCTTAAATTGGACATTTCATGTGAGTGAAACCAAGAACTCAAAGACCATGATGATGTGGTATGCACATGGTTGAATCACTTGCTCCACTGGTCATGGCTGAAGATATGGCCAAGAAATACGGTGACTTCGTCGCATTGCATCCACTCAATGTCGAGGTTCATGCTGGTGAGTTTTTTGGCGTATTCGGTCCGAATGGTGCTGGGAAGTCTACCTTCATCAAACTCCTCACAGGCCAATTGCGCCCGAGTAAAGGACGAATTGAAGTTCTTGGAATCAATGCTGTGTCTGACCCACAAAAAGTCAAAGCAAACATAGGTATCGTTCCCGAATCAGAATCTCCACCCTCGTTTCTTACACCGGTTGAGTTTCTCGAATTCGTAGCCAAATTACGGACAGTAGAAAACCTCAAGGAACAAGTGGAACACTGGATTGAATGGTTTGGATTGGGAGAAAAGCGAGATACGATGTGTAAAGATTTGTCCAAAGGCCAGCGCCAGAAAGTTATGCTTGCTGCCGCTTTTATTCATAAACCAAAATTACTGTTTCTGGATGAACCGTTCGCGAACCTCGACCCGATTTATCAGAGGAAATGCAGACAATGGCTCCTTGAACATGTCAAAAATGGTGGAACTATTTTCTTGTGCTCACACGTTTTAGAGATGGCAGAACGAATGTGTAATCGGATGGCGATTATTAACAACGGCAAAGTCCTCGCAGCAGGGACTGTGAAAGGACTCAAGCAATCAGAGGATGAAACTCTTGAAGATGTCTTTATTCGATTGGTCGGTCGTTCGATTGAAGATGTTGAGCGATTGAGTGATGCAGGTGTAAAGGACAAGGATGACGAGGAGGAGTGAACGTGACCGGAGTGAGCGTAGTTTCCCGTGATTGGGATGAAGTCGGCGAGGATTCGTCGACCAATCATCCGCTGGGAACCAGTGCTCACAATCAACAGTTGCATGAACCGTTGCGAGGCTGGAGTGCATTTTCTACAACTTTTCGCGTGATGTTCAAAGAAGAAGGGCGCAAGAGTCTTGAATTCGCCAAAAAGCGTCAAATGGTCTTATTTCCACTCCTACTCACGTTGGTAACTGCGATCACAACCATCGGTTTACAATTCCTCGTAGGCGATTCATCTGCTCAAGTTGCTGATATCGAATCAAAGACGTTCACATGGCAAGAATTACGATTTGCTCTGCATTTACCTTTGTTGATGTTCAGCCTTGGAATGGGTACTTTCGCATTCATGGGCCATGATGCGATTGTTCATCGTTCAGGGACGAAAAATTATCTCTTGGCCGCACCAGCCCTTCAACCTCTTCCGAACTCAGTTGCCCATTTTGCCTATTTTATCAAGGACTTATGTTTCTATGTAATGCTCATTCTTTCTCCAGTCGTAGCCGGCATGGCGGTTGGAATAGTGCTTGAATCACTTGCAGGTATTTCCACACCTCTTGAATGGTCCAGCCTACCTTGGACCTGGATTGCAATGATTATCACCTTAGCCCAGGGACTTGCTCTTGCCTTCTTAGCTTCTGCATTATGGATGCGAGGACGGCCGTTTACCATCTTTGGACCCATGCTTATTGTGGCACTAGGAATCGCTATTGGACTGGGGAAATTTGATATCGGTTCCATGCTTTGGGGGCTAGGTGTTCAAAATTCACAGAGTCTACTGGGTGCAATACTTGCATTGTTGGCAAGTTTGGCAGTTGGACTCTGTTCATCGGCACTCATTATCGATGACTTCGATGTATCCGTTGTCGAACGGGCAGAACTTCTCACACCGATTTACAACCGTTTAGGGTTCCTTGGCAAGGGTGAAATTCGATTGATCGTGGCAAAAGAATTTGTGGATTTAATTCGTTCTGGTTCAATTAAAAAAATGACCGTTTCATATGCAATCCCACTTCTCGTACTGCTTGGAATGGCATGGCTGGTAGATTTTGCGGAAGCACCCATCCCAATCAATTTACTTTCATATGCCCCGTTCCTAGGTTTCTTTGGTTTCAATTTCTATTCATGGTTGACCATTTTAGATTCACCTGAATTCATGAATGGATTACCAATTGGCGTTCCACAACTCATTCGAGCAAAAGTCGTTGTGTATTTCCTTGCGACTTCATGGATTTCTCTGATTTTTATTGTACTGATGGCTTGGCGACTTGATGAATGGGGTGCGTTGCCAACCAGTATTATCGTCATGTTCGCGAATTCGATTTACATCGTTGCACTCACTGCTTTCTTGATGGGGTTGCGGCCAAATAAAGCGATTTTCGATGCATCGATTATGATTTGGTTTTGGATTGGTACTGTGATTCCATTGCTGCTCTTGTTCCTCCTTTCATTCACGCAAGGAGATGTATCTCTGTATGGTAACTGGTGGGAACGCACCTCCGAAGGTGGACTTGCTGCAACCGCAGCAATGTATGACCAAAGTATGGTCGAACAGGGGTACAAAGGAATGATTGCAATATCCATTGGATTGATTTTAGCTTCCGCTTTGTTATGGAAACTCATGGACCGACGATGGGGCCGTGCAGAGTTTTCGAACTGAATCGCATCGAACACATCGAAGATGGAGGTATCTTGATGTGCATTCGCCTACGCCCAGCAAGCATGGCCAGAGTCGTAGCAGTGTGCGGTATGCCGGGATCTGGCAAGGGGGAATTTGCCAATGTCCTCTCAGAAAATAAGATTCCAGTGCTTTCAATGGGAGATATGGTTCGTGCTGAAGTCACTCGTTTAGAACTCAAAGAGAGCCCGGGAATATTTGGTGAAGTCGCTGCACAATTACGTGCTGATCATGGCGAAGATGTCCTTGCAGTACGCTTGGCTGATGCGGTTGACACGCATCTTGAATCACATCCAATTGTTTTGATCGAAGGTATGCGAGGTACTGCTGAACGAGTTATATTTGAACAACGGTGGGGGGAGAGTTTCTCTTCTTTGGCCGTCGTAGCATCACCAGATACCCGATTTACTCGAATACAAAACCGCGGTCGTTCAGAAGATGGAGACCGTCAAGCGTTTGAAACTCGAGATACACGAGAACGAGGCTGGGGTTTGGAAGAAATCATTGCAGAATCTGATTATTTAATTGACAATAATGTCAATTTAGAGATGTTTCGAAGTTCATGTTTTACTTGGCTAAAATCGTTCACAAACCAAGAATAATCACTCTCAATAAACAGGCGTTTTACGGATTATCAGTTTGGGCCGCAGGGTGGCGGTTTTAGGGGTGTTTTTCACCCAAGTGTTATAGTCGGCCATAGGCTGTGATAAATTGCTTCGGCAGAGGGTGCACACATGGCGAGAAAACAAAACAAAGATGGAGGCAAGCGTCAGCGGGCAAAACAACGTGCCCAGTACGACGAACTTGATAAGTATCCGGTCTTGCCACCGCATGCCTTTGCTCGCATTGTTCGTGACAAACAAACCCTCAACATCATCTACCAAATCATCGAACCGCCGATGACCAAAAAAGAGCAAGAATACCGAGACGAAATCCTCGATATCTTCATCCGCTCACTTACCGCAAATATCGAAGAGATTGATGCAAACCCTGAAGCATATATTCGCACCGCAATGGACAAGGTTATCAAAGCCTACAGCATGAAAATTAATAAAAAATCGAAATCAAAGATTTTCTATTATTTGCGCCGTGACCTCATAGGATATGGACAAATGGACGTGCTCATGAACGACATTAACGTCGAAGATATTTCCATGGATGGAACCGGTGTACCGATCTTCGCCTATCACCGTAAGTTCGAATCTGTAGAAACAACATGTGTCTGGGAAACTGACCACGAACTGGAATCATATGTTATCAAACTCGCTCAACGATGCGGTAAGCACATTTCAGTCGCATCCCCATTGCTGGATGCAACACTCATGGACGGTTCCCGAATTGTCATGAAATTAGGTCATGAAATCTCGACACGGGGTTCTGCATTCTGTATTCGACGGTTCAAGGATGACCCGTTTTCACCTGCTGATATTGTTGCATTCCGTACCATGTCATCATTGATGGTCGCTTATCTTTGGATTGCGTTCCAGAATGAAGTCCCAATGCTGTTTGTCGGAGGAACTGCATCCGGCAAAACAACGACACTCAATGCTATGTGTATCTTCATACCTTGGCAAATGAAAATTGTCTCCATTGAATCAACTCGTGAAGTCAACATTCCACAGCCAAACTGGGTTCCGGGTTTGACTCGGCAAGGTTTCGGTGGAGAATCAACAGAAGGAGTGATCGGAGAATTCGAGTTGCTTAAAGCAGCGCTGCGTGAGCGGCCTGAATACATCATTGTCGGTGAAATTCGTGGTGCAGAAGCCTACGTTCTGTTCCAGGCAATGGCTACAGGTCACTGTGCGTATTCAACTGTGCACGCCGACTCCGTACCTTCACTCGTTCACCGATTAGAAAACAAACCGATCGATATACCTCGTGTTCTTTTACCCGCTTTGGAAGCATGTGTCATTCAAATTCAAACACGTATTAACGGAAGACGTGTTCGTCGAGCTAAGCAATTAGTCGAAATTGTTGGAATTGACCCGAACTCACTTGAAATCATCACCAATGAAGTGTTCCGTTGGGACGTAAATACTGACGATTTTATATTCAGTGGAAAATCGTATGTATTGGAGAAGATTATGGTCAAACTCAATTATTCGCAAGATGATATGCGCCGTGAACTGCGTACTCGAAAGCGTATCCTTGAATGGATGGTTTTGAACGATATCCGCAAAGCAGACCAAGTGTCTCAAATTATCACTGAATACTACGTACGACCGACTGAAATTATGGCTCGTGTTGATGGACTTAATTGAGAGACACACATGGAAGTGATTCGATGGACTTGACTACATGGCAGAGGATTTGTAACCGCTTCCTCGGCCGTATGCTACGCAAGCGTGCTCGCAATGACAAGGAATTATCCGAAAGTCTTGTCAAAGGTTCAATGCCGATGATGCCCGAGGTATACCTCGCAACTGCCCTCATGACCTCATTGGCCATTACGTTGATTTGTTGGGCCTTTGTCGCCTTGTTTTTCATCCCCGACATAGGGATTATTGCGTATTGGGAGGGCATTCAAGACCCAATGACAGTCGCCTACTGTTTCGAATGGGAGTATTGGAATCAAGATTTGATTGACCCGACAAAACCTGGTAATGGATGCGATGGGTTTGAGTATCAAGTATTCCCACCATTCGCAGAAATCCTCATCCTCTTCTTCGGCGGATTACTCATACCTTACATGGCCTACAAATACAATAAAAACGGTGCAAAGCGGGAAGCGAAACGCCGTGGAGATATGATTGAAAAATACCTCCCTTATGCTGCATCCTATACCGCCGCTATGTCTGCAGCAAATGCTACACCATCGAAGATTTTCAGATCTCTTGCAATGAATAAAGAAATTTATGGCGATGTTGCAGATGATGCTGCAATGGTGTACAGAGACGTAACTTTACTCGGTTTTGATTTAATTACTGCTATGAAAATGAGTGTTGACCGAGCCGCTTCAGTATGGCTCACAGAATTTTTCCAAGGCATGGTTGGGACACTCACTGCTGGTGGCCAACTGAAATTGTTTTTCTTGAACCGTGCAGAACACTACATGCGTGAAAACAGAACTCGCATGCAGATGTTCTTGGAATCGATCGCCCTTCTTGCTGAATCCTATATTGTCGTTGCAGTGGCTATGCCACTGTTTTTGATTGTCATGTTGGTCATTATGTTCTGGGTTTCAGGCTCTGGAGCACAAATGTCTGAAGGAATGCTGTACGGCATTGTTCTTGGATTTATACCAATGATTCACATCGCATATGCGATACTGGTCTGGACCAGCAGTAAGGAACAAGATATGTGAGAGGAGGTGAGAGGAATGGCACGTAAAAAGGAGAAAGTCATAGTTAAACTCGACTTGCCGAAGGATGATTCTACATTGACAAAGCTTTATGCGATTCTCTTTGTATCTATTTTACTCGGTCTAGGAACTGCAGCGATTTGGGCAACCAACTCAGGGTTCATGGCTACAACCAATGGAGAACCAATGTTTACAAATTTGTATTGTGGCCTCACTGCAAAGGATTCGCAAGGTAACCCAATGGGACAACATTTCAATACCAATGTCAAACCCGACTATGCTGCAAACCAATCGTGTTCAATCCTTCAAGATGCCCCGAATCGGATCGTTTGGGAAGATGAAGAATGGAAATCCGTTTCAAAACAGGGTAAGAATTTCGACGTCCCCGGTGTGGACTCTGAACAAACTGGAGGAATTGTTGTCCTCCAACCCTTATGGCTTAATTGCAGCGTAACGGCAAACGCCGGAGCCGAATATACGATTGCAATTCGTTCCCAAAGTGGAGAAATTATGGATTCTGTCTCTGGCGAAGCTGGTGAAGCTGATGGCAAATGTGGCATCCAAATGAATACAATTCCACCAGACGAGCGATACGAACTTGTTGTGTTTTCGACGACCGAGGGTGAACGACTGACGAGAGTAAATTTCGAGATCACTGTACATTATTATGACGGAGTTCCTTCAAACATGAATAACAAATCATTTTGGCTTGGTCCAGAACTCGAATTGGGACCGAAGTCTGTTCGCCCATTCATTTTCCTCAACTTCTTTGGATTGATGTTCTTTTTCTTCCTCTATCCAGCATCGTACTACTGGGAACGAGTCGAGAATGCCAAAAACGAAGTCGAAGAAAAATTCCCTGACTTTCTTCGAGACCTTGCTGAATACTGGAAGGGTGGTCTTGCGATGACGGTGGCGATTCAAACCCTTGCGACATCTGAATATGGGGCACTGAATGGAGAAATTAAGAAAATGTCTGACCAACTGAGTTGGGGTATCAAGTTCAGTGATGTCATCAAGCAATTCGCAGACCGTGTCGGAACGCCACTGGTTCAACGAGCAATTGCTTTGATTGCAGAAGCCGATCGTGCAGGTGGTAAAATTTCGGATATTCTGGTGACTGCCGCAAACGATTCTCGTGAATTAAAATTCCTTGAAGGTGAACGAAGACGAGCAATTGGCTCGTATATTGCGGTTATTTGGACTTCATACTTCGTTTTCCTCGGCGTAATTGTCACCCTTGCTGTTGTCTTTATCCCTGCGATTGCAGGTTCGAATTCCAGCGGTGGCGATGGTGGCGATAGCGGTGGCCAGACAATAGGAAACATGACGATTCGAAACATTGACCCTCTGTTTTTCTTGACGGTCTTCTATTACGGTGTAACAATGCAAGCGGTAGGAAATGGAACCATGGCAGGATTGATGTCAACCGGCCGCTTTTCAACAGGATTCAAGCACTCAGGAATGATGATTGTGGTTGCATTAGTCGTGTTTAACTTCTTGGCTTTCACGCCAAATTTGATCGGTATTACAGACGTACCTGGGCTCAATCCATCCTCGGGTACCTTCGTGCCCTCGCCGTTATTCTTTGGTGATTGAATGCGTCATGAAGAAGATGCTCAAATACACATCCTTGAGATGTTAACCTTGTTTTGGCTGTTCTTCATGTCGGCAACCTTCCTTATCCGTATTCACGTACCAGACGCTCCTTCAGTTGCGCATGAAGCAGGGTTGGAACTCACAGGTGATGATGCATTTCGATATGGCTTGGGACTTGAAGCTGAAGTCTCTGGTGAAAACCGATTGAGTGAATTGTTAACGAATGGAGAACTCGATGAAGCGTGTCTTTTGTTACAAGAACAAATTGCAGCAGGAAAGGAAGCGAATTGTTGGCTTTCACAAAACAGTGGCACATCGGTACCTTACGGTAATACAGGAACGCCCGCTGGAGAAACCGTAACAGTTCACCATCTTCTTGCGATTGATGAAAATTCGTGGACGGTTACTCTCGATGTTTGGAACCGTGGAGGTGGTGCATGATGCGACCTGTTTCGAATCCATCACATGAAGACCGTGACGCTGGCCAGATGTTGCTTGCAACTGGGGTCGTTTTGCTAATGTCCTTGCTTTCAATGGCTATTTTCGGTGTGAAAGTCGCTGGATTAACCATGCCTCACGACACTGCCTCCGATGGAGTATTGGTCACCAGAATTGAAGTTGTAGAGGCGATTCCGGAACTCACTGAAGCCCGCACGCAGTTGTGGATTAACGGCGGCTTGGAACCACTCGATGCGGGAGAGATTGCTTTCCAGAGTGTCCACGATGACATGCTCTACCATGGTGAACTGAGAGGAATCGAAATCAAACTCATCAATTTTCAAGTCAATGAAACCTCACCAACAACTCTCCACTTTTCGGGGGAATTAGGGGTCTCTGATGGTACAGCAATGCTCACTGTTGCAATATCGTTTGAGATGACCCATGTTTAACGACGCTGGATATGCTCATTCCACGCCAAGTCCATCAAATGCTTGATTCGTTCTGTATTATTGGTGACTCTTGATAAATCAACAATTGGCCAAGATGCGATTTTAGCTCGTTCAATCAAACCTTCTTGAATCGCACGTATCCGAGGGAAGGCAGCGAGGTAACGGTCTGCACGACGGAATGAATGAGCATCTCGTGAACGGATCATAGAACGATGGCGTTCTTCTTCCCCAACTGTCATGACCAGTCCAATTGCAATGCCACCTGCTTCGCGCCAACTTCTGAGTAAGCGTTCACTCGGATTGATGTGAACGCCTTCAATCAACAGGTCAATACCTTCTCGTCGAGCACGGTCAATCGTTGCCATTATTCCACCTTCGACCGCTTGACACGTATCGAGCCAATCGAGAACTGGCTCCCCTGACTCTCCTTGTGAAAACGATGAACGGTGAAGCGCGAGTTCACTTCTGTCATCATCACATGAACGAATGATTTCACGAACTGCATCGGTAGAAAGAAGACGAGCAAAACCACTTGAGGCAGCGATTTGAACGGATACTGTCGATTTTCCAGTCCCGGCCACTCCTGCGATGACCAACAGGCGAGGGGCTCGGTTTGCGATGGTCCGAGTAGCCGCTTCTGCCAAACCAACCTCTCGAGACATGCGGTATGCAAGCGAACTCGCTTCAAGAGGCTTTTGCCATAACTACTGCTTCGCATTTCTTAGAAAGCAAGTATTGTCAAGCGAATACCTTTGAGGGGACAACGCTTGGAGTGGAACATGAGCGCAGAACAAATGTCGATTGCCGGTGAATGGTGCGATGCGGAAGATGGTGCAACAGCAGAGATTCTCAACCCAGCTACTGGGGAAATTATGGCCACAACTCCCAAGGCAACTCTTGGCGATGTCAACCGTTGTGTCGATGCATCACGCACGGCTTTCAACGATTCAAGTTGGAAGAATATGGACCCAGCACAGCGAGGCCGTATTCTCAACAAGATGGCTCAAGCCACCTATGCCAAAGCAAAGGAACTTGCAGTTCTCGAATCAAACAATAATGGGAAGACATTTCGTGAAGCATTGTCAGAAATTCGTTTCGGAGCATGGACGCTCGAATATTTCGCTGGACTTTCCGATAAAATCGAAGGAAGTACAATCCCTGTTCCTGGTAATCGCCTCAACTATACCTTACGCCAACCGCTTGGTGTAACCGTTCACATCATTCCTTGGAACTTCCCTCTTCAACTCGCTCTGCGCTCCATTGCACCTGCATTGGCTGCAGGATGTACCGTTATTGCAAAGCCTGCATCATGGACACCACTGTCCTTAGTCGCATGGGCCAAGGCAATGGAAGAAGCTGAAGTCGGACTTCCAACTGGAGTGCTCCAGGTGATCACCGGTTCAGGTGGCCTCATTGGTGATGCTCTTGCAGGTCACAAAGGCGTCGATGGAATTGTACTCACTGGAGGCGTTCCTACCGGCCAAACCGTTATGGCAAAAGCAAGTGAAAACCTCACACCCGTTACACTCGAACTTGGCGGTAAAGGAGCAAATATTGTCTTTAAGGATGCAAATCTCCGATATGCTGCCAAAGCAATTTGCTTTGGGATATTCATGAATGCTGGGCAAATGTGCTGGGCCGGTTCACGGTTGATTGTTCACGAAGAGATTCACGACGAATTGGTCGATGCAGTTGTTGCAGAAGTCGGCAAATGGAAAGTTGGACCTGGAATGGAAGAAGGTGTTCGAATTGGCAGTCTCGTTCATCGAAACCATCGTACAGAAGTCATGGAGAAATTACAGGCAGGATTGGCAATGGGTGGAAAAGTGGTCTGCGGTGGAAACATCGTTGAAGGTGATGGAGCTTTCATGGAAGCAACCGTCGTCACTGGTGTTGACAGTCAGAATCTTTTGTTCAATGAAGAACTGTTTGGCCCAGTCTTGGCCGTTACATCGTTCAGTGAAGATGCCGAAGCATTAGCATTGGCCAACGATTCACCGTTTGGTTTGTTGAATGGTATTTGGACCAATGATTTGAGTCGAGCGCACAACATGGCTCGAGATTTAGAAAGTGGTATGGTCTCTATCAATGAATACCCGATCACCTTCCCTCAAACTGCATTTACCGGTTGGAAACAATCTGGAATTGGTATTGAACAAAGTAAAGATGCTCTCCGATTCTACACCAAAATCAAGAACGTTAACATCAAACTTTGAGGGACACACATGTCGGTTACATCCAGCGATCTTGAAAACGGTCTTCGTTTGATTCAGTTTTCAGGACACTCGGCAACTCAATCGTTTTCACGGAAATTTCTACCGCAAATTGCCCAGGCAATCGATGCTGGACTCATTCATCCAAATGTTCGAGCGATTATTCTCACCGGAGAAGGGAAGTTTTTCTCAGCAGGTGCAGATATACACGCTTTTGCACAATCGATTGAAGATGAAGATGCTCCTCAATTGATTCGAGACCTCACTGGAATTCTTCACCCCTTGTTGATTCGTATGCGACAATCATCAACCATATGCATCGCTGCTGTCAACGGCGCATGTGCTGGCGGCGGACTTGGTCTCGCTCTGGCTTGTGATGCTCGTATCGCTTCAACCAAAGCAAAAATGGCTGCTTCCTATTCTGGCATGGGGTTGTCACCCGACGGTGGAACAACATGGCTCTTACCTCGACTTGTTGGCACCCAAGTCAGCCGACGGTTCTTTTTTGAAAATGAGATATGGGATGCGGAGCAATGTCTTTCAGTTGGGGCAATCGATGCAGTCGTCGAAGATGAAAACCTCCTCGAAGCAGCATATGGAATCGCTTCACGTTGGAGTCAATGGGGCAACCATACCAAAGAAGCAACCAAGCACTTACTGGATGTACAATCGGTTCATGATTTCGAAACTCATCTTAAGCACGAACGTACGTTAATCGAAGCGGCGGGAACAACAACTGCTTTCAAAGAAGGCGTCACTGCGTTCATTGAAAAGCGCAAACCAAAGTTCCAACAGGAGTGAAGGGAATGGAAGAGAGCAGTTCTGAGGAAAAAACACTTCGAGAAAAGTTTCATGAAATTATTTTTGAAGCCGACACAAAGTATGGAACGTACTTCGATGTTGCTCTGATGTTCTCCATCGTTGCCTCAATTATTGCTGTGTCTTTGGAAAGTGTCGATTCATTTGACAGTAAATACCACAGTCAGTTGGTATTTGCTGAATGGTTCTTTACATTGTTGTTTACCTTTGAGTATTTCCTCCGCCTCTACATTACTCGAAATTCCATAGAATACGCAACTTCTTTCTTTGGAGTTGTCGATTTATTAGCCATTATTCCGACCTATCTAAGCCTCATAATCCCCGGAGCACAGAGTTTCCTCATACTACGAGCATTACGGCTTTTGCGGGCATTCCGTGTGTTCAAATTGACGCGGTATGTCGGGGAGGCAACCGTATTAGGAACGGCCATTTTACAATCACGTTCTCGGATTATTGTTTTTCTATCTACGGTAACTGTCTTGAGTTTTATCAGCGGTGCGGGAATGTATCTTCTCGAAGGACCAGGAAGTGGTTTTACATCGATTCCTCAAAGTGTCTATTGGGCAATTGTCACCTTAACAAGCACAGGGTATGGCGATACTGTCCCTGCAACAGCACTGGGCAAAGTATTAGCCGTGTTCATCATGGTGATGGGATATAGCCTCATCATCGTACCCACTGGGATCATTTCAACCGAATTGATCAAGGCAGGAGATTTTAGCACACGTGCTTGTATGGAATGTTCCAAAGAAGGGCACGACTACAATGCGAAACATTGCAAGCATTGTGGAACCAAACTGTGATTATTCTGGCATTTCGGTTTCTTCTGCTTCACCGGTTGACCAATCATAAATACCAAGATTTGTTTTCTTTCCAAGACGGCCTGCTGCAACTAACTTCTCAAGCAGTGGGTGTGGAGCATACGCATCATCATTGAACGAAGATTGTAGGTTCTTGAGGATATCACGACGAACATCAAGTCCAACTAAATCGGTCAAAGCAAGAGGACCCATCGGATGTTTGTACCCTAAGACCATCGCAGTATCAATGTCTTTTGCGCTGGCCACACCATCAGCCAGCATTCGAATTGCTTCATTGCCTAAAGCGACTCCAAGGCGACTTGTGGCAAACCCTGGAATATCTTTCACGAGAATTGTAGTTTTACCCATGGCAGTACCAGCAGCCTGTGCTGCAGCTATTGTTGCGTCACTGGTTGAATCATGACGAACCAATTCGAGTAATTTCATAATTGGAACTGGATTGAAGAAATGCATTCCAATTACGTTTTCTGGACGCGAAGTTGCTGCCGCAATATCTGCAATTGAGAGAGAGGAGGTGTTGGTGCCGAGAATGGCATGCGGTGGGGCTAAACGGTCAATTTCTGTGAAAATGGAATGTTTAAGTTCTGGAATCTCTGGAACGGCCTCGATAATCAAGTCAGCCTGCCCAACTGCTTCTGCCATATCGGCAACAGCGTGTAAATTCGCAGACCATTGGACTTTTTGTTCTGGAGTCGTTTTACCACGTGCAATTCCTTTGTCCCAAAAGGCATCAATGCGTTGCATCCCTCGTTCAAGACCTTCTGGAAAAGCATCAAACAAATGTGTTTTCCAACCACTTTGTGCACAGATTTGTGCAATTCCTGCACCCATTGTACCTGCACCAATTACGGCGACGCAACGAATCTCCATGGTTGGGCCAAAGGGTTCGACTTCATCATGGTTCCTTGGCTATCGGTTGCTTACTTTGTGCAAGTACAACTCCACCAACAATCAGTAAAAACGCCACTATCAGTGAAGCACCCAATTTCTCATCGAGGAGGAGGTATCCACTAAATATCCCGAAGAGAGGAACCAGGTAGACGTACAATGCACTCTTTCCTGCTCCAATGGTGAGTATTCCATCTGCAAACCAAACGTATGAAATCACTGTAGAAAAAACCGCTAAAAATACCATAGCGATCCACCCATTCACCGAAGGCTCCGGGATTCCAACAAACCATGTCTCAACTGCAACCACCGGTGTGAGCATGAGAAGACCCGCAACAGAAGACCATACGGTCAGTTGTAAAGGTGAAAGACAGCGACCTGAATCGGCTGCTGGTTCAGTCATGGCTTTCTTCATCTGAATCGAATTGCATGCCCAAGCAAAGGCAGCACAAGCAATCAACAGGTCACCAAGAGCACGGTCAAAGAAAGGAATGTCTACATTTGGAGAATAGAAGAATAATACGGCTACACCACTTATTCCCAATGCAATACCGAAACCGAGGCGCCAATGCATTGCTTCCTTGAGGAATACAATCGCGAGCAATGCAGTGAAAAATGGATTAAATGTAATCATGAGTGACGCATCACCTGCTGCTGTATACTTCATCCCAATCATGAAAAAGGCTTGATACAGACAAGTTGAAAAGAAACCAATCCAAGCAATTCGTTTCCATTCATCTCGAGTTGGTACCATCCACTGGTTGGAAAATCGCAAGTAAACAAAGAAAAAAGTTACCGCAATAACGTACCGTATCCAAGAGGCGACAAACGGGGCAATATCTTGCGCAATCACACGACCGGCTGGCCACCCAAAACCCCAAACAGCAACGACAAACAGTAATTTGAGATGGATCAAAAGATGTTTCATCCATACCGCTCCAATCCAAGTTGGAGCATTCGTGAACGAGGGAGGCCAATTTCAGGCAACCCCGCTGCAGGAGCGTACAATTTCAATCCTTCAAGACGTGAGACATACAGCCCATAGCTTGCAATATCCCTCGGGTTGTAAGGTGTCGGAACACCCATTCGAGTCAAGGTTGCACATGCAGCTTCAGTGTACAGTGGAAACAGATTTGTGGAAAAGTGCATCCATACAGAAACACGTGTAGCATCGACATTATCAAGCGTCAAGAGGTGTTCAAGTAAGGATACATCTGGATAATTCACTGTGCGAAGCGTCATCTCTACTTCGTTACTGATGTCCTCAGGCCATGCAAAAGGATCGTGATTCGCCCATTGGTCTGCAACACGAATATGATCGAGTAATGCTTCACTTTCAATCGAAAACAATGCATTGGCATACGACTCATCATCAACACTGTCTGCAACCAATCCAGGTAGTGCTTCGTAAAACGCTTCACACATGTCGACATCGATGCCGAACAGCGATACTGGAATCATTCAAACCCTCCATCTGAGACGAAGTCTCAAGCTTTAGCACCAATGCCCGAGGCAATTTGGCGTGCTGAAAGAGGTTTACTGGCAACCCATTCTTGCTTGAATAATTCTTTGAGGTCTTCTTCGTCTTGGGCAGTTGGAAGTGTTACATGCAGATATGCTTTCCATTCTTCATCAGTACCTGTAAAAGGTTCGCCTTCAGTGGTATAACGTTGCTTTCGGAAAGCACCGATTTCGCGATAGAAGTTTTCGTGAGGGACAACAAGTTTCTTGCTGCCTTCAGGAAGATAGCCGTTCAATTTTTCAACTTCACCAACAATTTCAGTGTGGTAGTGGCCTCGTGCTTCTTCATTGAGAACTTCTTTGTCGACTTCAAGACCTGCTTCGAGTTTCTTCCGCTCATCCCAGCGTCCTTTAACGCCCCAAACATACGACCAGTGAGCCGATGAGGATGCGTCAACACCAAATAAATCGTGTGCGGTTGAAACCCATTTGTTGAAGTAGCGTTGAAGCATATCTAATGGAATGATACCTGCTTTAATGACACGACGAAGTCCGTTGGAACCGGTTCCTAGATGGAACGATTCTTCCTTGAGCATTGGGCCCATGGAGGCTGCGAGGGGTTTGAACGCAGAGGTTGAGAGCATACCGAGTTGGAATTTACCGTCACGGTCAACGAACATGGTGTAACAGAAGAAGTCAAGCCAATGAGGCATAGGTCGATTGAATGCACCAAGCAAGCGGTCGCCGTCTTGGGCGTTGCGCTCGAGGAGTTTTTGAGCCTCACGACGTCCTTGTTGTCCGAAGTATGTCATCAAGAGGTAAGCCATTTGCCAACCGTGGCGTTGTTCTTCAGCCATGATACGAGCTGCTGCATAGCGATCGTAATCGGTTGGGGCAGATGCGAGGAGGTGGCGTTGTTGTTCGACGGAAGCAAATTCAGTATCTCCTTGAACGGTGATCATGCTCACCAGTGCATCACGCATACTTTGGTGAGGGACTTGAAGAGAGCGTTCCCATTTTGGACGTCCTTTGTAATCTCCAAATTCAATAACTTCGCCTGCACGGTCCCAGTCAAATTGAATCGAGAGGTCAAAGTCGCCCATCCAATCTCGGTTGAAGCCAACACGGTCTTGCCATTCGGTGAAGTTTGAGACCCAGTCTTCCCAGGTATTCGGTAGGTTGTCCATGCAACTCCGAGGCACGGGTCTACCTTATTGCCTTTGCGAACATGTTCGTACGGACATGTTAGGGGCTGCGGCGCCTGATGTCATCTGCAAAGGCGTGATGTACAGTTGATTCAATACGTTGTAACTGTGCTGAAAGTGTTGACTTGGCCACTTCGAGGACCACTGCAAGTTCAGTCAGGGTGATTCTTCGAGGCACATCGTAGAAGCCTTCTTTCATCGCAGTATCGAACACATAGCGTTGGCGAGGCGTGAGCAGACGATTGGTAACTCCTCGTGTGGAAACCAAGTGATATGGAATTTCTTCACTGTCAAAACCAGAGAGCAAGTCCCGAACTTTTTCTCGAGCGCAAGAAATGGTCCACTCGACCCAACCGTCTCGGACTTCGAAAGGTGTATGAGGGATCACTCCAACTTTGAGAAGCGGTTTGAGAAAACCTCCACCGCCTGCAATAATATCGACGACAAAACTTTGCTTCCCAAAACTACGAACCTCTTCGATACCAGGATGAGATACAACTGTTTCAGTAATCTCTTCACTGCATGAGGCCCTGGCGGTCCCCCGCCCTTTCTGTAACGGCATGTGTTCTTCAATCCGGAGAACTGCTGAGGGATGACTGCGGGTTACATCTCCTGCCCAATGCCCTTCCGGCAATCGGACTTCAATGCGTACTTGCTGCACCGCCATGCGGGGTTGTAGAAACCGTTACACTTGAAGTTCACGAACACAAAAGAGTCGAGCAAGAAGGGGTCATCCCGTGTTCGGGTCGCAAGAAAGATTTTTTCGCCGAGCGTGAATCAGTTCGCAGTGGGCCGAAAAAACTCATCATTATTCTCTTTAGGAAAAAACAGGTCCTCATATACCCCCCTCTTGTTACCTTAATTCATGAACACAATTCTGTCAAACATGAAGAAACTATTCTCAGCAACAAACGTTGCTGGGTACATATTGGGCGTACTCGGGCTAACTGTATATGCAGTTACCCAATTTTTGTCTGCCCTCATACCGCTACTTTTCGCACCAATGGTGTGTGGAGTTCTTGTTCTGGTTCTTTTCTTGACCCAGAGCGGCGAGACCCCTGTCGATACATCCAGTATCCAACAAAGTGCAACGCCTCAAAACTCAGTCTGAAGTTTTTCTGGATTCCGAGAGATCGCCTCTCCACTTGATGAATCAAATACGTCGAGTGGTTTCGACTCTACGAACGGTGCCACTTTCGACATCGATAACCTCGCCAAAGGTTGTTGTGTGCGTTTCTCCAAGAATCGCTGCTGGAAGATATCCATCACAAACACCGGAGGCCGCAAAGATTGCGTTTTCGCTCTTACACAAATCATGCGCTTCCCATAGGCGGGTCAAATCGTCGCCAACCATGTTCTCTGCACGTGCTTCTTCTTCAGGAGAACGGAAGACGAGGCGCCCTTCGAATACACCACCTAAGCCACGAATTGCAGCAGCGGAGATAACACCTTCAGGAGCAGCACCAATGCCCATTAACAAATCGAATGGTCCGTCAGGACGAGCAGCCCAAATTGCTCCGGAAACATCACCATCCCCCATGAGTTCGAGTTGAGCACCACTGGCTCGAATCTCTTTGAACAGTTGAGTATGGCGTTCTCGGTCAAGAGCAACCACACGGACTTCTGAAACTGCTTTGTCCAAAGCCGCTGCAGTTTGCTCAAGATTGTAGGCGACATCACCATCAAGGCTGATATGACCAACCAGGTCAGGTCCGCCTGCGATTTTATCCATGTAGCAATCAGGAGCATGCAAGAGAGTTCCACGGGGTGCAGCTGCAAGAACTGCAATTGAATTTGGAGAGTTCGATGCACAGTTATTAGTGCATTCAAGTGGGTCAACTGCAATATCAATTTGTGGAGCACCGACGACGCCAACCATACTGCCAATCTCTTCACCGATGTAGAGCATAGGTGCTTCATCACGCTCACCTTCACCAATAGCAACACGGCCATCAAAAGGTACGTTATCGAAGGTTCGACGCATGGCTTCGACTGCAGCTTCATCAGCCTTGTCTTTTTCACCAAGTCCGCGCCAGGCAGCACTGGAAATAGCCGCTTGGTCTACGGCTTCTAAGAAGTGGTGGTAGAGGTCGCCAACGCTGCCCATGCGTTGAGACGGGCGCGCCCCATCCATGAATGAAACGGTTTGAACAGATGTCCGAAAATGAGAGGAAGCTCTTTCCAAAGAGAATCAGGTCGGGTTCTTCAAACAGTGAGAGTTTGTGGACGCTCGTCAGAATCTTCCGCACCAAGTTCTTCATCAAAAGACGAATATGACCACAACTTGGTTGTGACTAAGGCCATGACGACAATCTTAGCGAGATCCCAAAGCAAAAATGGTTCAACGCCCCATGCGTATGCTTGAGCAAAGTCTACGCTGTATGAATGTGCAAGCCAAGCAGTTCCAAGGAGATACACAGGAATCATTGCGTATGCCCAACAGAGAAGTTGTGCTTTCAAATCAGACACACCCTTCTTTCGTGAACGGTCAAGTCCTTCAGCGATAATTGCAGAAGCAAAAGGGAAGGCGAGAAGGTATCCTCCAGAAGCGATAAGGGTTGTGCCAGAGAAGAGCGTGTCTCCACCTTCGGCGAAAACAGGTGCTCCCAGAGCACCAACAATCAAGTACAAACATCCAGATGCAAAAGCATCGTTACGTCGAAGATAGACACCTGTTGCTAAAACTGCAAACGTTTGCAGAGTGTACGGGACAGGAGACCAGGGCATGGTAAAGGCAACTTGTGCGCACAATGCGGTTAATCCTGCAAAGAAAACAACTGTGATTGCTCGCTCGTTCAGATTGGATTCTTCGTGGGACAATGCAAGGTGCCACTGAGCGGGTTTCTTCAAGTTCAATTGGTTGAACATGAACTTGCCTTTGTTGCCGAGTTCTTAGTCGTTGACTTGAAAAACTCTGTATTAAGATTCGATGAGCAGGATTTCTTGGTCTTCATGACGGCATTGTTCTGCTTCACAAATTTGGGGGAGTGACGTTACTTTCAACATTTCAGTCGATGAGGAAACTGGAGAAGTCAACTCGCCTTTTTCGACATAGAGACTTGGTCCATTGCCCATGAAGTAAACTGATCCGCGCCCGGTTCTGGAATCTGCAGGTTGAGAATTGTTTCCAGTTGCACATGCATCTATACAACCGTCTGCAAAGGCAATGTACACTCGGCCTTCAAGGTCGATTGTAAGATCATTGAAATCCAAGAGATTGCGGTTTGAACCTCCTTCATCGGTTCGGCAATCACCACTGTTCAAGCACATGCTTCCAATTTGAACAGGGTCGTCTGAGAGCCGATAGGTATGGAAGGTCGGGTCTTCATCCAAAGCGTTCAGGCTGTATGTAACGTAAATGTCGTAAGATACGTTTGCCATTGCATAGTGCGGGTTTCCATTCCAATTGTTGCCGTCTATGTCAGTCTTGTTCAATTCTCCAGCGTCTTCACTACCAAGATAAGTGAAAGCGATTCGTCCAGGATCACCTGCATCGACTTGAGGGAAGGCTGTGGAAATCACTTCGACTGGACTGATTCGAGTACTGGTTTGCTCCCATGTATCGCCTGAATCGGTACTCCGAGACATGTAAATCCCGAAGTCGGCTCCAGTCCAAACGTGGTATGCATTGGAATCACTGTCTGTAGCAACTTCCGAATTCTTGCGAGGGTTTGGTGTTCCTGCGTCTTGACCCATAGTGCGCTCCCCCCAATTCAATCCGTTGTCTTTGGAAAGAATAAGAGTTGGAGTTGCAACACGAGGGGTCAGATACACCGTGCCGTCTGGTGCAGTGGTGATCGCTCCGTGAAGTCCTCCGTTGGTCGATGCAAGACCGACAATGTTCCCTCCAACTTCGAAGGATGCACCACCGTCAAAACTTGTAAAGCATGAAATCCCTACAAGTTTGTTGAAACAGAAATACACCGCAGTAGCATAGGTTGGATTGAGTTGACCAATGATTCCAAAACCATCGTCAACCCAAGGACCTGTAGCCAATTTAATGTGGTCATTCAATGGAGTAGTGCCCGAATCATGAGGGTTTCCAAGCCATGACTCTCCATCGTTGTCAGACCACCCAATCCATGTTGATTCAAGACCCATCATGTGAATGTTGAAGATTCGGTCAGTTTCCAAATCGACCCATCCGTACGGATCGCTGGTGAATGGGGCTTGTGTGATATCTTTCGAATCAACCCAGGATTCTCCATAATCGCATGAGCGCATCGGCTTTTCCATTGCAATGAAAAACATACAGCCGCTTGAGGTAATGCCGATACTTGGCTCCTTACCGGTTTCACCAACATCGCTGAACACGAAGTCCATGACCAGTGGCGCTTCATCAACAGGCATTCCGCTACCGTTGGTGACAAAGATACGTTGGTCCATTTCCGATTCGATTTCAGCCTCTGCTGGCGCTTCGTTAGCACCAAAACAACCTGCCAATGAAACAGTCATGACTAGGAGAACAAGAAGAGTAGCCTTCGCTCGCATAGCCAGTCCACTCGACAGGGGAATAATGACTTTGCGTTACGGCCTTGTAGAATTAACCGGCGAATCATTCAAGCCATGAACTCATTACTGCAGTCTGTGAAAGAATTTGTCATGTTCGATTATCCACTCCCAAAAGATCTGGAAGTTGAAAATATTTGGAAAGAAATCTCATCACTCCGACATAAGGTTTATGCAGAGGAGTTGCAGCAATATGACCTCAACAGTGAACAAAAGCTCGATGACCCAGGCCGTCATTTCATCACATGTATGGTTGGAACGAAACTTGCAGGATACATCAGTTTGAATCCACCCAATGAAAAACCCTTCCGAGTTACAAAATATTTCTCGCATGAAACCCTCGACAAAACTGTGTTTTCTCAATCGGATGAACAACGCTCAACGACGTATGAGGTTCGTGCTTTGACAGTGTCACCAGAGTTTAGAGGGCAACACATCTCGTCGCTACTGATGGTAAATGCTCTCAGGTTTGTCCTTGAACATGAAGGAACAGATATCATTGCAATGGGACATTCGGGTGTGGTTGAAATGTACAAAAAACTTGGAGTAACCGTTTTTGAAGAACACGGCGTACAATATGGCAAAACACATTATTATCCAATGCATCTTAATCTACAAAAGGCATTGATGGCTCACGCTGAACAAATTGCACGAGTCGAATCAATAGAAGATGAGGATGATGTTTGCTACCATGGAGGGAAATCGTGGGATGCTTCGAAATTTAATTTTGAAATTCGAGATTCCCTCATTGTTGCCGATGTACTCGACAGCCCCTTCCCACCCTGTCCTGAAGCATTGCAAGTGCTCAGAGAACAGCTGGAACGATGTTGCCAAGAATCCCCACCAACTCAGTGTGAGGAATTAATCGAAACGATTGCATATGTTCGTAGCGTTCAAACCAAACATGTAGCAGTTTCATCAGGCTCTTCATCACTGATGTTCTCCTTCTTGCCACAACTCTTGAATGCAAACTCTCGGGTTCTGGTACTCTCACCAATGTACGGTGAATACAGCCACATTCTTACCCATGTCATCGGTTGTGAGTTGACTAATTTTGTTCTGCATCGAGAAAACGGATTCAAAATAAATGCTGAGGATTTGGTTGAGCAATCTCGTCAACATGATGCGGTGATCTTCGTGAATCCAAACAGTCCTACGGGAGTCTACTGTGAAGAGATGAGGGAAATCATTCACCGCATACAAGATGAAAGTGAATCACCTACACTTTGTAAGATGATTTGGGTTGATGAAACTTATATTGATTATGTACCAAGCGCACAATCATTAGAACCTCTTGTGGCATCATATCCCAGTTTAATCGTCTGTAAAAGCATGAGTAAATGCTACGCATTGTCCGGTTTACGTGTCGCCTATGCCGTCAGCCAGAAAATCACTGAATTACGACGATTCATTCCGCCTTGGGCTGTTAGTTTGCCCGGCCAACTCGCTGCAGTTGCTGCTTTGAAGAATCCAATTTATTACAATCAACAGTACTCGATTATTCATCAACAGAGAATGATACTTACCCAGAAACTACAACAAGAAAATTTCGATGTCTTGCCTGGTGTTGCAAATTTCATACTGACGTTCCTACCTCAAGATACACATCACACATCCTCAAGCTTTATTGAGGCATGTAAGGAGAAAGGTGTCTTTATTCGTGATGCGCAAAACATGGGGGTCTCGCTTGGAAACAACTCTGTTCGATTTGCAATCCGGACAGATAAAGAAAACGAACGTATCCTTGAATGCGTTCAGCAGGTTCTTGCCCGATGAAGTTCATTGACCTTTGAATTTCTCAACAACCACAATATCAGAAATTGAAGTCCCAGGATACTGACCTTGATCGTCCTTTTCAATGGACTTCACCATATCGAGTGCACACAATAAACCTGCACTAACACCCGTGAGTGCCTCCATTTCAATACCAGTTTTGTAATGCGCTGAGACATGAACTGTGCATCGAAGTGAGTGCTTCTCCCATGACCAATTGACGGTACACCCTTCGAGAGGTATTGGATGGCAATGAGGTACGATTCGAGGCGTATCTTTGACCGCTTGAATCGCTGCGATGGTCGAAGCCTCAAGCACGTCCCCTTTCTTGACAGACTTTGTTTGAATTGCTTCAGCAGAGGCTTGGGACAAATTGAGCACACCAGTTGCAGTTGCACGTCGTTCAACAATTGGTTTGGAACCGATTTCTACGATACCTTCGATTTCTTTGTCCATATCATCCTCTCCTTCAGCCAAGTCCAGCTTTCCAAGACTCACCTTTACTGGTGACTTCTTTTTTCCACAGGGGCGCCTGCTTCTTGAGTTCGTCGATGAGCCATTCACAGGCTTGGAAGGCTTCTTTGCGATGAGGGCTACCAACATGGATAGCAACGATTGGCTCTTGGGGGCCCACACTACCGACTCGGTGTGCCATGGCGATGGCCAACACTCCAAACTGAGCGATTGCTTGTTCCGCCAGCCCGTGCAAAACGCCCGTCAATTGTTCCTGCCATGCATCAAATTCGAGACGAAGAACATCTGCGTCACCTTCTTTGCCACGAGTAATTCCCAGAAAGGAGACAACAGCGCCGCATCCTTTTGTCGGCAGTTTGGCTTTCAGGGCAACATCATCCAGCACTTCAATTGCTTCTTCGATGAGAATATACTCCGCCATAGTTACACGAGGGGAGCGCATCATTCAAACCTCACGCCTGTATGGCTACTGACATGGGCAATGATTCTGCCATCCACATCATGGGCGCTGGACTTTCGGGTCTTGCTGCTGCAACGGTGTTGGCTAAGGCAGGAAAAGAAGTCCATGTTCACGACATTCGAGAGGACTCAGGTGCTCGATTTGATGGTGATTTCCAAGCATTGGAAAACTGGAGTATGGGTGTCGATTTCTTTGAACAGTTGAAAGAATGGGGCTTTGACTTATCAGAGTTCAAAGCAACTGAATTTGATGTTGTGGATTTGATCCATCCAGATGATGTCATCACGCAAGCAACAACACCGAGTGTTGCCTACCGAATCGTTGAACGAGGGACTTCAGACCATACCATCGATCAAGGTTTCAAGCGACAAGCGCTTGAAGCAGGCGCTCAAATCCACTATAACTCTCGTGTAAAAGAAGAGGACTGTACGATTATCGCTTGTGGGCCAAAAGGAACTTCTGCGGTTGCTTACGGAGAAATATTCCATACCGATCATCCGAATCACATCGGATTTCAACTCAATGACAAATTGGCACCAGGTTCCTATTCCTACCTCATCATCATTGACGGTGTTGGATTGATTTGCACCTGTCTGTGGCGAAAACAAAAGAAAAGCGACCGTTTCCTCAATGAAACAATTGCTTGGTATGAAGCGCACTATCCTAATCTCAATCGGAAACCGATTAAACGAGTTGGTGGAAAAGGCGATTTCACCATCAACAGCAATTACAAGCAAGATGGTCGGTATTATGTCGGAGAATCTGGTGGACTCCAAGACTTCATGTGGGGATTTGGAATGCGAATGGCGGTTTGGTCAGGAGTTCTTGCCGCAAACGATATTCTTGGAAAAGGAGATTATGAAGCAGATGTACGAAAGCATTTGATGCCGTATGTTCGAACCAGTGTCTCCAACCGTTGGCTCATGAATCGAGTCGGCGATGGAATGTTCAAGCGTATGTGTAATGCTTGGATGAAAGACCAGAAAAAGCGTGGCGATGGTCTTGTATGGATTGGAAAACTATTCCGCCCAACACTTTTCAAGTCAATTCTCTATCGATTTGTCACCCCCTTCATGTTGCAAAAAGACCCAAAATCCATGGGCCGTGGAGTTCGTCGTATGCCGTTCCGTAAAGCACTCAAGCGCGATGTTTGGGAGCAATCCCCTGAAGCTGTTGCCATCGGTGAACAGTGGAATGAAGTTCGAAGAAAGGGAGCGAAAGTTTCGTTTGCAAAAGATGCTGAAACTGATAATAAGCCGCAGTAAAGACAGGCGATTTGTTCTTAATGCGAATACCTGTGGACAGGTTATGAGCGACCTCTACGGACTCAAACTTGAACCAATGCCTAACCGCCTCGTCAACTACGGTGTTACCACCAACGGCATCGCTGTTATCGAACTCACCTCGAACTCTGCTGGAGCCCCCATAGAAGGCGTAAACGACCGTTCACCAAACACCTATACTCACGCTATGATGTGCGACATCGACACTGCTGTAGTCAAGGCTCGATTCGATGATGATGTCACATGCATCGTCTTGACCGGTAACGGAGCATCCTTTTTCTCTGCAGGTGCTTCGATTCAAATGTTGAACAGCGTCACTCCAGGCTTCAAATACAATTTCTGTCTTCACGCAAATGAAACACTTTCTCGACTTGAACAAACCTCCAAACTTGTGGTTTGTGCAATCAACGGTCACGCTGTCGGTGGCGGTCTTGAAATCGCAATGGCTGCAGATATCCGTATTGCACGAAAGAATGCTGGAAAAGTCGGCCTTCCTGAAATCAACCTCGGTGTGCTTGCAGGAACCGGTGGAACTGCTCGTTTGACTCGTCTTATCGGCAAGGCAATGGCTCTTGAAATGATGGTCACTGGTGAACTCATGTCCTTTGAGGATGCTCACGGATGTAAACTCATCAACCACATTTGGGAAGGATCTGCGGAAGATTTCCGCAGAGACATTCTTGATTGGTGCAGTCAATTTACGCTACCAAACAAGGCAGTTAAGGCAGTTGGAAACATCAAGCGTTCATGCCAAACTGGCCCAGAGATTCCATTCGAATACCACTTGGCTCTTGAGCGAGAGTTGCAAGCATCTCTGTTCAACAGCAGTGACGCAAAGGAAGGTATCGCAGCCTACGTCGAAAAGCGTGTTGCAAACTTCACTGGCCAGTGATTGAATGTCAATATGGCACCAGCGCTGGAATGAGAACCGAATTGGTTTTCATCGTCTCGAAGCGAACCCAACATTGACTGACCATTGGTCCAAATTGGGTCTTGAATCAACAACAAACGTCTTGGTACCATTATGTGGTAAGACAC
>CALBIL010000026.1 GCA_937892945.1 uncultured euryarchaeote | reverse complement strand
TGCTTTGTTAATATTGTCTTCCTTTCGGCCCATGGAATCACCTATGACTTCTCGTCAATCTTGGCGACCGGAAAGGGGTTCTTAAGTCACTCGCAACGAAGATACGAATTGCAGCGACAGTGGACGGAAAAAGGCGTACGCAAATGGTGTAAAAGTGTGAAGGAAATACGAGGTATTTCGTTCAACGGGCAGAGGAAGCAATTCGTTCCAATTCTTCCTTCTTAGCAACTGCATAAGAAGTAGCATCGCCTGAACCAGCTTTGGTAAGCTCGTTGATGATACAGTTGGTCAAAGTTCGCTTCGACTTGTGAGTTCCTTGATGAGCGCCAATAGCGAGGTTGCGAAGTGCGACATCGAGACGTCGTGAAGGTGAAGCATCGACTGCCTTTGGTTGAGAAACAGCACCGAACTTAATTCGAGTGATTTCTTCCATTGGAGCGCCGTTGCAAATTGCATTAACGAAAACTTGCAGTGGGTTTTCACCGCTCTTTTCAGCGATTTTATCGAGTGCTGCTTCAAATGCCTTCATTGCACCTTGTTTCTTACCTGTGTAAGGTCCTGAGCGCATGAGTTTGTTGATGTAGCGTTCAACAACTGATAACTTAGCTTTTCCAAACCAAGCGTTTGCGTGACGTCCACCGGAATGAGGAACGCCAACGGTTGTGAGATTGATGTAGGGTGCAAGTCCTGGATCTTTACATGTAATGTCAGAGACATCCCACTTTCCAAACACAAGGGTTCCGATTCCAGCAATAGGACGGACTTCCTCGACAACGACTTCTTCTACTTCCTCTTCGACGACGGTTTCTGATTCTGACATATTCAAACACCTCAGCGGATTGGTTTCTCTTTTCGGCCACGGACCATTTCATTGAGTGAAACGCCGTTGACTTGGATGACCTTGTACCGGACTCCAGGAATATCTCCATATGAACGACCCATGCGTCCTCCGATACCTTCAACCATCACTTCATCGTGTTCATCGATAAAGTTGATTGCACCATCGCCAGGAGCGAAAGCCGTGAGTTTGTTTCCGTTTTTGATAAGGGATATCTTGACTGCCTTACGAATCCCGGAGTTCGGTTGTTTTGCTTCGATACCGACTTTTTCAATGACGATGCCTTTGGCTTGAGTGGAACCCGCAAGAGGGTCATGCTTGGCTCGTAGCTTGAGCATACGCTTCTTATATCGACGGTCTGACCAACGAAACTTTTGACGGTCCTTGGCCATTTTAGCACCTGCGAAGAGTCCTCTACCCATCATAATCACCGCATTGAAGCACTATGCCGTCTTGAATCCCCTATATAAAACGACCCTCAAAGCCAGTGTCAAAGAGTTCAACAATTCTGTAGACTGCGAGATGAAATCATCCTGTAATAAACACCATTATATCCGATTTTTGTGGAATTCGCCCGCTGGCCCTAAACAAGGTTCAAGCGATGAACCCTTGTCGGAAAGGTATGGCCTTTCGTGACCACCTCGGTGCAGCCACCGAAGAATCAAACTCAACCAGCCTTATTCATGGCATGTGGAAACACTCTCGAGCAAGCAATCATGCGCTCACGTTGTTCACCGACATTCCGGAAAGTCCTGGCCATCGCGCTGCCATTAATATCTTGACACGCGACCGACTCTGTGCAGCAATAGGAATCACTCCTGAAGAATATATTGACACCTTAGGCTGGGCAATGAAGAATCCGAGTGAACCCGAGATTGTTGACGCATCAGAAGCCGAATGTTACGACAATATGCAAGAGACAGTCGATATTACAAAACTCCCATTCCCTCACCATTGGCCACAAGACCGTGGGCGCTACTCATCTGCAAGTGTGATCATCGCCGAAGATAATGGAATCCGAAACATGTCGTTTCACCGCCAGTTTGTCCGTGACCCAAGCCATTTAGTTGTACGATTGGTTCCACGGCATCTGCGAACAATGACAATGAACGCACGTAAAGAGGGTCGAGAGGTTGAAATTGCAGTTGTCAATGCTCCAGACCCTGTTGTCCTTCTCGCCGCAGCAATGTCATTTGATGACAACATCGATGAATTAACGATAGCTGCAGCACTTCACGAAAAATTGTACGGAAAGCCCCTTCGTTTGACTCGTATGCCCAATGGCATCCTTGCCCCAGCTGATGCTGAATATGTGTTATGGGGTCGTATCACCAATGAAGACGATGATGAAGGTCCATATGTCGACATAACTGGAACAGTTGATGATGTTCGGCAAGAACCCGTGATTGAAATCGACGGCGTACTCCACCGTGACAACCCTATTTTCCACGCTCTCATCCCAGGTGAGGCGGAACACAAGACCTTGATGGGGCTTCCTCGTGCACCAACGATTAAAGCAGCGGTGAACGAAGTGTGTGAATGCATTGATGTTCACATGACGGAAGGTGGATGTGGTTGGTTGGCTGCAGTTATTAAAATTAAAAAATTGAAACCAGAAGACCCTTTCAATGCGATTCAAGCCGCATTGGCTGGACACAGGAGTATGAAAATGGTGACCATTGTCGATGAAGACATCGACATTGGCGACCCTGTACGTGTTGAATGGGCAATGGTAACTCGATGGCAACCAGATAAGGACACAATCATTCTTTCAAACCAAAAAGGAAGTTCCTTAGACCCTTCTCGAGATGCTGATGGCCTCACATCTAAAGTTGGATTCGACGCAACCCTTCCATGGGGTGTCGACCATGATGGATACAGGTCCGTGCAGTGAGCATATGGGCGAAGAGATTGAATGCAGAGAGAAGGTGTGCGAAACATGATTGGGGGAAATGCAGACCTTTTGCAACATCCTCGTCGCAACTTAGGCAATCGATATCGAACTCAGGCACAAAAATTTGCTCGACTTGCATCAAGGGACCCCGACCGATTTGATGACAATATGGCGTGGGCTGAACAAAACGCTCGTCAAGCATTACTCCATGATTTCACCGATGAACGAAATTGGCGCTGTTTAGCCGATATTAAAGTGGTCGTACAGGACGGTCAAGGTCTTTGTGCTGTGCTCGAAGATGTGTTTATTATTCTCGGCCGTGATGCTGAACAAGTTGAACAATTGAAAGATGTCAATTTTCTTTTAGTTGGACTTGAATTGCTCGAAGCCGCCTTCAGTCGAGATCCTCTCGACCCCGATACTTGGTGGTCAACCTTGGAAGAGAATTCGATCGGGAATGAACTTGAAGACTTTGCAGCACGATGTCGCCGTCTTGATTTTAGCGATCAACGTGCAAACATCGTTTATGGCCGTCGATTAGAGAGAATACGGTCTGGAGGATATGAAAACCTCTTCATCGAACTCGCACGCCATCTGCTCGCTCACCGCCCAAATAATCATGAACTTTGGATGGAATTAGGTCGACTCTATGAACGCCGTGAAGAAATGGATGAAGCGTGGTCATGTTATGACCACGTTCAACAATTGCAACCCCATCAAACGACACGTGACGCATTTTTGGAAAGAATCACTGGCCGCCTCATGGGTGAGAAAGAAAAACCTTGGACTGCACCAAGTATCGAAAAGCGTTCTCAATTCTTAGAACATATGGTCCAACTCTCCCAGAGAATTTCATCAGTAGAAGAAATTCCCGAAGTTTCAATTCAGATTGAAGATGAAACCCCGTCCATCCATCCGGACCTGGTGCGTTTGCAATCGTTAATGGAAGCCGGAGATGCATCAGAAGCCTTTTTCTTAGCACGGCGTCTTGTTTCTCAAGGCGAAGAATGGGCCGAAGAGTGGGTAGCAAAAGCCAAGAAGGCTTTCTGAGGTCGAACATAATGTCGAACAAACAACCTGTTTTTGTTTTAGCGTGGGTCACCACCAGAGAACAAGAGAACCAAATGATTGGCCATGGAGGGAGTGTTCTTTTCGTGGAACATCCAGTACGTGGTTGGGAAATACCAGGTGGACATCTCGAGGAAGGAGAAACTCCCAAAGAAGCCTTACTCCGTGAATTAAAAGAAGAAACGGGTCTTGTAGGGACTGTAGAAAAATGGAATATGACATACTATCCTGAAGGTTGGGTTGCTCATATTGTAGTCGATGCAACCGAACTGGAACACTGGAATGTTGCTGATGACAAGGTTCGTTTGGTTCAATGGTGGAACCAAATCCCTCCTCTCAAAGAGTGGACCCGAGAAGAATTCACGGATTTGACTGAATGGTGCTCAAAAAAAGAATTCAAACCATCGTGAGTGTGGCAAGACGCACATTCCAAAGAGACTTTAATTCAGTATCGTCAATGCAGTTTTGAACAACAGCGACAAGAATTGGGTCTTCTACACCGTCTGGATTCTTCAGCAATGATTCAAAATGAGAGATTTTATCAAAACGATGTGCCAAACTGACCATTGCTCTCAAATCGGGACGGTCACTTCCTGCATGACTTTCGGGAAGATGAGCAAAACACCATTCAAAGACATCACTGATATCTTCGGAATGAACCTTGAGTACCCGAGCCTCTTCGCCTGCTTCTCTTGGTTTCGCATGTTCAACTTGAACGTGCATTCTCTCTGCCGTATCATCAATGGCTTCACTTGAAAAGTCCAAAAATAATGCTCCTCCTTCAATAGCCATGCCAATTTGACTTGCTAACAATGCATGCGTATGTGCATTCCAAGCATGCCGGACTGCATCAAAGTCATGTCCGATCGAAGCACATATACGACTGGCACCCAGACGTGAAAGTGCAATAGTTTCATTCGCATGATTTCCGTTTCGTGGAATCTCTGAGTAGACTGTCAACGCCATGATAGCCTCGCCACATGCAGTATGTAATGCAGCTTTGTTAATCAGCGCAAGGTCATGGTCTCTGCTTGCAAGAGCGACTGATTTCAAACGAGTTTCGGCCCATGTCAAATCCTCCTTTGCGCCTTCAATCTCACCGTTTTCATATTTGACCAATCCGAGTTCCATACGGAGACGGCCTTCCAGTGCTAGATCTCGGGTCTCGGGATGTCGAGCAATATCCAATGCATCCTCAATGACTTGTTGAAGACGAGTGTCACCGAGCATTCGACGACGTACGAGTGAAAGTGTTGCTTGTTCTGCGGGTGAAAGAACTGTTTCAAGAAGTGCAAGCAATTCAGCAGCATCAAGAAAGAGAGCTGCTTCTGCAAGAGGCAACCAAGTATTCCAGTTCATCTCTTCACGCCACGCAGTCAACGTAGCCATATCGACAGGACCTTGCTCTCGCCAACGTGAGATGAAGTAACCGGGAGCACTTGGCAATTCTATTTCCGACATCAACTATCCTTCCTTTTAATCAAAGCCACTTGGGTGATAAAGGATGATTCCGCAGCAATTCGATCGGTTTTGCCACTCCAACCTGCAGCACCATCATGGCCGCCGCCTTCACCACCAATCTGTTCCGCCACGCTTGACATAAGTTCACCGAGATGGATTCCTTTCATCGTTGTGTGACGTGAAGCACGTGCTGTGAGACGAGTTTCTCCATCACGGAAACGACTGACAAGAGCAATCTCTGCCCCAGTACCAATCAGAAGGCTAGCCAACCGGCCTTCGAGCGTTCCGGAAGAGGTGTGAACAACATTCCAAGCGCCCGAATCAATGGACTTGGCTCTTTCCAAGCCTCGCAAAAGGCTACCTCGTTCACTTGGAGTTGTTGTATCTGTTTCGATATACTCGACAAAAGCAGCGTAATCCAGGTCCTCCCCCGTTAGCAAATCAACAGCAGTTTGGAATGCCCCTTTGTCAGCATGTCGAAACCTACCAGTATCAGTTAAAAGACCAGCTAAAAGCATCTTGCGTACAACAAGGGAACGGGATTGAGGAGAATGCTTGGTGAGATATGAATCAACAATTTGAGTCGTAGCTCGGACATCCCATTGTAAAAGCAGGTCTTTCTCGCCCAATTGCCAATCGCAAGTAGCGTGGTGGTCAAGAACGCAAACAGGAACCCCTGCTGGGAGAGTGATTCCAACTTGCCCAGGTGCTGCTGCGTCGACAACAATAACCCCACCAAGGACCGGAGGCCAAACTGTTTGCTGATCTGATAATTTCCTGAAAGGTGCTTGAAGTGATTCGACCATTCGTTTAGCAGTACGACCTAAATGCAATCCACAAGCCATCAAGTTCGGATGAGCAGAGGAGAGCGCAACTGCAGAACCAATTGTATCCATATCACCGTTTTTCCCGGTAATAATCGGAACGGCTCCTCGCGAGCAAGCATCGGTGAGCCAAGAATGGAATGACTCAATATCTGCAGAGTGTTCTGGAGAAATCATATGTTTTCAGTCCCCGAAAGCATTTGTTTCAATTGATTGTATGTTGATAACAGTTCAGCTTCACGGTCAGTAAAACGCTCCAGATGTTCTTTCAAAGAGACAAGAGTGTCTTCTAAATCCTTGAGTAATGCTGGGCGGTCATAGACTTCAACCATCACGCCACCCATTTGTTGATGTAAAGCAAGATCTTCAGGTTGATTTTTTACTGATTCTACTGTTGTTTCTAATTCAAGTACTTGTGCTCGGAGATTGGCGAGTTGTTGACGTGCTGCTTGTACTTCTTTAACGACCACTTGGAGTTGTTCAATATTGTCCATACTCTCACCTGTTCTTCTCACTGGGTTTTGGTTGATGAACCCTCGGACTCATCAACAAGCAAAGATAGGAGTGAGTCGACGGCTATGATCCCTCGCATTCGAGTATTCAACATCGCCCTCAAATCCTTCGATTTATCTTCATGTAGTTGAAATGAAAAACTCTTTTCATCGGATGACCAAAGAACTGATTCATCGGTCGTAAGAGCGTCAGCAAGAGCCTTCGTGTCAGCAAACGATTGTGATTGGACTGAAAGTGTAAGCGACCAAGAGGTTGCCATGTAAAACACTCCTCGGAGTGTATTCACTCTTCTTCAGTAATCTCGCCAGCAGCAAGAGCACGCTCATAGTCGAGCGCTGCTTGTTGTGCGATGAAGGCCATATCAGCAGTGGTAGCACCTTCGACTGAACGTCGAAGAATACGGCTGTTGGTATCGGATGCCCGAGTAAATGGTTCCCATGCGCCACCGGCAAAGGTGTGTTCGCACTTTCCGCATGCCCAGATTCCGACAGAGAGTCGGCCGACTTTGCGGTATTGACATACTGGGCAGGTGTACTTTGCTGTCTTCTTAGCGAGTGCAGCACCTGCGTTACGTCGGACGGAAACACCGTACCGAGCTCCAAATCGTGCTGTTGCGCCTGCTTTTTGAGTTCGTTTTGCCAATCAGTTCCCCTCCTGGAGTGCTACGAGTTTTCGGAGTTCAGCACATCGCAGATGTGCCACACCAAATATCTCTGCAAATTCGGCCGGCGTGAACACACCTCTTAACCCCTTTTGTAGAGAATGAAGGTGGCCATCGTCTCCGAGAGTGATGTGAATACGTTCATCGCCACCAAGTTCTTCCTCTTCTGAAGGGTCATAGACATAGCGTCCACCGACACGAGTGAATGATGCCATAATAGGAGCGCCCTTCACCTTTAGTGTGTAATCTTCGCCAACGTCAAAGCGTTCAGCAGGAACGATTGCAGTTCGCAAAGCAGCAATAGCTGCAAGACCGCATGCATCGAAGATATTACCGCCATCGGAGAGAACATGGATGTCAATCATGACACCCCAAACTTTCTCGCCGGGAACAATACACAAACTTTCCATGTCGATACAACCGGATTCACGAATTCCACGGTCAACGACTCGACCAAGTTCGATCGATTCTGGAGATGGTGGTCCTGGCTCATACTTCCGGTGAGCTACAGGGCGCAATTCAGCACTGCACATGAGTGAACCTTGTGCTGGGCGATCAGGCCAAGGTGTACGCAATTCAAACTTGACACCAGCGTAAACGATTGTTTTACCCATCACGACTTTTGCAGAACCTTCTGCATTGTAGAGACAATTGATTTGCAGATCGACTTCACGGCCATCCCATTGTCCTCGACCGTCGAGGCGAGCATCGGATTCTGCGAGACGTGCGAGTTCTTGACGAAGTAATGTAGGAACGAGTTCGACCATCAGTTCTCACCTCCTTCGTATCGGCGCTTGAGTGCATCAACCATGACGAGATGGATTTCTGCGGCTGCTTTGAAATTGTATTCCATAGCGAGATTGAATTCTTCAGGAGAAAGGTCTCCATCCATTTGTAAGAAAGCGACTTCACCGGTGTTTGGAAGGATTCCAACAGGTAAATCTGCTTGCCCATAGTTGTCTTCTGCTTTGTCAAGGTCGAGAACGACGGTACCTTCGACTTTACCAGATGCAACACCTACAATGAGGTCACGCATTGGGATTCCAGCATCTGCAAGGGCAACTGCTGCAGCGGTAAGACCGACACAACGAGTTCCTGCTTCAGCAGCGAGAATTTCAATTTCGACTCGTATTTTAGAACGTGGATAACGCTCGACGAGAACAACCGATTCGAGTGCTTCGGCAGTAACTTTGGAAATTTCACGAGAACGGCGGTTGAAACCAGGGCGGATTCGATCGCTTGTTGAGAACGGAGCCATGTTGTATCGGACATCAATGACCGCACGGTCTTGGCGTTGAATCTTACGTGGGTGTGCTTCCATAGGGCCGTACACCGCAGCAACTGCAACGTTCAATCCATGCGTAACCATTGCTGAGCCATCTGCAGCAGGGAGTATCCCAGCTTCGATAGTAACAGGTCGCATTTCGTCAATCTTGCGTCCGTCCAGTCGAAGACCGTCGTCGCGTAATAATTTTACATCACCGTATCCAGCCATTAAGCATCACCATTTTTTGGAGCATTGTTTTCAAGAGCAGATAATTCTGCTTCGAATGTTTTCTTGTGTCCAGAAGTCTGAACTAAATCGATTGCTTGGCGAGCCCAAGCAATTCCTTCTGCATCGCCATCGACCCAGACTCTGCCGTTTTCACCAACGATGATACGACAGTCACAGGCTTCACGAAGCCGTTGAATAGTTGCGTTACCTTCTCCACGAAGGCGTTCGATGTGAGTAATTGGGACAGAGTGTACTGAACCTTGATTGAGACGTCGCAGGCCAACACCTTTCATGGTCAGGACAACGTTGTGGCATTCATCTACTTCTTGAACACGTGCGAGAACGACATCGCCGATACCCATGTGTTGGCGTGCAGCACCGAATTCGACTTTCCATGGAGCCAATGACATTGGCAAAAGTCCTTGGAAGGGACCATTGACATTCATGAACCAAAGATTGTTACGGACTTCAGCCACTGTAGCGACGATTAAGTCACCAGAGCGTGGCATGTAAGCACTGTTAATTGGATCAACAGAGACCGTGTTATTGAGTTGCTTTACCCACCCGAGACGGGTAGCAATGATTGTATCGTTTTGTGCGAGTGCACCACTTCCTACGCGCATCCCAGAAGATGGCCCAATAGCCATACCTGGGGTCACGAGGCGCAGCTCGGCGCCGTTTTGACCGTTGGACATTTCTTTCTCTCCATTCTTGGCGAATCGCCATCCCATGATAAAACCGACCCCTTGCGCTTCTAAGTAAACGCCCGTACATCAAGTTACAATTCCTTACATTCAGTGTCAGAAGATTGGTTCATAAGTTTGCCAATAATCGTATCTTTCATACCAGCAGGAATTTCGATAATTCCAGCCCATGAGCCGTTTTCCAACCATTGTTCTTTTTCCAAATAGGGACGAAGAATACGTGATGCGGAACCGTATGCTGAACCCGGCACTCGAATCGCAAGCCGAACCGATTCAAATGAGAGAGGAATCATTGGTTTTAACAATTCCATTGCATCTTTAACTTGGTCGTCTAACCGTTTGAACGGGTCGACTGAATACCTTGATTCTTCAAGTGCCAATTCAATACGAGTTTTTGGATGTGGACTCTTGGTTTTCGGGTCGACTGCTTGCGTGTGAATCTCGTGAACAATTTGTTGACGCATTTCTTCAACTCTTGCCTTGCGTTGTGAAGTCGTGAGTTGGATACTTCCTTTAGCAAGAATGGTTTTTGTAATCTCCAAAATATCTTGAGTTCCGAATGTTTTTTCGATTGCCTCTTCAGTAGGACGTTCTCCACCACGTATGTCATGAAACACTTCATCCATTGCCAGGAAATGATTGAGGTCAACAGTTTCTGGCTTGGATTTAAAATCCTCAACCAAATTAGGGTCAACCAAAAGTTCGTAGCGTTTTCCGCCTTTTTCCATCCGTGCTAGCACGGCATTATCTAAACTAACCATAGTATCCCTCAATTGACGAGAAGAGCGACGGCATTTGAACGTGGTTATTCAAATTCACTCTTCAAGTGGCTTGAGACGGTCAATTTGCTTGTTGACTTCTGAGCGGTCGAGAACACGGTATCCATCTCCATCGACAACAGTGACTTCAACCGCTTCACGGTTGAGTTCGGTATCGTTGGCACTGCGAAGTGCTTCAAGTCCGAGTTTCATTGCTGCATTGAGGGTAAGACCTTCTTTCCAGTTTGATTCAAAGTATTCGATGACGGTGTTACGTCCGCTTCCAATAGCACCTGCATGATAGGACTGGTAAGCACCACTTGGGTCAGTTTCATACAAATGAATGCCGTTTGCGTCAACGCCACCGATGAGAAGAGCCGTTCCAAATGGACGGGATCCGCCGTACTGGGTGAATGATTGTTTGAAATCGCAGAGTTTCTTGACAAGAACATCAACAGGTACACTTGCTGCGTAGGTAATACGGTTTACTTGAGCATCAACTCGAGCTCGAGCAACTAATTGACGAGCATCTGCAACTAATCCTGAAGTAGCAATACCGATGTGATTATCAATTTTGAACATCTTTTCAATCGATTCAGGGATGATGAGACGGCTGACAATACGCTTGTCACAGACCAATACGACACCTTCACGGAACTTCAATCCTGCTGTGGTTGTTCCACGCTTGACAGATTCTCTTGCGTATTCAACTTGGAACAATCGTCCGTCTGGGCTGAATGTAGTAATTCCATGGTCATATCCTCTTCCGCTTGGTTGCATATCTTCACTCTCATTGTCTCGTTCAATCGACGCTTTATGAGGATGAGGGTTCACACGAATGAATCCCCGCACAAATGCCGTGACATGTTGCTGACTTCGCCACCCCATTTAACCCTCACCAAAATTTACTCACCCCTAAACTCATCAAACAGGGCGACCTCGGTTCAACATGCGTGTCGCAGTACTCTCTTCTGGAGGCAAAGATTCTGCTGCTGCATGGTGGTGGGCAATGTGCCGTGGATGGGAGGTCACTCACCTGGTAACTGTTCGCATAACAAGCGGTGACTCTTGGATGTTCCAAGTCCCTGGCACCCATCTTGTAGAGTACCAAGCAAAACTTGCAGATGTTGAATGGGTGGAAGTTCAATCGGAAGGAAAACAAGAAGTCGAAATAATGGACCTTGAAGTTGCATTATCCCGATTAGACATTGATGGCGTCGTGAGTGGGGCATTACGTTCTGATTATCAGAAAAGTCGAATTGAGCGGATGGCCGAACGCCTCAATATCAAAAGTTGGACTCCTTTGTGGCATCAAAAAAGTGAATCTCATATGCGTGGTCTCATTGAAAATGGATTTGAAGTATTCATCACTGGAGTGAGTTGTGAAGGACTCGGGAAAGAATGGATTGGTAGAACGCTCAATCCCGCGTTGTTAATCGAACTTGAAGAACTCGCTCGCCGATATAGATTCAATATCGATGGTGAGGGCGGAGAATACGAAACCCTTGTCACAGGCGGACCGCATCTGCCAGGAAGGCTTGAATTAACTGGCTCCATCGATTGGGATGGAGTTCGTGGAACTTTTGAAATTGAACGTGTTCATACGATTGCTTGACGGGCAAGAGCAACACATTCATCGACAATTTCCCCGGAAACACCGATGTGGTTTGCCGGTTCAAACATGGCTTCCAATTGTTCTGCTGAGAAGGCCGCTGCTATTGCTGGAGTGCGACTGCATACATCGATTAACTCAATGTTTTTATCAACCGCCTCAAATGATGCTGCACGAAGAATTTCATGAGCCTCATCACGAGGAATACCGTGGTCCACAAGATCAATCATGACCTTTTCAGCCATAACGAGTCCTTTCTGTGCGTGTATGTTCGCAAGACAACGGTCGGCATCGACCCACATGTTTTTCAAAACATCACGAGTTTTTGCAAGAACATCTTCACACAGAGCAGAACCGTGAGAAAGCGTAAATCGTTCGCTGCTGGAATTCGCTAAATCACGTTCATGCCAAAGTAAGGCATTTTCATAGGTCGGGATAATCATTGCACGAACAATACGAGCCAACCCGCATGCGTTTTCAGATTTAATTGGGTTCTTTTTGTGAGCCATTGTTGAAGAGCCGACTTGCTTTTCAACATCAAACCCTTCACCAGCTTCTCGAATTTCAGAACGCTGAAGGTTACGCACTTCTTGGAGAATCTTTTCACAGGATGTTGCCACATTTGAAAGCCATGATACATATTCGATATAGCGGTCCCGACCAACAACTTGAGTTGTCGCTAATGGGACGCCAAGACCCAAATGGGTTAAGATCAAGCGTTGTAACTCACGAGCATTTTCTCCCTGTGCGGCACCTGTTCCGACGGCCCCAAGGAATTTACCAACTGAAATTCGAGGTGACGCTTCATCTAAACGAATCAACTGTCGACGAAGTTCATCAAGCCAAACTGCTGCTTTCAATCCAAAGGTGATCGGGACTGCTGCTTGGCCGTGGGTTCTGCCCAACATGACCGTATCGCGTTCACGTTCGGCAACATCAGCACAAACTCCGATGAGCAAACAGAGTTGTTCTCTCAAAAGAACAATGCTGTCTCGTAGTTGTAGAGCGACGGCTGTGTCGACAATATCGTTAGAGGTCGCACCAAGATGGATACACCATCCAGCATCGCCTGCAGCCTCAGCCATGGCTTTTGTTAATGCCATAATGTCATGTCGGGTTTCAGCCTCGATTTCAGAAACACGTTCTTTCGTTACGGAGTCCGGATTTGCAATTGCTGCAACGATGTTGTAATCTTCCTCAGTGACTCGACCAAGTTGCATGTGAGCCCAAATTAGGGCACGCTCAACCTCAAGTTGGCGCTCATGGCGTCCAACCTCAGACCATATGCGTTTGAAATCTTGGCAGCCATATCGGTAATCCAGTGGGCAGAAGGACATATTTGATTCCAAACGCCACGCTACATCAACATTGCCTTTGAAATCGATGCACATTCATCACGCTCAAATGACGTAAAATCGAGAACTATGCTTCATCTGAAGTGACTGGACTCATCACTGAACGGATGAGAATAATAGCAAGTGACGTTGAGAGTAAGAAGGCGACACCGACGTAGAGTGAAATAGTGTACCACATCATTGCTAAGCCAATCAAGGACATATACGAAACAATATGACAAACAGCCGAAGCCATCCGCAATTTGTCCATCCGCTCCTCACTCAATTCGCTCTTGTGTTCGAGTAGGAACGTGTAAATTAAGAAATAAGTCCCCTGGAATGGAATCGTAGCAGCAATAATTGCTAAAGCCAATTCACGAATGAATATTGGATTCGTTTCCTGTTCCATACCTTGGAAAAGCATGAATGCTGTGTTTGTACCAAGAAGAGCTGCCATGATGGTCCAACGCTTATCTTGTGAAGATGTACGGCTTTCAACATTGACTGATTCCTCACTCATGAGCCCTTCGCTGTTCGCAAAGGGTTTGATGTTTCCCGTAAAAAGAAGGAGGAAAACTGCCATTTAAGGCTTGAAGATTTACTGTCAATACCTTCAGAGTATACCTGAAAGAAGTTTAATCATCGCACCTGTGACTGTCGCAACAGCGAGCAATGCAAAAAGCATGGCAAGAGGTCCGTATTGATTCGTATCTTCAAAGAGAGTTGCCCTGAGACCATCACGCTTAATCGCATGAGAAAGAGAGTCTGCTTCGGAGTAGTCGGACAAAGGACGGCGAGGTATGCGTTCACCTTTCCGGACAATCAAGTCGTCGCTCATAGCATTGCGTTGTGCAGGTAGGGCATGAATGTTCCTCATAGAATGGAAATGAGGGTAAGTATCAATGACAAGTTCCACTCACACCGTTTTATGGGCAGGGCAATCTTTGAAGTTGCAGGTGAAAATATTCACCTCGCTGTTGAAGGAAGTATTGGCGGGACAACACTCGGCTTGCATATTGCCACAGACGTCATTGAACGTGGTGGACGAGTGTTGTGGGCGTCGCCTTTTATGCCGGATAATGTTCGTTTTGGGCAAATGTTTGCTCATCTTTCACTTGGACTATCATCACGATATCATGCTATGAATTTGGTTGGGGATTTCGATCAGTCTATGGACATTTTAATCGATACTTCCAATTCACTCCCGAGTGTTCAATTAATTGTCTTAGACGACTGGTGCGATTCTTCGGGAAAAATCCCAGCAAATAAAATATCGGCTGTTCAACGACTTGCTGAAACAATTAATGACGACATATGCCTCCTTTTGACAAGTAAAGGAAGCATCGATGCGAGTGGGAATTCGAACAGTGCAATCGTGGCCCGCGGAGAAAAAGCAATGCGTACGGCTGGATTTGAAGTTTGGAGGTTGGAACGCACTAAGGATGGACCTCACAGAACACTTGTACGTCCAAATGATACGATGGAATTGAAAATCGAAGAAACTGGTTTCTTTCACTGAACATCTTCGTCGTCATCTTCGCCGAGTAATTCAGCCATTTCTTCCAAGGCTTCCTCATCTGGTTCATCGAATTGCTTTGGATTTTTAGCGCCACCACCAAGCGTATCTTCTCCGGCGACTTTTGGTGCCAAATCATCAAGCATTGCTTGGCGGTTTTCACCTGCACGCTTGGCAATGAACCAAACCATGGCGAAAAACAGGACTGCACTCAGGATATATGCGATGTTTTTGGTCAATTCTTCACTAGCCATACCACTGTCACTCCAATCTGCGTCTTATTGATTTCCCATAAATGAAGATGAATCAGTCGAATCTTCCCATTCAAGTGGCCGAGCAAGATGTCTCCGGGCATCGACGGGAGGTTGAACCCATGATTCAAAAGGTGGAATCCGAGCAATTGCGTCCCAAGTGTCCTCTGTTCGTTGTTTGCATTTTGGACAACGACACCCCTGGTTTTTCCCCATCGATTTCATTCGAACCGAGCATTCATCGCACATTGGGCGTTGTTGATCTGGATATGCGGAAAGCACTCGCAATTTTTCAAGATGTACAACACCGAATTCGGGTGATAAACCGTAGCCTTCAATCACATCACCTGGATGAAGCCATTGAGCGAGTATCTTTAGCGAACCAGATTCTGCAAAGGCGAGCCATGTGTCACTTTCAGTTGTGATCACACAATTACCACGACTCAAGATTTCAACATGTGTAACGGTCGCTTTTTGAGAATGTGACAGATGATCATCCGTTGCTTGGTTGGTCGTAAATACCCTCATTCCAATCGTGGATTCGGTTGATTCGGCAGCCAATAATTTGTTTCCTGCCTCCAATGCCGAAGTTGAATCTCGAGCGCGAACTCCAAAAAGAACTGGACAAGGTCCACGCGGTGCGACAAGTCCAGTTCCCTTACGAGGGTCTCTTGAAAGAAAAGTCGAAGGCATTGAATCGACACGGCTAAGCGTTTGTTCACAAACTGTACGCTCCAAGAGTCCATGTCGAATTGGTTCTCTCCATGCAATCGCTTCCCACGTACATTGCTTTTGCCTCCAAGCAACAGCAGCAGTAGCACCGATTCGACCTTGGCCACCCCAGGAACGGTTCGCTGTGGGAACTTGATTCAAATGAACTTCAGATTGAACTGCCATAGTATAGAATTCTTCATTCGGTTGTTCAGAAGAAAACCAAACCATACCAGGGTCGGCTGGATATTGTTCCCTGTCGTCATGTTCAGAGGGTGACATTTTGCCTTTTGCTGAAAGTAAATGATCGTTCCAAAAACCTTCAAGATAATGGAGAAGTTCAGATTCATCTTCAACCAGTAATTCAACAGCAACTGCCGCATTGCCTCGAGTACGCTGTTGGGCAAATGGCCATAATCGCACTAAACGAGGTGAAAGAACAGTTACAGAAGAAGGCAAACTTTCGAGCAGGAGATGAAACGAATAGGTGGTACAACCTTCTTTGAGGCTGTCCGTATCGTCTAAACCGAGCCAACCCATATCATCATCTCACAGGATGAAAGTCATCACCTTTGTTTTCCGAATCCAGTATTCTCCCCACAACTGGGAAAACTCCTGATGCGGCATCAACTTGGAATAATCGGAGACCTTGGGCCCAACCTGCGCCCATATCGCTTCCACGGTCACCAACCATGCAATCAAAGGAATGTGAGGGGTTTGGTTTTTCCCCCCACCAATCAACTTGACCATCATTCGAGTGCAATTCACCAATCGATTCTCCATCATCACACGAGATACCTTCTCGAAGAACTCGTGTTCCAAACCGTAACATTCCAGGTCTTGGTTTTCTACACATGCATCGGTCTCGATGTCGATGTGGACAAGCAAGAATCATGTCGAAATGTGCATCAGCGTCCTGTTCGAGAAACACTTGTCTCATATGATGATGAATCGCATGCAACTGATGTTCATCCCACAGTCCACGTAAAATTGGAGATTGATTCGTCACTACGCAGATACGATACCCTGCACGACGAAGCATACCAACTGCTTTCGGAGCATTTCCCAACACTACAAATTCCTCTGGGTTGTTGATGTAATCCGGACTTCCAATGTTGAGTACACCGTCTCGATCGAGAAAAGCAATGCCACCATGAAGTGGTGATGAATCTGGTAATGCCGCAGGAGTATACTGGACAACACACCCTCGCATGGTCTTGCCACACGGTCGAAGGTCAAGTGATTTTGGTCGAAAGAACACGAGTGTTGAAATGGAATCATCATGTGGATTGGACCATGCTGTTCAGTTCGGAGGTGGCCTCACTTCTCGGTGCAATCGGCTTACTTTCACTTGCAGTCTCATGGCATCGCAGACTGAAAGGCGAAATTCGTCTCGCACAATTTGGCTGGATTTTGGTAGGATTGACCTTCTTCAATGATGCCTCAAAATATCTTGCACATGATGACCCTGTACTCACTGTATTCTCTATTGCAGCTTTACCCATGGGTGTTGGAATGGCTTTTTGGGAACAACGCGTCGATGATGAAAAGACATCACGTTCTTTGATTTGGGCTCGGGGTGCAGTTGCCTATGCAGGTGGCCCCTACTTACTCATCGCCCATGTCCCATGGCTGAATGTGCTCGCCATTTGGTTTGTAGCAAGTCAAGCCGCTTTCTTTCTCCGGTTTTCAGGGAATGGAGATGTTGTTCTTGGGGAAACAACCGTCAATACCATCGATGGTGAAGTCGCATGGAGCGCTTGGGACGGTAATCGATGGTTCATGGGGGACTTTGTTGGTGAGTATCCATTTCAAACTGAACTTCTCCTCAGTGATGGAACTGCAATCGGAATCAATTTTGTTTTAGCCTGTACCGCTCTTCAATCAATGGTCATTTTCATTGGAGCCATCGCTGTTCTTGACATCGATTGGAAACGTCGATGCCGTGCTCTTATACTCACCATACCAGTAATTCATATTTTGAATCTTTTCCGTAATGCTGGATTAATTTGGATGCATATGACATATGTCAATTGGTCATATCTTGGGATGTCTGTGTTTGAGTTTGGTCATGCTTATGCTGCCAGAGTTGTATCTTTAGGGGCGATGTTTTTGATGGCACTCATCATGTTTGACATTCTACCCGAATTACACCGGCACATCGTCAGACTCCTACGGCCGTTTGGATTATTACAAGTCAAAGCCAAGAATAAAACCTAATTTTACTGTTCGTTCCAAGGTTGAGTTGCATCGGTTCGTGCCCATTTCATTCCGCTGCCTGCAGGATATTCGATGACTTCTTGACCACTGGAATCAATCATGCCCATCAATGCAGACGGTGGTGGTTGGTGATTTGGTGAATCAAACAAATCACGAACGATATTCAAAGTGCCTGATGGTACTACGGGAACATCGTTGTATTCCTCAAATGGATTCGCCTGTATGGGGTTTGAATGTGGCATAGGTGTGATGTCAATAGATGGAAGAGTTTTGTCATCCTGGTTCATCATTCTCTCATCAAAGCCAGATGGTGCATCAGAAGAAACCCAATCACCTGAGGACTCAGCTCCACCTCCTCCACGAAGGAATATGAAAAGGATTCCAATCAGCATGATAAAGAGAATTGCACCACTCGAATAGATGAGATCATTGGCCACACTTGGAGCAATATCGGCATTGTCACCAACACCATCTCCATCGGTATCCTGTGTTTCATTCGGATCTTCTGGGAACGCATCTTCATCATCAGGAACGCCATCCCTGTCGCCGTCAAATGCATCGAAATCAGTTTCACAAATCAATGCAGCAATCTCGATTTCATCAATGTCCAATTGGCCATCAGCACTGGCATCCATTGTGACAAAAACATAGGAGTTGGAAAAGCTTTGAGTCGAAAAGAGTTCAATAGAGACACTGTTCGAATTTTCGAGCTGATCAAAGGTAGTCCAGAGTTCGTTACTGCAAGAGCATGACTCTTGTACAATTTCTCTAAACTCTAATTCACCATCGGCATTCAAATCGATTTCAGTAAACATGACATCATCCACTTCAGCACGTTGAAATTCATTTTGAGAAATGACTCCATTTTCATCAAGATCAGTCGCAGTCAAGATTTCTTTTGCCATTTCTTCACATGTCATGACAACGACAGGTTCTGTTGGATCAAGTGGTTCAATTGGTGGTAGATCGGAATATTCCCATTTGGCAACAAGCGTCACATCAGAAAAGGAATCTTCCGCGATGAGCGTAATGTCAAATCGACCATTCGAAGGCATTTCAATGAAGAGAGACTGCGAAGTTCCATCGCCGTTTGACTGAACGATAATGGTCTCACTGGTGAAATCAACCTCTGGCATTTGACGGCCACCAGGTCTTCCGTTGACACTACCATCTTCATCGAAATCGCCACCCCAATCTATCGAAATCTGTTCACCTTCACCTTCAATAGTAAGCTGTCCTTCACCTCCAAATGCTGTGATTTCAAGGAATTCACCGGGTTTATCCAATTGAACATAAAAGAACAACTCTTCACCTTTCGGCGCTTCGATGCCTGTGATTTCTTCACCATTAAAGAGTTCAATCGGAGTTCCGTCATAGGACCAAACATATCGGTCTTCAAAAGACGCGGTAATCATAACATTCGCAAAAATTTTATCGGTATAAACCAAAATGTACCACATTCCTGGCGTAGGGTCGTTAAAACCAACCATGTCACCTGCACCTGGGCTACCAGAAAGGTGGTCGTAATTGGCTGCATTCGGTGCTTCCAAATATTGCATGAAAATCGTTGCTTCACCATACCCTTCAGCAAGGTCAACCTCAAGACGTTCCGTACCTGTGGGGACATTGATTTTGAAATATTGAAGTAATCCATCGTAGCCACTGATTGGTCCATAAGCAACACCTGCTGTGAGTTCTACTGCATCTTCTGGAGCGATATTATTAGGGGCATAAGTGAAACTTGCCATAATGGTGAAATCGAGAGCACGCATGAACGTGTAGGCAGTAACATAATACAAACCAGGTTCAACATCATACAATGTAGCCACTTCCTCATTTCCTTGACCAGTACTCCAAACTGCCTTGCTGCTCATTGATGATTCATCATCGGCCATGCCAAGTTCGAAGAAGTCATCGTTAAACAAATCAAAAGGATCTGGAACCGTACCCCATGAGAGGCCGAGGTTAATGTTTCCAGTGCCACTGTAGGTTTCTACCGTCAGACTGGCAAGTGGTTCGGTGACATTGACGTAATAGTAGAGAACTCGTTCATCAAAAGATGCTTGACGGTTCGTATCAATACTTTGTCCAGTAACAGGAATAATATTCTGAAGTTCAGTCATGTCCTCAAGTGCCGGAGGAGGGTCGGCAATAACCCAAGTGAGCGTCAATGTCAAATCTTCAATATCTTCAGTAGGAATGATGACAATCCACCAAGTTCCTGCCTCCGGCCAACTCCAATCTTCCCATAAGAAGCTGAAATCAGCAACAAAGTGTTGGTCATGGTCCCATGAACTTGGAATGTTTTCATGTGACATATAGACATCGATCGTGATCGGTTCTTTACCGAACTGGCCAAATGAATACATATTGAAATACATCTCTTTGGACATTTCATCGATGTTTCCGTAGAAGAGAAGTTGATCACCTGCTTGGGCTGCATCAATTGTGTAATCTTGATCGTTCGATAATTCAATTGCTTGAGTTACAATGGTCCCATCTGGCATAACCCAGTCTGCACCGATGATGGTTCCGTTGCGGCCACTTTGGTCTTGAGTTATTGAACCTTCACCTTCAGGGAAAGTCCATTCCGAAACCAGCTCCATAGCGACATCAGTAAATCCAGTTCCGGACCAAATTGAGAGATTGTCCATCATACCTGTGAAGTAATTGCAAGCGCATCCAGCGCCCATTCGACCGAGGTATAATTCATCGCAATCATCTCCAGAAGTAAAACAATCGTTTGAACCAAAATCACCTATTGGGATATTGGCGTCTTCAGCAGAAATAAGACCTGCAGATTCACCGTTAATGAAAAACTCTCCACCAACTGCATTTCGTATCGAAACTGCAACGTGAGACCACATGTCCGTTGGAACGCTTACATTCGAAATAGGATGCTTTGAGAGACTGTATTCTGATGCATATGAAAGGTTACCATCATTGAGATACATGCCCCATCCATAATCACCTTTCATCATGATGAATTGTAAACCATCATCATCAAATGGGTAAATCCATGCTTCAATATGAATCTCGACGGTGTTTGAGAAGTTGAAACCATCGTCATGTTCGACCACAACATGGTCCCCTTCACCGTTGAAACGAAGGGAAAAGTCTGCCCCTTCACCAACTTCCACTACGCCATACACAGGGAAGTATTGAGGGTCATTTTCCAGATCGTTCCATGATGTTGGCATTATATTACCCATATTTGTACTGGCAATGTGGACGTAATCTTCATCTCCACCCTCTGATGGTTGACTATCTCCCCAATTATTGTAGTAAAAAGGTGTTCCATCATGCCACTTGTAATAGCCATCTTCATCGTGGTCTGACAGGCCAATCCAAAGGTGACGTGACTGGTTGTCAAAGGAAGCAAATGTGTCAAAGAGCCATTGATTTTCTTGAGCATCATCGACCGTTGCGAGGAATCCATTGAGGCCCCTGGCAGCACTGGCAGCATCTTCCCAAGAACTGGCACTAAGCAAGTAATACGTGTGATTATTTGCAGGATTGACAACCGTATCTAAGATTTCGATACCGGTCGAATTTTCAGCTTCAACTGTCGTAAAGAATGGAGAAAGAGAACTCAATAAAAAAATCAAAATGAGGGCAACTGCCGGTCCTTTCATAGCAAAAGGTGTACCGCAGGGTCTTATCAATCCATTGGTAATGTGATTTTACATCACTTTACACGGTATTCCATTTCGAATTGAATGTTCATTTGAGGCGTTTACCACCAATTCTCAAATCGGTGTGGAGAGGCATTTGATGTTCCCAAGCAAATTCCTTGACAATACGCCATGCTTTTTCAGAGCCTTCATAATCCTTAATGTCGATAATATTGTTACGAGTATTTGCCTTAAATGCAGCAATTGGTTCAGCATTCTTGAAAACCAAATAGGCAGAACCAAACCCGAATTTTTCTTTGAGTATGTCGGAGAAGTACGGGGCAATTGGGTCACTCGGAGGCAAAACAAAATCCCGAATAGGTGGTATATCTTGAGCTTCTTCAAGTAGATTTTTTCGACCCCAGCACACTTGGTCAAGGTCTTCGATGAGGAAACCTTTCACCAATGTACCATCTTCTTCAAATGATGTGAGGACTGATTTAATTTCCTCTGGCTTGAAGGGAGTGCCTGCTAAGCGAAGTATCTGCTTGAGGGTAATTACCGGATATTCCTTAACCAAGTTTCGCAAATATTCGCGACGTAATTCAACACGGTCAATGTTTTTAACAAGTTTAACAGTTCGGAATCCACCTCTGAAATCTTGAACAATATGACCTGTTCGAATTAACGGCTGTATCAGTTTTCTAAATCCAGATTGGGTCAAAGCATGTCGTTCTTTGAACAAGTTTGGATCCGAGTTCGAACTGAAAAAATCAATGATATCCCAGAGTTCGTCTTCAGGGGGTTCTCCACGAATTGCTAACAAATTCTGGAAATGTTCGTAAGTTGACCACACTTGATGGCCTCGAAGATTGACACCTTGATGCAATCGATTGGCGCTTGCCATGCTTTTCAAGTCCACGCGATACAGTTCACAGCGACCGCGTAAAGCAAAATCATCACGGATTTCATCAACATGTTTGACAGCTGCGCTTTCATGTTCGAGACGCGTCTTTTGATGAAGGTGGTGACGATAGAAGAGTGCACGTTCTGCAATTTCTCTTGGTTGTGGGTCAACGACACCACCTCGTATCATGCGTTCTCCTGCCATCTTAAATCCAATTGATTCAAGGGCTGTACGTGTCTTTTCATCCAAATTGGCAACAGGTTCACTGTTGAAGTTCGACATCACGGCTACATCGACCAATTGGTCAGCATGGTTTTCTAACAAGACCTCAAAGGCGGTACAAAACTCTTCCAGATAAGCAGTAGGAATGTGTAAATCTTTGATGACAAGATAATCGTTTACTTTGAACATGAGGACTTTACCAATCGGGTCGATTCCTTTGAACACCGGTAAATACCATCCTCGGTCAAGTACGCTACGTACTTCCCAGATGAATCTCGAAACATAGGGGTCTGACTGAGTTAATATTCGTATTTGGCGGTCTTCTCTACGTGGGCGTTGGAGGAACTCAACCTCTTCGGGCATGCAGTAAAATGCTTCAGGGTCTGGAACTAACGCCATCACTTTCGCAATACGACCGTCTTTCTCAAGATTCATGAGAGCGATCGTCAAATCTTCAAACGATCGAGTAACATAGAACCGAAGTGTGCTTCCCTTAACTGGACCCATTCTTCGTATGAGGTCGGTCAAGGAACTTTCGAAATCAAGTGCTTCATAGACACCATGAACTCGATGGAATAAGGAAAGTCGTCGTCGACGTCCAGATACATCTTCAAATTGTTTGACGACGAGCATCTGTCGTTCCAAATTCGACATAGCATATTTGATATCACGCTGCAAAGCACGATGCTCATCTCCTTTCGGGAAACCTTCCATGATTTCTTGCCGAGTCACATTTTCGCCAATCGGGATGCGACGGAGTAATTCTTCTTCCATTGCGCCAATCCAAGGTTCTGGTTTCAAACCAAGTAACATTGGAATCGTTTCTTTGTTCGTATAGCCCATTTTGTTGTGCAAAAGGCGGCCCATGATGATATCAGAATCCAGTTGCATATCCTGCCAGTCTTTGAATCTGAAATCATTGACTCGATACAGGAGTTCTTGTTGCTTTTGGAACAAAACGTGTGAATCAAAAGCTGCGAATCCATCATCATACATCTTGAAAGTCTTGTCGAAAACAAGGTTTTGTACCCATCGATATTCGACGACATCTTCTGAGCCATCAATCAAACGATGCTCATCAATCTTGAGAATATATTCAGCGTCGTCGGTTTGTTTATAGAAACCAACGGATAAGACATTGCGAGTTTCAAGTTCCATTAAGATACGATCTACCATTTTACGAGGGAAAGGAAGACGTTGTGCTAGAACATCTCCTGTCTGGGGACCTTCACTTCCAAGCATTTCAATGATTTTGACACGTAAGGCTTCATGCGGGTCACCCAGTTCTTTCTCTTCCCATGCAGTCGGTACTCTCCCATCAAATGCAGTAGCGACCTTGTAGGATAAACCGCTGATGTGAAGTTCACGCAAATCATCAACATCACCGCCACCATTGACCGAAAGACAACCGAGGGTTCCATGGATTTCAGCCATGAAGGAACTGAACCATTTCCCATCCAATTCTTCTGCCCCTGTACCTTCCAATTTGGTTATTTTCCCATCTTGACAAAGAACTTCAACCCATTTCCGCAGCAAGTCCATTTCAATGTTCTGAAGTTTATCATTATACAAGGGATTCTGGAATGACGAATCAAGCCCACCACCGTGAGACATGAGGGTAAACAATTGTTGAGCATTTTCAGGGATTGGTGCTTTATCGAGATAGAATTTAGAAAGTTGTTCAGTAGTCAATTCAGTGGCAAGACTACGGGTTCCGAGAAGACGACGAAGAACTTCTGGGTCGATGTCTTTGACCAAAAACGCCCGGGTTTTCATTGCCATCAGGTCTTCAAAGGCAGACATGAACAACGACATTCCAAGCCGTGATGGGACGGTGACTTTGTTGTGAACGATACGAGCATCACCCGTGACACACAGATTCAAAAATTCTTGGAGACTCTTCATGTCAATATCGCCAAACATGATCTCATTCTTTGCCTCACGCATGAGAAGGCTGTCATCGATGGTGCGATGTTTGTTGAGCAATGCATCTGCACGTTGTTGGAATTGCTGCGGGCTAATCTCTTCAGCCCCAATCCGCTTAGGAATAATCATTGAACGTCCAGCCACTTCGCGGAACCTCTTTGCAAAAATTTGGGTGTTCACAATGTAGCGTTCAATGACTTCAGTGTGGTCATTATCTCTGAACGCCTTGTACATTTGTCCTGGGTCAACCTCCTCTGATGTTCGAATGAGTAATCCATTTTCGTCAAAGGATAATTCAATGACTTGAATATTATTCGATTCTGCCAATCCTGCCATGAAATATCCGAGGGCTGTGTTGAAACCTCTTCCTCTACATGTGGTGATCATGTACGTAGGATGGCCACCCGAAATCACTTGTTCAACTAAAATACGGTTGGGATCTGGGACTTGGAATGAATCGATAGAATGCTCTTCAAGATGGCGAGCAATGGCATTGGCTACACTGGATGAAAGACCGTATGCATCACGAAGTAATATTCGAGGGTCCTGTTCACGGCGTAAAGCAACAATACAGTGCCCAATGAGACTCAAGAGAGCATTCGAAAGCTCTCGTGAACGTGAACGTGCTTCACCTGACCACGAAGGTACAGTTGGTCGGTGCCCTGTTACCGACGCGACATTCACTCGAGTCCCCTGAATATTGGTGACCCTGTAAGTCGAACCACCGAGTAAAATAACGTCTCCGCCACGTAGATTTGATACAAATGAACCGGATAACTGGCCCAAAATCGAACCCTCTGCGTTGAACACTAAGTATGAATTATCTGGAGCAATTGTTCCAATATTAGTGTAATAAATCATACGTGAATATCCACGCTTACCATAGACGTTCTCTTCCCAATCAATCCAGATTCGGCGTTCATCTTCTAGCATGTCAAGAACTTCAATGAAGTCATCGTATTCGAAATTACGATACGACCATGCATTGACAATGACTTCGTAGGCTTCATCAATATCAAGATCATTGATGATGACAAGACCAATCATAAATTGAGCGACGACGTCAAGACAGTTCTCGGGGAAATCGAGTCGATCCATTTCACCGGTTTGAATCGCAGATTGCAAGGCTGCAAGTTCGATTAGGTCATCAACGCTTGAGGGTAAAAACCGAGCACGAGGTATTCCGCCGACGTGGTGGCCTGCACGACCAATTCGCTGTAATGCAGTTGCAATATCTCCAGGGCTACCGATTTGGAGAACCAAATCTACAGACCCAATATCGATACCCATTTCAAGTGAGGAAGAAGTAACGACTGCACGCAAATGACCGTGCTTCAGCTTTTTCTCAACTTCTAAACGAATTTTCTTATCCATTGAACCGTGGTGACCTGCAACTAAATCGCCCAAATATGGTCGCAATTTGAGAACAATATTTTCCGTCATTTTCCGAGTATTTGCAAATACCAAAGTGGTATTGTGGGCTGCAATCAAATCAGCAATTGCTTCGACATTCTTTTCAAAGATTTTGAGAACGGAAAGGTCACTGAACTTAGGGTCCGTAAGTAAAATATCCAAATCAAGTTCTCTTGAACCCGATATTTTAGCGATACAAACTCGAGTATTATCGCCGCGACTTTCTCTATCGTCACTTGATACCAAATATTCAGCCACTGTTTCAAGAGGTTCCATTGTTGCCGAAATCCCAATACGTTGTACTGGTCGAGTCAATAATGTATCCAAATACGACAGCGTCAATGCAAGATGAACACCACGTTTGCTTGGAACCAAAGAGTGTAATTCGTCAATAATCATGTATTCTACTTCACTGACAATTGGTTGGAACCGTGGAGAAGTAATGGCAATGGCGAGACTTTCGGGTGTGGTAATGAGAATGTGTGGTGGGTTACGGAGCATTTTTTGGCGCTCAGATTGAGGAGTGTCACCAGTTCGCAATCCAACACGGATTTCCTGTGCACGGCTCGGCAAATAAGATTCAGAAATTTCGGTCAGTGGACCAATCAAGTTCCTTTGGATATCATTGGCGAGGGCTTTTATTGGAGATATATATACGCAGTATACTCTTTTCTCAAGTTTATTATCCAATGCTCGGCGTACCAATTGATCGATGATAGAGAGAAATGCAGTCAATGTTTTTCCAGAACCAGTCGGTGAACAAAGAAGAAGATGTTCATGGTTGATAATTGCAGGAATTGCCAATTTTTGAGGCTCAGTAAAGTCTGGAAATTTGTCTTTAAACCAATTCCGAACGGGAGGGCAGAGCATCTCCAAGAGTTCCTCTGTTTCCAGAGGATTATCCAAGTAGTGTATATCTGCCATTTATTTTCAACAGTCCCGTGGTTCTCATTCGTATGCAAGGAGTAAATCAACGTACCGATTGAAAGGGTAAATCTGTATCGATTTATGCCCAGCCAATTCCGCCTTTTTTCCAACGATTTACGGGCTCGGTCTCAGGAGCAGGAGGCATCAGTAAAAGAGTCGACTGCGAAGCATCGAGAGGGTTTTGGACTTCATGTAAAGCGCCTGTCGGACACGACCCAATGCAAGAAAGGCAGCCGACACACTGAGATGCGACTACAATTACAGGTCGTTTTTTATGAGTACGCGATTCTGGATTGCTGGAAAGAGGCAAAAGTGCCTCAAATGGACAATGAGAAATGCACAAATCACAACCCGTACAATCCGGTTCGGTGATAGCGACCATAGATTGCCCCATGGATTGCCTTTAATGGCGGTCACTCTTAACGCTACGCTTGGACTATTTTCTGCTTGAAGAACGGTGAGGTTGAAAGGCCAGTCCATCTACCGGTGTTTAGGTGTGGCAATGGCAGAACCTGATACAAGCAGATTAGAGCGTTTGTCCGGTGTCCTCAAACGAAGAGGTGTTTTACTTCCTGCTTTTGAGATTCACGGTGGTGCTAAGGGTCTGTATGATTTCGGCCCAGTTGGTGGAAGACTTCGTAATAGAGTCAACCAAACATGGCTCAACCACTGGCTTTCATTGGGGAATATTGTCGAGATTTCTTGCCCAACCGTGACGCCCTATGCCGTTCTTGAGGCTTCAGGCCACGTTGGTGAATTTTCGGACTTCATGACCGTATGCGGTTCCTGTGAAGAAGCAAGTCGTGCAGACACACTCCTCGAATCGTTTCATTCAAATCCGGATTCGTTGACCAAAGAACAACTCCAATCCCTTCTTGACCAGTCTCAACCACCTTGTCCTGCCTGTCAAGGAATTGAATGGTCTGAAATCACCGCTCAAAATTTGATGTTTAATACGACCATTGGCGCTGGTTCTTCAGGACGACCTGGTTTCCTCCGCCCAGAAACTGCCCAGGGTATGTTTACCTCATTTTCGGCTTTGTATCGTCATAACCGTGAACGTTTACCGTTTGGTGCAATCCAAGTTGGTAAAGGTTATAGAAACGAAATATCACCACGTCAAGGAATGATACGTTTGCGTGAATTCAATATGGCGGAACTCGAATATTTCATCAACCCTCATGAAGAAGCAGGTCATGATTTCACCCCATGGAGTGAACAGCAGATCACACTTATTGCAGACGGCCAAGGCGAAATTCAGATGAGTTTCAAAGATGCTGTTGAACAAAATGTCATTCGTCATGCAACAGTTGGATACTTTATGGCTCAAACATTTGACTTTTTAGTAAAGGTTGGGATTGATGCACAACGCCTCAGATTCCGTCAACATGAAGCCGATGAAATGGCCCATTATGCTTCGGATTGTTGGGATGCTGAAATCCATGGATCCTATGGATGGGTCGAATGTGTTGGTATTGCCCACCGGGGATGTTATGACCTTGAGTCTCACGAAAAGGCAACAGGAAAATCGCTCCGTGCACGACGAGAGTTTGCAGAACCCCAAGTGATTGAAACAGATGGTTGGACAATTAATGGAGCAACAGCCGGCCCGGTATTTAGAGCATCAGCAGGTGCAGTAAAGGCCGCAGTTGAAGCATTACCATCAACAACTTCATTCCCTCAGATGTTAACTCTCGAGAGTGGGGAACAAGTGACTGTAGAACCAGAACATGTCAAACGTGACCAACGTACGGAGACAATCACAGGCGAGTGGTACATTCCTCATGTAGTTGAACCTGCATTTGGAATCGACCGAATTATTTGGCACATTCTTGACCATGCCTATGACGAAACTGGGAAAGACGGAGAGGAATACACTGTCATGCGATTAAGTGAAAACGTGGCCCCAGTCGACTATTGTGTCTTCCCATTGTTTGAAAAAGACGGAATGGGTGAACTCGCTCAATCGATTCACAGGACATTATGTTCGAAACAGAACCTCGTATCAATGTATGACAGCAGTGGTTCAATTGGACGACGTTATGCACGAGCTGATGAAATCGGAGTGCCAAAGTGCATCACAGTCGACCACCAATCGCTTGAAGACCAAACGGTAACCATTCGAGACAGAGATTCTGGAGAACAACACCGCGTTGATATCGATTCACTGTAAACCACCATTTCGACGGAGAATGGTAATTTCTTCACTGAAGGTTGAAGAACCCTCGGAAAATTGTCGAACCATGGCTGGTGCTACTGATTGGACGGAGCGGCACCGCCCCTCGTCTGAACGCCAGTTAGAAGGCAATGAAGTTCAACGTCGAAAAATTCGTGCTTGGTTGGATGAATGGAAGAACGGTAATCCTCGGAAGAAGGCACTGCTCTTGGTTGGGCCGCCGGGTGTTGGGAAAACGTCGGTGGCACGAGCGATTGCACAAGACATGGGTTGGAATGTCATCGAACTCAATGCCTCGGATGCCCGAAACGCTGCAGCGATTCGCAAGGTCGCAACGCACGGCTCAACTCACCGTTCACTGTTTCATAATCCGGATGCGAAGAAGCAACGAACTCTCGTTTTACTCGATGAAGTTGACCACCTCTCTGGAGGATTGATGGCCGTGAGTCAAAATCGGATTGAAAAGGCAATGCAAGGTGAAGATGAAAAAGGAAAAGATGTATCCTTAAAAGGTGATTCAGGAGGTAAGGCAGAGTTGCTGAACCTTCTTGCAGAAACCCGGCAACCGGTTATTCTCGCTTGTAATGAAATTATGGGATTATGGGGAAGAGGTTCGTCTTGGAGTTCGACTCGGGACCGATTTACAAAGCACCTCCTCACCATTACGTTCGATCGTGCTAGCGATGAAGCGCTTCGACGTATTGCACGTCGTGTGTTACGTGAAGAGAACTTAGAATTCGACGATGCTGCAATTGAAGCACTCGTCGACAATAATCCTGGAGACTTACGTGCACTCGTTCGTGACTTACAGGTTCTTTCATCCACATCGACGGGTACGCTTACTAAAGCAATGGTAGAGAACCAAGCTCATGCCGGTCGGCGGGATACTTCCGAAGGTGTATTTCCGGGCTTGGACAAGTTATACCGCACCAATGAAGCAGAAGAAGCAGTTAGAATTGGCCGTTCTATAGATAAATCGCCACCTGACATGATCAACTGGATTCATTGGAATAATGCCGGTTTATTCCCAAAAGTCGATTCAATTGCCCGTGGAAATCGCAGTCTTTCAATGGCTTCGAAAATGTACATGGGTCAATTCCGAAGTACAGCACATCGGTCTTGGTATTGGAGTGGGCAACTGGCAAGTCTTTCTGCTTCAGTAACCAATACCGTGCCCTTCACAAGTCGCATCTATCCATCATACCCAAATTTCTTACGTCGACAATCAACTCGAACTCGACCTTCGATTCTCAAAAGAATGGGGAGTTATTCTGGAATGAGTTCTTCAGCACTCCGAGAAGAAATACTACCGCTTCTTTCTGCCATGCTCAAAGATTCACCTCAAATTGGTAACTCTGAAAACTTCGCACTTTCATTGAATTACGGATTCACAGGTGAAGAACATGCATCTCTTGCAGGCCTACCACTCTCTCGAAAAGCAACAAAGCAACTCATTGCGAAATATGAAGTGGCTTATGAGGAGCAATTGAGTGAACAAGTTTTTGAGCCACTAAAAGTTGAAGAAATCGAACCTGTTTCACTGCTTCAAGTTGAAGAGAATTCGGATGAAGAAGAAGGTTCATCAAATGGTCAAATGAAACTTTTTTGATTCAATCAGGTTTTTTCTTCTCTTCTTTATCTTCCATTAATCGACGGAAGAGAGCGATTGCAGCACGGTCAGATTGTACACGCTTTTCTCTTTTCCATGTACGAGGATGAAGAAGAATGACTGCCGTCAAAAGTTCGAGACGACCAAACCACATCAAAACAGATGTAATCAGCAAGGCACCGGAGTTCATTCCGGCCCATGTGTTATTCGGGCCATAATCTCCGAGAGCAGGACCGGTATTACCGAGTGAAGAAGCGACCAAAGTGGTAATGCTTTCAAAGGAATCACCCGGCATGAAAATTGCCAAGAGGATACTGGAGATACCAAATAATCCGACCCAAACGATCAACATACCGACAATTAAGCTGATTTGTTGACGTTCAACAACCTCTCCATTCATACGGATTCGGTCAACTTTCCTTGGTTGTGCAATACGGACCAATTCTCTCATTGCAACCTTGAACGCAAGTGTGACACGGAGTAATTTCAAGCCACCACCCGTTGAACCAGCACTTGCTCCGACTACCATCAGTACGAATATGATGAGATGTGTGACCAATGGCCAAGATGCATCCATGTAGTTCGTCGAACTGTATCCCGTACTTGTGCCAATAGAAACGACTTGAAACATACTGTCTCGTAGAGCCCTTCCAGCCGAGGTCCCTGATGCTAAGAGGGCAACGAATACTGCAAGAATTGCAACCGTGAGGTAGACGACGTAATTTCGGAACTCTTCATCACCAAACGCTCTCTTGAAGTCACCATCACGAATGAACCAAAGAAGCGTAAAATTAACTCCTGCCAAGAACATAAAGATGAGGATGATCGATTCCACTAAGAATGAATCATAGAATCCAATACTTGCATCATGCGTTGAAAAACCACCGGTTGGCATAGTTGTCAAAGCGTGGTTGACTGAATCAAACAGATCCATGGCACCTGTAAAGTAGAGCAGCAAGAACTCAAAAAAGGTAAGGAAGAGATACAACCCCCATAAAGCAAAAGCAGTTTGTTTCAATTTCGGTCGTAGTTTGGAGAGTGAGGGACCGGTTAATTCTGCACGGGCAAGAGCCATCCCTCCACCAATGACACGTGAAAGGAGCATCATACCAAGCATAATGATACCCATTCCACCAAACCATTGGGTCAGTGAACGCCAAATCAGAAGTCCACGCGGTTGTGCATTGATGCAATCGGTGGTTATACCTGCGATACAATTCGGGCTCATTTCATGTGAAATCACCGTTGCACCGGTCGTTGTAAAGCCAGACATTGATTCAAACCAGGAGTTGATTGCACCACGTGCAATTTCTGCCATTGAAGCATCGGGAGTAAAGGGCCCAACAAATACGCCTCCCAACCAATAGGGTAGCGAGCCAATAAATACTGCAATTGGCCATACCAAAGCGACTGCAGCAAACGCCTCTCGGTCTCGAAGTCGTTCAGAAGTATCTGTACGCGTCCAAACACTCAGCATAAGGACACCGAGGGTTGGTGAAATAAGAGCCGGTACAACAAAAGCGTAAAGTGCCATTTCAAGATCATCAAGCCACCAAGTGATGAAACCACAGATTACCAATGGCACAGTGAGCGCAATGAGCGTCCAACCGAGGATGAGAGACAATACATCGAAACGCATATTCACACCTTGAACCGTTTTTCGAGTTCTACGACTCTCTCAGGACTGCAAAAAATGATCAAGCGATCATCTTGTAGCAAAGTCTTGTCTGGAGAAGGTCGCAGTGATTCCCAAGTACCGTTCGTGTTTCGACGTTGAATAAAGGCAATTCGCATCCAGTCAGGGAACGATGCTTCAAGAATCCGTTTCCCAGCAAAACCAGCATCTGCTAAAACGGGCATACTGACTCCAATGATATTTGGAATATTTGAGAGGATTGCATAACCGCCGGCAGTTTTCGTATGAATTTGTGCTAACATGTTATCCACTGCGACGCGCTTACGGTCGACTGCAAAGGTAATGCCCATTCTCTGTGTTACTTTCACTAAGTCTGCATCATAAAGAAGGAGACCGGTGCGCTGCACACCCATATCACTGGCAAGTAAAGCAGCAGCAATGCTGGCTAAATCGTCTTCGAGTGCTGCAATAGCGATGTGATGTTCTGAGATTCCAATTTCTGTTAAAATATCTCGATCTAAATGGTCTCCGTGAATAACTTCAAGCAGCGGATGTGAACCAATTTCAGTACCAGACAAGGTATTGGCCACTTGTAAATCCCGTTCGATGACTGTGACTGAGGCTCCTGCTTTCAACCAATCATCAGCAATACGTTGGCCGATTTTGTTGGCACCGATCACAGCCACACGGGGCTGGGTTGGGAAATCCGTTGCTTCATGACCAAAGATGCTCAAGATACGGTTAAAACTGGAAAGACCTGTTGTAGCAACCGCAATACGATCATTTGGCATGAGCATGAAATCACCATCTGGTACGAGACTCTTCTCACTTTCACGCTTCAAACCAACAATCAACGGCATTCCACCTTCAATCATTTGACTCGCATCACGTAGACTTTGAAATACAACTTGAGTGGCCTTACTCGTCACGTCTAATTCGATAATAAACGCATCATGGCCAAATGGAATCACTTCTTCAATGGCTGCTGAGCGCAATCCAGAATGAAGTCGACGAATAGCCCCTTCAAGTGGATTAACCACGTGATGAACTTTTGCCCACTCCTGGAGTTTGCCTTCATCTTGCTCGCGAACATAATTCATATTTCGAACACGGCAGATGGATAACAATGGTTTTGCTTTTGGGCCACTTTGTTCATTGTGTGCATGATGAGCAAGGGCACACGCTAGAAGATTACGTTCATCAGAATTCGTAGCTGCAACAAACACTTCGGCTTCGCCAATTCCGGCTTCATACAGTTTTTCTCGAGTCGTCAAGTCCCCATGAATCACTAAAACATCGAGGTTCTGAGCATTCTTTACAGCACGTGAATCAGAATCGACGAGAACAACATCCATGTCCTCAGCACGCAAAGCACGAGCCATATCGGTCCCGACCCGTCCAGCTCCACCAATTATAATTCGCATTCAGTTCACCGTAAATTTTCTGGCAATATCTTGACTTTGAAGTGACCACCACTTGTTTCGACATTACCAACAGTCGAATAAACAGGCGGCGCTCGATCCATTCCGTTGCTCGAATACTTCCCTGGGGAATAATAATTGCTCAAAAGCGTGCCTGTGGCATCGGGCTCTTCAATCCAAGAAATATATGCATTTGGTGTGTGTAATAACCATTTGTTATTGACGACATCTACTGATGCTTCAACAAAACAGGTATTCAGTTCAATGTTTCGAGAATTACACCATGATTCACTCATTGGAAGTAAAATGTAGCCCCAAGCGTGCCCTTCCCAATACTTATACTCAGCATCGGCTAATGCTCCAAAGACATACCAACCAGGGAGGTTTTTCGTTCGGAGTAAGGAAAGGAAAGCATTGGTTTGTTCATCACAATCTCCTAACGAATCAATCAAGCACTGGGGTCCGCTTCTTGCCGTAAGTGGTGCCTCTTTGTCGTATTCAACATGGCTGTGCAAGTAATCAAATGAAGCTCGAGAAAAGGCATAAGCATTCTCTTTGAGTCCTTCGGGTAAAGTTGAAGAAATGAGTGCTGCAGTTTCGATTACAGTATCATGCTGCGCATTGATTGCATATCCGTGTTCCACATTCGATCGAGTACCTCGATCATACCATGTTGGGTTGGTGAACTTTCGGAATTGTTCACCATCCCCACGGAACTCTACATCACTGAATGTCCCACTGTTGTCAACATTAATTCCGTCATCACTTCCAGCAATGCGAGAATCGACGCGATTTGAATCCCACCATGAATAGGAGATACTGGTGATTTTGACTTGGAATGAAAACACTACGATTTCTCCAGGGCCGAGACTAAACTCCATCTTTACGCAGTTACCCACACTGCAGGATGAATTATCGACACCATAACCAGGCCACCAAACAGAGTGTCCTTTCGAGGTAATAATCTTGTCTTCTACTGCAAGAATGCTTCCATCCGTTGGAACACGAACCACATCATCAATTATCGAATCACCATTATCGAAATATATAAACACAGACTCGACACGTTGAATCTTACTCGTTGGACTTGGGACAGTGCCATCGGTAAATTGGAAACCATTCATTTCACCATCAAGTGAAACAATATCCGTTGGAATCACAATATCTTCATAGGCCCATCCATTTGAATTTGAATTCACGAGAACAACGGTGCGGTCAAGTGTAAAAGTTGCTTCGTTGGGGTAATGGTGGAAAGGGGCGAAACTACCCATGACATATTCCGTTATGCCAGGTGCCCATTTTTCGATTAAGTTTTCTCGCACTTGTGGTGAAAGCATGATGAACGCAACTAAAAACAGCAAAACCAGATGGCGTGTTCGGTTTCGTCGGTTTTTCATGAGATCGATTGAACGGCCTGTATGAGTTTGAGCGACTCCACCCCGCGTTGGTTTCTTGGTCATTTTGTAGGATGTGTCCAAGCTACCTTTGTGGAATTGTTGTTCCATTGCGAATTTATTCGAACGAATATTTGCCAAGATTCTACCGCAACTGTAGCAAATTGTGTCACCTGTATAGGTGACGCTTTGGCAATAGGGGCAGGAACCCATAACGATTTGGTCGCGCCGGCGTTGTATAACGGTTGCGTGCGGAACACCCCGATAATGCTTATTTGTAAGGTGAGCAAGAATTGAGGTTAAATCAGAACACTAAGAGCAAGTAAGTATAATCTCACTCGGATTCTGTTGACGAGTCTTCGTCACCGACGCCCAACATCGAGAGTTCCTCAAGAGAAACACCGGGCAGTGGGTTAATTTCACCCGAGGTTTGTTCACGTGCATTTCGGGCCCAAATCTTTCGCAGTCTTTTCTTTCCTTCCTTTGGAATTGATTCCCAGATCCATGCTTCAGATGCCCGATTGAAGATGAGTGTTGCAGGGATAATAAAGAGCCAAGCAGAAACATTGACCAACGCAAAAGCAAACATTACCACATATGCACAGCGCCAAAAAGTACCACGAAGTACAGACCCCCAACGTTTTCCTTGAAGCATAAGGTGACCCTGGAATGAGGAAATAAGCGCTTCACATCGAGGACCGAAAAGAGCCAAACACAGTATAGTGATGACCAACGTGATGTTGAATTCAAACATCTCAAGAATTCGTAAGATGAATACCATGGAGAGCATTCCACCCATTGCCAGGCCCAACGCCCAACCACTGGTTGGTTGTGAACTGCCTTTTCTTACTCGGTCTCTACGAAGAAGAAGATGAACTGCAACTGAGGCAAGAACACAAAGCAAAAGTAAGTTAATTGGGTTAACAACTGCTGCCTGATCGTTGGTCACCATCTCAATGTAGGGCACTACAATGAAATTATGGGTGAATGAACCATAAAAACCACCAATGAGAATGCCCCAGAATACATTACTCCATGCAGTAGGTAGGTCATAAAAACCGGAGTAACGGGTCATCACACCTCTCCAACCGAGCGTCATGCCAAGCAAAGCCGACACACTCGCGACCTGAAACAGGAGGAAGGTCGATGCCATGAACCGTGGGCTGTGTTTTCCTTCATCAAGTCGTTGCATCATTCGGTGTGCATGCGTGGGATTCAAAGACCACCACACATTCGACGAGGTATGGCACGACTCTTGTTGTTTGGTGGGAAAGGCGGTGTTGGCAAAACGACAACTTCTGCTGCAACTGCAGTATGGCTTGCAGACTCAGGGCTTCGAGTCTTACTCGTATCCAGTGACCCCGCCCATTCCACCTCGGATTCACTCGGAGTTGAAATTGGTTCAGAACCAACACCAATCGAAGGTGTTGATGGCTTATTCGGACTTGAGATGGACCCCGAATCAAAAATCTCAACATTGCTACCGAAACTTGGTGAGATGATGAATAACATGGGTTCTGGTGGTGGCATGGGTGGCCTTGGAAGTCTCAGCATGATGCTTGAACCGAATGCAAAAGAAGAAATGGCAGAGATGCGCTCTGAAGTTCAAACTTCAGACATGGTCATCCCAGGACTTGATGAGGCCCTCGCTTTTGATGAACTGTTACGCCATGTTGAAGATCCGACATGGGATGTAATTGTGTTTGATACTGCACCTACTGGTCATACCCTCCGTTTCCTCTCACTTCCAGAATTGATTGAATCTTGGTCTGACCGATTAATTCGAATGATGAGGGTTTCAGGTGGAATACGCTCAATGATTTTTGGCCGGAAAGAAAGTGAATCAATGAAAGAAGAATTGGAACGTTTCCGACGCCGTGTCCTCCATGTTCGACGTGTCCTTTCAAACGAAGAGATTACATCGTTCACCTTGGTTACGATTCCTGAACGTATGGGGATAAACGAAACATTGCGAGCACATGAATCACTCAGTGAATACAAACTACCTGTACCGAGTTGTTTGGTGAACAGAGTCACACCGGAGTTTGACCATCCATTCTTATCCAATCGTCGTGAAGCTGAACTCGAACGTATTGAAGAATTGAAGGGTCAACTGGAGAATGTAGAAATTGCAACAATGGAATTAATGGACACCGAAGTTGTCGGCCTCGATCGATTGAGAGATGTTGGTATTCGGCTCTACGGAGAAGTCAAAATAATTGATGATTCACTTGGCCCACACCCAATTGGCAAAGTGCTCAAACATTCTATACACCGTGGCATGAAGCGAGAGATTATCGGTGATGTCGAACGGATATTTTTGCATTATCCGGGAATTAATCGTGACGAACTCTCACTTCGAAGTAATGAAGGAATCCTCTATGTCGGACTCAACGGTAGGGAACGTGAAATCAAGACCCAAATTCCGACCAAAGCCAGTCGCGTTACAGCAAAATTGGAAAATGATGTTCTTCGACTTGATGTCCCGCTGACTGAAGAGTGAAAACTCATGGGCAGCAACGGGTGGGTTGAAATGGGAATGCCAACTCGGTAGGCCATGGCACTCGAAGGTCTCTCAAAGGGTATTTTTCGTTCCATTGGGTTGCTCAAGAATAAACGTAAGTTGGATGAAGAAGAACTCCGGGAAATGACCCGTAGTCTCCGTCGAGCACTCCAAGAAGCGGATTTTAACGTTCGACAAACCAAAGAATTGGTTGAGAAACTTGAGGCCCGACTTCGAGAGGATGAACCTCGTCCAGGAATTACTTTGCAAACGCATGCAATGAACATCCTCTACACTGAATTGGTTCGAATGCTTGGCCCTGCCCATGAATTTCAACCTCATGGAGCAACTCTTCTTCTTGTCGGATTATACGGTCAGGGAAAAACCACTACAACAGCCAAATTGGCAGAATGGTACCGTCGCAAACACGGTCTTCGTGTTGCCGTGATTGAGGCTGACGTGCATCGACCTGGAGCCTATGCTCAACTCACACAATTATTGGAAGATTCAACTGTCCAGGTCTATGGAGAGCCGGATACCAAAGATGCTCCAACCATTGTTCGAAACGGTCTTGCGGCATGTGCAGCAGCAGACTTGATTATTGTCGACACAGCAGGGCGCCACCAACTTGACCAAGATTTGGTTGATGAATTGGAACAGATTTCTTCGATTACACGGGCCAGTGAGCGCTGGCTTGTCATCGATGCTCAAGTTGGGCAAGCCGCTGGCCCAGTCGCAGCATCGTTCCATTCACTTGCAGGCGTTACTGGTATTGTCATCACGAAACTTGACGGAACGGCACGAGGCGGTGGTGCCTTATCTGCAGTTGCAGCAACTGGAGCACCAATCGTTCACATCGGAACTGGAGAGAATGTTCCGGATTTGGAAAAATTCGAATCTGACCGATTCATTTCACGGCTTCTCGGAATGGGTGACATTCAGGGCCTCATTGATTTGGCTCCGGACGACATGGATGAAGAAGAAGCCATGCGACTTACTCAGCGATTGATGAGTGGGAGATTTACTCTCAACGACATGTACAAACAAATGGAAATGATGGCAAAGGTCGGTACCATCGACAAACTCATGTCGTTCCTCCCAGGAAGTATGCTTGGAGGAATGGGTGCTATGTCAAAAGGCCAAAAAGCAGCCATGCAAGGCAACTTGGACCGATATCGAACCATCATGGACAGCATGACGGCTTGGGAAAAGAATGAACCTGCCAAAATTAAAGCCGACAGAATCCGTAGAGTTGCTCGAGGATCTGGTGTTCGAGAAAAAGATGTTCGAGAACTCATCGCTCAATGGAACCGTTCACGTAAGATGATGAAAGGCATGGGCGGCAACAGAAAACTCAACAAGCAAATGCGAAAAATGATGAAAGACGGAGACATGGATATGGACCCTTCATCATTTGGAATGTAAGGCGAACTGCTTTCAACTTACAACCCGTAGGCCGCGTGTGCGCAAGGTCGTCTTCTTCCTCATTTTACTGATGGTGCTGCAAAGTGCCACTGGCTTTGTTGAGGCGCAAGGCAGGGCTGCAACCACGAATCTCTCAGTCGAGAAATACGATTGGTTATCGAATGAAACGGTCATTGTGAATGTCGAAATTACGAATGCACCGTATTCAATCGGACTTTTTGCGAATTGGGATTTAGTCGATGAAAACAATGCGATCATACTCAATGGTACACACTCGTTTCAAGCCACTGGCACGGTGACCTCGTTTGAGATTATGTTGGAGAAATTTTACAACAGTGCCCACTTTTACACTTTAGAAGTCGATATCGTTGATGCTTCTAATTCCCTGCTCAACAGTGAGCAACAACCGTTCATGGTCTTTGAGAATGCTCAATTTCCGATAATCTCCAATCTCATCGTCTTTGGAGATTCACTAAGCGATATGGGGAATGGCTACAATTCAATACTCAATGTTCCGGATGTTCCACCTTATTGGCAAGGTCGGTTTTCAAACGGTCAAGTATGGCTTGAATACATGTCAGAGGCCTATGGAGTCACAACCACGATTGGTTCTGGTACTGCTGCAGGAGATAATCGAGCCTTTGGTGGTTCGCAAACTGGGCAAGGCTTTTCGTATATCTTGCTGCCCAATGTTGGGACACAAATCACGAACTATTTGTCGAATGTTCAGACAACCATCCCCTCAGACACAGTTGTTTCTTTGTGGTCTGGCGGTAATGATTTTCTTTATGGTACTGCCAATGCAAATACAATCGTAACCAATATGGAATCACACATTCGTCAACTCGAAGGGGCGGGAGCAACTGAATTCATCATCCCAAACCTCCCGCCTTTGGAAAAAACTCCTGAAGTGATGAGTTGGAGTCAAAGTCGACAAAATACCATCGCTTCAGAAGTGGTGCTCTACAATCAAAAATTGATCACGTTGGCCGGAGACCTGCGGGTAGAGTTGGGAATCACGATTCATTTCATCGATGCTTGGTCGGTGTTCAATGACATTTTACAAAATAAGGAAGCACTCGGACTCACCAACGTCAACGATGCTGCATGCTCCGGAGGAGTCTCTCTCCTTCCCTTACCGATTTGCAGCAGTGGAGACACTGTTGTATCAAACGTGGATGAGTATCTTTTCTTTGATAAAGCACATCCAACCCGAGTTATGCATCGGTTTATCGGAAGATATGCTGTCGAAGGAATTGGCGAGTCCGATACAGATGGAGATGGAGTCATCAACCTCTACGATACTTGTTCATGGACAGCTGCAGAAGCAGTAACCAATCTTACTGGATGTTCTTGGGAACAACAAGACGATGATAACGATGGAATCGTCAATCTCATAGACACATGCCCGGGAACCTCATTTGGTTCCTCTGTTGATGCAGATGGATGCTCAGCCGAACAGCGAGACTCTGATGAAGATGGGCTCAACGATTCTATCGACCCTTGTCCCTTTTCTCAATCAACATCCGACCATGATGCTGATGGATGCAGTGATGAAGTTGACCTCGATGATGATAACGATGGAGTTGAGGATGAAGAGGATACTTGTCCAAAAGGTCTGATTGGAGCTCATGCTTATGATTTAGACATTGATGGATGCCATGATCTCGAAGATGATGATATGGATGGAGATGGCTTATCCAACGCTAAAGAAGACGCAATTGGAACCAATAAAAGAATCGCCGATAGCGATGGAGATTTTGTTCACGATGGCGATGATGCGTTTCCGTTGGACATCAATGAGTGGGCCGACAGCGATGGAGATGGTTGCGGTGATAATTCTGACCTTTTCCCAAATGATGCATTAGATTGTACCGATGTTGATGAAGATGGGGTCGGCGATAATGCTGATGCATTCCCTATCGACAGTACTGAATGGGCTGATTCAGACGGTGATGAATACGGAGACAACAAAGATGAATGCCCCCTCATTGAAGGCTACGCCCTTCTACCTCTGGGATGCATCGACAGTGATTCCGACGGCTTCGGTGATATCATCGACGCCTTCCCCCTTGATGAAAATGAGTGGAATGACAGAGACAACGATTCAGTAGGAGATTTTTCTGATCTCTTCCCAGATGATGGAAGTGACTGGGCTGACAGGGATAACGATACATACGGCGATAACCGAGATTTCTTTCCCGTTGATACAACAGAATGGAATGATACCGATGGTGATGGGGTGGGTGATAACTCAGATGTATTCCCGAACGATGCAACAGAATGGTTGGATACGGATCTTGATGGATGTGGAAATAACATTGATGTCTGGCCGAACAATTCACTCGAATGTTATGACCAAGACTACGATGGTGTTGGCGATAATGAAGATGCGTTTCCTCAAAGTGCCTTTGAGTGGATAGATTCAGATGGAGATGGTATGGGTGATAATTCCGATTTGTTTCCATTTGATTCCGAAGCTCAATATGATTCGGATGGTGATGGAATTGCCAATGCCCATGACCCCTTCCCAGGAAATGCGAACATGGATTCTTGGTTTGATTTGATACTTCGATTGATGATTCTTGTTGGAGGACTCGTTGGAGGAGTGAGCCTGTATCAAAGACGCCAAGCAGCAACGGGTGAAGAGAAATGGGAAGCGTTTGAAGGAGATACTCAACGCTTTATGGAAGCCGAGGAAATGGAGTCGCAGCGCCCAAGTGGTCCACCTTCAGCTGATGCATTCCAATACAAAGAGTGAATTCATTCCTCTTCATACTTTGAGGCTAATTCTGGATTCACTAATGTGAGTTGACAGTAAGGACAGTTGTCTTTTGGATTGAGAAGGTCCGGACGGATAGCAAGTACTGCCATACAATGTGGACAGGCTGCCAACATTTCACCAGGTTCTAACTCGAGGCCTGGAATTTCTTCGACTTGACCAGCATATGCATTTTTGTAACCGGGATGGAAATGCGAAAGAGCACGTCGAAATGAGCCAAACATAGCCCAAGAAAATAAGAAGACAAAAATCAATGACATTGAATCTCCAGTGAAAAAACCGTACAGTGCAGCAAGAGCGTTGATGGCAAAGAATGCACCTGCCAGTCCAATAACGCCTGCTCCTAACCAATAGACAAGTGGATGTTTATTTCGATAAGCGAGCCAATTGATCACTAACAAGGCTGCTAAAACACCCATTACGGTGGTTTGTGTACCGTTTGAAAAACCCGAGACAATGGATGAAACGATGAGTAAAACAATGAGACTATCGACAAAGAGAATAAAGGTAATTCCTCTGTGCAATCGATGAAATGGATTGGCACTGTTTGCGATTGTATGAGGCTTCATGCCGGCAATGACCATCTCGTCTGCTCGGCCTGCCATGGTGAATCCTACTGCTCATGGTGTTTGAGGATTGCTCGACGAACCTGAGAAGAACCCAATGGAAGAAGTCATGATGGAGACCATTCTCCCAGTACACATGGGGATTCGTGATACCGATGTCAACATGCGAGGCGACAGCCTTGCTGGACAAACGGTCTTACTCGGTGTATCAGGAGGAATTGCTGCTGTAGACACCGTACGTTTAGCACGTGAATTACGTCGTCATGGAGCGAAAGTTCGAGTGGCGTTGACCCATTCTGCTCAACGTATTATCACCCCACTCGCTGTTGAATGGGCAACTCAAGGTGAAGTTATCACAGATTGGGATGGCAATATGGAAGTCCTCGATGAAGTCGATGGAATATTGGTTGCTCCAGCTACCCGCGATACAATGGCAAGTTATGTTCACGGATTACAACATGGACCGTTGATGATGGCACTCAGTGTAGCACGAAGCCGTGATTGTCCAGTCATGATGATTCCGAGCATGCACCTCGATTTAGCAAAGGACCCGGTAACGGACGATATTGTCGACGAAGTTCGAAAGCATGGAATCCATGTGTACTGGGGTGAAGAAGATGAAGGAAAAAGGAAAACGCCTCACCATGAAGAAATTGTGGCTCGGTTTGCTCATCATATGAATCGGGGTAAACCAAATCGAAAAGATGTCGTGGTGACTTTAGGAGCAACTCGCTCTCCCATTGATGATATTCGATATGTTCAGAATACCAGTTCAGGAGCAACGGGTTTTGCAATTGCTGATGATTTGTACCGCCACGGTCACGATGTGACATGTGTGGCTGGTGTGACTTCTGTTCCAGCTCTGAAATGGCTACCATTGATTCTCAAAGTACCTGATCCGAATGCCATGCTCAAAGAATTACAAGTATTGGCCAGAGATTCAATCGATGCTTGGATTCACACTGCTGCTGTACTGGACTATCTCGTTGCGGAACCTGCCGAAGGAAAAATTGCCAGTCAACAAGGCTCACTCAATGTCGAACTCATCGAAGGTACCAAGCACATTGAAACACTCAAGGAATCCTGCCAAAACGCCGTACGAATAGGATTTAAACTCGAATCTGGAATCAAACAAAAAGATTTGATTTACCGTGCAACCGCTCAAATTGAAAAAGCAGGAATGACTGCAGTTGTCGCCAACCGTCTCGAAGACCTCGGCGATCAGAAGAAACCGAGAGGATACCTTGTGGATTCACTCGGTAGTCATTTTGTCTTAGAAAATACACAGTCGATGTGTGAAGCCATTCGAACCTTTGTTGAGCGAGGCATTTGAGGGTCTATCATGCGTCGCTTTGCAATCATTGGACACCGTGCGATGTCAGAAGGCAAGTTGCCACTCAATGACATGGCTGGAGGTGCTGGAAGAATGGATGTGCTTGTTCGTGCATTGATGGCTGGCTTATTGACAAGTCATGGAATACGACATGACACTGAAGTTATTCTTCATTTGATGGGAGGTCCAGGGCCGTCACGACGAATCAAGTTCGTAGGTTCCTTGCTCAAAGGAGTTCATGCAGAAGAGCGTGCTGTAGGCGGGCAAATCGGCAAAATACTCACCCTACCAACACCTGCACGTGGACATTGGACTGAACGTTCACATGGTATTTTTGACAGTGGGGGCGACATCACGCATACATTGTCTGAGTGGAACGATGTCGAAATCATTTGTCTTGATGCTGCTGCACCACGGCTCTGGCTCGATGATGAACCATTGCCCCTGAAAGGCAAACCTCATTCAAGTTACGAAGGTGACCATGGTAGTTTTGCCATCTCTGGCATCGATATTGGATTTATACTCAGTGATGACAAACCATTATCTGATGAAATTACCAAGGAGAATATGTCATTACGGTCACTTGGAGATTCATGGTTACAAGGTCACATGGCTATTGGAGTATGCCATTTTTTGCTTGACCAAGGAGCGAGTCTCAACCTGACTCAATCGTAAAGCCAGGCAGGGTAACCGCCTTGGCACGATTGTAAAGCCCATGTTAATAATCGGTCATCAAGGGCAAGTGGGTGAGTCTGTGGCCAAACCGGTAAGCATGAAACACTGGCTTTCCCCATGTCGACAATATCACAATCACTTTGGGCAACTTCTGAATGGTCAATTGATGCAGCACCAATGGTAAAGGTCGCCGCTTCTTCCGATTCTATAGAACTAAACGATACAGCATCACGGTACCAACGCATACCCAAACGAGTCGATGAAACTTCTCCATTCCACCCTGGTGGGACGTTCAGATTCAACATTAATTCACCTTGTTGGAATGCAGTACGAAGAGCGAACTTTGGGTCACCTTTCCATGCGGGGTGTTCCGGTATGTCTGGCCATCGACTCAAATGCGTTGCACTCAGGTCAACTTCTGGACGTCGGAGGTTTTTTGGCTCATTTGGAAGAACTCCAAGGGCGACTTCGATCAATTCCACCGTTGCTCGAATGGCAACTTCCATTCCTTCCTCATCGAAGGAAGTGAAGGATGAAGCGATAGCAGGCATTCCGTACAAACCCGCTTCACGAGCTGCACCCATCGTTCCACTGTGATACGAATCTTGAGACATATTTGGACCAAGATTGACACCGGAAACGACAAGACGGGGACGAATTCCAGGAACTGCATGTTCTAAGCCACCATCGAGGGCGACAATCATGGTGTCACAAGGTGTACCTTGCAATTCAAACAATTTTGCTTCTGCTTTCTCAGTGTCGAGGTCCCAGGTGCTCACCAAGTCATCTCTCGGTCGGAGTTCCATCGGTGTGCCCAAATTGATTCGCATCCCAGCGGCTGAGTTATTCTCATGCGGAGCAAAAACGACCACGTTATGACCTGCTGTGTTCAAAGCCTGAACGAGTAATCGAAAGCCTGGTGCTTCGATACCATCATCGTTTGTAAGTAAAAGCCAACCTTGCTGATTCGTTGATGACATGATGACGCCTCATTCTTCTCCGGTCACCGGGTGTGTTTGATTGTTCGTATTATCATGATCAATTCCGCCATAGATGACCAAGAGGACACCAACAACAAGAATTGGGCCACCAACCCATGTCCACTGACCCGGGACTCCACTACCAAAGAAGGCCCATCCAATCAGTGAACCAAGTAATGGCTCAAGTGTGACGCTGGTTGAAATCACAAGCGGTGAAATATATCGCAAACAGGTATTCAGTCCAGTATGGCCGAGTAAACCTGCAATCAAAGCCAAGGCCAAAAACCATGGGAAGTATTCAGCATCTGTCCAGCCAAAAACGCCTAAAGATGAAAAATCCGGTTCAAAAACCCATGATGCGGGGAGAAGAAGAAGTGATGCCAAGAGTGTCACGGGGAATGCATAAAGAAAAATCGGCATCCATTCCCGAAGGACTCTGCCACTGATGATGTAGCCAACAACAAAGATTGCTCCAAAGAAAGCAAGTGCATCACCCCAAATTGTAACTGTATGTCCGCCCTGTTGATGTCCTTGGTCGAGTAATGTGATTGCAGCACCTGAAAAACCAACCAACGCACCAAGCACTTCCAGACGGTTTGGTTGTCGGTGACCGACGAAAAATGCTGCGAGGATCCCCATGCCGACAATAATGATGAGTGGGTGTGCGGTTACAAAGAGCAAGGAATGGGTTAAGGAAGTCTCATCTAAACTGGCAACCCATGAACCAAAATGCAAGGCTAATGCACTTCCACTCGCAGCGATAATCAGGAGTGTTTTACGTTCAAACATTCGTGACTTGATTGCAGGTTTCTGTTGACGCCATTGGTATATGAAAAAGGGCGCAAGTACAATCGAAGTGAGTTGGAGCCGCCAAGATGCACGGAGGAGAGGTGGAACCGTGTCAACATGCTGGAAGAGGGCTCCTGCGCTGGAAACTCCACAGACCGCTGCTACGAGTAAGCCCCATACCCAAAACGGGGCCTTGGGTGATTCCATACAAGTCACGCTCAGTTTTCGAGCACGGCGTCAACACTGTCTCCACCAATGACACCAGCACGCTTGAACAAGAGGTAGATTCCACCACCAATCAAGACATTGAGTCCGATAAACCCGCCCATTCGTGCGAAGTACCATGTTCGACTGTTGGGATCACTGACCAATGTGTCGACGAAGGAGAGAATACTGGATTCTGTTCCAAAGAATGCTTCACCAGTGAGTAGACCTGCTGCGACCATAAAGGTACTCAGCAAGAGAAGTGCACGTTGTTTTTCAGCGACGGTCGCTCCTTCTTTTTCTTTAATGGCTTCAATCTTGGGACGAAGGCGTTTATCTTCCCACTTGTCACGAGAATAACCACCAATCAACATCGGTAGAGTATGAGGAATATCTAAATACATTCCAAGACCGAACGAAGTACCCATTCCAGTCCCCCATTCGACAAACATTCCAAGAAGGAAACCAAGTGCTAACAAATACAGGTCTCCTTGTCCTTCAGCAAAAATTACCGAAAAGGTAGCGAAGGCGTTTGCTTGTGGAGCCATTAAATCAATGGTACCGTCTGCAAGCTGCTTTGAGAGGAAGATTGCCACACCTGCACCGATAATTGCACCAGGAATGACACCCATGATGTTTCCTTTTGAGATGTGATACGGGCGGTTACCGATGTAGAGACTGTTCTTGTAATCACCAATGACAGTACCCGACATCGAGATGGCTGAACCAAAGACCGTTGTTCCAACAAGTCCCAGAAGAACTGCATCTTGAGTATCGAGTTGCAGAAGATCCTGAGCATTCAAAAATACTCCCAACAACATGAGGAGAACGATGAATGAAGTTCCAGAAACGGGTTCGATTCCAGTTTCCCCCATGACACGGACGGCGATTGCTCCGAGCAAAAAGGTCGTCATAATCAAAACAGTTGCAAAGACAAGTGAGGCAAGAACCGAAAAACCACCGACTGTGAAAATGACAATCATGGCAAGGAACGTAATACCCATAAAGATTGGAATGTGCTTGAGAGGCCATTCATACCAACCTTTACCTTCCATGTATTCTTGACTTCCTTCACCTTTGAAGGCAGCCCCGATGTCTGCAAAAATATTGACGAAGGTCTTCCACATCTTTGCCAAACCAAACATTCCACCACCGACAATTGAGCCAATAGCAATGGTACGTACGGATTTACTAAATGCAATCATTTGCAAAGATGCTGATCCACCTGCAGCATAGTCTTGAATCGGTATACTTGCTTGTTGGGTCGCATCATAGATTGGGAAATTGAAGTAAACGACCAAAGGCACCAAGAAGAACCAACCGACAAGTGTTCCAAGATTAACAAGGAAAGCAACTCGAGTTTTCATAAACCATCCAATAGCGAACATCGAGGGAGTGAGTGCAACACCGATGTAGGTGTAGGCAAAGGGATTCCAAGCTGTTTCTGCAGACCAATGGGTGTAATTGAGGGATACACCGTCTTCAATACCACTTGGTTGGTGGATTTTTCCATTCGAGTAAAAGGTAGCAAGTCCGTAATCACCTATGTGACCGGACTCCGCTAAAAAGTCAAGAAGCGCCATTTTCTTACCGTTGGCCCATACCAACGGATATTCGACGAGGAACAAAACACCCATCGTGATGGTTGTCCACCATCCAATCGTTTTCAGTGAAGCACGTGCATGTTCAACAGCACCCGTATTGACATCGGAAGCGATATCCAACATCTTGAGAGTTGCTTCAAAACCAGGCAATGGGAGAGGGTCTTCTACCAGCCAAACACGCCTAAATATAATGAAATACATGATTCCGAGGAAACCTGCAAACATACTTGCGACAATCCCGACAAAGGCCAAATTGAATGTATCAGCATTGGTAATCAGTGGGCCATCGGCTAAGAAATAACGCGGGTCGGAAGCCAAGAGGAAAATCGCAGGGAAGGTGAAAATAAAACCCGTTGAAGCATGGGTAGCACCGGTCGTAGCAGAGGTCGCAATGTTGACTTCCGAAGGAGACCACTTGAGAGCCATACCCAGAAGATAAGCGATGTACCAAGCAGCCGAGATTGCCAATCCTAGCTTCAATCCAATGTAAGCAGTGACACCGGAAAAAATTGCTCCAATCGCAATACCGTAGAGTACTTTAGGTGTACTCCAATGTGATACTTCAAACGATTCTTTCACGTTTTTTTCTTCTAAATATTGTTCGAGAACACCTGTGTTCAGGTTGTTGTACATGTCATCGTCAAGCCAAGTGAGCGTACCTTCTTCGATCGCTTTCAAACCTTGAGGAGTAACCGGTTGACGGTATGCTGATTTTTCGACACCCATTGATTTCACACCCGGTATACGCTACGCGTACATCCTGAGGTAGAGCAATCCGTTTGAATAGGTTGCTGTTGTTTGTGGTTGTATTTGTTCTGGTTCAAGGTCAAGATTCGTCACGGGATGAAGAACCTCGAATCCGAACAGCAGGTAAACCGCCCCATACTTCGCCAGCAGGAATCGTTCGGTACTTCGGAACCAAAGCATTACTCGCAATAACAGCATTCTCTTCGATGGTAACACCAGGTTGAACAGTGGCGCCAGTGCCAAGTAAGGAACCAGTTTTCAAATGGATTGGTGCGAAAATCATTTGCCCTCTTTCAACTAAATGTGCATTAAAGATAGCACCACCACCAATGACACAATCATCATCAATTCGGATGAGCCCTGGGTCATTCAATCGAAAGGTATTGATTTGAGTGTTTTTTCCAATTGTAGCGCCACATACTCTGAAATAGGTATTTGCAAAAAACGAGGGGACAAAATGCTGAAGACAAGGACGAGTTGAACGTAATATTTGCCCACAGAATGCCCACCGAATGGTTGTGAAGGATGCCAATGGGACAATTGTTTTTTCTTTGATACGAACATGAAGAACGAATTGTAACAGTGCCGAAAAAGTCAGAAGCGAGAAAATGTACACGATAAATGAACTTGAAAGTGTAAGGCCGGTTGCGAGCGCTTGTAACCATTCATGTTCAAATAAGATCAAACCGTTCATCCAGTCATAAAACATAATTGCCGGAGCAAGAGGAACACCCCATACCAGAATCATGACCAAAATCACGACAAATGAACCAACAGTTTGTACAAACTTGAAGCCCTTCATATCAATCGCTCCGCCGTTTGAGTGTTAATGTTACGCCCTTCGACATTAGCAGTAATCAGACCTGTTTAGATTCAGTCATCAGCTGCAAACTTCGACCCGGCATGGCCGTTTTCTCGAGCGATTCGATCTTCTTCAGCAGCAACTCGCATACCTTCTTCAAGGTCGATACGACTGGTGAGGAAGGTACCCATAAGAATAACAATCGTGATGGTCAAAATTGCCACACGGCTATCAAATTGAGTGCTGGCAATCGCATATAAGAACGTTCCAATCATTGCAGCGGACTTCCCAAGGAATCCAAAGAAACCAAAGAATTCAGAAGTTCGAGTTTCAGGAATAAGCATCGTGAACATGGAACGTGCCTGGGCACCTGCAGCACCCATAGCAACACCGACAAACATACCGAGGGTAATCCACTGCGCAGTTACGCCCATTCCGAGTGGAGCCCAGACGTTTGAGCGCATCCACGAAGCGTAACCATCTGCAAGGCCACCTTGGTCAACATTGGTTGGATGCGTGTCGCCAATTTCGTCTGATCCACTCAGATTACCACCGACAAAGAGAATTGACCAACGATGGTCATCCGCATCGGTAAAAGCAGCAACCATTGCAGCGGCATTTTCTGCAGTAATCGAAGGAACAGAGACTTCCTCGGTTGCCTGGTCTTCAGCGAGCATGGAAACGGCAAACAATCCTGAACCAACCAGAAGGAAAGCAAGGAGTGCACCTTTCCATCCCATTTCGAGATTTTGGATGTAGAGTATACCTGCGCCAAATGTCCCAAGAATTGCCAAAATAGCGAGACACATCAAAATTCCAGCCCCGATAGAACTTGAAGCGGATTCGGTTGAGTAATCAGGAGCCGGGAAATATTCCTCATAAGCATCTCGGAATTCATCATCACCTGCACCTTCTTCACTGATCCAACCTTCGTATCCTTTGTCATACAATGTCGTCATTTCATACATACTTGCATTTTCATTCCAAGTGAAAGTGAAGTCATAGCGTTCTGCATCTGCCACTGTACCGTCTTCTTCAACAGTCGAATCAAGTTCAAGAGGTGCGAAGCCTGCTGCAACAACTGCAACACAACAGTAGATCATCAATGAGAGCATTAAAGCAAACTTTGTTCCTTTCTTGTTGGCAAGTTTACCGAACAGTAAAGTCATCGGAATTGCCACGATGTTAACGGTAAGAAGCAAATAGATGTTCAATTGAAGACTCAATCGAAGAACTGAATCTCCGTATGCACTTGCCATGCTGGCAATGGTATTGACACCATCATAGAACAGAAGATAAGCAAGAAGATACATTGCTAAAATCTTGAACTTCTTGATTTCTTTGAATGTAGTGAATACTTGACCATATGCAACCTTTGTCGCATGCTTGAGCCCTTCCCATTCCATTTCCGAAGGAATCTCAGGTTCCGGAGTCCACTTGAACATCAAGTAACCATAGCCCCACCACCACAATGCAGAGGTCACAAAGATGGTTGATAAGCGGAAGTTACCATCCCATCCAAAGGGACCTAAGAGAATAATCAGGTGGAAGATGAGAAGCATAGAACCGCCCATGAAACCATAGGCATAACCTTTGGATGACACATGGTCCATACATCTCTTATCAGCGAGATAAGGCATAAATGAATAGTAAATGACGTTTCCACCAGTAAAACCAACCGTTCCAATCACATACATGACAGCCATTATTTTGTATCCTTCAGAACCGAAGTAGGGTGCAGCGCCCATAAGAGCTGTGAAAATAACACCTGCAACAGTATACCATTTGAGTAACTTTTTCTTAATTGGCATTCGGTCTGCTATGACTCCAAGTGCTGGCGCTGTAACGACGACGAAAAGCATCGAGAACGTCAATACTTTGGCATAAAAGGCGTCACCAGTTTGTGTTCCTGTTGCATAGTTGTATAATCCAGACATCACTTGAGGAGCAATAACTGTCATCACTGTAAGCGCATAAGCTTGGTTTGCCCAATCAAAGAAATACCAACTTTTCAACGACTTTTTGTCTGTATCACTCATGCTTTCCATGGCTGCGTTGACTGAAAAGGGTTCAGTCGTAGTTGCGGTTCCAACTTCGGACATAGACTATGATGAACTCCTTCGGCTTATGAATACATTACCGGTCAAATGTTCAAATTGTGACATTCACAATTCAATTGAGAGAAGTCGATTTAGTTCAACGTTCAATCTTGTATCGGTCAAGTGCTTCCATCCAAAGAATTTCTTGGCCTGAAGCAACTTCGATCTCGGGATCAAGTGGGAGAATCATCATGCTATGGTCTTTCATGTTCATTGCGTGAACTTCTTCACCTTCGATGTGGGTTACAATTGCCTTACCCTTCTCAATCATTGGGACATTGATACTATCGGTGACTGAGCCAACGTGAGAGATTTTCTTTGAAGAGAACAGAGAGACCAGTTCAATACGTGCTTTAGCAGAACCGTGCTTCCCTGGTTTGGAAGTAGAAATACTCAAAATTTTGTAGGCTTGGCCGTCAACAACGCAAAAGCGTCCCACTTTCAAAGTTCGAATTTCAACACGGTCTGTACCTGGCATAGAATCCCTCTGTTGCTGCTGTCAAGGTGCTGGCTTATCACCCTTCGCTCCTTTTTCGTTCGGATTTAGAGTTCCCTAACATCAAAGCGTTGGCCTGATTGCTCCATGGAATGATTGAGTATGAGTGGCAATAACTGTCGAGCCACATCATCGCTAGCAACAAGTTGTCCGGATGTATGGAGATTGACAAAATTAGCATGTTTTGGGAAGAGGGAGGGTTCAATCGAACGGATATCAGCTTGCATTCCAGTATCTACAATCCCTGGTGCAATGGCAATGGCGCTAATATTTGAGACAAAACATTCGGTTGCTAAACAACGAGCCCACATATCCAGTCCGGCTTTTGCAACACAATACGCCGACCAAGACTCTACTGGGCGTAACGATGCTCCACTCGAGATTGTCGTTACTCGAGATTGCTGTGTACCACCCATCTTTGCTAGTAGCCGTTGAGTCAAATCTTGAACACCAATCAAATTGACGCTTATTGAATGCGACCAAGCCGTAATCTCCATTTGAGCCATTGGCAATACTGGGAAGATGGTTCCTGCGTTATGGACCAAGCCTGCAATCCAAGGAAATCGTTCTGTTATCTGTTCAGTTGCCTGTTTTATGTCACCAGGTTGAGAGAGGTCACAAGCGATCGCCAAAGAGCCTGGGCAAGAAAATGCCAGTTCTTTACCAATTTCATCTAATTCTTTCGAAGGACGGGCAAGCGCAACGACAGGGTGGCCATGGGCCGCAAGTTGTTGCGATATTGCCTTCCCAATACCTTTGGAAGCACCTGTTACGACATAAGGACCGTTAGCCATACTTCAAGCAAGAACAGAGGGTTTTTGATTATGCCCATTTGATTGAATCCATGAATGGTTCTATAATTCGATCGACAAAAACAAACGCTCAGGTTAAGCCCAAGTTCGTGTCAGTGGTGTCAAATCATGTATTGCATCATAGATCTCTTGACGAACAGTAACACTTTCATCACGGCCTAATTGAAGTTCCAATCGGTGAATCAATTTTCGGCAACGCCATGAATTCTTTCCCGACATTGAAAATACTGCGATGAGGAAGCGATTTGCCCGACGATGTTCATCTTCATTTGGTAACATGTCAACCACCACATGTTCGCCAAGCAGGTCAAGTACACGGATTTGATTGGGATGAATGAAACGGGCAGTCGTAATTTGTTCTCCCATACCGTTGTGCAGAGCGCTTTGAAGTCCTGGTGAAAGGTTTTCCAAACCTTCGGGGAATGCATGACGAACCACTTTTGGCATGAGTTCGTGCCCGACCAAACGTGAACGCATGTCTTTCATCATTGTATTCATTCCAATCATATTGAGAACTATGAAGGCGGGAAGCGATATGAGTTCCACATAAGCACGAATCGCAACTCGACCGAGTAATCGAACCCACATTCGCCGTAAGATCATCTTGAACACGGTAGCGCTCGCAATGATTCGCATTTTCTTGAGAACTTTACGAATCAGTAATCCGACTTTACCAATTTTGGCCAAAGGGTCAATTCCAAACATCATACCGTGGAAGCCTGGAGCACCTAATGCTGCATGAATAAGCCAATGTGGAATGGAGTTTTCAAGTTCTACTTCTTCAAGTTCTTCTTGGGGAATATCAAGTATTTTGGCCATGCGTGCAGCAGTGCTTAATGAATCACGGTAGAGAAAGAGTAATTCAAAGGCCGTGGTCAAACTGCTGGTAACCGTAAGAATCACGATAAAACCCCAGCCGCTTAGACCCTCTGCCCCTTCCCAATCTTTGAGAAAAAAAGCCATTCCGACTACAAAAAGTCCGGAGATTAAGCCGGAAAGTCCTGCACGAAATACGGCAAGACGGCCCAAAAGGTCAAGTCGCTTATCGGCCTCTTTCTTACCAGCAATTGCTTCTTCCGAGGAAGTGACAACGGTCGAAAGAAAACGCCCAATTGCCCAGAATTGCAACGTATCTTTGAGACCCAAAAGCCCACCTTCAGTACGAATAGAAACCTTGACCGGTTTTACGACCGAGTTTTCCATCTGCAACCATCTGAATGAGAAGAGGCGCAGGTGCGTATTTATCGTCACCCATTCCTTCATGCAAGACATTCATAATATGAAGGACAGTATCCAATCCAATGAGGTCACAAAGAGCTAATGGCCCAATCGGATGGTTCATTCCAAGTTTCATGATACCGTCAATCGCTTCTGGTTGTGCAACACCTTCTTGAAGCGTTAAGATTGCTTCATTGAGCATTGGGCAAAGGATACGGTTTGAAACAAATCCTGGAGAATCGTTGCACGAAAGTGCAGTTTTCCCCATTTGTTCAGATGCTTGAATTACCGCTGTGTTGGTCTGTTCACTGGTCTCTTTGCCGTTGATGATTTCAACCAACTTCATGATTGGAACAGGGTTCATGAAATGCATTCCAATGACTTTGTCTGGACGATTGGTAGCATCTGCAATCGTTGTAATGGAAATCGATGAAGTGTTTGATGCAAGGATGGTCTCGGGCTTACAGAGAGCATCGAGTTCCTGGAAAATACTGATTTTGAGATCGAGAATTTCAGGAACTGCCTCGACAACGAGGTCACAATCAGCACATACTGAGCGGTCGATGGAAAGAGAGATACGCCCACGTGCCGCATCTGCATCTTCTTGTGTCATTCGTTCCTTTGAAACAAGTTTAGCAAGGGATTTCTCAATTGCTGCAATTCCTCTATCAACGTATTCTTGTTGAATATCAATCATAGTCACTTGGTAACCAGCACAAGCAGCAACTTGTGTAATTCCATTTCCCATTTGTCCGGCTCCAAGAACTGCCATTTTTTTGATATCCATTTGACCCACTTATCCATGCCAATCGGAATTGATTGATGAACTTGCCCAATGTAATGACTTCCTTTACAAATCCTCTAGGGGGTACCAGCATGAAGGCAAACAAACTCATAGTGATTCAAAAATGACTCGAAATGCTACGCTGTAAGAATACGTATTAGAGGTAGCCCGACTCGGATTTGAACCGAGGTCAACGGGACCAAAACCCGTTATGATGGACCCCTACACTATCGGGCTATGTTACACAGGCGGTAGACTCACCCTTTTGTTTTTGTCGGAACTTCATTGTCAAAAAGATTCAACCCAAGAGGTTTTTCAAAACTTCATCGTCGATACGCAGTCGTGCGCTTTCAATGAATTCGCTAAAAGAAATCGCAGATTTGGACTGATATATTTCGGCTTGAAGTGCCATGTCCAATTTATCGAGCTGTTTGACAAATTTTGCCTCAGGTGTTTGGCCCTGTTCATACTCTTCAAACAAGCCGACCCATTCAGGTGCCATTTCCTTCATGGCGTTCAATTCATCCTCTGCTTTCGTGGAGGTATCATCGTGCGGTGTAAGATCACCAACACGTACTTCGGGAATGTCATGGACAATACACAATGAAAGAACTCGAGCTAAATCCAATTCCTTTGGTGCGAGTTTGAGTGCCAACATCGACATACCCCAGGAATGGGCAGCAACAGATTCGGGAGATTCAATACCTGCTCGAACCCATCCTGCGCGAAGGACATTTTTCAATCCAAGAATCTCTTTGAGTTCGTCTCGCATGGTTAGGCCATGAGACAAGCCCTCAAAACCTCAACGCCTTCTCTCAGCCTATGCAGACCGGTAAGCCGACGTGGTGGGACGAAGCCAACGCCCATCTTGCAGAGGATGAAATCCTTGGGTCTGTGGTCCGTTCTTACCCAAATGAAAGTCTTGTAGGAAAGGGAGACCTTTTCTCGACATTGGTTCGTTCAATCGTTGGCCAGCAGATCTCAGTAATCGCTGCAGATGCTGTTTGGGGGAGGTTGGTCGAATTGATTGGAGAAGTCACTCCCGAAGCGATACGTCCATTCACTCCAGAAGAATTAGCACCCTGTGGGCTTACACGCTCGAAGTCAAGTTACATCCATGGCCTCGCAATGGATTCCGAAGCCTTTCTCTTGCCGAATTGGGATGAGTTTACCGATAAAGAATTACTCAAGCACTTCACCGCTTTTCGGGGAATAGGTCCTTGGACTTCGGAGATGATTCTGATTTTTACCTTAATGCGTCCAGATGTATTTAGCATCGGTGACATCGGTTTGATTCGAGCCGTACAGAAGTTGGTTCCAGAGGCCGATTCAAAGGTAAAAGTGCTTGAAGTATCGAAGCGCTGGATGCCGTATAGAACTGCAGCAAGCTGGTATCTCTGGCGGATGCTTGACCCTGT
>CALBIL010000025.1 GCA_937892945.1 uncultured euryarchaeote | reverse complement strand
GTACAAGCGTTGAGCCATCGAATGCCTACTCGAGGCGTTTGACTTGAGGTTTTCTAAACTGCTCAGCCTTCAAAATACATATTAGTAACTTCATACTGGTTGACACATGGCTCTCAAATGTCCTACGGTTGATAAAGGTGAAATTTATTGCATCCGTGAAGTTGATTTTATCAGTAACACTCCCACTGGGTATGTCAAATTAGGTAAGACAAAGCGAGACACTGCTCAACGACTGAAAGAGCATCAGACCGGAAACCCACGTCAAGAGACTGCGGAATTTGTCCTCTATACCGACATGATGAGTTCTTTGGAAAAATACCTCCACTATCATTTTGCAAACGACTGTGTGAACAGTGAGTGGTTTGTCATCGACACCCCAAGAGTGATGTCTGATGTCGCTCCTTTAATTCAGAGTTTGGCTGCAGAACATACGCTTGTTCGTCCGGCCTTTGATGAATGGAAAGCACAATCCAAAACAATCTGTAATGGAAACACAATAACTGCTACTGCTGCTCACCAAACGCTTCATGCTACGTATCTTCAACAATATGAGTTATACAAAAAAGCGGAAGCATTGATGGGTATTGCGAACCTTGAACTAAAAAGCATGATTGGAACAAGTGATGGAATAGAAAACATGGTTTATCTTGTAACAACTGAACAGATTCCATTTAGCTCAAAGGCATTTCTAGCAAGTTTAGCAACTCAATCTGACCGAGACAAATGTCACAAAACAGAAACAAAAGTTCTTCCTGAAGCTCCAAAAATCGCTGGAGAATTAGCACTCTCTAAAATCGATCCAGCGTTGAATGCACGTCTCAAGACTTTGGAAAAAGCGTATGAAGCAAACAAACCCGATATGTCGAATGTCGCACAACCCGCATTGCCTGTAACAACCGCTCTCATCAATTTACACGGCGCCTGTCTTAGCAGTAAAAAAGAATTCAAAGAAGCGGAGTGGGCCTTGCAAAAAACAACTGCTGAATTGGTATCGATGCTGAAAGATAACTTGGAGATTCAAGATATTATCACCTGGGATCGGCAGCAAGTAACAAAACCAAAATTTGAGAAAGAATGGGCGAAGAAGCATTTCTCAACTCAATATCACGCCCATGAAGGAACTCCTTTCACCAAAATATTCCGTGTTAACATCGATGATGGAAAAAAATACCCGTGACCTTTCTGGAATCGAACCAGATCCTCTGCTTTCGCAGTGTGCACCGTACACCAAAGGAGTCCCGATAGGGCTACCACCATTCTCGCACCACAACAGTTGCATATTCACGCGCCAAAGTGCGTATCCCCATTCTCTGGGCCAGTGGCAGTTGTGTGCAAGTCAAACTTTCAATCATGACGAATCTCTCCTCGTCCAATGATTTGGAAGGTCATGTTCCTGATACTCATTCGCATCAAGATGTACAATCGTCAGTTCAAGAGTGTGTTCTTGCCTCGCAGCATTCGGACCTAATCTCTCATAATAGGCCTCAACTGCTGCCATTACTTCTGCCAAGGTTGCTGTACCGTGGGCGACTGTGACAACATGTCTGCAGTCAAATGTCTTCCATTTGGTGATGTCTGAACCTTTCGACTGTTTCATCGCTTGCTCAATCAATACTTTCGCTAGATGAGATGTTGCTGATTCGCCCGACCATCTCAATCCATAAATCGGATTTGGAATCCATGACTGTTTGAGTTGAAGGATAGTTGCTTGATTGGACCACCATGGACATCTTGCAATCACTTTTTGCTGTAATGTTTCTCTCACGGCTAATGCTGTATTCATCGAGTAAAGAGAAGGTGCTACCTCGAGTAAATCTCCATGCATCACATTGAGGACAAAATTCTCATTTTCAAAAGAGTATGACCTCTTTTCAGGTAATGCTTGCAAACTCTGTGGATGAGCAATTAACCATTGGAGATAGGCCATGTACGAGGCTCTGGGCCAAGCGACTCTTGGCGGTACAGGAGTTTGGAAAGTCATCGACTTCTCACTGCCTTCCATGTGAACCGTCGTCCAGGTATCGTGCCAGTTGTCCCAAGTGATGGCGTGTGGATGAATTGATTCACCCTGATCTTCTTCAACCATAGATTGAATCTGTTGTTTCGTTAAAGCCATTTCAGGAATCGATTTCCAAAGCCACGGTTTGATGGCTTCATTCCAATCGGTCTTTCCGAGCTTTCCTGTGGTGGAATGATAAACTTTGAACACGGTCGCTGCAAAAGTGTTCATCTCTTGATTCGCATCCAATCCAAGCCATTCGATGGTGCACATCTCTTCCATCTTGGTCTGTGGCCCAACTGAAAAGGGGCTTGCGGGGTGGTTGAACCATGGATTTCTCTCATCCTCACCCATAGCGAGATGTTTGTGGTCGAGAATAACAAGACCGCCGTCCCTGATTTTTGAGACATAATGAGTCATCATGTCTGCAAAAGCCGTTGCTTTATCCTCAATGAAATGGTCAAGCCAGGTCAACCAATCAACGTAGAGAATATCGACAGGTGGTGCTTTGGAGAGGTATTCATAGGCATCGCCAACCGTATGGACTTGCCAGTGTGGGATACGTATCGAAGTTTTCCTGAACACCGGTGAGCCTTCAGAAGTATCGTGTAACCTCTGGTAGATGGCGTGATGCGCTTCATCGGCGTGATACGGCCATTCATCAGGGCAGAACTGTCCGTAATCCACCAGCACGTGAACAAACGGATGCCCGGCGTCTTCGAACAAACTCATGCTGGCAGAGTAATGATTCCCTGCTGCAGGATGTGCAATCACAACCGGCCTGTTCTCATCAATTTCAATGGGTAAGCCAATGCCCATGTCGTTTCCTTCTCCATAGGTGACACAAGTTCCAAATCCGTTCAAAGGCAGTTTACTTGCCATACTTTGACTCATCATACACACCTCGGATGGCCAAGCGGAACAACTCTGAAGATTCTCTTGGTTTGTCTTTCCAATCTTGCATAGTCTTGAGCTGCTATCACGCCACCTGAACTTCTGTGTTTTGCAGTATCATAGATGGTATCCTTGTGCAGTGTGACAATGTGTGCAGTACAGAGTTTACCTTTGGCATCAGGATCACTTGGCGGGTTGATTGAGTAGAAGCAAAGGAAGAACAAATCGTTGTGCTCGACCAGTTCCTCGATATAATGCTCGACTCTTCTCAAGTCATGATTGCAATACGCTAACTGCATACCATACGGCTTCAACGCATTTGACCATGAGTGCGGTGACTGTGAATTGGTAACTTGCTTCATCTCATCCGGAGTCACCTCAGCACCTGTCGACCTCGCAATCATCGCTAACGTGGTCGCTACGCACGATGGCCCGATTTGCTTGTCGTGTTCGATACTGATGTCTGAAAAGAACGGTTCTGCCGGCTCATTGGCATCTGCTGCATCCCACAAGGGTGCGCTTGAATTGGGTCTCCATGTGAACATCACAACCACTCCTTTGAGAATGTTTTACCGTAGGATGGTTCTGCTTCTTCTGGAATCAAGACTGTTTCAATCTCACCTTCTTCCATTTCCCACTCTTTCATGGCCTTTATTCTCACACCTGTATATTCCATCTGTTGCTGCATGTAAGCGACAAACATCGCCATTATTTCGTTTATATTCATATTATTCTTTTTATTATTCTTCTTCATTTTGATTTCCTCCTTGTTCTATTCTATTGTTCGCTTCTCTTTTCCATCCATCTTTTATTGAACTGAATTCTTCCTTCGAATACTGACAGTTGAAATCTTCTGGCCTTCCAAAAGGCCAATGTTCCTCCCACCATTCAATCCTGACCTGTTCATAGACATCAGAACCAAACTGCATTGACCAAATATGCCTATCATCGATACATAATTGTATCAAGGAAAGAAGGTTTGAAGGGTAATTTTCATTCATTCCATCGATGCAAAATGTGACATCTGAGGTGTGAATCGTGGATTCACCCCCATGTATCGGAACATGGTCAGGGCATACCCAATAAGGTCCAAGTGAATGGCCTATCTGATATTTAGATTCATATTGTCTTGGTGCCCACATCAACGCTTTGGGTTTTAGGCCATCCGCGTCCAAGACTTTTTTGTGCTCAGCAAATGTTCCAGGTGCACCCCAGCCCTGATGAGCCAAAGCGAAATCAAAGGAGAAGGTATTACCAAAATTACCCTTGATAGTAATGGTGTATTGCTCGATACGAATTGTGTCGCTATCATGCATGAATTGCATAACTGCAAGCCAATGTTCTCTTTCGGCTAAGAGTTCAGGTGAATCGTTTTCTTTGTCCACTGAATGAAGGTCATCCTTCATTGACGTAAGGCACAATTCCCATTCTGGCCATGTATTCCACGCCTTACCCTCAGCGATATTATGTTGATTATAAGCAACAAAAATATTGAGAAAGGCATCGGCCAATTCTAAATTACCAGAGTGGTCAATCATTTCCATCGGGTCGGTATATCCGTTTTCGATGAACCATTCATTTGTTTTTTGAATCGAATTCATGCAAACACTCTCCTTCTTGTTGTTCTTATTTTTCATTCGCATCACCTCACTGGTACTCCCAGTCTTGATCCGGTCTTCCACCAGGCCATTCTGTTTCCATGAATTCATGGTGTTCAATATCCCTCATGTCCTGTTCAAACATCATACTCCACATTTCTGTATCATCAATACAAAGTTGGATGAGAGTCTGGAGAGCAAGCGGAAATATATCGCTGTCCTCTTTATCGATGCAAAATCTGTTTTCTTGCGTGAATCTTGTTGGCTGACCACCATACTTTGGAACATGTTCTGGACATTCCCAATATGCTTCAAGTGAATGTTCAATCTCATGCCTTGAGAAATACAGCAGTGTATTTTCTCTCCAAGGCGGACCGATATTGGTTTTTTGGTAATGCTCGACAAGACTTCTTGGAGATACCCAATATTCGTATTCAAGACACATGTCAAATGTGAATTGATGACCATGTTTTCCATCAACGATGACAGTGTACTCGTCAAGAGTCACTGCATCACTGTCGTGAATAAATTGCATGACGTTGAGCCAGTGCTCCCTTTCAGCAATGATTTCGGGAGTGTCTCTTTCGGCATCTACAAACTGAAGGTCATCTTCCATCGATGTGAGAACGAGTTCCCACTCTGGCCAAACCGCCCATGCTGTTCCTTCAGCTCTGTGCTGGTGGTTGTATGCTGAGAATATCGTCATCAATTTCTCGATGGGTTCCAAATTCCCATTATGGTCAATGGCTGCAATCTCTGGATGAGGCTCTTCGTTCATGGTTTGGTTTTCATTCGTTTTGTTTTCTTTTTCATTCATATTTTTCACGTCCTTGGGTTGAGTATTCCATCTCCATGGTTGGTGAGTTGGCAGGGGCACCGGGAGTCGAACCCGGGTCCGAAGACTCGCAATCTCCAATGCTATCCATTACACCATGCCCCTTTGAATGCAAAACAGGCGGAGGTACCCGGATTCGAACCGGGGTCCAGGGATTCGAAATCCCTGATGCTATCCACTACACCATACCTCCAAACTGCTTTACAGAAGACAGCGATTGCACATGTGTTTGATACACATGCAGCTACGCTGCCCAAACCCGGATCAGTCGCGTTAACGGCGAAGACGGAGGGTCCGCTTCAACGAAAATTGGTTGTTGAATTCTGGTCCCCTCATATTGCTCACCTGTCCGGTTCAAGCAATGGAATGCACATCTACCGTAAAAGTGTTTCGGTCTATGACTGTTTTCCGGAAATTTAGGGATGACATGCATGCGCGGAAACATACTCTTCTACGCGTATACGCGGGTCATACCTCTAAAGGAAAAATTACATTTTGGTTTTGAGAGGA
>CALBIL010000024.1 GCA_937892945.1 uncultured euryarchaeote | reverse complement strand
TTTGAGTCCGTAGCGTCTCAAAGCATCGACGTAAAGCCTATTCAAACAACGCATTCATTCGAATAGATATTCGGATTGGCCCTTGCAACCGGTGAATTATTTACCTCTTATAACCGAAGTAGCGAGGCAGATCGACACTTATCCCACTTCTGCGAACTTCTGCTGTTCTTTTTTTGGGAATACAAAACCAGAAAGAAGAACTGCGGAGCCAAGGCATCCCGCAAGAATGAACAGAATTGCTCCGGACATTCCAGGACTTGCAATTGCGACGCGCAAGATGACTGTGGAGAGAATGAATCCAGTGTTTCTCGCTAAATGTGCGAATTCGGTAATGTAATGGTAGGATACCAGCAAAATCAGAATATCAGCCATGATTAGTAGGGTGAAGAAGTCGAGGAAGAAAATGGTGCGATTCGTGCTTCCATCTCCCTCAAACACGTTATATGTCCATGTTGAAAGGGAGTAAATCGCCGTTAAGATATAGACTATGAGCAGTAAAATTGCAAGTAGCTTTTTCTGGGAAATGAACTTCTCCAACTCTTCATTATCACTGGTCATTAAACTTGTTTCACGTTGGGCACTGCTGAAGAACAGCGCAGTGCCGAAGAGAATCAGAAAGGCCAGACATTCGACTGCTAAGATTGTGATACTTTCATCGACTGTCGAGGTGACAGAAGCATCGATATCAGACAATCTTTTCAAAATATCTCGGACAACCAGTAGCGTGATAATTTCAAACTGTTTTCCAATCGAGTTCGTGAACGAATCTGGAATTGTACGAATCAGTTCGTACACTTCGTATGCCAAGAAAATAGAGAACGGAGTGTATAATGCGTCGAGGTACGAATCGAATAATTTACTGGTTTGTACACTAAAATCGATGAAGCCCAAATGATAGAACAGACATAAAAGCAAGTGGAGTAAGAACCCGAGTATGGCGGTTCGAATGCAAAGATGCCGTAGAGTTTCATTCGCTCTGTGACCTAGGACACGATCGTACAACGCGGTCCTAAACATGCTCCCCCATCAAATGAATCACTCAAATAGGTGCGTTCCGACCCGTACAAGGATTTGGATGAATTACTTAGGCGAGGATATCGTCTGTATCGGCCCACTGAATACCCTTTGTATCGGAGAACAAAATGCAAAGAGGTTTTGGATAATCTCTTGCAACTTATCCCAAACGAACAGTGAATATTCCCATGCCTCAAGGAACAACTAGGTCTCTAATACCTCTTGTAAGAAGAGAAGAATGCATACAGAATCAATATGCTACCGATTGCAATACTTACAATGCCAGATATGAGGAACCCGAACCACCCATCGTTCATGACACATCCAAACAAACAAACTTCTCCCATGTTCCAAAATGAGATGATCGCAATCAAAAAAGCCAATCCCGATGCAATGAGGAGTTGCTTTGTAAATGGATTCATTTCGAAGGTGACTCGAAGACTCTTCTTGAAACGATGTCTGCATTGAGGACACTTCACGTACCCTTCATAATCACTTGGGATCTTCAATATTTGAGAACAACATGTGCAAATAATCCGTTTCTTTGGAGCCGAACTCGAATCAATATTTACAACGGGTTTTGAGTCATTATCGAAGTTGAGAAACTTTTCTTCCTTATGTTCCTTTAGCCTCAAGATGAGTTCCTTTTTTGTTCCTGACACTTTTTTACCTTGTTCTCTTAATTTCTCTTTCAACTTTGAAACCGTAAGTGATTGAAGGTTGTCCATGGCACAAACTTGCGCACAAGGGATTAACCTTTTTGCCGTACTTCAAGAATCACTCGACGGCATCGGTTTGGCAGGTATTCTAGCTCACGGCCATTTTTCAAGAGTCGAAGTTGGATACAAGATGCAATGGAGACTGATACACCCACTTTTCCGATGTATAGAGGGGTTTTCATCTCATCCGTCGGGTTTTTTTAGAATTTGTATTCAAGTGTTTAACCCGATGCTCTCATATATGGATGGTTGGTCGGAGGCTCGTTCACCATGAAGCGAGGCTCACGTGCTTGGAAGAAAACCGGTAATCAACGGTGGAAGTGGCGTAAGAAGAAGTTGCGCCGTCGAAAGCGTGCTCGCCGACAAGCCAAGTCTTGATATTTGCAGTGAATTACTCACTGGGGGTATAGTATAGCTTGGTAGTATCGGTGGCTCCAAACCACCTGGGGGGGGTTCAAATCCCTCTGCCCCCACCATTGTTATCTGCTCTTTTCGCAAGACAATGTATTTTCAACGAAGGCATATCTTCTTGACTCATGTCAACACCGAGAAAATGAGGGAAGTCCATGCGTCGTCTACTAGCTCTGTTTCTTTTTGCTGTAATGATGGGTCCGGTTACAGGATCGATTACTGTTGCCGACTTTGAAAATCGTAATGATTGGTCAAGCGTCGATGCTGAAGGTTTGCAATGGATTCATTCAAGCCAAACGTTCGAAGTGCCTCAACAAACCCCTCCTCAATGGGTCGATGACGATACACCATGGTGGGAGCGTACTGTTCTTGACCTTGACCGGAATGAAATTCACGATACACTTGAATCAATGATTGGCGTAACTGGTATTGGTTTGGTCTACCAAACCGATGTCACTGAATCTCATTTGAATACTCTTGAAGAACTCGGTTTGACTGTGGTTGATGTCATCGAAGCAGTTGATGGCGTTCTTTTGGGCCAAGTGAATACTTCTCTTGCTCCAACGCTTGCAGCACTGGATGATGTGGTAATGGTTGAACAATACGGAAATGTCATCTTCTATGGTGATGTTCAAACCCCTGCAGTCAAAGCAAGTAATTCGAGTTTCTATCCAGTCGGTGCTTGGGACCTTGGCGTCTCTGGTGCCGGTGTCAACATTGCCATGGTTGATACTGGTGTCGACAATGAACACCCAGGGCTCAGCGAGAAGTTTATCGCTGGCTACGATGCAGTGTGCTACCTCACTTCCGATCCAACATGTTATCTGGACATTTCTCGTCGTACGGATGGAACCTATGACCCAGATGATGGTAACCAACACGGGACCGCATGCATGGGCATGGCTTCTGCAACAGGTATTGATTCCAGCGGCGCCCAAACTGAATTCTATGGGGCTGCACCAAATGCAGCACTCGTTGATGTTCGAATCGGAACTGATGCTGGTGCAGGACCGTTTGAGAATTATGTTCTTGAACAAGAATTCTATGAATCGGCAATGAACGGCATTCAATGGATTATCGACAATAAAGACACTGCATGGGAAGGTGCTGATGGCACAAACTATGGAATCGATATCCTCTCACTCTCATGGGGTATTACTTCACACGAAGGCGGTGGTTCGGATGGAAATGATATGCACAGTCAAATTCTAAACCGGGCAATGGAAGCTGGAATCATTGTCAGTGTGGCTGCAGGAAACGATGGGCCAGATAATGATGGCCTTTCCGGCATGGGCTCTTCAGACCTCTCTCTCACTGTTGGTGCAACAGATGATTTGAATACCGTCAATCGTGAAGATGACGTCATTGCTGGTTATTCCTCTCGTGGGCCTCGTGCTGACAACAACGATGGCAATCCACTGAATGAGCTCAAGCCAGAAATTTCAGCACCGGGCTCCAACATCATACAAGCTGAAGGTTGTGTGACTTCTGGATTGTGTAACAACCTCTTGGGAGGCGATGCTGCAGACAATGGATACACTGGCCGTGGCTCAGGAACTTCCTATGCAACACCATCAGTTTCAGGTATTATCGCTTTGATGATCGAAGCCAATCCAGACCTCTCACCGGCAGAAATCAAAGAAATTATCAAACTCACTGCTGAACGAAGAGGCGAAGCAACTCAACCTGATGTTGACCCGTTCTGGAATCGAGATTTCGGATGGGGTATGGCTGATGCTTACGAAGCAACGAAGATGGCGTTCCTCCTCCAAGAACAGGACTTGACAGGTGCAGTCGATGTGTTCACACAAGTACACATTGTGAATTCCTCCACTGACGAAAGCACAGGCTTGTATGTCATCGAAGGTATGGCATGGAGCCAAGCGAGTGTTGTAAGCGCAGTCGAATACCGAATTGGCAACGGTGCTTGGAAGAGTGCGAGTTTCGAGAATGCTGGCGATGAACTTGCTGCCTTGCAACGCTTTGCATGGACTATTGCTTTGGATCTTGACTCCTTGAATAAGGGGAACCAAACAATTGAAGTCCGCGGCCTGAATGACGCCGGTGTTCAATCTCTTCCGGTTTCTCTCATGGTCATGGGTACCGGTGATTCAAGTTCCATGAGTGATGGTTTAAGTCTCTCTTTGTCACTCGGTGGCATGGTTGTGATTTTTATGCTGCTTGCCACCTTGTACCAGTCACGTATTCAAACACCACTCGGACTTTTACCGATTGATTCAGAAGCATCTATTGAAGCAGCAATAGAATCTGATGCGGAGATGGCTGACGCGATTGATGCGATTCTTGTAGAAGGAACAGTTGTGGGGAAAAGGGGCAGTTAATGCCTACTTGTGTCCTTGACTTGAAAAGGACCCTTTGATTCGGTGATACTATGCGAACGTACAGCGACAGGGTTTTGGATCTTCAACCGACTGGTGTTCGCAAGATGTTTGACTTGGCTGGAGACGATGTCATCTCCTTCGGACTTGGCGAACCTGACTTTCAACCTCCTCCAATTGCCATTGAAGCCTTTCATCAAGCTATGCTCGACGGTCGGAACAAATACACAACGACTGCGGGCTACCCTCCATTGCGAAAGAAAATTGCAGAATCATGGGAGGCATACCAAACTGGAATGGATGAGGACAATGTTTGTATCACCATGTCTGGCACCAATGCTTTACTCAATCTCTTTTTGACGCTTGTAAACCCTGGCGACAATGTCTTGTTACCCGAACCGTATTTTCCCTTGTACGGCCCTGATGTTTCAATTGCGGGAGGAGATGCCCGCTTCTATCCGTGTTTATTTGAAAACGAATTTATTCCTCGTGTTGAAGATTTAGAAGCACTCGTCGATGAGAACACAGTTGCTATTCTCTACAACTTCCCCAGTAACCCGACAGGCGGGACATTAAACGAACATCAACGCGATGAATTACTTGAATTCGCCGAGAAGCACGACCTTTGGCTCATTTCGGATGAAGTCTATGACCGAATCGTTTTCGAAAGTAAGCACGTCTCTTTCTTGGGCACAGGCTACGACCGAGTGTTACTTGTCAATTCTTTTTCGAAAACCTTTGCTATGACTGGCTGGCGAATGGGATACATCGCTTCGACCAATCTCGAAGCAATGGGTCAAATTATCAAGATGCAATATTATATTGCAGCATGCTCCAACGATGCCATGCAACATGCCATCCTGGCAGCTATGGAACATGCCAGTGATTACCCCGATATACTTGCGGCAGAATTTCAAAAGCGTTGTGACCTCATTGTCGAACGCTTGAATGCGATGCCGGGTGTTGAATGCCATAAGCCGAAAGGAGCCATCTATGTCTTCCCTAAGGTCAATGTCCCGAACATGAGTTCTGAAGAAGTGGCTTTAGAATTACTCAAAGATGGTGTTTTGTGTTCTCCAGGTTCTGCTTTTGGGCCGTCCGGAGAAGGTCATCTACGGTTTGCTTACACCATCAGTCAAGAAGATATTTCTCGAGGTATGGATAAAGTCGAAAAGACCTTGAAGCGCCTACAATCGTGATGTGAGGTGTACGGATGAGTTTGATTGCCGGAGTTGGTTATTTCACCCTCGGTTGTGGCATAGGTCACATTCTTCCTCGTTTCCCCTATCTTCTTCTTTCTCGGACCAAAGGATTCAACACTCGTTTCCCTCCACATCCTGAGGCAATTCCTCTTTCTCCCTATCTTACTCAACGCGTGCTTCACATGCGTATGTTTTACTGGATGGGACTCGTTGTCGTTCTTCTTCCTTTGGCGTTTGGCCTTGCTTCTGTTCGATGGGGCGATGCATCTTTTGGATTTGGCCTGTGGATTGCAAGTGGCTGGTATCTCTTGAATCGTCTTCAGTCTTTATTGGGTGGGCAAGCACCACCTTGGACCAAGAAGATGGCGATTGAGTTGCAGACTATTTTGGATCAAGAAGAATATTCATCAGGATGTTGTAACTGGACTTCTCCTTACTGGCAAGTGACTGGAGTGTTTTGTGTGAATTGTAATTCTAAACTTTCCAGCATGGCTCGACCTGACCTTGGGCGAAAACGAAGTGAGCGTAGACCGTTTGGCTTTATTCGCTTGTTATTGAGTGATGGTTACCCGATGGTCTCCTTGCCAGATGAAGAAGAGTAATGGCGAAGAGAGTGGCATTCACATCCAGCCCTTTGGCTCTTGAATCAAGGGCAATCTTTGAGGTATGTATGATTCAGCGATAGCCATGGGGCGGTATGCACGGCGGAAAACGCTCATACCCCGTATTTGGTTGACTATCGTTGCTTTCTGTCAAGTATTTTTGACACCTTTTATCGCCTTTTCCATCACCTATCTTTTCGAAATCTCATTTGCGAATGAGGGAGCCGCAATTAATTTTGACAAAGACATGCTGCCATGGATTGTTGCCGCTTCATTGATGTACGGTATGATTGCATTAGTGTTGGCACTCTTGCTCGGGGGATTCCGACCACTTCGTGTTATTGAGAAAGGTGGTTGGAGGCGCTACTTAGGGTTGAGCCGAGATAAAGGCGACGCCTCATCTCGCCGTATTGCTCGACAACAGTATGCAAAATCACCCCACGGTCGCCTCACCGTACTAGCCCATGAACGCTGGGTGGACGGCCACTCAATTCTCTCGACGCATGGGGGACTGATTTTGTTGGCAGTCCCTTTCCAGGTTCTTTTGGCAACCGTTCCGCTCTTTTTGGTCCTGATTATTCCGGATACGATTATGCATCCCAATCGTCGTCTTGAACTCGCACTTCTCGTCTATATTTTCGGCCTTCTTTTTGTTATGAAGATTTACCCGAAAATAGCTGAAAAGTACATCGGTATTGCCTCATTTACTCGCAAATGGTTGATTTCGATGACCAAATTATCTTGGCTAGCTCCTGTTCTTGTTTTGTGGCTTCTTGGTCGAGTCGCCAGTGTAGCAGTCATCGGATGGATAGGCCCTGATCTCAATCTCAGTATCAATTTGGAAAAGGAATTGTTTGAAACTTCATTATCAATTGGCGCGATTCCTGAAACTTCATTCTTGGATTTGTTAACTGCGTTAGCGGTTATGCCACTTGCAGCCTTCACGACCATTGCTGTACTCGGTGCAGGTTCTTCAGACCCTCCGGAGTGGATGTATGACCATCAACCACCATCACCCAAGAAAGCCCCTCAATCCTCAACCTCGAAATTACTCAGCAAAAGCGTAGGTGTGGCGACCACAGCCGCAGTCGTTGCTTCCACTGCCGTTGCTTCCAAAGCAGTAACTGCGATTCAAGGTGTTAGTGCTGTTGTAGCAGGTTCTTCCACAGCAGTCCAAGCGCCAGTTGTTCTCCAAACGCTTGGTGAAGGGGTCTCACATGCCAATCAAGCAAGTGGAATCACCGAGGCATTGCCGTCGAATGGTGAACACTTCGAATTTGAAGGCATGAGTGATTTATTTGACCAAAAGGGAATGGAAGATAGCATACTTTCGTCTTCCACTGATTCACTTACAATACCCGAATTTAATCAACCGGCAATAAAAGGGTTGAGAAAATTCAAGGAATAACCTCGTGTTTTCATCGAACCCCCATTGTGGACATCAAAAGGCCATCTCTATATGCCACTTGAAACTCCGAGGTTCTGTTGGTCTTATGCGTCGTATCACTCCTTTGACTCTTGTTGCCCTTATGCTACTCCAAACTCTTGCTATGGGCATAGGCGCTCCTGTAAGCGCTGCCGATGCACGAGGTGGCGTAAATGATGATTGGAAGGTCGTCAGAATAACGGTCGGGAATGCCAACAACAGTGCTGAAGTTTGGACACAATCCAATGGAACCACTGTTGACTATTTGTTTGAAGGAGACTCCATTCAAATTGAAATGGAGATTCAACGTACTGGAGGTTCTTTTTCTGCTAAAACTTCTGATGCTATGATTCAAATTATCCATCCAATCGGCTATGTGATGGAGACTTTTGCTTGGACTTCTGGTGACCTCATCGGAGGGCAAAGCGAAACAAAATCTTTCCTTTGGACTCCAACAGCAGCCCATTCAATCCTCGACACAACGTCCAACGATCTTTCCGGTGGATTGATTCTCCGGGCAATGGTTGACAAAGATTCCAACAACGATGACCGGAACGATAACGACATGCTCGAAAAGACTGTTCCAATTGCCATCTTGAAAGATCCCTTTGACGGTACTACTTTTGAAGCATCGACCTTTCTCTCTGGTCGTTATCCAGTTAACGGCGGAAATGCAGTGGGCGTAGGTTCATGGGAAGCATTGGATGGAGGTGCAGTTGGTTCAAAACACTGGGGTAATGCAGCATCCGGTAACAATTATCCCTCGAATGCACACGACCGTTTGATCAACGGCTTCATCTCCACGAATAGTAATAACTGTGGTTCGAACGCTCAACTTGATGCAGGATTGTCAAATGCCTACAATGGAGTGCCTATTTGCCGAAATATCTTCTATGCTTCAAACTATATTTCAACCCAGATCCATGTTCAAGCATGGGGCAGTGTTGCAGCGGGTGACAGCGTTTCCATCGAAATGTGGCGAGGCTCAGGTTCTCAAGACATCAATGAATCAATTGTTTACGACATCAGTGCGGCAAACCCGAGTCAAGCCCCTGACCAATGGACGAACATTAGTTGGGACCCACAAGTAACCTATCTTCAGAATCCTTATGTTACCAATCAAAATGTATTCCTTGGTGGTAACTCATACTCCATGGGAATGGTACTCCGTAGTGACGCCAGCAGCGCATCAGGTGGTTTCCACATTGATGACTGGATTCATTTCGGAGTTCGAAAGGTCCAAGAATACACCTTGGACATTTCGTGCGATGCACCAGAAAACGGTTATTCAGCACCTCCAAGTGCAGTCTTGTCACTCTACTGTGTGGTCACCAACAACGGTTATTCTCCTGCTACAATTCGTGCTGATTCGAATATCTCGAACCTCACATGGATGGACCCAGCCAACCCAATGATTCGTCAAGATGCTGTGTACGTGAACGGTAACGGCGATTCGATTTTGGTACCTGACCATGATACAAGTATCCTCATCCCACCGATTCAAGGCGGCGCTTCAATCGACCTCTGGGTGAACCTCACGGTCCCTCCAGGCGCTGATGTCCAGCAATTGTCATGGGAACTTTGGTTGACGGACGCCTCTGGCCAGAGTTCAGGTGAAAAAGCGCGTGTTTCCACTTCGGTCGGAGTGACTGAACAATACGGTGTCTCTCTTTCTTCTACCGTCGGATTGCAAGCAGGTTCCTTTGGCCCTGGTGAATACGGCATGGTTCCTTTCCGTTTGCAAAACTCTGGAAACAGAGATGCTTCGTTTAACTTAGCAACAACCTTCTCCGAAGATGATTGGGGCGCTATGATTGTCAATGAAACTGGCGCTCCTGTTTCGAGTCCGGTATATGTCGCTCGTGGTAAAAGTATCAACTTGCAGTTGAATATTACGGCTGCACCTGAGGCGAACCCGGGTACAGTCTCCTTCAATCTACGTGCAACATGCCCTTCATGTGGTGCTTTGTTTGGAAACGATGTCTTAGTTCGAAACATCGAAGTTCCAATCTACCGTGAAGTTTCACTTCAAACAGACCAAACAGACTTCTCCGGTGCTGCAAATGGCATTTCAAGAAAAGTCTACATCTCCATTGCCAATACTGGTAACGATGATGAACAGTACGATTTGTCGCTTACACAGCAAAATTGGCAACTCGGAGCGAACTTGGTCGCAAGTCAAACTTCGGTCATGGATGCTTGGGATGGCTCTTCAATCATCCAACTGAATCTACCTATGCCTATTGGCCTTAGCCCTGGATTGTACGGCCTTACTGTCAAAGCAACCAGTGTTGACGACCCGCTTATATCTGCTTCAATCGCTTTAACGGTCGATATTCTCGATACCGCTGCTGTCGATGTATCTGATGAAGATGCAGAACAATCCTATATTCCTGGGCAATCTGCTCAAACAATGTCATTCGAAATCCGAAACGATGGAAACAGTAACGATCGATTTGCTATGTCATTGGACCTACCAACGGGTATGGTTGCTGAATATACCAATCTTTACGATGGAAAAACCCCAGAACTTGCAACGGGTACAAGTTACAATGTATCTGTCCGTTTCTCATTCCTTGACGGAACTGAAGGGCAATTGACATTGGGAGTTATTGCAACAAGTGTTAACGATCCAAACATCAGTTCAACAGGTTCTGCAACTTATTTGGTCGGATCACAGAACTGGCTCAAAATCATTCCAACTGGACTGTTGGTCATCAATGATGCAGACCCGGCAGAAGCTTGGTCAATGACCGTTACAGTTCGTAACCAATACACGACCGCTCAATCGGTGTCCATGAACTTAGATAACGGTGACTCTTCGAATTGGATACAATCTCGTTTAGCAAACAATGACCGAACCTTTTCCCTCGCAGTTGAAGAAGAGCGACAAGTTACGGTTATTTTCACCGTCTCGAAAACAACGCTCAACAACCTTGGCCAAGATTCTCTTTTCACCAACCTCACACTCTGGGCGCAATCCCAAACAGTGAGTGATGCAGCCAGTACAACGTTGCAACTGCAACTGATTAAAACCGGTTCACAAGCATCGGGCGATGGCGTAAGTTCAGATTCGGATGGGTTGGATATCGGTTCAATTTTGATGTGGGTCGGCTTTATCTCGGTATTCCTTGTCGGCGTTGGATTCATGTTCAAAATCCTTTCAGAGGAAGAAGAAGAAGACGATTTCGGTGGCTGGGGTGCTGAAGGATACGAAGGTAGCGTTGAATCAACCTACGGTGCAGTGGCGGCAGCTCCTACCGTTCCTGTAGCGGGTGCTGCATATGAAGCGCCGAAGGCAGTCCCGAATATTCACTCATCAATGCCTCCTGCGCAAATGGCCCCTCCGCCAGCATACCCTGCTCCATCAGCCCCTTCACCTGACCTTGGGACTGCTGATTCGGCACCACCTGTGCCGGCTGCAGGATTGCCTGAAGGCTGGACTATGGACCAATGGAATGTCTACGGCCAGATGTGGCTTGAACAAAATGGCCAGGCTTGAAACGTCTGTTCACCTCAAGCGTAGGGTTCAAGGCGTACTCGCCCTCGGCAAAGTTGCAACGGAGACGTTATCATGTATGGAAATGGACAAGCACCAATCTTCATTTTGAAGGATGGAACACAACGCACACGTGGGCGAACAGCCCAATCGAACAACATAGCGGCTGCAAAAGCAGTTGCTGATGCAGTTCGTTCAACGCTCGGTCCAAAAGGAATGGACAAGATGTTGGTCGACTCAATGGGCGATGTTGTCATCACCAATGACGGCGCAACTATTCTCAAGGAAATGGATATCGACCATCCAGCTGCTAAGATGATTATTGAAGTCGCCAAGACTCAAGAACAACATTGCTATGATGGAACAACATCTGCAGTCATTCTTTCCGGTGAACTTCTCAAGCGAAGTGAAGACCTCATTGAGCAAAATGTGCATCCTACAGTCATTTGTGAAGGATTCCGTTTAGCCGCAGAAAAGGCGGTAGAACTCCTTGAAGCGCATGGTATCTCGACTGAAAATCAAGACTCCGTTTTGATGGAAGTTGCAAAGACCGCACTTACCGGGAAATCTGCAGGTGCAGTCAAGAGCTTCATGGCTGACATTTGTGTCCGTGCAGTCAACGCTGTAGGGATTATCGAAAACGATGAGCGTATTGTCGACCTTTCAGATATTAAAGTCGAAAAACGACAAGGTGGCTCAATCAAGGATTCATCTCTCATTGATGGTATTCTCTTGGATAAGGAACGAGTTCATGCAGGTATGCCTCGTTCAATGGCCAATGCAAGCATCGCTCTCATCAATTCGGCAATTGAAGTCAAGAAGACTGAAGTCGATGCTAAAATCCAAATCACAGACCCCAACCAACTTTCTCTTTTCTTGGAAGAAGAAGAAAACTACATCCGTGGGTTGGTTGAGAAAATTCAAGCCTCCGGCGCTACTGTTTTGGTCTGCCAGAAGGGTATTGATGAATTAGCTCAACACTACATGGCGAAAGCAGGAATCTTTGCCATTCGCCGTGCTAAGAAATCCGATATGGAAGCTCTTTCAAAAGCAACAGCAGGTCGTATTGTTACGAACCTTGACGACCTTACCGCTGAAGACCTCGGTCATGCAGCAAAAGTCGAAGAACGAAAGATTGGTGAATCCAATATGACATTCATCACAGGATGCCCTGAAGCAAAATCAGTTTCAGTTCTCCTCCGTGGCGGTACAGAACACGTCGTTGATGAAATTCGTCGAGCCTTTGATGACGCAGTCGGTGTTGTCTCTGTTGCTTGGGAAGATGGCGCAGTTCTCACCGGTGGCGGCAGTGTCTTGGCAGCCCTCTCACGAGATCTCCGAACCTTTGCAGAATCCGTTGGTGGTCGTGAACAAATGGCAATTGAAGCGTTTGCTTCTGCTCTTGAAATCATTCCACGTACCCTGGCAGAGAACGCTGGATTGGACCCCGTTACAACGCTTATTGAATTACGCAAAGCACATGCTGATGGACAATCGCATGCTGGAATCAATGTGTATGAAGGTGGCGTAGTCGATATGAAGGCTGCAAATGTCATCGAACCAATGCGTGTTGTCGAACAAGCAATTCAATCCGCAACTGAAACGGCAATTATGATTCTTCGAATTGACGATGTCATTTCATCAAAGGGCGCTTCAATGGATGGCGGCATGGGTGGAATGGGCGACATGGGCGACTTCCAAATGTGAAGTTCGCTTCTGAATTCAGAGTCGAATCCGAGATTGAATCTCCATTCAAATCCCCCTCTCGTTTCATACGAGCAAAAGCGAACCTTGAAAGGCCCCTCCATGGTGGCAAACTTTGCTTACGACTACGTAAGTACGGGTGATTTACTTGACCATCGTTGCAAAGGTGTGGATTGAAGAAGATTGCATCACTTGCGACGCTTGTCAGGACATCTGTCCTGAAGTGTTTTTGATTACTGAGGACAGTTCTCAAATTTTGGCTGCCGTTCGTACTGATGGATTGTTCGACCGCAACGTCGGTGGCGCAACAATGTCTGGTTCAACCGGCGCTGATTACGGTGAAATGATTCTTGAGGCGGCTGAGGCTTGTCCTGTTGAGATCATCAAATTTGAACTTCAAACAGACGGAGCATCCGAAACAGTGACTGAAGTCGCACCTTTAGAAGCAGTTGCTGAAGCCGCACCTGCCGCAACCGCAGCCGTTGCTACAGGCGGTAGTGATGCATTGCAAGCTTTATTCGGCGGTGACCGTTCATTGGCTATCCTCTTTGGTTCTCAAACTGGAAATGCAGCAGGACTTGCTGAAAAGACGGCTAAGCTAGCCACGAATTATGGTTTGATTCCAACGGTCTATGATATGGATGGATTTGACCCTGCGGCTCTTGCAAACCACAAGCGAACTTTGATCATCACCTCAACATGGGGAGAAGGCGAAATGCCGGATAATGCTGAAACGTTGTGGCAATCGGTCAACTCTCAATCCCCTTCACTCTCAGGTGTCTCTTTCAGTATCTGTGCTATTGGCGATACATCTTATGATGAATTCTGCAAGGCAGGTACTGACTGGGATGAAAAGTATGTTGCTCTTGGTGCAAATCGAATTCACTCGATGCAAATGTGCGATGTCGACTTTGACATCGCTTGGGGCCAATGGGTTGCCGAAGCACTCCCAGCAATCGCCTGCGTCGATGAATCAGGAACGCTCCAAGAAGTTCTTCTCGAAGAAATGAAAGCATATGGTTCAGGTTCAGGCGAAGAAGTTGCTTCTGGCGACTTTACTCCTGCGTCTCTTCTTCAAGAAGAGTTGTCCATCACCGTATCTTTATTCCGTTACTGCCCTGCAGCGGCTGATACAGGATGGGATACAATTGCCTGTGCTATTCCAGGACATGCAACAGTCGAAGACCTTCTTGTCGCTGTTCAACATGAGGTAGACGGCAGCCTAGCCTTCCGCCGTGGCAACGGAAATGGAAGTCCGACATCTGGTGTTCGAGTGAATGGTCGTGTTGTTCTTGCAGACTTGATTCAAATCAGTGACTTGGTCAAGGACGGTGGCGTGTTAAAGATTGAACCGCTTCCAGGCTACCCTGTTATTCGTGATTTGATTGTTGATTATTCCTCGTTTGAATCACAAAGAAGTGCGGCCAAACCATGGATGCGTGCAGACCCTCGTGACGGACATACCTTGCTCAATGGAAGTGCAATGGGGACAATGGAACTCTCTACTGCTGCAACTCTTCACGCCATGACTGATGTCGTCTCCTACCAATTGCTTCAATCCATGTCTGATACCTTTGCGTATGACTCGGAATACAAAGGTCCTGGAGTTCTTCTCCAACAATGGACTCGCAGTATCGACCCACGTACTGGCGATGCACAGCAGAAAGAATTGATTGCTTCGATTGGAAGTGAGCATGGTGTATGGGCTGAAGCAGACTTCGCCTCAGTTGCACGCTACGGTTCCGATGGTCGAACCGCTTCCAAGGCATTGAATACCGCTCGTGGTAAACTCTTGAATTCAACAAATTACACCGGCCCTCATGGACGCTTGGTCAAGTGGTACGGGCGCAGCGTCAAATGGAGTGGCAAGGTCAATGAAACAACGCTGTACCGGCAAGTTCTGGGTCCTCTCGGGCTTTTGAGCAATGTTTTTGATGGCGTTTCAGCACGAATGGTCCTTGGTTTCACTCGAACAGGTTCTCCTCCATTCCGTAGTTTGCAGGCCCTTCTCCTTCCACCTGCTGGAATTGGTAAGATTCCAAACATGATTAACAGTAAAGTGGCAGCTCATCACGAAGTCGTTAATTTGTTCAACGAGATTGACCAGAGGTTCTGAGGCGATTGTATGGCTATTAAAATTGCATATTATGCTGGAAACACGGCCAGAGCATCCTCTGCAGAAATCGAAGATTGCATCCAACCTTTGTGTAAAACACTCGGTATTGTTTTGACTGAGCTTCCTAAAGCAAGCAGTGACGGTGCGAACATCATCAAACAATCCTCTCCAAAACTCCAACATGCTCTTGTGGCTCGTAACCTTGCTTTGGCAGAATCCAAAGGACTGGATATTTTGACTACCTGTGCAACCAGCCATGGGATCATGTGTGATACGATTGATGAGTTCCGTGGAGACCTTAGTTTTGCGAACGAAGTCAATAATATCGTTGCTCGTACTTCCAATGTGGAATATATGGGTGAATCTCAATCACGTCACTTGTTGCATTTGCTCGTTGAAGAAATCGGTCTTGACAAAATCAGAGATGCTGTCATCAACCCGATACGATTGAATGTTGCTGCTTATTATGGGCCAAACATGCAACGTCAAGGCGCCTGTGGTGACGATGACCCGTTCATGCCAACCTACATGGAACAACTGATTACAGCCTTAGGAGGCACACCAGTGGACTATGATTTGAAATGCCAGAGTGTTGGTGCTCCTGCTTTGTTAACCATCAACAAACCAGTTATGAAAATGACAGCATCTGTGCTTTCCGATGCAAAAAGTAACGGCGCAGACATTCTCGTCTCAGCCTGCACAATTTCACATTCAAACCTTGACTCCTACCAATCGAAGGCTGGGAAAGTGGCCAAAAAAGACACATCAATGCCAATTCTCCATCTTGCAGAATTAGTCGCTTTTGCATTGGGACATCACCCAACTCGATTTGCCCAACTCCGCACCCGTGCGTTAGTAATTGGCGGATAATCATCCGTGAAGCATTTCAAACACAGTAAGGGCACTGGCAGTGCCAACTCCATTACATGCACTGAGTTCCTCTATACTTGCTGCAAACACCCTCGAAACGGTCGAGAAACACTCAATTAAAGATGCAGCTTTCTTCTTTCCAATCCCAGGTATTGCTGAAAGAACTTCTACCGACTCCGACTTTTGAAAGGAAGTCCATCGTCCGGCTAACGGGGCATCGATGTTTTCACTCAATTCAATCGCTTTGATTTCTGCTACTGCTGCCGATATCGCACGCTCAAGACTTCTTTCATCATCAAAACTTGTGGCTCGTAAAAGTGCTCGTGAGGCCATTCGTTCGATGAGGTCGTGTTCGCGTTGAGCGGCGGCTGCAAGGAAATGGGCAGATTCTTCAGGACTTTTCGTCATCATAATTGGGATTCCTAAATCCAGACTTACATGGGCAAGGGCTCCATGGACTGCGTTTGGATGAACAAATTGGCCATGACCTTCTCCAATTTCGATGAGTAACATTGGACGGGATGCGGCTGCAACTAATCGTCGGCATTGATGTAACAGCCTTCCATCAGTCAACGATTGAACCAAATCACGGGCTGTTTTTCTTTCGATAAGTATACGGTCTGAGATTCGTATGTCACCATGAAGCAGGTGGCTGAACTGGATTTTCACGCCTAAGCTTCTCAAATACGGTCCTAAAGTAGATGACGATTCACGATGATCAAGCGTCATTACAAATCCTTCCTTTTCAGTAACTCTCATTCCCGTGACTACAGCTGAAGCGGCTGCTGATGACAAATTCTCTTGATGGCGATGTGCTTGCCCATCGAGAATTGGGGCAGGGTATGTCGTTCGTAAATCTTCAACTTTTTGGATCTTAGGAGGTGTCTTCTTAGCACTTTCAACAAATTGTTCGAGGCCCATTTGTTGACTGTGCCGCCGCTCAGCAGGAGCAATAACAGGAGGTCCTCGTTCCAGGGGGGTTTCATCCACTACCTTTTCGACTTCATTCGGATTGTTCAGTTCCATTTCATCAAAGATGATTTTTTGTTGCTGCTTGATGAACTCGGGAACGCTCAAGATTTCATCTTCAGTTTTAATCGAAAAGAATTCGAACACTTCATCCGTTGGAGGTGGGCGAGAGGGAATTAACCCTCGTGAACGTATTCTTTGCAACAAACGATGCATTCGTTGTTCACGTTTTTCAGCAGCAATATTGACGTATTCATCACGTGTTCCTTCCGCAATGAGGGTGTGAACGGTCCCTGCTTGTTGACGGGCAGTACGTCCTCTACGTTGAATCGCACGAATTGCACTTGGTACCGGTTCGTAGAGGATAACGAGTTCAGCAGCAGGTACATCTAATCCTTCCTCGCCGACAGACGTAGCAACCAATACATTGATCTCACCCTTTCTAAATCGACGCAATTGTTCCAGTTGTTGTTTCTGAGTCATACCTTTTCGTTTGCCTTTGCCCGATTGTCCAATGAAACGGTCGGGGTGTATATTTTCTATAGAATCAAGCATTCCGACGATATTATCTACGGTATCTCTGTATTCGGTAAAGACGATGATCTTGCTGTTTGGATGTTCGGTGATTTGTGTTTCAACCAAATGTCGAACATGATTTGGCTTGGGGTGAAGTTCTGGAATATCTTTTGCTGCAATTCGGAATTGATGCACGGCTGGTTTTGCTACAAAGCGGTTTGTAGTTCTCTCGCCACTCCTGCCATCTTCCTCTGCTCTGTCCAAAAACGATAATGCGGCTTTGAGTCCTTGTGTTTGAATAAGATCCAACAGTATATGTGTTCGACGTAAATCTCCGATTCGACGAGCAGCATCGTACCCTCGAACATCTCTTCGTTGAATGGCTTGACTTGCACGGAACTGGGCCTCGTCAATCATTTTCCCGGATATATGGGCAGTTGGTGAGAGGAAACCGAGCTCCTGAAGGTGCTTCGCTTCTTGTTCGAAATGATCTTTCAGAGGTTGTAGAAGGATTGTCAGGGTGTTTGGAAGCGGCAGGCGGTGCGGGACGGTGCTCATATCGACGGCATAAGGTTGCAACATTGGGTCTTCCTTTCGAGATACGTCCAAACAATCAAACCCGTATGTCCGAATCACTTCCATGATATTTTGTTCGGTAGAACCTGGACTTGCGGTCGCGCCTAAGACCAATGGTGCATGGTCATGAGCCTCTCTGTACAAATGCCCTACCTGTGCATAGGCATGCTTTCCAGTCCCATGGTGTGCTTCATCAACAATGAGCAAACTCACTTCCGATAAATCGATCAACTCGTTCATAGCATCGTTCCGTATGACTTGAGATGTCGCCATTACTATGCGTGCCTTGTTCCACACTGGTGGGCGCTTAGCGGGGGTAATGTCTCCAGTATAGGTTTGAATGAGGTGGGGTTCTAACTTCAACATATCTCGTGCCATGCGTTGTTGTTGTTCGACTAAACCCGTTGTTGGAGCGATGAGAAGGATTTTCCCAGTGTTTAATCGTAATGCTTCCGCCATGGCCATCCATTCTACCGCAGTTTTCCCAAACCCGGTGGGCATAACCATCAAAGTAGAGGCAGCTAATGCATTGCGTAACGCCATCATTTGGTAAGCCCGGGCGTTAACGCCATCGTTCAAGAAAGGATGAACTACGACTGCCATATCAAGAGTTTCGAGTCGAGGGTTCAAAAGCATAGTGTGAACACTTGTATGTGAAAGTGAAAGGAAAGTGCTCTTACTGTGCCTACGGGGGACTCTTCCAAATCGTCACCTCTCTTGCGAACTTTATCGAAAGATTTGAACACCTCTCATAAGATGAACAAATCACGCAACCTCTCCGCTGTTGAAGACCGAACCACTCATATACGGGAGGTAAGTCGCATGGTTGCTTAAAGGTGAGCAGCCAGACACAACGGGCCATCCCCAGAGGACCCCTACTGTCTTGTTTCCCGTTCTGGGGGATGAGGCGCAGTGTCACGGCTACTCCTTTCCTGAGAGCCCTCGTATGCCCCCCCACGGTGGGGCCAATGCGCTGTATAAAACAAAGGAGGAATCCAACATGGCAAAGAAAAGTCACCCACGACGAGGATCAATGGCGTTTAGCCCGCGAAAGCGTGCAACCCGTCCATTTGGTTTGGTAAAATCGTGGCCTACAACCGATGCGAACGAAGTAAGAATGCAAGGGTTTGCTGGTTGGAAAGCCGGTATGACTCATATTCTTGCTCGAGATTTAAACCCACGTAGCCTATCTGCTGGACAGGAAGTTCGAATTCCAGTCACAGTTGTCGAGTGCCCAAAAATGCGCATTCTCGGCGTCCGAGGTTACACAATGACTCCATACGGCAAGCAAGCTGCAGGAGAAGCATGGGCAGATGCAAGCCAAATCAGTGAAGCATTCCCGGACCTCTTCAAGCGCCTTCCTGCCCGTAAAGAACACGACGCAAACAAGCACTTTGAGAATCTTGAAGCAGCAGATTTGGTCGAAGTTCGTCTTATTGCAGCAACACAACCATCAGGAGTTGCAAGCCTCTCTTCAAAGACACCTGACCTCATGGAAATCGGTCTTGACGGTGGCAATGTTGGCGAGCAACTCGCCTTCGCTAAGGAAAAGTTCGGTGAAGAATATTCCTTCGCTGACGCTTTTACTGAAGGCGGCTTCACAGATATCGTCGCAGTTACCAAAGGATACGGATGGCAAGGTGTTATCAAGCGATTCGGTGGAAAATTGCAATCTCACAAAAACTCGAAGAAACGCCGTCAACACGGTAACATGGGTGCATTCGGTGACGGATACGTTCGAAAGTCGATTCGTCAAGGTGGTCAAACAGGATACCACCAACGCACAGAATACAACAAGCGTATTCTGCGAGTTGCATCTCCCGAAGAACACGCAATCACGCCTGCTGGCGGTTTCCTTCATTACGGTGAAGTCAATTCCGATTACATCCTCGTTAAGGGAAGTGTCCCAGGACCAGCAAAGCGTTTGATTCGTTTCCGAGACGCTACACGTGGATCTGACAAAGAACTAACGCCTTACGAAATCACTTACGTAAGTACATCATCTAAGCAGGGGGTCTGAAGTTGAAAGTCAATGTTCTCGATATTACAAACACTGTCAGTCAAGACGAAGTCGACGCAGGTCGTCTTCAAGAGAATTTCGAAATTTCCGTAGAAAACGGAAAGAAAGTTACGCTCTCTGAAGCATTTTCAACCGAACTCCGTACCGACTTGATTAAGTTGGCAGTTGCCTCAAGCCGAGCCAACCGTCGCCAAGCATACGGTTCACGGGCACACGTTGGAAAGCGTGCGCCAATGGCCGGTATGAAGCACTCCGTCGAATGGTGGGGGAAGGGCCGTGGTGTTTCACGTATTATGCGTAGAACCGGTCAAAGCCGAGCTGCACAAAACCCGCATACCAAGGGTGGACGTCGTGCTCACGGGCCAAAGGTCGAAAAGAACTGGGGTCGTAAACTCAACCTTAAGGAACGCCGTATTGCTCGAGATTCGGCATTGGCTGCAACCACTTCCATTGAAACAGTCAGTTCCCGAGGTCACCGATTCTCTGAAGAGATCTCTTCACTCCCTATCGTTCTGGGCAACTATGTCGAAGTTCGAGATGGTAAAACAGAGAAATTCGACATTGAATCCTTTAACCATGGCTCCGCTACCCGTAAGGTCATTGCAATCTTCAACCAAATTGGTCTTGGAGATGATTTGATGCGTGCTCGTGACGGACGAAACATCCGTGCTGGTAAAGGTACAATGCGTGGACGTGTCCACAAAACACCGAAATCAATTCTTCTTGTTGTCAAGGAGAAGTCCGGCTTGGCTCATGCTGCTCGAAACCTTCCGGGTGTCGATGTAGTCGCAGCTCGTGACTTGTGTGCTGAAGATTTAGCACCTGGTGGCGCAATAGGTCGTTTGACTGTCTTTACAAAAGATGCCGTGGAGGCACTTAACTGAGGTGAATATCATGAATGCATACGATATAATTATTCAACCATGGTTGACTGAAAAATCGATGGAAGCTCGTACACAAGAGCACCGTCTTGAATTCATTGTCCACCGCAGCGCTACAAAGGGTCAAATCGCACGTGCGGTTTCAACCATCTTCGAAGTCGAAGTTGCTAAAGTCAACGTTCGAAATACAAAACACGGTAAGCACGCTTCCGTCAAGCTTGCCGAAGGTTATGACGCAGAAGACGCAGCAATGCGCTTGGGAGCATTCTGAGGTGATTTATCATGGGTAAGAGAATACGAGCACAACGAAAAGGTTCCTCTCCACGTTACCGTGTAGCTAGCCATCGGTTCCCAGGTGAGAATCGCATGCCTCGTGTCAGCGGTGTCGTTGGTGAGATTACGGAATTACTCCACAGCCCTGTTCATTCAGCACCTCTCGCTCGAATGAAGTTGCCAGATGGCGCATCAACTCTCGTTGTTGCAACAGAAGGACTCGCAGTCGGATCAAAAGTCGCTATCGGTGATAACGCAGCTCTTCGACCTGGTAACATTACAGCTCTTTACAATATTCCTGAAGGGACTGCAATCAACAATCTCGAACTTCGTCCTGGTGACGGAGGCAAAGTGGCTCGTGCTGCTGGTAACTCATGTTACGTTGAAGCACGAATCGGTGACAAAGTCCGAATCCGTATGCCCTCTGGTTCACTCCGTGAACTTCCTGCAAACTGCCGTGCAACTATCGGTGTTCTCGCAGGTCATGGCCGAGACGAGATGCCACTACGAACTGCTGGTGCAGCATACTACAAGGCCAAGGCCCGTGGTAAGCTCTTCCCTCACGTGAGTGGTGTAGCAATGAATCCAGTGGATCACCCGCACGGCGGTGGAAATCACCAAGCTGTTCACGGTCCAAGCTCAGTAGGTCGAGGCACCCCACCGGGTGCTAAGGTCGGTCTGATTGCACCAAGCCGCAGCGGTCGAGGCCGCGGTAAGAAAATTTGAGGTGATGATGTATGGCACGTAAGAATAAGAAGTCCTTTATGACACCTAAAGCCAGTCGACGTAAGGCACGTAAGCGCCTTTCGACCACCACTGGCCGAGTAAAGAAAGAATTTACCTACCGTGGTTATTCGGTCGAAGAGTTGTCAAACATGCCTCTCTTCCCTCCAGAAGAAGATCCTGCTGCAATATCCATTGCCACAGTTCTTTCTTCTCGTGCTCGCCGTTCAATGGTCCGTGGCTTCTCTGAAGAGAATGAACACTTCCTTGACCGAGTTCGCCGTTCGAATGGTAAGACTGTTCGTACGCACCGTCGAGATATGCCTATACTCCCTGAATTTGTTGGTAAAACCATCTCTGTCTACAGCGGACAGAACTTCATTCCTGTCGAAATTAAGCCAGAAATGATTGGTCATTACCTTGGTGAATTCGCAATTACCCGAAGAGGCGTCGCACACAGCGGCCCTGGTGTCGGTGCAACACGTTCTTCAAAGCACGTGGCCCTAAAGTGAGGTGTGATATATGGTAAAGACACAATTAGACCGACGTTCAAAGCGACGTGAAATCCCTCAAAAAGGTTACACGCAATTACTCCAAGGCAGTCGCCTTGCAACAGCTCGTGCAGTCAACATGGATATGCACGTTAAGCACTGTTTCGAAATATGCCGATATGTCAAGAACATGAAGGCAGGAGAAGCAATTGCTTTCCTTAACGAAGTACTCAAGATCGATTCAGACCGTGCAGACATCCGTCGAAAGGCATCTGCAGTTCCTTTCCGTCTTGGTAGTGGGAACAAGAAGAAGCGCCGAACTGGACCTTCTATGGTTGGACATCGTAAGGGTAAGATTGGACCTGGTCGCTATCCTGTCAAGGGTTCCCGTGCAATCATTAAGTTGATTCAAAGCGCAATGGAAAATGCTCGACATCAATACGAAGATGTCGATCCTGAAGAAATGCAAATTACACACATCGCAGCACACCGTGGTCAAATCCGTAAGGGTTTCATCGCTCGTGCTCGTGGACGTGCGACTCCTTCGAACCACTACCAAGTGAATCTCGAAATTTTCCTCGAAGACTTTACAGTCCAAGAGGATGAGTTGGAGGACGACTTCTGAGGTGATTGATTATGGCTGGAAAACAAAGTACTCTCAGAACAATCGTAAACCGTAACGTCGAACGTCTTCTCGTCAAGGAATTCTTGATGAAGAATACCAAGAACTCCGGATTTGGAGATTTGGTTATTCGCCGAACTCCGCAAGGAACCGAAGTTACCGTTCACGCAGAACGCCCAGGTATGGTCATTGGCCGTAAGGGTAAGATTATCAATGAATTACAAAAGCGTCTTAACGAGGAATTCAATATTGAAAATCCTAAACTTAAGGTTGAAGAAATCGACCGAAAGGCTGCTACCTTGAATGCTCAAGTTATGGCTGAAAAGATTGCTTCTGCTCTCGAGCGTGGTTGGTATTACCGTCGTGCTGGAGCCAGTGCTGCTCAGAACATTATGGAATCCGGCGCACGTGGTGTTATCGTTACCGTTGGTGGTAAGTTGACTGGTTCACGAAATCGAACTCAGAAGTTTATTCTTGGTCACGTCAAGTATTGCGGTGAAACTGCTCTACAACACATGGACAAGGGTTACGCAGTTGCAGTTAAGAAACTTGGAACCATTGGTTGCACAGTCGAAATCATGCGAGCAGGAACTCGTCTACCTCACGAAATCAGCATCTTCAGCAATGAAGAACTCCGAATTCGTGCAGAACAAGCAGCGGCTGAAGAAGCTGCTGCACCAGCGGGGGCGAGCGAATGAGCCACGTATCAAACCGTGAGATCGCATCCATGAGCCAAGAGGCTCGTGAATCTCGACTTCTCGAATTGCAAGAGGAATTGCTTCAACTTCGTGCTGAGAAAGCACTTGGTGGCACCCCTTCGAACATCGGAGCATACAAGGCAACTCGCCGAAGTATCGCTCGACTCAAAACCCATTTGAACACAAAGTGAAACCAAAGGAGAAGAATATAATGGCGGCTATTTGTAATGTATGCGGACTTCCAGATGAACTCTGCATATGCCAAGAAATAGCCAAAGAACAACAAAGAGCAATCATATCAACCGACCGACGACGCTATGGAAAAATCGTAACAAAAGTGGAAGGTATCGAAGACTCAGCAATTGACATTAATCAACTCGCAAAATTACTCAAAAACAAATGTGCAGCTGGTGGAACCGTGAAAGGACGAACAATAGAACTTCAAGGCGATCACAAAAAGAAAGCATCAGGCGTACTCAAAAATAACGGATTCAATGTGGAGGTGCGCTGATATGGAAATCTACAACAACACTTGGATTGGAACGACATTGAACGTTGTTGGATCCAGCGACCCAACACTTGTTGGCCGCTCTGGTATCGTTCTTGACGAAACCAAAAACACCCTGGTTCTTCTCGATGGTGACGCTCGCGTTACTCTCGGAAAGGCCGCAATTACATTTACCATTGACAACAGTGATGTTGTCATTCAAGGCGCATTCGTGGGTCAGCGCCCAGAAGACAGAACCCATCGAAAATACAGGAAGGCCTGATACCATGCGAGACATTGGAATTGACGTAAAAAACCCCGCCGGTGAGTGGGATGGAGATGCAAACTGCCCGTTCTATGGTTCCCTTCGCTTGCGCGGTCAAGTGCTCGAAGGAACCGTTTCGAACGTTGGAATGCAGAAAACGATTACTATCAAGCGTCATATTGTTCGCTATATGGATAAGTATGAACGATATGAAAAGCGCACAAGTGCAGTTTCTGCTCACTTGCCAGCTTGCATTGGTGATGTTAGTATTGGCGATTCAGTCAAGATTATGGAATGCCGTCCTCTTTCGAAGACAATCTCATTCTGTGTCGTAGAAAACTCAGGGGGTGAAGTTTGATGCGAGGAATTGCAGGCAAGCAAACCCGTGGTCTTCCAACTGCAGCACGTCTGCATGTTGCTGATAACACCGGTGCTAAGGTTGTTCAAATCATTAACATTCTACGACTTGGAAACACAATTCGCCGATACCCAGCTGGTGGTGTCGGAGATCTTGCAAAGGTTTCAGTCAAGAAAGGAACTCCAGAGACTCGACGACAAATGTTCAACGCAGTGATTATTCGTCAACGCCGACCTTTCCGTCGTGTTGACGGTACCTGGGTACAATTCGAAGACAATGCTTGTGTCATCACCAACGAAAAAGGTGATGTTCAAGGGTCGGATATCAAAGGGCCAGTGTCCCGAGAGGCCGCAGAACGATGGCCTCGTATTGCGGCAAACGCAAAACAAATTATTTGAGGTGAGATTATGGTAAAAAGTATGAAACCAACCAAACAACGCAAGGCACATTTCAACGCTCCTCT
>CALBIL010000023.1 GCA_937892945.1 uncultured euryarchaeote | reverse complement strand
TAGTGCTCGTACCGGAATACTCAAGCCTTGCTTACGGATAATTTCAGTTGCTTCCGTACCTCTCCTCGTACCGGAAAACTATCTGCAAATACCACGGTAAGCAACAAAGACGAAGATCAAACTTATTGCAACCATTGTTCCCATTCGCCAGAAGATTGGTTACGAATGAACCAGACACCACTTCCTGATGGAGACTCAAGGTACTCGTATCCATCTTCTGCACTCACAACCCCTTTGAGTTCCAAATTTGGAACTTGCGGCATTGATGTGAGCGTGGAATCAAGAGAGATGGGGACGCTTCGCATGGCGACTTTCTCCTCAAGAAGTTCTGTTCTCTCTTTGGAATCAATGGTTCCTGCCAATCCAAAATAAGCATCGTTATGAGCAATACGTTCCAATTCATCAGGACTTGTGTGAAGAAGTTCATCAATCAGTGTGAACAACTTTTCACGCGTCTCTTTCTTGATTTCGTTATTGGTATAGCGTGCAGTCAAATCAGACTTCATGTCTTGTAATTCTTCATTGAGTTCATCCGGAGAGTCAAAGTAAGCTTGCACAAGAGACTGAAGATATGTTAATTCATTCAATTCTTCTTTTGTAAGTTTCGAGTTATTACGAAGAACTTGAACCCAACGGAATGTGTCGGGGAGAACTGCTGCAACAGCATTGGTTTGCAGTAAAGAAAACAGAGCAAGCAAAATCGCTCCGATACCGACTGTTGTCGCTACTGGGTCTCCATCTCCTGAGAAGAAGGATTCGAAAGCTGAAGTTGTATCGTCCTCAGAAGAGTCGACAACGACGCAACCGATGGTATTGACCTGAGCACCTGCAGGGGTTTCCGGGCAAGCATCTTCCAAGTCTGAAACGCCATCGTTATCGGAATCGATCACTGAATCATTGGTCTCAGTGTTGTTTTCCATTTGTTCAAACATGTCTGCGATTCCATTACCGTCAGCATCCAGACATCCAGCATAGCCATCGGCCGTAGAATTTCCATTCACGTCTGGGCAGTAATCGGAAAGAAGAGCACCGTCAATGAAGATGCCCGTCCATTCGGACATTCGAGTTTCATTCCAAGCGCTGTCACCCCAATTATCACCATACCCATCGCCATCACTATCGTTCCACTGGCTTGGAGCTGTGATGAAGGCATCAGAATCATTGCCGTCTGGATTATCTCCAAAACCATCGCCATCCGTATCTGACCATTGGCTTCCATCTTCAGGGAATGCATCGATGAGATCCGGGAATGTATCACCGTCACCGTCTGTAAAATCGTGTTGGAATGGATTCGGATCGCTATTATCACCGAGTCCATCACCATCGGAATCTAACGTTTCACTGGCGTTGTTTGGGAACGCATCTGCATTATCGCCTACACCGTCGCCATCAGAATCAAGCGTTTCGTTTCCGTCAAGAGGGAACATGTCGAGGTTATCTCCTACACCATCACCATCGCTGTCTGTCGTTTCAAAAGCATTGAAAGGGAAGGCATCGTCAATATTTGCCCAGCCGTCACCGTCATCGTCAGGGCACCCCAAACGCCCAATCGTTGAATTGCCGAATTCTTCAATGCAATTATCAGGGTCAGTTCCATTCGGATTATCTCCAAAACCATCCCCATCTGTATCGTGCCATTGTGTTGAATCAAGTGGGAACATATCGCCATTGTTTCCATTTGCGGCATCGCCATAGCCGTCACCGTCAGTGTCACTCCATTGAGTTGAATCATTGGGGAATACATCGTTTGTGTCACTGTATCCGTCGTTGTCAGCATCTGGACAGCCGGTCACATCTTGTGTAGATGTACCAGCAATATTTGGACAATCATCATTGACGTTGAGCACACCATCCATGTCAACATCATCAGGAGAAATGAAGGTGAAAACGGAGGATAGAAGGTATTCAGTACCATCTTTATCCGACAAGGTGAGATCTACCGTTTCCGCAGTTTGACCAGCCATTGGCGACGTTACTCGGATGGTAGTGTCGTTGACAACCGTCCCCGTTACCGAGCCATATTGCCCGAACTGAACCGTGATTTCTTGAGTGAGCGACATACCTGTAGAACGGTTAGCGTATTTCAGATTATTGTTGGTAGAATCGTAATACGCAATGTGAACCATATTGTTGGAGTCAACAAAGATATCGTTCTCATATCCGACATCTCCAACGTTATCGACAGTCATCGATTGGCGTGAGGCCCCTGGGGCCACCATACTGTAACCAAGGTTTGAGCCCCCATTGTATTCCGAAATGTGAACGATGTCAAATTGGTCAATGTACATGCTAAACGTGTTTCTTGAG
>CALBIL010000022.1 GCA_937892945.1 uncultured euryarchaeote | reverse complement strand
GAAGAAGTGACTTACTCGGTTGAACTCATTATCTTCGACTACACCATTGCACCTGCTTTCGATGAAGCAGAACTTTGATTCTACTTCATTCAAACGGAATTGAGTAACTTTTCAATGTCGATGAGGGGAGCAACTTTCTCGTTGATTTCTTTCATCATCATGTCAAGATGAGCGTCAGTTTTTGCTTCAACTCGCATCACAAGGACAGCCTCAGTGTTTGACTTTCGTGCCAAATACCATCCCGCATATTCTCCATCGAAGTTGAATCGAACTCGGACACCATCAACGGTAGAAGATTCTCGGTCATTGAACGCCTCAGTAATGGCAGCAACAACTGGAAGTTTGTCGGCTTCCGAACATGGAACTTTGACTTCACCCGTTGTTGGCAGGCTCGGAGCCAAACGGTCAAGTTCGCTTGAGAACGAAGGTCCTCCTTCACTCGGACTTGCTTTACGGCTCCAGACTTCAATCAAGCGAGCAGCATTGTACAGTGAACAATCGAAACCATACCAGCCACGGTCGGCCAAGAAGATGTGACCGCTCATTTCTGCAGCCATTTGACATTCGGGCATATCGGCTAATACGCGCTTCATGAACGAATGACCTGTACGAGCCATGTGTGGAACTCCACCAGCATTGAGAATAGCAGTTTCAACGTTCATTGAACATTTGACATCATAGATGATGGTCTTAGCTTCATCACTTGCAGAAGCATCGACGTTGGCCAGAATATCTTCTCCCATCAAAGCGATCAATCGGTCAGGATAGATGAATCGGCCAGCCTCATCAACTGCACCAATTCGGTCTCCGTCACCATCGGCACCAAGGCCAAATTCACAGCCGTGTTCAACCACAGCAGCACCCAAATCAACCATGTTCTTTGGACGGGTTGGGTCGGCTCCGTGGTTTGGTTCATCCGCATCCCAATCGCAGTACAGGTCAATGTGTTCGCATCCCATACGGTCGAGTAAAGCAGTCATAGCAGGGCCAGGAACTGCGTTTCCACAGTCTACTGCTACCTTGACTGGCCGAGCAAGTGGGCCTGTTGATTCGATGATGGCGTCAAGATATGTTTCCAAGTGAGGCGTGTCAATGATTTGGCCTGTACCTTCTTTGAACGCACCTTCAAGGAAGACATCTTTCAATTCTTGAATTTCTTCACCTGCAAGAGGTAGAGTTCCTCTGCACATTTTGAATCCATTGTGGGTTGGCATAGCGAGGTGACTTGCAGTCACCATGACACCACCGTCAACTGGAAGAGTCCAACAAGCGTGATAGACACACCCGGTTGAAACGATACCTAAATCGGATACAATGACACCGCCGTCAACCAGACCACGCATCAGTTCATCAGCAAGTGCGGGAGATGAATGTCGAATGTCACGTCCGACTGCAAAGGTGCTGCAATCGAGATAAGTCGCCATTGCGCGACCGAGCCGATACGCAAAAGGCGGTGTTAATTCACCGGTCCCATCACCGTTCGCAAGTCCTCGGATATCGTAGGCTTTGAAACATTGAACTGGCCATTCGTCCATGTAAATCCCACCTGCTTATCCCTTTCAAGTATGCCGATGCTGTGTTATTTCCTCATGATTGCACTGAGGGTAAAGAAGGCAGTGAAGACAAGCATCATCTCCAACACGACATCAAACATGACCGCTAAGGCGATGGTGGCTAAAACGCTTGGAATAGAGAACACCAACACCCTTCGCCACGTTGTCAATTTCTTTGGCGGGTCGGTCAAATACGGAGACCCGGGCATACAAACACCTCAGAAGGAAGTACGACATGCGCCTTGAACGACAATTTCAACCAATGCTCCAGCAGGTAAAGCCGCAGCAGCAAAAGCAGCACGTGCAGGTCGTATTTCGATGTCCTCAACCCATGCTCCGTAAATCTCGTTCATGGCAGCGAAATCATTGATGTCTGCCAACAAGACCTGTGCGAAGCATAAATTGTGTTTCGATAATTGAGATGTTGCCAGTAGAGCATCGATTTTATCCAAGGCACCTTGGGTTTGTGCTTGTACATCGTCGCCTGCTTCAACAGCGATTTGTCCGGACAACCAGATCATTCCATTGGCTCTGACGCCTGCTGAATACGGCCCATACTTACTGGCGCCTGGCAATTCGATGCTTTCTTTCTCCATGATGATGCCTTGAGGTTCGCCATCTTAACTTCTCGCAACAAAGCGATGCATTGAGGATGAGTTGGCGACAGGAAGGGCCATGCGCACCTGTTGGGTTTTCGACCATCCCGCGCATGTTCGCTTACTTGCCCCATTTTTACGAGCAGGTCAAAGTGACGATGTGATTATTGCCACACAACGAAAGGAAGTTGAAAACCTTCTCAAAGCTGGTGATGGACATCTTCCACGCCGTCAGACGCACTGGGTTGAGCGTCCAGTTGGTGAGAATCGACGAAAAAAAGCACTGGGGCGATGGCGTTCAAGCCATCGGTTCTTACGCCAATGCAATCAACAAGGAAATCCAATTGAACGAATTGTTTCCATTGGCGCTCCCTTGGAATTGATGGCTTGGCGTTCTCCTTTTCTTCGCCGCCGACTTCCTTCCATTGTAGAACGCTGGTATATCTCTGACACTGAAGTCAATCACCTTGCCCATGGTCTTGCTCGAAAAGCAGCCACCGATGTGGTACTGCCATCGCATTGGCGCAGTGACCTTGATGGTGGTTTCTTAGAACAACTCAATGGAACTCGAGTTCACCGTTTAGACGGTTTACACGGCCATGTGCATTTGCGCCCGAGCCTTCGACCAACTGTGGTGAGTGACCCACCCCGTGTTCTTGTTCGTCGCTTGGTGGGTGGCGGAATCCATGACGATGATGAATTGATTGAAATCCCAGATGAAGTCTTTGAAGGATTATCGACGACTTTGGCCGATGAAGATGCCTACATTGGCGATGCATGGGCTCTTGATCAAGAACTTGCAGCTCACGATTGTGTCATCACGCAATCGGTAACATTAGCCAGTGAAGCGGCTTTACTTGGAACGCCAACTCTTCTCATCAGTAAGGCAGAACGAGGTTTTCTTGACCGTTTAGAATCTGCAGGCTATCCATTGTTCCGATGGAAATCAACGTGTGAGGGCGATGAATGGAAGGACCTGCAAGCTCAATTCCTAACAGGTATACATTTGACTGAGATGCTTGAGCCAGAATCTTGGCCAAACGCTCGTAACGATTTAACAAACCTTTTCGGGATGGAACTCATTGATTGAGCCATTTTTGCAAAATTATGAAGTGGTCTCCAGCGAATTCAACATCACCAGAAAGAAGGGTAGCAATAGGCCAGAAACGGGCATCAGCAGCATCGTCGCCAGCAACAGGTTGTTGGTCTTCACTGACGTTCACTTCGTAGACAATACTGACAATATGTTTGCGAGGGTCTCGTTGCGGGTCGCCCATAACCATCACGAGTTTTGGGTCTGTTCCATCTAATCCGGTTTCCTCTTTCAATTCACGAACAGCAGCGTGCATTGGGTCTTCACCTTGGTCAACAAAGCCACCAGGGAATGCCCATGACCCAGCCATAGGAGGGAATTTACGTTGAATTAACAAGACCTCATCACCTCGGCGAACGAGAGAATCAGCAGCGAGTGCAGGGTTGAGCCAACCGTTGCATTCATCGCAAACAGTCATCTGCTCACTCTCCGAAACGTCGTCGACGGTCTTGGAATGTTCGAATTGCTTTGAGCAAATCTTTCTTTTGGAATGAAGGCCAAAACACATCAGAAAAGTAGAGTTCGGAGTAGGCCATCTGCCATAATAAAAAGTTTGAAATCCGTTCTTCTCCACTTGTTCGAATCACTAAATCAGGGTCAGGCATTTCACCAGTATACAAGCGCTTAGAGACGGCTTTTTCATTGATTTCTTCCAGTTTTAAATCGCCAGCAGCATGCTCTTCGGCAATTGAACGAATGGCATCGACCATCTCTTCTCGGCTTCCATAAGCAAGGCATACTGTGAAGACAAATTGGTCGTAATCGGCCGTTCGTTGTTCAGCATAATCGATGGCGTCATTGACATGTTTTGGAAGCAATTCTCTTCGTCCAATGATTTGCACCTTGACTTTGTTCTCATGAATTCGCTTGTCATCAGCGATGTCTCGTAAACCCTCATCATACAACTTAAACAGCGTTTCAAGTTCCTTCTTTGGTCGGTTGAGGTTCTCGGTTGAAAGCGCATAAACCGTCAACCATGGGATGCCAATTTCAAGAGTCCAATCCAGTACCCGCTCGAGTTTTTCTTTACCAATTCGATGACCGATGCCGGTTGCAATGTTACTCTTCCAAGCAAATCGCCGATTCCCATCCATGATAATGGCAAGGTGTTGGACTTTGATGGTGTGTTCTTTGACTTCTCGAAGGAGTTTAGACTCGACTGCTTGGCCAAGTACATCACCCATCCGTTCCGAGATACCCATCGATTCCGCCTCTATACTGGCGTGACCAGCATGATGTATGATGTCATCCCTCTTCTTTACTCCAATCTGAGGGCGAGGCTTGAGAACCTCGGCTCCCTCGCATAACCATGGGCGAACCTGCATGGTGGCCAACAGGCATCGCTCTTTCGTCGCTTGAAGTTGCGCAAAAAGACGGCCTCCTTCGTACAACATACGGCCGAACCGTTCTTTGGGATTTTGAAACATTCCTCACCCCTGAAGGCTGGAATACAACTCCAGAAGAAGGACTTGTTTGGGGCGGATGGGGAACTGAAGTCGAAACAATTGAACTGCTTTCCACCTCTTCCCGTGGTCTTACTCTGATGTTGAATCAAGAAGTCATTGCAACCATTCAACCCACTCACATCGGTGATGATGTTTCACGTTTGGCGCGTTATGAACCTTGGCAAGAAGCGTTGAAAGACCATAATTTGTTCCTCCCAACTGGAGGCTGGGCGGTTGATGGAAACGACCGAATTCTTCTCTATCCACTGCATACTCATCGTTCTTTTGACGGTGAAGAGTCAACGGTATTGGAACTGGTCAAGCATCTTGGTGCGATTCATACTTCACTTGAACCCTTCATGACACCAAATACCGAACGTCGTTGGAATGATCGTTTGAAAGCGGTCGAAGACCAACTGAAAACCAATACAATGTGGCGAGCACCCCATTCATCAACCACACTTGGATTGCCTCGGCTTCACCTGGATATTGACTCGATTGTTGAAGTCGATGGAAAACAGATGTTCTTGCCACTTTGCCGTTCATTGAGTGAACATCTCTTGTGTGAAAGCGACCGGCTTCCTTCACTTGCTTCACTGATGATGCTGGAACACCAATGGGCTCGTAAAGACGGCTTGACTGAACAGCAACGCCAAAACATGCTTGAGACATGGAGCCGTTCAGTTCCATCGTCATGGTCCAGTCGCAGCGCACTTTCGACCGTTCGTGGCGGGGCATGGGTATGGCGCTATCATGCAACGGTTCTCGAACTTGCTCAAGCCAAGGCTTTCGCGGATGAAACAACGGTCAAAGCCTGTGAACAATGGCTGAGAGAAGTCTCTCGACTTCAAGCGTATTTGGGAACTCTTCGGATGTGGAAATCAGGACAATGGGTTGGAATTACCGGACTCATCGTTTCCTTCTTTGCATGGAAACTTGAGACACTCACGCCCAATCAAAGTCTCATTGTAGCTTTCCTCAGCGTTGGTGTTGGCATAGCCACCAACATCATCTATCGCGTCAAAGACCCCAAACCGTATTGATTAGGAATGTTGCATCATTCGAGCATCGAAGAACTTCAACTTCTTCTCCTTCGCTAATTGCATAACGCCAAGAAGGAATTTTTCCTTCTCTTCTCGCTCTGTTGAACCGCCTGCTACATCCCAATACACATTGAGAGAGATGTCAATGGATTGAGTCGAAAGGGCACTGACTTGGCACCATGAACTCTCATGTTTCAAAGTGATTGGAGAGGCCTTGATGTTTTCAACGACACCATCACAGAAGGTTGCAACATCTTCAGGATTTGAGTTAAGGTCCAAGTGGAGCAAGGATTGCCAACGTCGCCATCGGCGCTTTCCAAAGTTCTCTATTGGCGTATTGACCAAGTTTGCATTTGGAACGGTCACTACGGTATCCATGGCGGTTCGAATGTGTGTCGTGCGTAGACTAATCTCCATGACTTCTCCTTCGACTGAATCAATGATAATCCAATCGCCGACCTTGAATGGCCGGTCAAGCAAGACCGTTGTTGCTCCAAAGAGGTTGGAAATGGTGTCCTTGGCTGCTAAGGCCAATGCCAAACCTGAAATTCCTAATCCAGCGATGAGTGAGGTCAAATTGAATCCTAATGCATCGGCAATGAACACTGAACCGATGGCGATGATGAGGAAGCGAAGTAAACTTTCGACCGCTGAAATCAACGTGAGTTCTGAACCGTCGAGTTCCCCATCTTTATCGAAGAGTTGGACGACATCCTTGACGATGGAAACCAATCGAAAGGCCCACAAAACCAAGGAGATTGCCAAGATGAATTGAAGCAAGTTTGGCAGCAATTCTTCAACCATTCCAGGCAGAATGAAATCGTTCTGCCCTTCTTCATGAAGTTTGATGAGTGCATTCAGAACATACATCGCAATTCCAGCACCTGCAGCGTTACCAAGGGCCTTATCCGAATCTTTGACCGCTTTCGATTGAATGGAATCCGACTGAATGATTTTCGATAAGAATTTCGGAGCCACCCACATGATGACAAATCGGGCGACAATTGCCAACAGAAAAATGCCAGCCAAGAGGGCCACTGTAAGGTAATTGAGGCCGAGAACCTGTTCGGACCAAAACGAGTCTGCGGCTGGTTGGAGGATGTTGGCCATACCTTGACCAACAGGTGCTCATATTGGTCACTTCCGCCTCAATCCGTTCCCTACGGGGACAACCTTAGCCGCGAACGCTTCAAGAAGTCGAGCGTTTTGGGTCAAGTGATACCATGATGTTGAACGGTAAAGTCATCCGCACTCGCCCTTCGTTCGGAGTTCTTATTGTTCTCCCACTTTTATTGTCACTTATTGCACCAATTGCGAATGCAAGTGTGGCACAAGATGAACCAATGGGCACGACCCCAGAAGACGTTTGGTCTGATGATTACATCAACATGATTTTCCCATGGGCACCAGCAAATGAAGCGAAACTTCAGTTCAAAGAATACCACTCCTATGAAACCATGAAGGAGCGAATGCAATACCTTACTGAGGAAAATGAAGATATTTTCCAATTCCATGAAGGATTGAACGGTGGCGTGAATGCTCGAGGAGAAACCACAACCGGTGATACCTACGAAGGCTGGCATTACATGCATGCATCCCCATGGCTCAAGATCACCGGTGAAGTCTATGATGGCGATTACAACGCATTTGTTGGAGATACTGGGAATTATGCTGACCGACCAGACGTCATGATTGTTGGAAACCATCACGCACGAGAATGGATGTCGTACGAGACACCTCTCATGGTCATGGAAGTGATTGCATTTTCCTACAACAACATTGGATACGACAACGACGGCGACAAAGAATATTGGCAAAACGATGGCATAGATAACAACAATGATGGAGAAATTGATGATTCAAAAGAAGGTATCGATGAAGACCCATGGGGCGATGCAGACGGTGACGGCATCCTTGATGATGACGGCGATTGTCTTGCTTTAGATGCAAGTTTCCAAGATTCGAACGGCGATGGCACTCCATGTGGCTCGGGAGACTTAGGTGTCGATGAAGATTACAGTGAACAATGGATTACTGATTTAGTCAACAGCCGAGAAATCTATCTCATTCCAATGCTCAACGTTGATGGAAACATCTACGACCGTGAAGTGTTCTGTGTTGAACCTGCATGGGAAACATGTCCTTCCGGCGGATGGAGGAAGAATTTGAGGAACAACGGTCCTGAGCCTTTACCTGATTTAATTCAAGAAGTTGACGAAGATTGTGACGGCGTGGATCTGAACCGGAATTACCAATTTGAATGGGGCTGGCCACTTGGCGCTACAATCCCTCTTATTCCAGGAACATGTACTCCATCGGAAGATGAACAAGCTGGTATTTCCAATAACGACGTCTATACCGGGCCGTTTGATACCAAGGATAACGATGGTGACGGCCTTGTCAATGAAGACAATGTCGACGGAGAAGATGACGACAATGACGGCGTTAAAGACGAAGATTGGGCTGGTGGAAATTCCGAACCCGAAACTCGTTTCATCCAAGACATGACCGAAATGAACGACGATAACGGTGATGGCGAATCTGAATACAAAGCCACACTCACCTATCACTCCTACTCTGAACTTGTCCTCTATCCATGGGGCCACTGTGCAGATTGCCAAACAACCGACCATGAACAACTCATTTACCACGGTGATGAGATGGCAGAGATGACTCAATACACCAACATGCAATCGAGTGACCTTTACCCAACAACCGGTGACTTCTGCGATTGGCATTACGGTGTGCATGGCTCGTACTGCTACACTATGGAAATTGGAACTGCATTCCACCAAAACGAAATCGACATCGACCATATCGCGGTTCGCAACCTCGGTGTTGCCTTTTACATGGCTGATATCAGCGACAACCCTCGAGAGCGAGCGGATTTAGCGATTGCGAATATATCCCAGCAAAACTACTTGCAAGAACCTGGTGATATCGCTGTTCCATCGGAAGGCGATATCCCAATTGACATCTGTGTCGCTGATGCTTTCCCATTCAGTGCATCTCAATCAGAACTTCTATGGCGTACAGTCAAACCAAGCCGTTTGCAGAGCGATTACGGTCCAAGTGAATGGTCAACTACGGCATGGGAATCGGTCGAGGTTATGGCCTTGGAAGGAACATGTACAACCTCTGATGGGAACGGAACGATCTTGCGAGGTATGATTCCGATTTCAGAAACAGCGACTGGAAAATTACACTACAAGGCATCGGTGACGACGCTTGCAGGTTCTGATTTCTATCAATATCCTTCTGATGGTGATTATTACACCCTTGATTTATCCTATCGAGCAGCCTATGGTAGCGTGTTTGGCTCTCTGTTCATGTTTGCATTAACCGCGACCTTTGTTTGGGGCGGCTTAGCCGTCTGTTTGCGAATGATGCTGACCGATGATGAAGAGATCGACTTGGCAGCAGCCGAATCTGCTGAAGTCGGAGATAACTGAGGAGGGAATTGAATGGCAGAAGATGGCGATTCAGACCAATTCAACGGCCGTATGGGCCTTATTTTTGCTTCAATTGGTGCCGCAATAGGTACTGGTAACATTTGGCGTTTCCCACGTATGGTTGGGGCCAATGGCGGAGGAACATTCCTTGTTCCTTGGCTTATCTTCTTGTTCGCTTGGTCTATTCCATTGGTCATTGCAGAATATGCAATGGGCAAGAGAAGTCGAACAGGAACCATCGGAACATTCCGTATATTTGCTGGAAAGAAGTTCGCTTGGATGGGCCTATGGACGGCATGGATATCAACCGCGATCGGTTTCTATTATGCCGTTGTATCTGGTTGGACCATCAAATATTTCCAACTCGGAATTACCGGGGCACTGAACGGTGAAGACGTCGACACAGTAGAAGTTTGGAATGCCTTTTTACAAAACCCAGGCCAAGTTATTTTCTTCCAATTCTTGGTCATTGTTCTAACGCTTGCAGCTATTTGGAAAGGAGCAAAAGCGATTGAGAAGGTCAACTTTTATCTGATGATTTCTTTGTTTGCATTGCTCTTCCTCACCCTCTTCCTTTCACTTTGGATGGACTTTTCCGATGGCACTCTTGATGGAGCCTTGTTCATGTTCACCGTTGACTTTGACATGTTAATGGAGCCCGAAGTATGGATTAACGGGTTATCGCAATCCGCCTGGTCTTGTTCTGCAGGGATGGGTATGTGTATTACGTATGCAGTCTACATGAGTAAAGACGAGGATACTGTTCTCAACGCTTTCACCATGGGATTGGCAAATAACAGCATCTCGATCATCGCAGGTCTCGCTGTGCTCTCCGCTATCTTTGCCGTTAGCCCAGACCCATTGGCAACCGTGACAGGTGGCTCTTCAGCTATCACCTTCCTCGCTTTGCCAGAAGTATTCGCACTCGCACCGTTTGCACCGATTGGTCCGCTGTTTATGATGGCAGGATTCTTTTTGGCGCTTTCATTTGCAGCGATGACTTCGATGATTTCAACCGTTGAATTATGCGTTCGAAATTTCGTCGACCACGGCTATGAGCGTGGAAAGTCAGTCGCTCTTACCGGTGTGGCTTTGTTCATGTTCGGTCTTCCTTCCGCAGTGATGTGGATTAAACTTGACAGCAATGGTGTAGCTTTCCCTGAATTTTTAGAAGTTCAAGACCACATTTGGGGATATGGATTAATGTTCTCTGGCCTGTTTATTGCTTTCTCAATCTGGAAGTATGGCTATTATCGTTGGAAGTCGGGTGTCGAAGCCGGTGTTGCACCACCAGGATTCAAAGGCTATCTTGGCTTTGGAGTCTCCGCTTTCCGAGATGATTTCATCAACACAGGCGATAACGACATGCATGTTGGCCGATGGTGGGATTTGTTGATGTATTTGGCATTCCCAATCTTGTTCGCAGTTTTGATGCTTTCCTACTTCACCGACATGATTGCGAATACACCAAATGTATGGGATCCATCAAATCCAAAAGGTCTCTCAATCATTTTCCTCTTCTGGGGAGTCGTTGCAACCTTGTTTATCTTCTTCAATAAATTCCTTATTCGCCGACCATTGTACCGAAATATTCCAAACGGTGCAGATGTTGATATCTCAACATTGCCGGGTGGCGATGATGAATTGATTGTTGCTCTGGGCGAAATTGCACCGGGTTTTGAACACCTTTCGATCGATGCAACATTAGATGCAGAACTTGTATGATGAGGTGATCTTATGGTAGACCTCGTCGAAACATTGGCGATTGGACTTCTTGTTTCAGTGATTCTCATTATCATTTCTTGGTGGTTTTGGAAACGGTATGATAAGCCGAGCGAGGCACAGATTGAACGCGAAGAATCCATTGCCCAAAAGAAAAAAGAAACTCAAATGTGGCGTGCTGTTGAAGCACAGATGGCACAAGAAAAGGCTGCTCTGGACGAACAAGCGGTGTACGAACGACGTAAAGCCGAAGAGCGCGCTCGAGCATTACCGCCACCAACAGGAGAGGTTACCAACGCCTTTGCTGCCTTTGACATGGAACGCCAAACACCTGTGAATTCCTTTACCGAACAGCACGACACTGCTCCATCGGCAGAAGCAGCTCTCATTGGGAATGAATTGGAGTCCGAAGCCAACGATGATGATGTTCTAGACGTTGAGGACTTGGTCGAAGTTCGTCAAGACCAAGGCTTTGTGTTTGAGGAACAAGAAACGGCCCATGAGCCTCTTCCTGAACCCGTTCCAGAAACGGTTCCTGAGGTTGAAGAACTCGAAACACCGGAAGCACCCGAACCACTTCCCGAACCCGTTCCAGAAACGGTTCC
>CALBIL010000021.1 GCA_937892945.1 uncultured euryarchaeote | reverse complement strand
AAGAAGGATTGATATGCGAGCGCAAGAATTGTAACTTCATGCAACCGAATCCTTGGGATGATGGCGTTCAAACCGATGAATCTCCATCTCCTTCACAGATTGCGAACCCTGAACAAATAATCATCGGTATGCCGCAACAGATGAATCAGCAAATGGGACAACAAATTATGTATTTACAACCTCAATCTTCATCACCAAAAGTTCTTGGTATTTTTGTAATTATTTGGGGGGCGATTTCTTTTTTAGGAGTTTTCTTGAGTTTTATACCGGTCGTCGACCCTTCGACCGGAGAGGAACTCATTGTCCCGAATTCAGTGATTTTGATCAATGTGTTCAACTCAATTCTTGCTGGTTTCACATGTGTGCTCGGTGGATACTGGATGACCCAATACAAGAAAAAGGGAATTCATCTTACCCTCGTCGGAATACTCATCTCGTATTTCGTAGGACTCGGCGGTGTAGCATTGGGCGGTGATGCAGGGTTAGGAGAACTTCCTATTGATGAATCAACTGCCTTTACCCTTTTTGCAGTACTCCAAGGAGTTTGTTCAATCATATGTGGTTTACTTGTAGCAATTCCTCTCATGAGTGCGGCACAGGGACTCGATGACTCATCTTTGTTTGGGCAACTGAAATAATCAACAACTACCGACTTGTGAGCCAGTATATGGGCGAACTCATTACTGGCCAAGCAGCCACCTATGTCGAAGAATTATGGATCAACACGGATGAACGGTATGAAATACGCTGTATTACGCAAGATGTCGAACGTATTGTAGCGGAAAGCGGTATTGTTGACGGATTTGTTCTGGTGAATCCCATGCATATCACTGCTTCATGCTACGTGAATGACCTTGAACACGGTTTACACCATGATATTATGAAATGGCTCGACAAAATCGCTCCCTTTTATGGCCGTGACGGCCGTGAAGGTGAGGAGTATCACCATCATCGTACGGGAGAAGATAACGGCGATGCACATTTGAAACGTCAATTACTTGGGCAACAAGTGACGATGCCTGTTCAAAATGGAAAACTCCATCTTGGTACTTGGGAACAAATTCACTATGCTGAGTTTGATGGCTGCCGTGACAAGCGAATCCTCGTCAAGGTATTCGGGATTCTGACCCCTCAATCCAAAGAATGAGAACTTTTGTTGAGGTAATACTTTATCAATTCCTCTCTTGGAACAACTATGTCACTCGATGGTGTTAATCTCGATAGAGGATTTTTTCAATTTACCGTACCTTATCATTGGCTGAATTGGATTGGCTGGGTCATTGGACTTTTGATGGTCGTTGGAGGTCTTGCAACGTTCATGTCAGGCGGAGGAATCATCGCTGCTTTCGGTTTTTTCGTGATTGCATTGCTTTCCCCCGCTTCACTTGAAACCGACCTTCATAACGTTCGTAAGAACGCACCACAGCCAGATGACTTGGAAGAGGCTGCGTTAAAGAATGGTCATGAGATGGAATCTTGGTTCTTTGGCCGTTCCTCCTATAGTCCAACCAATGACCCCAACGACTGGATTCTTCCTGCTCCTGGGCCCTCAACTTGGAACAAAGTGGACCGATATGCCCCTGATGGTGACGGTTCGGCACTTGCTGAACACCCGACGAAAGTTGGAACGCCTATTCCAGCAACATTTGCTACGTTCGGAATTAGTATGGTTTTGTTCATTATACTCCTTTCCATCTCACTTGGTACGCTTATTCTCGCAGAACAAGATGCTGTTGCGAATGGAGAAATCTTGGAAGCGGATGCATCCATGAAGTACACGCCACTGGTCATGAGTATCATCGGCGTAATCTGGTTGATTATTGGATTCTTTCAACACAAAAAACAGCAACAAATGATTGACACACCTACGTCGCTGGTACGTTCGGTGTCCGTCGGTTCAGCAGAACTCGTTGGCCAGGTCCGTCCAGCACCTGAGCAATGGATTAACGTCGTAGTTGATGGGAATCCACGTCGTATGATTCCCGGATGTGTTGATTTCAGATGGGAATACGAGGTTTATGTTTGCCGACAGGTGACTTCAACAGACTCTGATGGAAATACAACAACGAGAGAAGAATGTAACTGGCGTAATGTTCGCTCCGATCACGGGAACGTTCCTTTCATGCTGCATGATGGCACCGGTGCAATCCGAGTTGAATCCAGTACCTTCAAGAAAAAGAATCTCGGTAATTTCGTCAAGCAATGGACTTCAAACCATGCAGATACATTACGTGAGCACTTCAAAACGGAATTCGCAGCTCGTCTCTTTAGTGACGGAGATGTTCGCAAGCATCGATGGACTGCTTATGCGCTTCGAATCGGTAATCCGATCTACCTCTTGGGTATGGTCAAACCTCGTTCAAGAGATGAACTTGCACATGAGGGTCTTGACGGTTCCATCGGTCACACAGCCATTTCAGTACATGGAGAGAATTCTCCAGGCATGAAGGCAAATATCCAACGGGGTACAGAACTCGCAAATTTGGGAAGGATTCGTTCTTCGGCTGAATTACTGATTATGCCAATTGTCTGTCTTCTTTGCGGAATTAGCATGTATTCCCTGCTTTGAACCACCACATAGTTCAAGACCTGTATAGAGAAGCATTTGCTATGGATGGCAAAGCACCAGCGTTAGATGGTGGTTTTTTTGTACTCAGCCTCCCGTACAATCAGGAGATGTGGATTGGGTGGGCTCTTGGCGCACTGCTCTTTGTTTTCGGTTTCTTTTACAGCCCGTTCTGGGGTTTTTTCGGTCTCATACTTCTCTTTTTGAATACTCCCCACCCATTTGCCCAAGAACTTGAAGAATTCAAAACGAAAGCTGGCAATCAAGAATATCTACGTAAATATGCCGAGGATCGAGGCTTCAGTTTTGAACGGTTCTGGCTTCCAGAAAGTTTAGACGGCTTGAAAAATAATGCAGGTGAATGGCATTTCCCAACGCCGGGTAAATATGTTTGGAACTGGAAAAAACCCTATCTTCCCGATCCAGAGAATTCTATACTTTTGGAACACCCGTTCATGGTTGGAGCACCAAGGCCGGCACTTTTTACGCTTCGTGCAGTGTATTTCACACTTGGATTAATTATGCTCCAATTTTGGGGTGCTGTTTCGATTCTAAAATATCATTTGGAAACTTTTATTTCTCTTTTTACCTTCTTGATTGATTTCACATCGAGTCAAGGATTAGGTATATTTTTTGGTATTAGTCTACTCATTGGTTTGTTGTATTTTGTCATTTACTTCTTTGCTTCATTATCGAAATCCATTACGAACATGCAAATGGTTGACATGCAAACTTCACTCGTACGTTCAGTTGCAGTTGGAGAAGCCGAACTGATTGGGCAAGCACGACCTGGTCCACACGGTGCTTTGAAAATATTTGTTGATGACAATCCTGCAATGACATGTGAAAATATTGTTTGTTATGAATGGGTACGCGAAGATTTCCCAGCACAGGGTGATATTCCAAAATGGGCTCAGCAGAACCTTTTCTTTTTTGTTCTTGGAAAAGCATACCGGTTTTTAGATGCAGTCTATCAGAATCTTTTCAATATCGTCGAACCCCATTCCCATGAAACCGCTCGACAAAGCGGTGGAGTGCCTTTCATTCTACACGATGGGAGCGGTGGAATTCGTGTTGAACCTTCGATGTTTGAAAGAATCCTCTATCAAGTACCCCTCAATGTTTGGAACATAGATACGACACGCTGGACACTTTACGGATTGAGATTGGGCGACCCTGTGTACATCCATGGAGAAGTGGCGTCTCGTACGAAGGCTGAACTCGCAGAAGAGAATCTCGATGGTCTGCTTGGTAACTCAATTTTGAAAGTGATTGGTAATGTCGACCCACCTGGTCAAGAATTAATAATGATTCAAGGTACTGAATACAGTATCCTTGCCTATTCGTACTCACTGGTGGAAACTCTCTACTTGCCAGTTTTCTATCTCGGCTTGTTTTTCATCCTCGGAATAGTATGAAGTTATCAATCGTTACGCTTTCGAAGTAGCATGGCAGATGATGTAGTCATTGTTGGCGGAGCAAGAACACCTTTTTGTGAATGGGTTGGCGGAAAGCGTGGCGATGGTAAACAGGGTGGCTTGTTGAAGTCAATGACTGCTCAAGACCTTGGTGGTTTGGCCATCAAAGGTGCTCTTGAAAAGACAGGTACCGACCCTTCATCCGTTGACCATGTTGTCATGGGCTATGCTTTACAGACATGTTCTCAATCGATTTATGGTTCACGCCATGCAGGTCTCAAAGGCGGTATCCCTCAAGAAGTACCAATGCTCACACTCTCTCGAATCTGTGGTTCTGGTGTTCAATCAATCATTACTGGGGCACAAATGATCATGCTTGGAGAAGCATCTACAGTGGTCTCAGGTGGAATGGAAAACCTCAGCCAGGCACCTCACGTTATGCGTGGTGGTCGTGAAGGTTGGAGACTCGGCCGTTCACCTCAAGTCGAAGATTACATGATGACAAA
>CALBIL010000020.1 GCA_937892945.1 uncultured euryarchaeote | reverse complement strand
TAACTGTTAGTGGAAACACTTTCAATGATGGTGGAGAAATTGCTGACGTATGGATTTACAGAAACGCTTATGCAGACGATGCAATAATTACTGGTAACACATTCAACAGTGATGGTGGAAGTGGATCTGCAATTGCAGTATATACTGGTAGCAACAAGCGTATTGAAATATCTGATAACACCATTAATGGTGCAAAAGATGGAATATTTGTTAACAATGTTGCTGACTTCAGTATCGATAATAACACGATCTTCGGAATCGGTGATTCAGCTGATGCTGGTATTGAGGTTCTCGGTGGACAAGGTGATGTTACAAATAACACACTTATCGATGCAGATGGTGGAATTGTGTTGAGCGAAATGTCTCAACCTCCTGCACCTTCATCATCATTGTGTACTATCCGTTCATATGACTATAGTTATGACAAGTCTTGTACTGTTACTCTTGCATCTGGTAAATCTCTAGCAATTGATGTAGAGACAGATAGTTGGGGCGGAGAAGTTTCATTGGAGATTACCAAGCCAGACGGAACAACAGACTCATGGCCTGCAGGTTACTTCGCCTCCAACACTGGATACACACCTCTTGTGACCTACAGTGATGCTGGAAATTACACAATCAAGGTAATGGACTCATACGGTGACGGTGGTACAAACATGTACGCACTTGAGGCAACTGGTGGAGCAGGATACTCTGGACCTGACATTTCTGGAAACACAATCGGCCTAAGTGCTGGTCGTATTTCCCCGAATGCAATTGGTATTTCAGCAATTGACTGTTCGTCTGTAGTAATCAACTCTGCAACAAACACAATCATATTGTCTGACAATGCCATAGTTCTCGAGAATTGTGGTTACACTGACAATGGATCTGTATTAACTGGTGATGGTTCATCTCTAACCAACGGAATTAATTCCGCTGATGGAGCGAACACATTAACTTTGATTAACACATCTGTATCAGGTTACGACACAGGTGTTATGATGCCATCCGGTACTCTCAACCTAATCAACGGTGCTACAATTTCTGGCGCATCCTATGGTGTCTATGCTAAGACCACTACTGTAACAGCGATTACAGCATCTGTTGAAGCTGACTCTACAGGAACTGGTCTATACGTTGAAGACTCTCCAGATGTTTGGATTTACCCTCTTGACGCATCCGGTAATGTCGGTGTACACGTTGTTAACTCACCATTCCGTTGGGATGGTGGCTCAGTTGATGCTACTACCGCATTAATGGTTAACGAATCAGTAGGTACTGTTGAGAACATGACTTGGACTTCATCAACACAAATTGATGCAGGTTCAAACGCATACATTACCTCAATTGGAAACTCTCTAGACGACCAGAAGTTGATTGTACACTCTACTGCAACTATCGATGAAGCAAATCTCTTCTCAATGGCAAGCACTCATCTGACTGCTACTCCAACGAACGAGGTTTCACTTCTGATCAAGTCAACTGACGGTACACGTGCTTCTTACGTGTCCACAAGTTTCCAACCAGAGAATATGGTTGTTGACGGTGACGACAGTGACTGGAACGGTGGAAACGCTCTGAACCCATCTGGCTATGCAATGCCAGGTCTGATGAGCGGCGACGGTACCAATGATATGTCTATGACCTACATCGAAGGTGACAATCTATACTTCGGATTGACCGGTGAGGACTTAACCAACTCCGACCTACTGATTTACATCAGTACTGATGGAAGTGGATCCACAACTGGATACAATGGAATGGGCGGTGCTCACACACTACCTGTACCTGCGAACTATGTTCTTTGGGCAGATAGTGAAACATCCTATGGCCTGTACTCATATGGTTTCCTTGGATGGGGACCTACTTCATTGAGTCAGGATGCTGTATCAGTGGACTTCTCTGGCGACTTTGCTGAGATCTCTATTCCATTCAGCCGCATGGGCGGAACACCAAGCCAAATTGATGTTGTTGCAATAGTACAAGGAGAGAGCACTGCTGATGTCAGCACTGTTCACCCAACTCAATCGATTGACAGCGCAAATACTTTGCAATCCTTCAGTGATTACATCACTATTGAATTGACTCACAATGATTTGCTAACTGGCGTAATTGCTGATGAAGTACTAGTATACCGCACATACAAAGGATCTAACACACCAAGTGTTGCAAAGGACTACGATGTAATGATCAAGACCTCTGCAGACTGTGCTTATGACTGGGCTGTTAGCGAAGATGTCTCAATGGCAACTAACGTTAACCTCGGTATCGACATGGCACGTGCTTGTCCTGTTATCGGAACTACACTCGCTGACATAACCGTTGACGAGGACTCTGGTGCTTACACATTCAGCCTAACTAACATGGCTGATGACGTACAAGATGATGAAGCAACAATGTCCTGGACATCTGCTGATAGTAATCTTGTTGCACACGACAATGTTCTAGTTGATTGGAACCAAAATGGTCATCAAGTAACTATTACACCTCTTGATAACCAATTCGGAACAATGACCTATAGCTTCGAAGTAACTGATAGCAATGGATTGACTGATTCTAAGAACATAACATTCGCTGTTGATAACATCAACGACGCACCAGTGATTTGTAACATCGTAGAAACAAACTGTATGCCTCTATTCTCAGAGGATGTATTGTTCAACAATATCCTTCCTGAAGGATTCGGTTCCCATATCAAGTCCTTGGGAGATGTAAGCAATGCAACACGTTCCTATATCCGTGACATGGCTAATGAGCAATCACCAGTAAGACAAGTCTACACATGGGGCGCATCTGTGCCTACAACATGTATTGCCTTCACTGCTGAAGTCAACGCGATTAACGAATTGGTTCTTACCGAGAACGTAAACAACGAACTAGGTGGCACCTGTACTGTTACTCTAACTCTATCTGACGATGGAGCAGAGAATCAAGAGGCTAACGTGTTTGATGTTGAATTCTCAGTATCACCTGTTAACGACGCTCCAGTTATTCTTGACTGGAATGCATCGATGACCGATGAGGAAGGAAGAACTGTTTCAGTGAACCCGGACAATGGATCTGTCAACACAGTGCCTTGGAAGCTTTCAGTAATGGAAGACGATACAAGTGCTGATAACTTGACATTCAGTCTTGCTTCTATGAAGAACGATGTCGACCACACAGACGATGATTTGACTTGGGAAATTGAGCCTACAGACCAGTGTGTTTACGGTAACTACTTCGATGCGACAATTGTTGGCGACAACTTAGTCTTGGACCTTGTTGCAGATGCAACTACTAACGGCTATGACTGGGAAGTTGACTACTTGAACGATAACGGTATCCACCAAATCGGACCAACTGGATCTGACTACTGTCAAATCCGTTTGGTATTGCGTGACACAGGCGCTGCTCCTTCGTATGTTCCTAATTACGATACAGCATTAATGCCAATTGCAGATTATCAGCAAGGTGTCGCTACACAAGAGATTGGTATCCGTGTTGAAAGAGTACGTGAACTTGTTGCAGATTACGGATTCAGTGCAGTTACTGGATTCTCCTTCAATGGAGTTAACAACGTCATGACTGGAACATATGTCCCAGTTACTGTTGATGTTACTGCAGGCGGAGATGAAGGTCCTTACACATACGACCACATGTTGGCGATTACCTACCATACAGACGGTCACTCTGAAATCGAGCAAACACGCTACTACACTGTACCAGCATATGGATCAGCAGTCAAGATTACTGAGGATGTTTATATCACAAAGGATACAACAAATGTTTGGGTCGAGATGGATGTCAAGACCTGTTTGGCAAACCCTTGTGATGTACTAGCCCCAGCTACTGAGCGATTCCAGACCGATAGCCCTGCTTCCCACCGTTCTAACAACCAAGGACAACAAGGAGCAGATTGGTCTAAGCCTGGACAATACGGTAGTAATGCTACACAGACTTCAGAACGCCGACCTCTACTTGAAGACAGCAATTGGTGTAACAACATGATGTCCAGTCTAAGCACTGCGGCAACATGTGCGCACGCTAACCAGCCATCTTCAACCTTTGAGGCAAGTGGACAGGATCTACCAGTTGTTGTCGGTACTATCGGCGCAGGTGCAGTTCCATCCTTCGCTCCTAGCATTATTGCTGTGAGCCTTGCTGGTGTCTTCGTCGGTGCTCTTGCAATGTCAGGACGCCGTGAAGATGACGAGGAAGCAATGGAAGAGTCTATCGTAGACGATGAACGTGCTGTATCCCCTGTTATCGCAACCATTCTAATGGTCGCTATCACAGTGGTTCTGTCCGGTGTCATATACGTGTGGGCTTCAAGTCTCGCTGAAACTGATGTCAAGGGTGTCCCTAGGGTTACCTTCGACATTGAGGATATCAACGGTGCAGATGCAGACCAAGGTCACTGGAGAATCTCAGTGACACAATCTGAAACTGATTTGGCTACCCAAGCTGTTGAAGTTCGTGTGTTCTATGTGGATGCAAGTGGGTCTCCTCAGACCTTCACTGCTAATTTGGCTGATACTAACGATGTTTACGGGTTTAACCCTTCAAACAGTGACGCTTTCGTCACATTCGTTGACCAAGTGAATAAGGAAGGAACCAGGTCGGTTTCTACCTTCAACACTGGTGATGAAGTCTACGTACGAACCCATGCACCAGATGGTACACCTATGACCGATGTCACGATCACCATGTCATATGCTCCGGCAAATGCACAAGGTGCTCTACTCCGCTCTTGGAGCGGACTGGCATTCGACCTCAAGGCTTGAACTTAGGTAAGTGTAAAACGATGCATTAGGGCTAGGAGGCTGCGGCCTTCTACCCTTTTGCTTTCGAGAAATCACCTTCTCTCCGGAGACGGTAAAACAAATACGAACGCTGGGTGGGGTTCTTTGAACCTCCCCAGTTTTTCGTTCCCTTTTTCTTCAATATTTTTACAGTGTTATTTCTAAATGTGGCGAAGCCTTTCAAGCAAGAGCTTTCTAGTATGCATTGGTGAGCCTCATGTCTACAAGTCCTGGCAATTCAGTTGATGGTAAACTACCCGCCTGTGTTGTTTTTGATTGCGATGGTGTCTTGGTCGATGCTGTTTCTTCATGGAGAACTCTTCACGACCATTTTGGTACTGATAATTTAGTAAACTTACAACGTTTCATTAATGGTGAATTGAGTGATGTTGAATTCATGCGCTCAGATATACAATTATGGAAAGATGTCCAAGATCCAATCTTTAAGGATGATTTATTCCGAGCCTATTCCGGTGTAAAATTGATGCCAGGAGCAAGAGAACTTGTTGCTGATTTGAAGGCTAATGGCGTGTATGTGGCCATTGTGTCCGCAGGAGTGGACCTCTTTGTTTCAACAATTGCATCAATGTTAAAGGTAGATGATTGGATTGCAAATGGGTTCAAATTTGCTGATGATGATTCCTTGATGAATGAAGGGATTTGTCGATTACATGCAGTTGGTAAGGGGGCCATTATCGAGAAATTGTGCGAAATCAATAATATTAATTCATCTGAAGTGGTTTCAGTTGGTGATTCAGAAATGGATTTGAGCATGCATATAGAAGGTAGTACTTTCATCGGCTTCAACCCATCAAGAGATTCTTCATTAATGGCTTTTGAAAAAGCGGGTGTAGAAATTGTTATCGCTAAAGATTTGAGTTTATTGAGACCATTGTTAGGTCTAGAGTAGTTTCATTAATTCATGCAAATGGTATTGCAGTAGTAGCATGACTCTTCAGATTAACAATTGTCAAAATACATGGCTTTGGTTGGAAACCAAGCATTCTTTGGTATGAAGTTTGATCTTGCCATGTACTTGAGCAAATCAATGTCGTACCCTTGAAATCAATGCAAGCATGACCATG
>CALBIL010000019.1 GCA_937892945.1 uncultured euryarchaeote | reverse complement strand
TACCCTTACAGATGATCTTGAGTAGACCTCAATAGATCCGCCGTTCGTTTGGGGTGTGTAGTTCATTTCTTGTCCAAAGAAAATTCATCCCAAACAGAGGAAGTAGAACTCATTCGTTCGATAAGATCTATCATTTTGTAAACGGCAGGCACTAGACCCTTTTCTTCAAGATTATATTCATCTTCCTGAATGATTTTATTTCCATTCTTCTCAATTATTGTCATTAAACCAACTCCCCCGCTTTCCCACATCGAAAATTCAAGATAAAGCCCATTTTCTCGCTTTGGATCAAAAGAAATGCTACCAGAAGAGATTCTTGATGAGGTGATAGCGTTCAAGGCATCGTTAATCTTTTTTATTTTAAGGGCTTTTTCTTTACCATTTTTTTCCAGAACGAATGTTTTCGTTTCACCGTCAAACATGTCTCTCTCGATTAAAATCGGAAGTTTTGCGGATTCAATCATTTCTCTCAACACACCTGAGGTGAAGGAATGCCAAACTCCGAACGAGAGCAGCAGAATGAGAAAAATTACGCCAAGCGTGCCCCACATGTGTTCTCGTCGCTTGCGTGAGAATTGAAACTATGGGCGGCAAAGAGTTTCAAAGACAGCAATAATCGTTTTCCAGAATATTCAACGATCCATCCTCAAACCTTTGTGAACAAAACGCGTGAATCTATGTGTTCGCAGTCCGATCTCTTTGATCTAGCCCATTGAACTGGGGTTTCATTGACCACGAGAGTTCTCGGATCACGTCAGAACTTCGAGTAAACGATCTTGTTCAGCAGCCATTCGCAATTCCATAGCGATTCGACGACCACTGGACATTGGTTTTCTCCAGGTTGCATTTCCGTATGGATGTCCAACACTGACGTGAACGTTTGTTCCTCCACCTAAACGAGGTGCTACATCATAGATGTAGTAGTTCATATCCTTGTCAATACATGTTTGTAAGCAGAACGGACCAATGATTCCAGGATCGTAATGTTCTTTGCTGGCAGTAATGAATCGTTCTCCCAATTCAAACGCCTTCTCCAACAATGATTCACGGATGGTTGCTGTGTTGTGACCAACGACGGTCATTTCTGGAATCTGCTGGTGGGCAGGCATGGTCATTTGTTGAGGTGCTGGCAATCGAACATGCCCATCAAGTGAAGACTCGAATCGCCAATCAACACCGAGCAGTTCGAGTTTTTCACCCTCTTCTGCAAGCGGACTATAGAAAAAGTTGAGATTGAAAACAGGTCCAATCACATAGCGTTCAATACGAGCGCCAGCCAATGATTCTTCATCGATGACGCCTTCATTGAGAAGGGTTTGCGACTTCTCTTGGTACTCTGCATACGATGCACAGGTGAAGAATCCACGTTCCAGTTTCTTCTGAGCGTGATGTAATTTGACAATGACCAAACAATCGATGTCTTGTGGGTCTGCAATTGCTTCTGGATAAGGAAGGCCAGCTTTATCGAGAATCCAATAGTAATCTTGTTCTTCAGTTCTCTCTTCCATGCGGAGCATGTTACGGGAGCCAAAGAGAGGTACTTTGAATGTGTTTTCAACATCTTCAATCGATGAATAGGAAGTGAAGGAACGGTTTGGAATATAGATGACATTTCGCTTTCGCATTTCTTCTTGCATCTCAGGTTTCATGACATCGTCAAATGATGGCATAACAATGGCTTTGTCTACCATTCCCCGAACGACTCGTCCTGAAGGAGATCGATGAGCCTTGAAGTAATTCGCATAGGTTTTATGTCGCCCTTCTTTACAATAGGCAACGGTTGGAAATCCTTCTTCAATAGCACCGTCACAAATATCCAGTGCTGAGTGAGACGCTGTCATTCCGATACGAAGTTTCATTCGGTCGTAATCATCAACGATGGCACCAATTTCTTCTTTCGACAACATTACATTCCCTCAGTATTCATTGTTTAGAAGGCGGGGTCTTTCATCTCATCGGCGTCATGAACATCAGTCATAGCGCTGAAGTTGCATCAATTCATCGGTTGTGAGTGTTGCACCAGACATCAATTTGCTCATCAAGTCTTGGACTTCAACACGAGCGGAAGGTCGTTGACCTGCGCCTGCATTTGCTCCACGCATGGCACGGAGGATGTCTTGAATTGAGTGCAAACAACGGAGCGAAACAATATATGCACGGTGGTTCTTATCTGCATCTTTCTTGGAACCACGGAGTTTTCGGTGAGCGGACTCTGCCTTTTCTCGTTGGTTGTCAACTTCCTTGTTCCATTGAAGCATCAAATCGTGAGCCTCTTGTGCTGCTTCTGCTGCTTGTTCTACAGCAGCGTGGGCAATTTCTTGGGTTTCCATAGCCATTCGAAGTGTTTCTCGAGATTCTTTCAGATCCGTATTGGAATCTTCAGACATCTGCATTTTCTTGATTTGAGCACTTATTTCCTTCATGCGCTTCATCACCTTGGTCTCGTTTTTACCAGTGTGACGGCCCATTTCGAATTCATTTTCCAAGCGGATTAACTCACGCTTGAGTGAATGTACGGTGTCAGGGCGGTCTCGACGTCCACGCCGACCATCGTCACGTTGCTCTTGAACGGCTTCAGGCCCCTTTGCGAGATTCAATGCATCTTTGGATTCACGAACCATCTTGTTTGCATCTTGACGAATAGCCTTCTTATCTCGAACAATTTCATTCATTTGTTCACGAATTTCACGTTGTTCTCTGACTTGAACAATTAATTCACGGACTTCGCCGTTCATTTCGTTTCGAGTAATTGTAAACTTCTTTGAGTTGTCATTACACTCATCACGTAGGATTCGGTATTTCGTGGCTTTTTCATCAACCATCTTTCGTCGTTCTTCGAGTTGAATCTTGAGCTCATCCATTCGTATCTCGCCTGTTCAGTGGAAGATTGCCATCTTCTCACCGGACTTGCGACCGACCCTTCCCATTTAATCTCTTCACTCGACGATTTAGATTCTCCAAGGATACGGAAAGGGTCGCAATAGACGGCGATGAGTCCTCTTAGGGCTGGAGGGTATTCAATTGAGAGGTTGCAGTATCGAGCACTTGACGGATACTGCCAAGATTTGATGAAACTTCACAACGGAGTACCAGCACCTTCTCTCCAAGTAATTCTTGCACCAGCACCGTTCCATGTTCGGCGTTTAAGGTGACGCGCCCTGAGGAACATTTTGGGTCGAGTAAAGCAATTGCTTTACTCAGGTTTTGAACTGAATCGTCATGTTCTGGTTCTGTGAATAATACGAAGCCATCACCGTCCAGTAAGGCAACACCGGTAACACCGCGTTGTGCTGCGATTTCTGCGAGTAAACGTTGTTCCACATACTCTGCTAGAGATGGGGGAGCATAACCTTTGACCCTTACCACCACTGTGAACACGCTGAATTTACCATTCATATCGGGCCTTTCATTTCATAACCTATTCCAGAGCTGTAGTAGTGCGGCAGATGCCGAACAACTTCTAAGCCTCTTGCTTTATAGAATCCTTGCGCACGCTTGTTTTCGGCTTTGACTTCTAATTGAATAGTTGATTTTCCAGCAGTTCGGGAAATCTCAACCAAATGCTGCCACGCTTTTCCTCCCCAGCCAGATGATTGGTGTTTTGCCTCGAGTACAAATGCTGCAATTCGCACTCCATTGATCTCATGGGGTAATGCCCAAAGTACTCCAACGATCGAATCAGATGCTGGATATTCATCTTGATTGATGAGAAGCATGTTACCGCTCCATTTCGGAATCGGTAAGTTCGAAAGTGATTCAAGCGTGTACTCTTCACCCGTTTCATTTAAAAACATGGATTTAATCTTCTCTTTCCATTCATCAGGGAGGTTTTTCGGCTCTTCGCCGTACATCCATTGGATGTTACTCATTGACTCGCCTCACTGTTTGTGTCCCTTTTTCGATTGGGAACGCTCACCGCGTTGAGCCGTAAGTTGGCGTGCGGTGTTTTGCTTCTTTTTCCGTTCAGCACGACGACTTGATTTTGGAGTTGGTTTGGATTTGTTGACCGATGAAAAGCCGCCGCTGTTCAAGAAGACATCAAGATCCGAAAGTGAGAGTGTTCCTCCTGCAGCAGCTCGCTGTTGTACTTCTTCGGGTTTTGGACCATTGTTACGTGGTTTCCAATCGGCTTGTCCAGACTTTGACTTTCTATCCTTTTGTCCACTTCTTGGTTTGGAATCACGGGGAGGATTACTGCGCGTCGAAACACGCACCCATGCCTCAATGCGACCCTTTTCTCTTCGCAATCGACGCAGTTCTTTTCGTCGTTCTTGAATCACTTTATTGAGAGAGTGTGCATTCTGGTCGAATTGCCTTGCTTCACTGAACTCTGTGGTAATGTTGGCCAAAATCGGTTCCGACTCAATTAATTCTGCCCGGACTTGAGTTTGCTTGTTTTCCGTGATTTTCAATTCCTTGACCGCTTTCTTTTGTTCCCGGACGAGTAGGATGAATTCTTTGTGGGCTGTATCAGCCTTAAGGGCAACAGCGTGCATTGCCTGTAATTCAAAGAACCAAGCAAATTGTTCATCTTCTCTTTGCAGTGAAGGGACATGGAAGAAATCGATATCCCCTGTGAGATTGTTGTAAACTTCAACCAACAATTCACGGATACGGTACAATGGAATGCCGATTTTTTGGTTGTAACCGTCTCGCTCCTTTTGCAGAAGGTCCATTTTTTGACTTCGTGGACGTAGACTTCGGACAAGGGTTCTGTGTTCATTGCGAAGGTCACTGGTTTCTTCGAACAATCCACGAAGGGCCTGTGAGATCTTGATGTTATTCTGTCGTTCTGCATGAAGTGCTTCAATACGCTCCTCAAGGTCCGAATGTTGATCCTCATTCTCTTTGAGCATTGTTTCAATCGTGGACTTTGGGAGGGTTCTCAAATCTTCAAACAAGTCTTTTTCTTCGAACACTTGAATACGTTCAGGGTTTTTTAGTTCACATAATTGGCCCAGTGATTTCCCTTCATTGAGTCCGATCCAAAACCGCAACAATTCTTCTTGAATATCCATAGCGCCTTCCGGACGTACGACTCGACTGAGGTCGTGCTCGTGGTTGAACGGGTCTTCAACAGGGAGTGAATGCAATCCTAAACGGGTCTTGCCTTCCTTGACGACTGCCTTTGCTGCATGCGGAGTGGCGTACTTCCATTTCTTCTCTTTACGAGTCATTGGTTTCCCATTGCGAATGGAAAGAACATGTGCATCCCACGGCCGTTCAAGAACGAGTTGACGGAAGAAGTGAGTCATTAATTCACCGAGCGATTGTGTGTTTGTCTCGCTAAGGAGTTTCTTCGGTTCATCAGCCATTGTGAGGTCGTATTCGATTCCATCAACTTTGAGGTTGGTTCGGTCTTTACCGGATTGAATGTTTGGCGCAACGGTTGGTGTTGTTGTTTGTAAGGCTTGAAGCATGATAAGACTCCATGCATACGAAGAGAAGGTACCTTTGGCAGCATCACAAACATCTCGTTGATGCGCCCAATACTTAATTGCCAAAATACATTGACGTATCCGTTCATCTGTTTCTGCATAGCGCTTAAGCAATGTAGTGTTGTGAAGGGCTAACGTGTTGTTAATGGAAATATCAACTGGGATTTTCGTACGTTCATCGACGAATTTGATGATCGGTACTTTGGCAGAAGTAATCACCTGAATGTCTTCCATTTCTTGGAACCGGAGTGTGCTTGAAATTGAACGAAGCACTTTCTTTGGCTTTTGACCATCAAACAAGAGACAAAGATCTAAATCTCCTTGCGCAAGAGAAAGTCCAGATTCTGATGAACCGAATCGACGAAGAGAACTTCCTTTGAATCTCTTTTCAATGCTTCGTTTGAGATGCTCATACAGTCCATTTCTCTTTTTGAGTGCTGATGTATTCGGACTTTGAGCCTTAAGTACATCCTCGATATCTTGTGTTAATTGTTGTAATGCGTCGGCAGGAATTGCTTCGCCATTCGGTAATTCGAGTTGTTTACACAGATCTGCATGGACCAGAGGCCAGCGATCTTGTTGTTGAGGGGTGAATCCTGTGATCTCACATTCATCGTTCATTCTTCTTCACCTCTTGGTTGTTGCTTTTTCTTCTTATGACGTGTTGTAGAGGGTTTCTTTTCATCGAATGATTTCAGTTGACGTCTTCGTGCGTGGCTCGAAGCCTCGCCATTTTCAACACGCTTTGAATTTGTGAGTAACACATCAAACCCTACATCAATATGCTTTTGCCAGTGCTCAATTCCTCTTTGGCTACTGTCAAGGGCTTGTGCTAAACGTTTGGTTCTTGCATCAGCACGGCGTCGATGTGCTTCTTGTTCGAGATAGGTATTGTGGAAATATTCGTTTTCAGATGCATGGTCAAGAAGAGCTTTATGTGCTTTCTCAGCGATTTCAAGATATTTTCGTGCTTCGGAATATTTGGTTTTCATAAGTGAATGTTCTTCTTGGTTATTGCTTCGTTTTCCGACCCACTCTTCATGTTGGCGGATTTGAGACTTCATTTCGGCAAGGAACTTCTGTTCGGTTTTGTGATCGCCCCAATTTGTTTCGAGTTCATTTTCAAGGGCCTTAAGTTTGTCATTGAGTTTGTTTTGCGCCCATTCAGGGTTCGCCTTTTGAACGCCGCCTGACGAAGAGATTTTATCGCGAAGTTCTGCACCTTCTTGAAACAGTTTTTGTGCTGTCATCCGAGCAGAGTTTCGTTCTTTTTTCAAGTTCGCAACTTTCGCGTTGAGTCCATCGCGTTGTTCCTTGGCACTTCGAGCGAGTGGTTCGGCCGCCCGCAGTTCGTCCTGGCGAGCATCCAATTGTTCAGGAATGGTCTCAGCAAGGCGTTCGCGACGATGCAAAATGGACTTTGCCAGCAAAGCAGGCGTCATCTCGAGTAACTCTTCCGGACGCATACAAGGTGCGCCAACCTCCAACCTTGAATAAACATGGCGTAGTGACTTCTTTTGGCGTGAAAGTGAAGAACCCCCGTGTCGAGGGGTTCGCATGGGCAGGGGTCAAACAGGCAATTCTAAGGTCTCGGCCTTCTGCCTTTCTGCCTTGTTTCTCACCTTTCTTTTACCGCTCGTAAGTGCGAGTGGTGGTGGAGCAGTCATCGATGTAAGCACCTTTTCACTTCAAGACTTTACGACGATTGAACAATCTTCTTATGACTTAGAATTCACCGTTGATGAAGTACTCTCAAGTGATGCAGAAGTTGAAGCAAGAGTTGAACTCTCTACTCTTGATGGAACACTCTTCGATTCGATGAGCCAAAACTTTACCCTCGTTGCGGACTCAAGCCAACTGTTGCAATTTAATTTGGTATCGCTTCCTTTTGGATATTCCATTGTCAGTGTCGAATTAATTGGAGAACTCGGATCACCAAATTCAACACAATCTCTTTCGTTGAACAGGACGATTCACCACTTACAACCGATTGAGATTTCTCTGGCTACTGAAGGCCAAATACTCTTGAATGGTCTCACCCCCGAAGGTGTACTCACAGGGAACGTCTCGATTCATGATGGTGATTATTTACAAACCGAAATAGCCATCATCAATGATGGTGACTTTTCATGGGCTGGACAACTCACTTCGTCTCTTCTTTCCAACGGTGTTTATGACAATCAAACCTCATCGCTGGTGACGGTTGCACCGCTTTCTAGCACCATTGTTCAGGTGAACAGTACCGTAGCCCTTTACGAAGGTACAGCAACACTTGTATTGGAACTCAATAATTCAGGAGATGGAAATCAGGCAGATGAATCTCGTCAAATCGAATTCATCGTGTCACCTCCACCTTTGCCATTGCTCTCCCTTTCCGTTGAACTTCTCACTCCCGATGCACTTGCTGGAGAAGACCTTACCTGGCATCTCAATATTTCAAATACCGGTTCACTTGACTTTCGTGGACTTCTTTTCTGCTCTTTTGGTAGCCAATCGCTCTTCAATTCTGAAATACAAGTCTCTCTTGGTGCTTCAATTGTAGAATCCCTTGTCTCGACTTCTCGCCCTGATTTGCTCAGCTGTTCCGTGAGTGGTATGCGAATCAATACGAATTCTGTAGCAAGTCTTTCTTTGGCACACGATGTTGAATCTGCTGCTTTTGAATCGGCCGGATCGAATACTCCAGCTCTTCTCAATGGGCCTTGGCACAAAGGGGACATGGCCGTCTTTTCTATGCTCATTCGAAACCATGGCGAGTTATTAGGCACAGTTGCACTCGTGTGTGAATCAAACGGGATGATCTACACGAGTAATGGTCTGCTGCTCGATATCGATGCTGCCGGTGAAGTCACCGTCGAAGTGCCACTCACACTTGAAGGCCAACAAGTGGTGAACTGGTCACTCAGTTCTTCAGACGGTTCGATTGATTCAGGACTTAACGGCACACACATTGTCCCCGTGGCGATTCAACAATCACTGACTCCAACGGTCACATCCGTCACCTGGGATGCCGAACATGGGGTTCAGTTTTCTTGGTCGCTCGAGATGAGTGAAGGTATTGACCGCCCGGTCCGAATTCGGCTTGGATACACTGATTCGGGTTTGGAATCCTATCCACTTGATTATACGGTTACACTTTCATCAGGATTGTCCACTGGAACGCACACTCTTGGTTTTGTTAATGCTGAACGTGTTTCGATTCGGGCGACGGCTCTCAACTGGACGACAGGTTTCAGTTTCTCGAGTCATAGCCTAAGTGTCCCCGATGAACGCCCGTCTTATTCAATTCAATTCGATCCCATTTCAATACCGAACCGTCCAATCCCTGGAGCGTTGGGTACAGTTACCGTTCGTCTCAGTAATTCTGGCGATGTCGACGGAAGAGGCGGATACGTCGTATTATCTACATCTGAGGGGGCTTTCTTGGGTGAAGAGCCAACCCTTTCTCTCTCTACAAGCTCTCAAGAAGAGCATCAATTTTCATTCGTATGGCCAGATTCTCAATCGGTCTCCTTCAAAGCCACTTGGATTGTTGGTGATGACAGTTTTACGGCTACCAATACCTTCCAATCAGGGGAAGTCGTCGTTGAAGAAGCCTCATTCTCTATTCCGTGGGTCGGTCTCTTTGGTGGACTCATGATTGCCGTTGCCATCGGTGCAATGATTCGCATTTACCAAAACCGACAAATGAGCACTTCAAACTCCAAGCCAGTAAAGGATGATTTAACTTCAAAATCAAACTTAAAGAGCCGACCAGAGACGATTGAAAAGATTCAGGTTGGTTGTCCAGAATGTGCTCGGCAATTGCGTGTTCCTTCGGACTATGGTGGCCAAGTTCGTTGCCCTGACTGTTCTCATCGGTTTGATGTGATTCCTCGCACTGACACCTCTCAAGAACATACCGAGTCTGAAGATGAAACTCCAGAAGTGGCAAAGGATGGGAAAGTAGAACTTCATTGCCCCGAGTGTGAACAATCGCTTCGAATTCCTGAAACATATACCGGCTCTGTTCGATGCCCTGCTTGTGAGGAAGTTTTTTCTGCTTAGCAGAAGAGTTTGGTTTGAAGCGGGAGGGGAATTCATGAATGGTCATTTCCGAGAGTTTGAAGATGAGTATCTTGAAACGATGTATGAGTTTTTTGAAAAACAACCTCTACAACGCGTACGTAACGGCGATTTAGCCAATGCTTTAGGCGTATCTCCAGCATCAGCGACCGAAATGATTCAGCGATTAGCTGGTAAAGGTATGGTCGATTACGTCCCCTACAAAGGTGCATCCTTAACCGATAAGGGGATGGTACATGGTCAGAAAATGAAACGTCGCCATCGATTGGCGGAAGTCTTTCTCGAAAGCATCTCGTTTCAAGGGAATACCCATGCGACGGCTTGCCGCTTGGAACATGCTATCGATGACGATTTGGAGGTCGCTTTATCGCTTCTCCTTGGCCAGCCGGAACTCGACCCGAGTGGACGTGATATCCCGCAAGCATCGAGTGACATCTCATCGAGAATCGATTCTTCTCAAACTCAACTCATCTCGCTAGAGCGCTTAGAAGATGGAGTAACTGGTACGCTTGAAGCAATGTTTACCAACGCTTTGGAAACTGAGACAATGTCTCAATCTGGAGTCCGTATTGGTTCTAAAATCACCCGCATCTCTGGTGGTTACTCCATTACAGGAATTGGTGATGCTCTCTTTTCCACAGACCTCGCATCCAAAATCCTTGTTCGTATCTCTTGCGCTACGATTGATGGAAGACTTTAGTGTGAGTAATTCTTCGGCTTTCTGTGGTCGAAGTAGAAACGGACGCTCTTCCAACAGTGGATGACGAGGGCAGTTTGAATGAAAGTCTCTTCCGTTCTGAACGGTTTTGGTATGCAATTGACCGTCAGTTACTCGGTTATGGTCTTCGCTTGATCCTCATTCTTCCGGCTTTTTCCATTCTCACTTCTTTCGGCTCTCTTGCTTTTTCATCAACTTCACCTGAATGGTGGGCTAAAATTGAACCGACACTCGGTATAAGTTTTGCTATGACCTTAACTGCGCTCACATTCATCATCTTACTCGGCTATATTTTGGTTCAAATATTTCATCGACATCGAGTGGAACTTTCGATTGGAAATTTTGAAAAAGAGGTGGAACGGTTGAATCGAGAACATCTTTCCGTGCAATCATTGCATGGATATGAGGGTCTGGCCGATCTGTTGAACAGTGCGAGAGCAAAACACTCATTGGCACTCTCGTTTGGTATCACGTCGAGTTTGTTACTCAGTGGGATTTTCGTGTTCGATATAGCTTCACTCAACGGCCGAATTCTTCTTCTTCTCTCTTTTTCCACTCTTTTGCTCTCACTCGGCCAACACATACCAACACGCTCACGGCCATTCAATATGGATGAGCGTACCGGGCTTTTGAAAGCATATGCTCCACCCATTCATCCCTCAACATTAGAAATGGTATTCAATGATTTAGTGAAAACCCACATCGACCCTCTACTCCGTTCCGAGTACGAAGTCTTCTCAAAAGAAATTGAAGCACACATCGTGAAGAATATCGACCCTCTTTTCGCTCGAGAAAGAATCTTAATGACACTGTATCGACACTCCAAGGGACTTGACTTCAAATCAATGGAATCCGAATTATCGGAAGTTCTTACAGGGGAAGGAATGAAACTGGTGAACAATCATCCTATTTTTACGATGGAAGAGTGGCTTTCTATTCTCCAACATATCGAAGAATCTTGTCCCGCCTTCTTCCGAATGATTGGACGTATCGAAGAAGATCTTGGTGCTGGGCGTTCAAGTACTTCTGCAGGAATTGTGTTCGAAGTCGATATGGAAAATGTGGTTCACGAACGGGCAAATTTGTTCACATTGATTCACAATCTTTCCGATACGCCTCGAAACATCGTGCTTCGCGTACAATCGCCGGATTTTAGGCCACACGACTTGGCCATGACCTATCGATTGAATCCAGGTGAACGCCATTGGTGGTCATCAAAGTCACTCCCACTTGCCGCCAAAGGGGACGATGATGTCCTTGGTTTGATGTCAGGGTTGCTCCGAGATGGGACCGTCGCGTGGCAATCGCTTTTACCAGAACGGTTTGGAGAGGCAACCGTCTCAGTTCGTCTTGAAGAACAAAGTGGAGATCTCATCATTGGCCGTCAAATCAATGTTCGAGTTCGAACAAAGTACCTTGAACGAATCCGTACTTTCAGTTCAGTTACGACCAGCCTCATTGGTATCCTTGGAATCGCTCTTGGAATCTTCATTAAAGTACGTGATATCTTCGGAAATATTGGTGCTTAATTCACTGCTTGTGATGGGTAGATTTGAAATGGATAACTCTGTGCACGATGTATGCGCGGAAGACCTGATGAAGCGACCCCGAGTCAAGATTCTGAACTCCAAGAAGAATTACAGGGCATGGAAGCCCGTGTTCGAAAGATGAGAAACACTCGTAACTCATTCAGTGACCAGGCTCGAACGACTGCTGATAAACGAAATGCAGTTCAAGGTCAATACAAGGAACACAGAGAGAAGATTGACCTTGTTATGGCTGAGATGAAAGCGATTCGTGCAGAGATTAAAATGTTCAAGGAAAAGCGTAATGCGATTCAACAACAACTCCGTGAAATTATCAATCAGGCAAAAGGTCGACGGGATGAAAAAGGAGAAAAGAAATCTGCAACAGCGGAATATGCTAAACTTCGACATGATGTTCAATCTCTTGAAACAACCTTCGAGACCTCCTCAGTTGGTCAAAAGAAAGAGAAGGAAATGATTAAGCAAATCAAAGAAATGTCGCTCCGAATTAAAGAACTCGCACCAGAAGTCACTCATTTTGAAATGATTAATGTTGACCTTTCTGACATGGATACAGCCATCAAAACGTTGCGCTCGGAAGCAGATGCAGCTCACAAGGAAATGCTTGAGGCAGTCGCTCGAGCAGATGTCTTGTCGCCGGAAGTTGATGAAGCGTTTTCACATCGTGATTTCTTGAAAGCAGAAGGTGACCGACTCCACACAGAATTCCTTGAACTCCGTCAAAAGTCGGATGATATGCACAATAAGATCACTGAATTAATGGTGGATGTCAACAAAGTGCGTGACAAGTTGAACATGGCTCGTGATGAAAGGAAATCATGGATGACCGATCACAACGCATTGGTCAAAGCTGAAATGAAGACTGGAGCAGAATCAGCAGAAGTCGCTGATGAATTGGTCTCGACTCTCTTAGAATCTGGCGGAATTACCTTTGGTGGAATTGGTCAAACTGACGGAGCCTCTTCAAGTAAAAGAAAATCGAAGTCTGGCAAGAAAAAGTCGATGCGTAAACTCGACATGACCGCAAGTCGTCGACGCTGAGGTGTTGTCGTGTTCGGTGTCATCATGGCTGGGGGCCAAGGCTCCCGACTTCGGCCATTGACGCTTACTCGTCCCAAACCGATGGTGGAAGTTCTTGGACGTCCCGTGATTGATTTTGTTAAAGATGCAATGCAGGATGCTTCAATCGATACAATTGTCGTCACCACCGGATACCGTGGTGAACAACTCGAGCAGCATGTTGAATCTTGGAATACGCTTTCAAATCCGATCGATGCTTGGGTGAATCAAGAATCAACACCAATGGGTACTGCGGGGAGTGTACGGCTTCTTGCTGAGCACCTCACCGAAACATTCGTGGTCGGCTCAGGAGATTCTGTTGCCTCTTTTGACATCGGTGCATTGCTCGCAGCACACCGTTCAAGTGGTGCCAAAGTAACCATGGCACTTTGGGAAGTTGAAGATCCGACTGAATTTGGTATCGTTGGGCTTTCTTCATCGCATCTTGGTACCTTAGATGGTCAATTGCGAGAAGGATATATTTGCCGATTCAAGGAAAAGCCAACGGCTTCTGAAGCTTTTAGTAACGTCATCAATGCTGGACTGTACATCATCGAGCCAGAAGTATTAGCACTTGTGCCAGAGGGCGTAAAATTTGACTTTAGTAAGCAACTCTTCCCACTTGTTCTCGAAAAGGGTTGGCCAATGTATGCAAAAACCATCGATGGAGTCTGGTTTGATGTTGGTCATCCTTCAGAATTGATACGTGCCCAACACACGCTCATCGCTCAACGCAAGACTTTACCGTTCCCTTTACCAAAAGGGACCTTTGATGGTAAGAGTTTCGTTGCTGAAAGTGCTGATGTGAAAGGAACTTTGGAAGGCTCTGTTGTCTCATCCAACAGTAAAGTTGGATTGGATACTCGCTTGGAAGATGTCTTGGTAATGTCAAACTGCACGATTGGAGAAAAGTGCGTGATACACAATACTGTGATTGGACAAAACGTTTCAATCGGTTCAGGTTCAATTCTTAAGAATGTAATTCTTGGCGATGGGATTCGTATAGAGGCTGATAGTACTTTGAAAAATTGCCGAATTCCGGCTTTTGAGTAATCATGCCGGCGTTTGACTCAAATACCTTGGGCATTCGGCCCCAATTGACAACTATGTCCTCTGCAGCAACTCCTCGCCGAAGTTATGACCGTTCATGGGACGAAATCGAAGAAATGCTCAATCGAGCAGAGCTCAAGCGTAAGGAATGGAAGTCTTGGTTTGATGAATGTAGAAAGAACGAAGATAGAGACGGTATGAAAGAGGCTGCTCGAAATCACAAGGCCCTTGATGGTGTAGTTAAAACACTCAAATGGACGCTCGGTGAGGAAGGCATTGACAATCCTTTGGAATGATTATTGACCACGCTGGTCGTAACGAATTTCGAGTGTTTCTAATTCATCGCCTTTCATTGGTTTACCCAACATCATTGCCATAGCTTCTGCAACTTTCTCAGCATCATCAAAATGTGCAGTGGCCAAAACGATTGCATCGGCCATTGTTTTTGGATCCGTAGACTTGAATATCCCGGAGCCGACAAAAATCCCGTCCATCCCCATTCGCATCATGTGGGATGCATCGGCAGGTGTTGCAATTCCACCAGCAGAGAAGGTGACGACTGGTAGACGTCCCATTTCTTTAACATCGAGTAGAATCGACTGAATCCCATCTCGCATTGAATCATCTATCGGTCCGAAAGGTGTCATTGGATGGAGGCCGGGCAGTTCCGATGCATCAGCAAGAACATGGTATCGTTGCAAAATCATTTGTGATACCTTTTCAATTCCAACTTCATCAAGAGATTGTACTTGACGGATTTCTTGGTCAATCAGTCGTGCATGGGTTACAGCGGCTACTAGATTTCCAGTTCCAGCCTCACCCTTGGTACGAATCATCGACGCACCTTCGTAAATACGGCGAACTGCTTCACCAAGTCCAGTCGCTCCACAAACAAACGGAATAGAATAATCGCTTTTCTTAATATGGAAAAACGGGTCTGCTGGTGTGAGCACTTCTGATTCATCAACCATGTCAACACCCATCGATTCAAGCACCCGTGCTTCGCCTTCATGACCAATACGTGCTTTTGCCATGACGGGTATTGAAGTGCAATCCAAAATCCCTTGAATCATATCGGGGTGACTCATTCGAGCAACTCCACCATCACGGCGAATATCTGCTGGGACACGTTCAAGCGCCATAACAGCAACAGCGCCAGCATCTTCTGCAATAGCTGCTTGGTCAGGGTTGACGACATCCATAATTACGCCACCTTGCTGCATACGAGCAAAGCCACGCTTGAGCAAATCACTGCCGTTTCGGAGTTGAGTAAAGTCGGTTCGAACCATGCCAATCATTCCCCCCTAGTAAGCGCCCTTCATGAACATTGGTTTGTATCAATACGCTTGAACACAACCATTCGGAGTGTAAGAATCTCAGTCGGAAGCAAGGACGGGGGTATCGCCCTCTGCGATTTCCGCATCGACTGATTCTTCAGCGTTACGGTCAATCCATGCTTCTTCTGAATCAGGAACATCGGTGTCAGCAAAAATAGCATCAACTGGGCATTCTGGAATACATGCGCCACAATCGATACATTCATCGGGATCGATGACAAGATATCGGTCGGCTTCTCGGAATGCTTCAACAGGACAAACTGCAACGCATTCTTGGTATTTGTGGTCGACGCAGGCTGTGGTAACGACGTGGGTCATGGTAATTCCTCAAACAACCCAAACAGTCGTTCTACATGAAGTCTTTGAAAAAGTTCAATGGTTATCTCTGAGCATCAAGCCACTGTTGGCCATAACATTTCCACTGTTCCATGGTCCAACCCTCGGGTAATCCTTCAAGGGGTAGTGGTGGTGTCGTCATCTGCTTTGATTGAACAAGAGGCTGAGGGGTCTGCAGTGGTTCGAATGCAGGCAAGTCAATCATTGTACTTACTTGAGCAAACTGTGCGGTTGAATCTTGGATTCCCGATTGATGAAAGTAGACGTCACTTTTGGTGGTTTCATCCTGTACTTTCCTTGAGAATATTTGTTGGGCGACTAAAGAGATCAACAGCCATGCACCTGCAAACATCAAAACAAAGGAAAGGACAAGTTGTCCAGACACCGATGAAGAATCGCTCTCAAACTGTACATCTTGCGATGAGTTGTCCTCTTCACTGTAGGAATTGCCTCCATCATTCTCCGTGGAATTCTTAGAACTCTCATCGGTCGAATTCAAGTCATTCTTGCTTCCATCTGGTGTATCGTCACATCCATCTGGGATTCCGTCATCATCTCGGTCGAGCAAATCATCAAAACCTTCGCAGAGGTCGATGTCATTTGCAATTCCATCAAAGTCAGTGTCAATGAAATCATCACAGTCATCGGGTATTGAATCATTGTCTTCATCATAGCCATCATCAAATCCAGGACATTGGTCCAGAACATCTGAAACCATGTCAAAATCGCTATCGATGAGTGAATCACATCCATCGGCAATTGAATCATTATCTGCATCGATGAGGTCATCAAAGCCGGGACAGAAATCTATAGCATCGATGACTCCATCACTATCAGAGTCTACAAACGAGTCACAAGCATCGGGTATTGAATCATTATCGTTATCAATGAAATCATCGAATCCTTCACATTGATCATCGGGGTCGTTGATGGTGTCACCATCTGAATCATCGATACACCCATCCCCATCAATATCCCACGGGATGGATTCCTCACTCGGACAAAGGTCAGTCCATGTTTCGAGATAATCACCAGGCGTCATATCTTTATTTATGAACGCAGCAAAGTCTCCGGAATAGTGTCGCGCTTTGAAGATTGTATTGGCTGTTGAACCTGCATTGTTTCCAGCCGGTATTTCATCACCTTGCGTAAGCGCACCTTGGCCGGTGATTGGATTGATGTAAGTCCATACAATTTCGCCGTTCAAATCGACCTCATAGAGTGTGCCTTGGGTGCCATAGGTTACCAGTGTGTTACCGTTTGGCAATCGTTCGGCACCTGAAATGAATTGTGCATACATCAATTCTCCTTGGTCCCAAGACCAACTTGGTGCATCCGGACCCCATGTCCCGTTTGTTTGGAGTGAATAGTTTCCGTTACTGAGAGGTGGTCGAATCACATCAACAGAAGAATACGCTGGAGTGCGTCCTCCACCGTTATTAAACAGTAAGAGGTCACCTGCTCCAACTCTTCCCTGTTCAATCCACTGAACGTCATGTTGTCCGAATAATTGCTGATCACTCGAAAGTCCTGCGTCATACACCTGAGGATTACCCCATCGATACAGGAAGTCTCCTCCTTTGCCGGAATTACCACCTGTATGGCCAGCAGCTTCCGCTGTTGTTGTGCTGTGGTCGATAATGTAAATTTCATTCATATTTTTGCACGAGAGGGCAATCTGGTCCAAGGCTGCGTTGTAATCAATACCATTGCAATGCATCCAATCTGCTCGGCCCGCTTGATTCCCAGTTGCTCCTATAAAATTGATATCGAGTAATTCTGGGTGGTCTGAGACCACACCAAAGTTATCGACTGAGGCGTTGAAATCTTGAATCAAATGGTCCCAAGCATTCCATTGCCATACTATGTTGGCTTGGTTATTCGGTAGAGGTTGAATTTCAATGATGTGATCAGGCCATACATTGCTGCTACCACCGGGCGAATCACTTGCAATGGCTGGGTTTCGACCAGCCTGTGCAGCTTCTGCTTCTGATTTATCTTCCCATGCAATGGCGAGAATGTTTCCATTTGGCATCGGTTCTATATCGTGATGAGTGATGAACTCGGTTGAGGAATATTCCCATGACCATTCGGCCGTACCATCCCAGCCAATCCGTTCAATTTTTCCAGCAGTACCGCCGCCACTGAACTCTCCAACAGCTTGTTGTGCGATATTTGCAGCTCGAAGTAAGTCCCCATCTTCCAGTATGTACGATGAAAGTGCAGGTCGATGGCCACCGGGTGAATCCCATGAATGGACTTCTCTTCCTTGATGGTCAATGAGGTAACTCGAAGTTGAAGGCAGAGGTGAAAAGAGCGTGTAACCAATGCTGGTGGAGTTGGTACAAGAGACCAAACCCATCGTCCATGAACCGTTTCGGTCTGCATGGCAACCCATTGATTCATCGACACTTCTTTTTTCGATTGAAGAGCCCTGTGGGAGGATGGTCAAACATGTCACCATCATCATACTGAGTATGACGGCGCGTAACCGGACATCCATGACCTCTGGTCATTGCGATAGGTATTCAACTTAGTGTTCTACTGTCAGTTAAGCGAAAATCAACCTTCAGTCACGACTTTTTCGATGGCAAGTTTGAGGATATTTTTACATTCTTCAATCGCTACTTGACCGGGATAAACTTCGATTTTAGTGTGGCATTTGATGGTTGCCATTTGACCCGAGGTTGCCAGAACAACCTCACCATCGATGAATGCATCAAAATCTATGCGGAAATACAAGGTGTGATTTTCATCAAAACGAACTTCAATCTCTTCGAGTAAGGTTTGGAGGCATTCCGTTCCCATTCGGGACAGGGACTTGAGGGAATGTGCTTTCTTTTTACAAACACCCGTGACCATGTGCAGTCGAGAGCCGTGGTACGAGGTTGTCGGTTCGATTTCGACCAATTCTGGATCTCCTACAAGCCATGCTATGGCATCTGCTACGACTGTTTCGTCAGCAACGCCGCTCGCCGTCGCTCGCCAGGTGATGTGATGGAGGCCCACGACCATGGGGTTCACTTCATGCTCATGAGTTTACCGAATCGATACGGTGAGATGAATGCAAATTAAGGAGTGCAGTGAATTGGTCGAAGAGGCTTCTTCAAATAGGGGTGGTCAGTGGCCGACTTGCAAGTGGGGTAGCCCCCGCAAGACAACATCCCGAGATGATACAATGGCAAAGAAAATCAGTGTGAAGGCACGTGCAGCAGCACGGAAGCAGCGAGACAAGTGGAAGAACAAGACTTGGTACACCATTCGTGCACCTCGTACTCCATGGGATTTTAAGAAAATTGGAGAAACTCTGGGAGAGTCTGACGAACATATTCTCGGCCGTGTCTATGAAATGACACAACAAGAATTCAATGGCGATTTTACGAAGATGCACGTCATTCTTCGTTTCCGTGTCCATGAGTGTGTCGGTCAAGACGCATTGACGACTTTTATCGGCCACCACCACCAAACCGACCACATCCGCCGTCAAATTCGCCGCTACCGTGGCAAGGTTGACGACGTAGTTGATGTTGTCTCGACCGATGGATACCTTGTCCGTCTCAAGCCTCTTATTATCACGCAAAAGCGTGTTCAGACTTCAGTGAAGCAAGCAATGCGAGCAAAAGCCCGTGAAATGATTATTGCTTTTTCTTCCAAGTCGACCTATGCTAAGATCCAGACTCAAATCCTTGACGGAACTTTGGAAGAAGAAATCCGCAAGGCTGTTAAGCCAATTTACCCGGTAAAGTCTGTCGCAATTCGAAAGAGTCAACTGCTTCAAGCAGGTGTTGTCGCTGGCAACGGAAAAACGCTTGATGAAATTCACTCTGAAGAAGCTCGTAGTGAAGCAGAAATCAAAGCCAAGAAGGCTGCAGCACTTGCTTCAGCCATGGAAGACGAAGAGGATGTTTCCACTCCTTCAATCATTGATGCTGCTGAAGCAATGGAACCTGCTTCTGAAAAGGCACCTGCTGAAAAGGCACCTGCCAAGAAAGCACCTGCCGAAGAAGCTACACCAAGCGCAGATTACGATTCAATGAAGGTTGCAGAACTCAAGGAACTTTTGAAGGCTGCAGGAAAACCTGTCTCTGGAAAGAAGGCAGACTTGATTGCTCGTCTTAACGAGTGATGTATTCGAGAACGTCGTTCTCTTTGAATGTCAGCGAAAGCAAGGTCTCAACTACGGTTCCGCCGTAGGTTTGACATGCAGTGAACGCGAGGAAGGGATATGAAACGACTCGGAGTTATTGGCGGAACCGGTCTCATCAACATGACCGTTGGTGAGGAGATGGAGCAATCTGGACTCAGATTGATTCGACGTGATGATGTCACTGTTGAGACTCCATGGGGTGATGTTCCATTGACATGCATGACACTCTCTTCTGGTGATGAAGAAAAGGAACTGTTCTTTTTACAACGTCACCATAACGGCGATCAAGCCAGTAAACCACCTCATAAGATCGAGCACCGTGCTAATATGCGTGCACTCTTTGATGCGGGTTGTGAAGCAGTGATGGCCGTTTGTTCCGTCGGTGCCATACCTTCGGATTTCCCACCTGGTAAAGTTGGATTAGCAGAGCAATACATTGATTTCACTGGAGTGGCCGCTACTTTCCATGATGATTCAGCAGTCTTTACTTCGGTCACTGAACCGTTTGATTCGTCGCTCAATTCTCGATTGAGTTCAATCTTGCGTTCTGTTCAAGAGTTCTCTGCCGATGAGCGATTATTCTACACCTATTGGCTTGCTCAAGGTCCACATTTTGAAACCAAAGCAGAAATTGATGCCATCGATACTCTCGGTGGGCACATGGTTGGAATGACCATGCCAAGAGAAGCGAAACTCGCACGTGAACTCAATCTACCCTATGCAGCAGTCTGTATTTCTTCAAATTGGGCTGCCGGCCGTGAACCTGGCGATGCTGGTGCCGATTTGGACCACTATTCTGTCTCTTCTCAAGCGAACAAAAAATTGATGCCAGTTTGGGCTTGTTTGATTGAATTACTCTCCTGATTTTTGCATTTGACTTTTCCCGATGATGACGATATTGACAGTCTCAGTCCACTGGTGTAAGGAAAGTAATATGTCCTCCAACCTGTCCTCAAGAAATATGAAACAAATGACGTGTGCCGAACTTGGTGGATCGTGTGAACTGGTATTTACCGCCTCTACAATTGAAGAAATGGCAGTTATGGCTCAACAGCACGGAATGGAAATGTTTCAAGTCCAAGATGCGTCACATCTCGAAGCCATGCAAAACATGCAGAAAATAATGCAAACACCCGATGGTTTCCAAAAATGGTTCGAAGAGAAAAAGAAACAATTCGCCGCTCTTCCAGATATTGATTAAAGAATATCCAACGCATTTACGAGGTCTTGCCAGAGGTCTTCGACATCTTCGATACCAAC
>CALBIL010000018.1 GCA_937892945.1 uncultured euryarchaeote | reverse complement strand
TTAGCACCCTTTGGTCGCCTATGGATTTCGCCGAAACCGATGAACAGCAAATGATTCGCGAACTTGTCCGTGATTTCGCAGAAAGCGTATTGGCTCCTACAATTGAGCACCGAGACGAAAATCAAATTGCTCCCTCCGCGGAATGGCTTGAATTTCTCGAATATGGACTCCAAGGAGTTACAGTTCCTGAACAATACGGCGGTTCTCCAGTGGATGATATTTCCGAATCTATCATCGTTGAAGAACTCGCACGCGTCGACCCTTCGTTTGCAGTTATGTATTGTGTTCATGTTGGTCTTTGTGCAAAAACAATTGCACTGCATGGAAATGACTCGCAAAAAGAGCACTATTTACCACGCCTCGCAGCGGGTGAAGTTGGTGCATATTCACTGTCTGAGGCTGGAGCAGGAACCGATGCAGCAGCCATGATTTGCAAAGCCAAACTTTCTGATGACGGTAAGCATTACCTCCTCAACGGTGAAAAGATGTGGGTTACCAATGGGGTTCAAGCCAAAATATTGGTCTTGTTTGCCAAAGATGTCGACCACCCTGACTACGGTGTCAAGAAACACGGCGGCTCTACTGCCTTCATTGTCGACTCTTCTTTTGAAGGGTTTTCAGTCGGTAAGAAAGAAAACAAACTCGGAATACGTTCATCGGATACCTGTACTCTCATTCTTCAAGATTGCAAGGTTCCAGTTGAAAACGTCCTCAAAGGAATTGGCAAAGGTTTTCCTATTGCCATGAATGCACTGGATAACAGCCGTATTGGGATTGCAGCACAGGCTTTGGGTATTGCTCAAGGCGCATATGAAGCAGCTCTCAAATACGCTCACGAACGTGAAGCGTTTGGAAAACCAATCGCTCATCATCAAATGATCATGGCCTACCTTGCAGATATGGCAACACGTATTGATGCTGCACGCCTCCTTGTCTATCGCGCTTCATGGGTTAAACAGCAACACTACGAACATGATGGTCCACGGCATTCGAAAGAAGCGAGTATGGCGAAACTGTATGCAGGGGATACAGCCATGTGGGTTTCCGAACGAGCCATACAAGTTCTGGGTGGATACGGATATACCAAAGAATTCCCTGTTGAGCGCTTCTTTAGAGATGCAAAAATCACTCAAATCTATGAAGGGACTCAAGAAGTTCAACGGATTGTAATTGCTCGTGCCCTCAAGTGATTCATTTCATCAGTGGGTTTCGACCTTGGAGCGTTGCTTGCCTTAAACCGCTGGACCATTTGACAATCTTTGCTTGGCAAGTGACCATTTGACCAGGTTTAAGAGATTCTATAAATTCATTTTCCTCTTTAGAGAACATAATTTCAGCAGAAAGTGGTCCTCCATTGATTGTTCCTTGAATCGTACAACCGCCGCGGTATTGATCCGATGCCAACAGTGTTCGACTGTGCTCCTCAGTCTTGATGACGACGGTATCCTCGATACATTCTTGTTCAATAATGGCTTTCGATTCACTCGAAAGACGGCTCTTTTCAAGATGTTCAATCGCTAATTCAGTCGAATATCCGCTGTCCAAAATGTTTTCGTGAGTTCCATCCGAATGAACCATTGAAGCACTATCGTGGGGTGTCTCGGATGGTTCCATTCCCCACTCGGATTCCATTGCTGTCGGTTCTGCATTGAGGCATTCCGCTTCGGTATCGACACATGTTGTGAACATACCACCGTCGGTGAGTTGTCCCACCCACCAAACATCTCCCCATCCAGCAACCTGTACGACGAATCGCGAATTGGAAATCCAATAACCAGTCCCCATCAGGACATCATCGACTCGAAAAGAGCCATCGAGTAGAATCTCTTTGGGATTGCCATCTGTGACTCGAACAATTCTCTGAGGGCCGGGGTAGTGAGTGTTCTCGTGAGGTGCTTTTGCAGCCTCAGCTTCCCGTTCTGCAGTTCTTCTTTGCGCTTCTGCTAATGCCTGAGCCATCTCTTCTTCTGAATTGGCAATCTCTTGAGTACGTTCATCTTCTGTACTCTTGTCGTTGTCTAATTCCTGTTCGAAGTCATCCAATTCATCAGTGGGATCCGTATTGACTTCAACGCCAACCGATTCTAAAAACCCCCACCATTCTGGGACGGACAATTGGCCATCACCATTGGAGTCCATTGCCTTAAGCACATGATTCACGACCCATTCCGGGGGTTCGGAATTGGTCAATGTCCGGATTAAATTGACGGCTTCTTCGCTTGAAACCATTCCATCTGCATTCGAATCGAGCATTTGGGTGAGTTGAGCAGAAGTATATCCTGATTCTTTGAGCCAAATCCCAAACCGTTCAACTATCTGTGCGGCGATGGGGTCCGTCTCTCTTTTCGAATTAACGTTGGCTTGAACTGCTTGAACGCGTTCACGGATTTGGCTTTTAGCCGCCTCGGATACATTTGAACCGACTGTTTCTTTGACAGATTGAGCCCAACTTTGGACATTTTCTTGTTCAGACAAAATCTCGATAATCGTTTCACGAGGCAGATGGTCTGGAGGTGCTTGACCGGTGAACTGAACCGCTACAGCAGCCAATTCTTCATTGTCCAATACTGACAGGTTGATACCCTTGGTCATGAGTTTTTCTTCAATCTTCTTGAAGACCATAGTACGTACAGCGTCGCCTTGCATAGTGTGAGCACACCGGCTCACCTCATCAACTTGATGCCATCATTTCAATCCGGATATTGCAACTTTGGCCAATCCAAATGATTCTCTTCAGTCCAATGGAGTGCACAAAGAACCGCTTCAACTTCATCAGAATCTGCTAAATCTCTTTCAATTTGCAAGCGATGAAGCCATGTTTTCAATCGACCCAGAGCTTTTCCTTTTGCCATGCCGGTACGTTCCATGAGCCAATGCCCATCGATGAGTGATGCATGGCCACTTTTCAACGGAGCCAATGCTTCGAATGTTTCGAGTAAGCCATAGACATCGTCGGCCTTTTCAGAGCCACTTCCGCCTGCGGGAGATATTCCACGGCTTCGCAGGATGATTTCAAGTTTCAAATGTTGTTCTGCACGTTCTGCAAGAACTGCTCGAAACACTCTCATACTTGCGAGAGTTTCCTGTGGCAGTGTTCCAAATCTGCCATGGAGTTGAAGGATGTATGTGCGCTCTTTGTTCGAAAGTTTAAGCGCTAAGAGTGCTTCTTCTACCTCTATAGATGAACATTCTGCGAGCAGGACTGAAAATCGAGTAAGGCCGTCAAACTCGTAGATGTAGTGGTGATCAAGGCTTGCAAGGCGAAGATGTTGTGCACTCCATTCGCCTGGTAGGAAACAATCGAGAACTCCATCATGGGCCATTTTTTCTACAACCTTTGCCATGTTCTTTCCACTGAGGATTTTGAGCCATTCCATCCAGATTCGTTCATGCGTGACTGCCTTAAGCATGTGAGAATTTTGACGCAGTGCTTCACTTAATTCCGAATCAAACTTCCAAACTCCTGCTTGGCCTCGGTCGAGGAAACGATACGCGCGAAGTATTCGCAATCCATCTTCAGCGATTCTTCGATAGGCTTGACCAACTGCCCGAAGCATCCCTTTCTCCATATCTTGGAGTCCATGATGAGGATCGTGCATGACCTTGCGAGCAATATCGATCGCCATTGCATTGATGGTGAAATCACGCCGTTCAAGGTCTTCGGAAAGGGAGACGCCCCAACTTACTTGTTCGGGTCGCCTTCCATCTTCATACGCACTTTCTGTACGGAGTGTTGTCGCTTCATAGAATACGCCATCACCACGAAGACTGACCGTTCCATAATCGATACCTGTGGGTAGTGAATTGGGAAATATATTCATCATGTGTTCCGGTTTAAGCGATACGGCGAAATCGATGTCATGGACATCAATTCCAAGGCATACATCTCGCACTGCACCTCCAACAATCCATATCCCTCCACCCTCCTGGGCGATGGTTGAAGCGATTTCAAGAATCTGAGGCGGTAATTTCTCGAGCCATTCAATAACGTTTGGAGGGCACGGGAGAGCGGGGATATCTGCTTCAAGAGCAGGATTTGGCCAACCTTCACCCGACATACGAATCCTCCTTTACTTCGAATGGGGGTACAAGATAGACAAAGCATTATCGCAGAATGACCGTTGGAACGGCTCAATGTGGGATGAAACTGATGTTCGCCTCGTGCCGTATGAATGGCTCAAGCCGCATGAAGAAATCAAACCACGCAATCGAGATAAATTACTCGAAATGACACTGCGTTGGGGCGGATTTACCAAACCCTTGGTCGTTGACAAGCGAACGGGTGCGATTTTAGACGGTCATCATCGCTATTCGATTGCTGGTGAATTGAACTTAGCACGTGTTCCTGCCATTTGCGTCGATTATCTTGCCGATGAACGTATTGATGTCGATGTTTGGCCAGCATCAGAACTCAAATCGATTACAAAACAACAAGTGGTTGACATGTGTCTTTCCGACAAGGTCTTCCCACCGAAAACAAGCCGTCACACCATTGCTGACCATTTACCACCCATTCATGTGTCGTTAGAAGTGCTTGAACAGCACGCTCCGACTCAATTGGATTGACGCGTCGCAATGTAGGCTCGCCAACGAGCGTTGCCTTTCCCGTCTAACTTAACGCCATGTTGTGGAGTCGATACGGGAGAAACAGTGTGTTCATGGATGATTCCTTCATGAGATACCAGTAACTTCACTTCAGTTCCAGCTTTTCCTTTGAGTGAAGTTTTGAGTGCTTTTACCGAAGAAGTTCGTACTCCATTCACTGCAATAAGTTCATCATTTGGCATTATACAATGGCGTACTGGTGAGCCTTTGATGTGTGAGGTGACCGTGACTTTACCATCTTTTCCGGAGAGGTTTACGCCCAACCATCCGTGCGTATCTTCGCCGTCTTTGGGCGCGTGTTCAGGGGTAAGGTCCAATCCGAAAAAGGCCATTGTCGCCTTCATATCAGGTGCTTGGCGTTGATGCATCAAGTCATCGAGTAAGGAGCCTAATTGCCGACCACCTTTCATTGAAGTCAGGGCTCTACGGATGTCTTTGTGGGTAACGCCTAAACGCTCGACTCCTTCATATTCGAGCGCGTGTTTTCGACACAATTCAGCCATCAGGTCACAGACGCCGACATCGCCTTTCGAGCGTTGACGTAATTCAGCATCGAGCTGCATAATGGCCAGTTCTCCTTCAAGATAATACGAAATTTGTGTTTCTCGAGAAAAAGCATGGCCTCGATACAAGTGGATCCAAGCATCGTGACTTGATTCTGCCAGTGATTCACTTTCCATACCATGTCGGGTTGTGTGGCGCTTCATTTTTCGCATGAAATCCTTGCGCCAGTCCTCTTCAGACCATGCCCCAGAGCGAACACACAGCATGTCGCCCATCCATGAAGTTCCACCTTCAAACCACCAGAGTAAATCCGAATGGGTTTCTCGTTGTAAATCATAATCAAGGAAATTCCGAGGTCGTAATCGCTTCACGTTCCATTGATGGAGGTATTCGTGGCTAAACAGACTTACAAGGTCCCGGTATTCATCTTCGTGACCCGGCATAAGGCATTGACGAGGCAGCATTGAAGTTTGTGAATTAAGGTGCTCAAGCCCGCCTCTCATGTTTTCAGTGAGTTGAATGACAGTAACATAATTGTCCCATGCGGGTATTCCGAACAAGGCGTGATGTTCTTTGACCACTCGGTCCATGTCGAGTTTGAATCGCTTGAGCATTCCAGCATCCACTTCATGCCCACCACTGTCCCACAATTTGAGGTGATGCGTGCGTCCTTCGACATCCCAAGAATCCATGATATTCGGATTGCATTCGATGATTGCATCGAGGAACTCATCTCGCTGAGGAGAGGTGAAGCAATGGGTCGTGCCTACATTTGCCGTCAATTCACCTTTGCCACTTTTGTTCCCGTTATCGGTGTACTGTGTAGCAGGGGTCCACCCTTTTGGTGCGTGTAATTCGACAATGTGTTCCATGTTCATTCGAGCCGAATCAATACCTTCAGTCGGCATGAACCAGGTAAAGGGTGGCATCATGTGCAGGTGTGTGGTGTCCAAATGATTTCCTCGTACAGAAAGGTCGGTGGCAAGAAGTCGGTAGGTCAACATCACGCTGGTGGTCTCTGATGAGACTTTGATACGCATTGCATCAACATCTTTTCGACTTGCAGACAGTATGTTTCCAGATTGATCGGTAGCCACAAAGTCAGTCATATGCTGAATTGGCTCACGCAAGAAATACGATCCAGGGACCCATCGAGGGAAATGCACAGTAAGTGTTGAGGCGGTAAAAGGACCGTTGATTTCGATACCGACACACAAACGTCGAGATTCACCTTCTGTTGCGTCAATGAGGAAACGGATACCTGAGGATTGGCGGCTCATAGACCAAGTTCAGTCGAGGCAGTAGAAAGGTTCTCTGCTGAAATACGGAGCAACTCATCATTGCATTCAGAAAGGAAACGACGGTTTTCTTCTGCAATTTCCACCTCTCCACAGCGACCAATCAGTCGTTCAAGTAAGCGTGCACGTTCGATGACATCAACAGACTCATCCCGAATGATGCTCCAGCGTAGTGCATCGATTTCTTCGCTCTTTTTACCTTGCATCCATCGGCCTGCAACTGCAAATAATTCATGCTTAAGCAGCAACTGAATCGCAGTATCTTCGAGAGAATCACATTGTAAACGAAGTTCTTTGACCAATGCTTTCATTGTCGGGCCATCGGCACCTTTCGTCACTTCCACCAATACTTCTCCAGCGTTATGGACAGCAGAGGAAAGCAAAGATGTAGATTTCAGGCCTCGTTTGAGGATCTCCTTCATGCTGTCTTCGGACAACATTTCACCGTTGTCGACAATGGCTTGCAATGCAGCTTCGCATACGCTGTTACTTTCATCGTGAAGAGCAGTAGCGCGCTGTTCTGCAGTTGCACCTTGGCTGAGTACGGCCATTCGTCGCAATGCACTGTCTTCATGCGTTTGGAATTGTTCAGCATATTGAACAGCAGCTCTTCCTCTAAGTAAAGCCTCAGCCGCTTTCCGAGTACAGGTGAGGTCATCGTCTTCAATCAGCAGCAGGGCGATTTCAGTCGTATCTTCTGAAAAATCATCGAGCAGATTTGCAGCACAACGCCTGGCATCAAGCCAAGAATGGTTCGCCAAAATACGCAAACTCCCAACACCTTGTTTTGGTGCCCATTTGCGATGCGCTTCAAGGGCCTTTGAGCGAAACCAAGCATCTTTATCGTTCAACAGTGGAACGAATCCTTCCAGTGCCCGAGGGATGTCGGTATCGAATAAGACTCGGATCGCACGTCGGCGATGACGCACATCTTTGTGCTTCAAACGAGCGATTTCGCCGTCTAGCCCGCCTCGTGCCATGCTGTGCCGAGTAGACGGTGCCTCATAGGGGTGTGCCTCACTCTTCTTCAGAGGATGGAATCTCAACCGCTTGCTTTGGTAGCAAATTGACTTCCATGTTGTGTTGCTCCACCATGTCGTATTCGAGGATGTTCTCTCGCTTTGAGCGAATTCGTTCGAGCCTCAATCCTTGGTGTGGTCCAATCAAACGCATTTGCAGTGCTCGTTCGTAGCGGTCACTGATCACTTGCAAGTCATTTTCGGATTCTGCCAAGTGAATGAGTTCTTCAAACTCTTCGGTTCTTCGGTTTCGTGAAAGGAAGGTGAAAGCAAGGTAAAGAGCGCTCGGTCCACCAATTCCAATTGTAATGAGGTCCCATTCTTGGAGATTAATGTCAATCAAGGGAATGTCCACGCCAGCAAACGGTTTGGATGCAGAACTGAAGGAATCAGTACCTGAATCTTCTTCCACTTTGTCAGAGACACCGTCGTTATCATCGTCCTGGTCTGCATTATCTCCAGTACCATCTTCATCATTGTCTGCCCATTCATTCGGGTCGTCTGGGAAGGCATCTTCACATCGCTCGAAGGTTCCAAAGTCAGTGCATACGAGCGAATCTTTCTTGATTTGAATTTGATTTGAATCAGTGTACACCGGGTTTGCTGGGTCTTTTCGTCCATCATTGTCTCGGTCATTCAATGAACAATCGCCGTTGAACGCAGTCGTAGAGTTAATGTTGAGGTATACGACATCATCTATTCCGTACACACCTTCACTGATTTGGGTAAAGCGACAATTATCGCCCTTGCCATCAAAGTCATCATCGACCCATTGCGTCTTTTCCTGTGGGAATTGGTCATCATCGTCATCAAAACCATCGTTGTCTGCATCGTAAATACAAGCACGCAATTCATTTGAATCAAGATCATAACATTTGTCAGCGAGGTTGTCTCCTCGGCCATCACCGTCGTAGTCGAACCATTCATTTGCATCGTCTGGGAATGAATCAGGGTTGCTTCCCCATTCATTGTCACCGTAACCATCCATGTCTCGATCGTACCATTGTGTAGGGTTGTTGGTAAATTGGTCGCCTTCAAATCCGTCTTTATTATCGCCATATCCATCGAAATCGGAATCTCGAGTTTGGGTTGGGTCGAATGGGAATGCATCAGAGTTGTCGCCGACGTTGTCATTGTCGCTGTCCATCTGTTCAGCTGGATCGTTCGGGAATACATCGGCATTATCGCCAAGTCCATCACGGTCACTGTCTTTCCATTCATCTGGGTCGTCTGGGAACGCATCAGCATCACGGCCATCTTGGTCGTCACCATAGGTGTCGCCATCAGAATCTTCGAATTGAGTGCTGTCCAAATCAAATTCATCGAGGTTATCTCCGTAACCATCTCGGTCGGTGTCTTCGAATTCAGTGTCGTCTTCAGGGAATGCATCTTCTTCTTCACCGTAGCCATCGCCGTCTTCATCACTGCACTGTTCATCATCAGTTGGGAAAGCATCCCCAGTTTCATTTCTTAATCCGGTTTCATCATCGATGGTGAATTGGTAGTCATCTCCACATCCATCTCCATCAAGGTCTTCCCATTGAGTTGAATCGTACGGCAGACTGTCTGCTGGTCCATAGGGATACGCCAACCAGTTCGAGGACGCATCACTGTAGCCATCGCCATCAGAGTCAATGCATCCGTTTCGGTCAACAGTGCTGTTACCGCTCTCATAGGTACAAGCATCGGGCATATAGGCCCACACTTCGTTGTTATCACCATAGCCATCACCGTCAGAATCCATCCATTGGGAGTATTCATTCGGGAATATGTCGGGTTCAGAACCGTTCATGTTGTCGCCGTAGCCGTCACCATCAGAATCCATCCACTGTGTTGACTCATAAGGGAAATCGTCAGTATTCATCGATTCATTGTCTGCATGATCAAGGTAGCCATCACCGTCCCAATCTTCGATATTTGCAGTTGCTTTGAATGGTTCAGGGTCTTCAGCGTTACTGATTCCATCTCCATCATCATCGATACATGCCAAGCGGTCGACCCAACTTGTTCCGTATTGATTTGGACAAGGGTCAGTTTGGTCATCGTATCCGTCGTTATCGCGGTCTTCGCAACCATAGAAACTCTCGTTCTCTCCATCTTGATTCACACTTCGAATGGATGTTCCAGGCTGATTTGGACATTGGTCAGGAGTGTTTCCATCCATTTCATCACCGTAGCCATCACCGTCTTCATCTGACCATTGTGTGATGTCTGAAATGAATGCATCAGCACCATCATAGACACTCCAATCTCCATCAGGGTTGGATATGCCGTCACCATCCGAGTCTGCACAGCCAAAGCGGTCAAGCGTTGAATTACCGCTTGAATAGACACACTGATCGGCGTTGTTACCATCGTAATTGTCACCGTAACCATCACCGTCATAATCTTCCCATTGAGATGAATCCAATGGGAATGCATCTGGGTCAGTACCGTTTGGATTGTCGCCGTACATGTCATAGTCGGTATCGTTCCATTGTGTGGAATCTTCTGGGAATTGGTCGATGTTGTCGTTATAATCGGGTGCGTGGTCTGCATAGGAATCATTGTCCCAATCTTCGATATCATCAGTCGCTATGTTTGGATAAGGGTCAGAAAAGTCGCTGATGCCGTCTTGGTCAGTATCGGCACAACCGAAGTAATCAACCCAGCTGTTACCGTAGGTGTAGGGACAAGGGTCGGAGTTGTCATCGTAGCCGTCACTGTCACTGTCAAGGCATCCATACATGGTTACATTCTCTCCCATGTTGGTCGTGAAATTATAACTGACGGTCATGGTTGAAGTTCCTGCAGTTCCTTGGCACGAATCGGGAGTTGTTCCCGTCGAGTTATCTCCGTAGCCATCGCCGTCATAATCAGACCATTGCGAAGCATCGTTGTCAAAGGCATCTTCAATATCTGCATAGGTGTCATTGTCTGCATCTGGGCATCCTTGGTACATGCTCATTGTGACGTTTCCTGCGGTGTATGGGCAATAATCTTCATAATTATCTCCATATCCGTCGCCATCAGTATCAGCCCATTCACCGGAATTGTCAGGGAATATATCCGCATTGTTTCCGGAGGTATTGTCGCCGTAGCCATCATTGTCATTGTCTTCATACTGGGTTGAATCGTAAGGGAAACTGTCCGCTTCATTATCGCCGTATCCATCATCGTCAGAGTCAGCCCACTCATCGCTGTTGCCAGGGAATGCATCCGCGTTGTTTCCGGAAGTGTTGTCGCCGTATCCATCATCGTCTTCGTCTTCAAATTGGGTGGAATCGTAAGGGAATGCATCTGCTTCGTTGTCGCCGTATCCATCATCGTCAGAATCAGCCCATTCCTCGCTGTTGTTCGGGAACATATCAGGGTCATTACCAGAGATATTATCTCCATAGCCGTCGTCATCCTCGTCTTCAAATTGGGTTGAGTCATAGGGGTCCCAATCTTCGTAATTATCGCCGTATCCGTCTCCGTCAGAATCATCCCATTCATACGGATCGTTCGGGAATGCGTCAGGGTTGTTTCCGGTCGCGTTGTCGCCGTATCCGTCTCCATCAGTGTCGTTCCATTGCGATGAATCGTAA
>CALBIL010000017.1 GCA_937892945.1 uncultured euryarchaeote | reverse complement strand
TTTGAATTTCAAAGACCCCTTGTTGAACCATCAAGTTCCATTGTGGTGTTTGGTCAACGAGGTGGTACATTTCTTCTGAGATATGCAAGTGAATCCCTTGTGCTGAAAGGGTTTCACGGCCGAACAAACCAAGCCCGTCAACGTGACCAAAGTGGGCGTGTGTGAGCAGGAGGTGGTCAACATGGGTTTGTCCCCAGAGCGTGAATTGATCTCCGAGATGCCGTGTTGCTTCGATGAGAATATTGGTTCCTTCATCACTGCGAATCCCCAACGATACCGGATAGTGGTGTTCGGTTAAATTGGCACAACAGGGACGGAGGCACCCTGGTTGCGGGTGGCCGCCGTCCTGTGCAATACCGAGCACTGTGACCTCGACCATGCTTATCCCAAAGCGACAAGCATCATCAATCCATCAGTTCACTCACTGGACCAGTTATAGTTACCAAGCAAAAGGGTGCTGGCCCACTTTGGAAATACATAGCCTTCCTCATACATCAATTCATCAATTCCCGGATAAATTTCAGTTTCAAGAGCATCGTATAAGCGTGCACGAACGCCAATCGCATCGCTTCCAATTTGAGATTCCAGTTGGTCAATCCATTTGTTCTTGAAGACCAGTAAAAGGCCGACTAGCAATGGGAATCGTGTAAGTTCTGAGTGAGGTGCAATGTTACCCACCTTGCTCAAATCCATGGCAGCGAGGCGGTGTGCATGCATTGGCGTAGTGTTTTCAAATGCGGCCGAGGTTAGACTTGACTGCTCGAAACAAAGATGCGTGAGCCCTACAACACTTCCAAGTTTCAACATTGAATGGTTGATATCATGAGATGTAGCAAGGAAATGTTCGCTTGCAGCATCGATTAAAGACGTAAGCGTTTGGTCGGCGGAGGAAATCCAAGGTTCATCCTCATGTTCTGAATGAATGGCTTCCATGCAGGACAAAATCCCCGATAGAGAGTCTCGGAGTAAAGAAAACGAGGCAATTGGGTTTTGTTTAATCAGAATGGCACCTTGATAATTGGCGACAATCGCAGGTATTTTTTTCCAGCACCGGTCGGCATGTTGCTGGACCTCAGGCCAATCCTTCAGCAGCATTGCCAATTTTGCCATAGAAGAGAACAATATGACTGCAACTTGATCAAGAAAGAATGCTGGGTCATCGCTGTCGTAAAGTTCGTTGGTAAACGGTGAACTTGATACACTCAACCAGTTGTTATCAATCTCATGTTCTGGATTACTCATCAATTATTCCCCCTTTGGTCTCTTACCTCGAACAGACTCACGCCAAAGGTCAGCGAAGATGGTCTGTGGACCGGGCAATCTCTGTCTTCATCTGACGGTGACGGGCCGCATAAACACAGTGAATGGTGACGAAAGCTCAGAAAACCACCTCCCGAGAAGGCAAGACATCCGATATCGGATGGAAGTGCCTGTTTTCGGTATTCTTGTCAGGTATTGCATGTGCAGTAGTGGAGAACCCTGCCTCAGAAAGCGTGCGGATCCCTCTACCGCTGATGCAGCCGACGTGTTTCACGAGAATACCCGGGGCAAAATGTCTCGAAACTACTGCCTCCAGCACAGCAAAATGGATGTTCATTACTGCATCATCGTAGTAATGAATGGCCCAACCGGCTTTCTCGAGACGTTGGCACAAAGCCTCACTCTCCGTAACCCGCGCAAGGGCAATGGCAGTAGCATAACCATCCGGTGGTGAAGTGTCATACGCGTGGTAATGACAGTATCGCAACACTGAAGCCTGCGCCGTTAATACCGTTGGTAATATCGACGTCTTGGTCTTTCGATCATTTCGGTTGGCCAATTGGTGGCCAAAAGCTGTCTTCATTCTTCTTAATCTGTGTAACATATCAATCACTCCGGGCTACAAAAAAATGGCCCGGTGGTTTCGACCCAATGGGCATCCAGTTATGAAAGTGTCGAAAGATGGAATTATAGAAGGTTGATATGAAACTGGCCATCGGCAAGATTTGTGCCAGCGGGTGTCAACTAATCAGAGACTCCCTGCCGAGAGATAATCAAAATCAAACTTGTCCAAGAGTTGGAAATTTCCAGACCAGATCCGAAAACTTTGTAGCGGCGTTATAGCGCTCGCGTTAGCACTCGCGGTAGCGTCGCGAAGCGTTTAGATAGCGTAGCGATGGGGGTTCTAACACATGTCTTAGGGTATATTTGAAAATTAAAAAATGTAAATAGTATGCTTGTTTTTGAATTAAAGATAATGTTTTATTTCAGTTGCGCGCAAATTAGAATTGCTTAAACAGATTTTTATTTTAGCGCTAAACGCGTTTTATTTTTTTTAAAATTATACAAATAGGTTTTAGTAGTAATTACTGTTACGATTAAACATGCGCAACAGCGAAGTTATGTCAAAGAAGAATATTGAATTAAATTCTCTATTTGGAAATTCTTTACGTAGTAAAATAGTAAGTATATTTCTTGGAGCAAAAGAATTAGAAAGTAAAGAAGTTAACAAATTAGTAAACAAGTTCGGAATTGAATACAACCTAAGTATAATTCAAAAACACCTTAATGATTTGAAGAATAACAAACTTATAATTTCTCGAAGAGACGGTAGAAATTGGTTTTGGAGAATCAACACTTCCAATATGTTCTTAAAAAATATGGTGGAATTGATGAAGGCGCCTAAAGCAGTTTTTCCTCATTCAGATACTGTTCCTCGTAAAACAGAAGATGAACGGATAAAAGAAATTAGAACTGCGATACTTGATCTTACACAACAAACAATGGGGATTTTTAATCCTGGCGATTTAATATTAAAAATTGATATAAGTAGACAAAGGTTAAACCAGATTCTTTCGAAACTATCTAATGATGAATTATATGTTGACACATATATTGGTAAAAAAAGTAGAGGCGTTTATTTCATCACTTTAGAGGGTAACAAACAAAAAGAATGGATATTAGAGAAAAAGGACAACGACTCTTAACTTGAGTACAACAAGAATTTACGGAACTGGTTAAGTTTCAATACCTGTATTTCCTTTATACGCTCGGCCGCCCACCTCGTAGACTAATCCTACGGATTCTCAAGCAGGAGCTTGATATTACAGGCGCTAAACCAGTAGGGAAGAATTCCTGACATTAGAATACTAAATCCAACTTGTAGCAAGATAAAATGCTTGATTCACTGGACATAGACATCTGCTTTTGCAGCTCTTTGGGGTGGAGCATAAGGTGCGACTCGGTATGCCATACCTCGGCGTTCCATGACATCTTTCAGTGAAGCGAGGAGGTGTTCTTTTCCAATCTTAGTTTTGTCTTGGCTAAACGCTAAGATAAGGCTGTCTTGAACGATGGCTCGAATCCAGGCGCCTGTGAGGCCTTCGGTACTCTTTGCAAGTTTTTCCTTGACTTCGAGTGTGACGTTTCGGGCAATGTCAAGTTTCTTCAACAAATGATGGAAGATGTGGAAGCGCTGGTCTTTGCCAGGGAGTCCGACTTCGATGATTCGGTCGAAACGCCCAGGGCGGTCAGCAATGGCGGGATCGATTTTGTTCGAGTGGTTCGTTGTAGCAAGCGTGATGACGCCGTGATTTGGAACAATTCCATCCATTGATTGCAAAAATTCGCCCAAGAGTGGGTGGTCGGATGCGCGACGGTCAAGCGCTCCTGCGGTATCGATATCTTCGATGATAAGCAAAGTTGGTGAGAGTTTGCGAGCCATTTCAAAACAAGACTTGATGTCATTGCGCCCTGTAATCATTTCAGCAGAAATCAGAACGCATGTAATGTCGGAATGAGCTGCAAGCCATTTGGCAATCATGGTTTTTCCAGTACCGGGCGGTCCTGCGAGAATGACGCCGCGTGAATTAGGAACGCCGCATTCGCGAAGTTTCGGCATGGCCTTTTGAAAACTGATGATGTCCTTCCAGAGTGCTTCCTTGACGTCTTCGTCCCAAGCAATCAATTCGTCAATGTCCTTGTCACGAGCGATGAAGTTGAATCGCAAATCAAAGAAGGCTCCTTTGAGTACTCCGTTTTGATAGAAATCAGATTCAACTTGGGTAATCAGTTCTTCCGCGTTTTTACCGTTGACAAGGACTGTTGTTTCTGCAGGAGTATACACTGAAAAGCGTTGGTCGCCATCGTGGTCGACACTTGACACGGTGACAAACATGTGTTCTGGGTTTACTTTGGATTTGTAAAAGCGAGTCCCCGCGGCTAAGAAGCGTTCGCGCTGTCCCTCATACAATTCTACTGTTTCATAAACTGCTGCTCTGATTTTTCCATGGTCGACTATAAATTCTTCAGTGACTTCAAATTCTTCAGCGAGATATGCATCGAAATGTATCTTCATCAAAATCCCAAGTTTGCCGCACCAATACCGAGAATCCCGCTTGTGCTTTCCGCCAAGGAACCCGTGCATCATTTGATCGCCGAGGGGCATCGATGATGCTTTTTTGCGTGTCAATGCAACAGCAAATTTAGCATCATCAAACTGTTTCATATCGATAGAAACTGCTCCAAATGGAGTTTGAATTTCAACCACCATTGAAGGCTGATCTCCTTGGGGCTTTTCCGCCTCGAGTTCTTGCTCGTAATGTGATTCCATCGTAAATTCTTCTTCCAATTGATAGTCGTCTGCCATAATAATCTCTCATTTTTGGCAGAGAAAGGATTCAGTACCCAAGGTACAATGTATTCTTCTCCGCCGCATTCTATTATGAATTCAAGAGTATATGAAGGCGCGAAGGTCTCAAACGAGAGGGGCTTTTAGGCAGGGTTGAGGGGAATGTATGGCAGGTCCTTCAAAAGTAGAATTTCCCGGTCAAAAAAAGCAGCGTATTCGTATGCGAGGCACCAAGCATGCCAACGAAGCAACGGCCAATAAACTCAAGCGTGAACTTGCAAAATTGTTGGAAAATCCAAGAGCGCACCTCCCCGTCATGACGTGGAAGGGTAAACTCAGTTGGGGCCGTACCGATCCTGTGACAAAGACCATGCGAGCGCTTGAAGCGATTGTTCGCAAAAAGGACAACGTTACTTGGCTGGGTAAGCGCATGATGTCGAAACGGGGCGATGATGTTGCTAAGGCGTTTGCAGGCTCTCTTCATGCAGCTCATGACGAAGAAATTACCATGGTTGGGAAATTCAGTTCAGGGTCTTTTGGATCTGCGTCTTTTATCCGACGCGGGGATGGAAAGCAAGGTTACCTTGCTGGCTTGCAGAATTACTCAAACCTCACTTTGCGAATGTTACCATGGGAAGACCATGCAAAACGCGGAATGTATTTCTTCACTTGGAAAGGTGGCTTTGTGTGCACTGGCCCAAACCCAACGCCTCCAGATGAATGGCTTGATGATGTCTTGCAGCGTTCTCGGTTTTCTTTTACCAAGCACAGCGATTTGTCGGTTCCAATTTGGGTAACTGGAGATATTGATGCTCAATCAGTTCTTGATTTCAAACCAAGTGGTAGTGGTTATATTCGATTCTCATTCAAGCACGGTCCTGTCCTTGCCATCAGTTTTGAGGATTTATCAAAGACCGAAAAGAAAGAGTCTTCGTTCATTCACCATCTCGCGCTTTCAATGTTGCCGCCGTTCCTTCCTTCGATTCTCACAATTGATGCAAATTGGGCTCCAAAAGGGTGGGATAAAGATACCCCGCTCCCAGATGCTGCATCGGAAGGCATGGACAAAATAATCGATGCTTGGCAAGGCTTGACCATGAATGAAGGCGTTATTGCACTTGCAATTCGAAGAGCGGTTTTGGATTCAATAGATTCTGGACTCGTTGTTGGAGAATCTTGGATTACTGGTAGTGATTTTGAGTCCATTGAAGAGGTGTTACAATCTCACCCTGGCTCATCAGATGAACGTCATCTTACCGCGCATATGTTGTATGCCTCGATGGAAGAAGGGTCTGTTGATGGAGAAGGATTGCGCATCACTCCGAAGGGAGATGTTTCTGAAAGAAAAGCAGAGGCTTTGGAAGTCATGGAAGGCACCAGTTGTGGAAACATCCTCGGTGCTCTTTGGGAGAAGTGGGGTATAAAAGGTCTCGAAGGTCTTGGAATCACCGGTGCTGAAGCCGAAGAGATTTGGAAGAAGCAACAGAAAAAACCTCAACCGTTTGGAAATTTCCTCAAGAGTTTGGACTCCACACGGGCGTTGGCGCAAAAGGTAGCCCGGTTCCCAACCCGTGGTGACGCTTTACCTGGCGCAACAGGAGCAGTTCATGATTTGATTCTTCAAGGGCTCTTAGAAGGAGATGGAAAAGCGGAACGGGCAGCGACACAACGGCACGACTCAATCGTTTCTGCTGCCGCTGCTTGGGCATGGCTACTGGCTTCAGGCCGCTCTGCTGGACAAGAATGGCATTTTGAAATCAACGCCAGAGACCGCGGTGGTGCTTGGCAAGTAGCTACCAAACAATTACTCGAAGCAGGAAAAGCACTGTACAATTGTGAGAATGAGGATGTTGAGCGTGAAACCGAAAGTTGGATGGAAGCATTTTCAGCTCTCAAAACTGTCACCGGTGAAGCAAACTAAACTCAAATGTTGGCGAATCCTCTTTCGAGGTCCGTCCACAAATCTTCTACGTCTTCAATACCGATACTAATTCGAACGTAGCCGGGGATGAGGCCTGCTGCATGACGGACGTCTTCTGGAATCATCATGTGGCTTGAATTAAAGGGGCATTCGACTAATGATTCAACGCCACCGAGGCTTGTTGCTTCGTAGATCATTTCAAGACCGCGCATGAATTTCAAAGCAGCAGCATCGCCGCCTTTGACAACAAAGCCAATCATTCCAGTTCCCTTCGGCATGACTCGTTGTGCAACTTTATAATCAGCATGAGATTTGAGCGTTGTGTGGTTTACCTTCTCAATCATCGAATGCGCTTCAAGTCGCTTTGCCAATTCTGCTGCATTGTTACACAGCACTGGCATTCGCACGTGCAGCGTTCGCATTCCACGTTCAAGCAAGTAACAATTATGCGGGTCGGGACTGGCTCCAAAGTGGACTTTCCGAGGGAATATTTGAGCGATTAATTCCTTTGAACCAACGACAGCCCCTCCGATGATATCAGAATGCCCACCGAGGTATTTTGTTGTCGAATGAATGACTAAGTCAACACCCATAGAAAGTGGCTGACATGCCCATGGAGAGGCGAAAGTATTGTCGATAATGCAAAGAAGGTTGTGGCGTTGAGCGATTTCTACCATTGCGGGGATGTCACAGACTTTGAGGACGGGATTTGTGAGCGTCTCGATATAGAGAATCTTTGTGTTCGGTTGGATGGCGGCCTCATATGCAGCAGGGTCACGCATATCGGTCATCGTCGTTTCAATTCCAAAACGTGGAAGTTCTTCAGTGAGCAAACCGTAGGTTCCGCCGTAAACATCTGGCGAGGCAACAATATGATCCCCTGCAGAGAGGAAAGACATCAGAGTCGTAGAAATTGCCGCCATGCCTGAAGCAAAAACTTCTGCATCTTCGCCCCCTTCAAGTGCGGTTAATTTTTGCGCAACTGCATCTGAATTTACCGAAGAAAGGCGGGCATAGAGGAGGGTGTGCTGTGCACCAGCCGCCCAGCCAGCATAGCGTTCATCGGTCAACTTGTAGGTAGAGGATTGAAAAATTGGAGTGTTGACTGCATCGCCCACATGGTTTGTTCCACTGTGAACTGCCTTACTTCCAAATCCATTCAAATCAAGTTTTTTATCTGCTGTCATAGAATCCCTCTTTTCATTCGAAACGGTGTCCGTCATTTACTCTTCCTCATCTGCACTGGTGAAGACTTCGACAACAATATTCCCAACGAACAAAGCTCCACCACCGACAAGGATCCATCCACTCCAATGGTCCAAGCCTAAACTCAAACCGTAAAAAGTCGCCCAAACTGGCTCAAATGCATAGATAATAGCTGCTTGTATTGGGTGTAAATAACGCTGGAAAAGATTGAGTAAAAGTAAACAAAATAATGACCCCCCAATTCCAAGGCAAAGAACTTGAAGGAAAACTCCGTCTTTGAAGACCAAATCCCATTGTGAGATTGAACGGCCACCTCCAATCAATAACAAGAGAAGAAAAGCACCCACGGTTACCACGATAAACGAGGTCTGAGTTACACCGATGGGTTCGAGTTGTTGCGTGATTTTTTGAGTATAGATGATATGCAAAGCGAAGAAGACGGCGCAAATGACTGTGAGTACCTCTCCTAGGCCCCATGTCAAATGAGGAGGGCCTTGGATGAAGCCTGCGCCAAATGTGGCAAGAAGAACCCCCAAAAGCAATGCTCGAGAAGGTCGGGACTTCGTGAAAACCACGGTGATTAATGCGGTAAAAACAACATAGAGAGAAGTCAAAAAAGCGGATACTGAAGGGCTAATATCTTCCAAACCAATCATTTGCGTTACAAACCCAACAAGCATGATGCTGCCAAGAATCAATCCGCCGCGCCATTGTTCAGGATGCTTAAGCGCTGCTCTCGCTTTTGGAAAGAAAAGAAGCATCGCAATTGCTGCTACTGCAAAACGAGCAGCGACGAGAATCGCCACGACTTGGAATCGACCAATGTCGATAATTTCGGGTTCAAGAGCATTGAGCGCCTGTTTCATCCAAATGAAGGTCGCGCCCCATACCGAAGTAACAACAAGTAACGCAATCAAGGCTTTTTTGCGTTGAAGAGGGCTTGCAGGCCCGGCTTCCAAACCATTGCCCAGTTGCAAGAGAGGTTCGCCCATATTCCATGGCCGGAGTGGCGCCGAATGAGTATAACGGTCGAGAGGCGTGATTTGCAACCGCTTGAACGCTAAGACTCAAGGGGTGAATCGGTTGAGTAGCGAACATGACGGCGGACACCGACTCTGTAGTGCGCTCATGGGAACACCCTATTGAGACAGGCGAAATGCCAGAAAATGGTACAGAATTTGATGCCATCATTGTTGGCGGAGGCCCTGGTGGCGCTGCTGCTGCTGGCTACTTGGCTAAATCCGGTGCACGCGTCTTGATGATCGAAAAAGAAGTCTGGCCGCGCGACAAGATTTGTGGCGATGCTGTCGGTGGGAAATCGCTTTCTCACGTCAGTGAACTTGGCGTTAAGGCTGATTTAGAAGCGACACCCCATTTCAGGGTCACCGGAATTGTTTTCTCTTCTCCAAAGGGCAATACTGTACGCGTCCCTTTGCCGGAAGAAGATGTTGAAAAAATGGAAGCAGGATATGCATTACCTCGTGCCCAATTTGATTCATTGCTGTTCAACCGTTGCCAGGCATTGGTTAGAGAAGCAGGTGGCTCAATTATCCAAGGCGGAGATGTTCGCACTGTACTGTTCGACGATGGTGTTGGAGGCCAAGACCCCGGTGAAGGGAGCGGTGATGCTCGGCATGCTGCTGGAATCATTGTTCGTATTGGGGGAAGAAACGGTGAGGAGCGTACATTCTACTCTCGTGAATTGGTTGGTGCAGCCGGATATCGGTGTCCAGTCGCACGTTCAGTTGTCGAGTCCTCGTACAGTGAAGTCATGATGGACCGCGACCATTATTGTGGCGGATATCGAGAGTATTGGAGAAATGTCAAAGGATGCGAGGCAAACATTGGCGATATTGAAATTCATTTTGTTGATTCTGTCATTCCTGGATATTTCTGGCTCTTCCCTGTATCAGAGAACGTGGTCAATGTCGGCATTGGAATGGTTATGGGGCTTTTGGATAAACAAAAGAAGAAACTGAAAGCGCTTCAAGCAGATGTTATCGCAAATCATCCGATGTTTAAAGATCGGTTTGCTGAAGCCGAAATGGTTCCTGGTTCTGCAAAGGGTTGGCAATTGCCTTTCGGCTCACCTCGTAAGAAAAGCAGCAATCAGCCGCGTCGTTCAAGCATGAATGGTATTCGGTTGGTTGGCGATGCTGCTTCTTTAATTGACCCGTTTTCGGGTGAAGGTGTTGGAAATGCATTGGTAACTGGAGAGATGGCTGCTCGGCACATCATGGAAAAAAGACCTTTCCTTGAATATCAAGATGAAGTATGGAAGGTGTTGGGTCCTGAACTCATCAATTCCTATCGAATGCAAAAACTCAGCCGGAAGTCTTGGCTTCTCAACTGGTTTGTTGGAAAAGCAGAGAAAAAGCCTGTTTTGCAAGAAATGATGACTGAAATGATTGCCAGTAAAGAAGCCCAAGAGAACTTACATTCGCCTTGGTTTATGATGAAAACACTGTTGTTTTGAGGTGAGAAAATGGATGCACAGCTCGATGAAATTGATGCGGTATTTCTTGATTTAGACGGTACCATTTACCTTGGAAATAACCTGATTGAGGGTGCTCTTGAATTTCTAGATCGATGCGATGAACGTGGCGTCAAGCGTTATTTCTTATCCAATAATTCGAGTCGTTCGGTCAAGCAATATGTAAAAAAACTACATGCGTTTGGAATCCCCGCTGTCGAAGATGATGTCTTACTTTCTACTCACGATTTGTTAGCATGGCTCAAATCCAACTCAATTTCGAAAACTTGGCTTATTGGAACCGGGGGTATGCGAGAAATGCTTGAAGAAAAAGGTATTGAAACTCGAAGTAAACACCCTGAATACGTTGTTCTTGGCTATGACACTGAAATCGATTATGAAAAACTCTCCAAAGCAAGTATCTTTCTTCATGCTGGAGTGCCAATGGTCGCGAGTCACCCCGATATGGTATGCCCATCGCCCGATGGAGGGTTGCCTGATGTTGGCGCCTATCTCGCCTTACTCAAAACCACAACAGGAGTAGACCCTGTTCACATTACAGGCAAACCAAATGCTGGTATGATTCTTCATAAAATCGAGGCGTTAGGACTCGATCCTGCCCGCTGTGCAATGGTTGGAGACCGGTTGTATACCGATCTGGCAATGGCGACAAGGGCTGGGTGTGTTGGCGTATTGGTGCTCTCAGGTGAAGCAACAATGGCGAATGTTTCTGAATTGGAAGTTGGGGCGGAACAACAACCAACAGTCATCGTTCAAAGCGTTGATGAATTGTTACGGTGATGTATTTCTATGTCCATGAAGCTTCGTTGGAGATGGTGGCGTTCCCGACGCTTGAAGCACCCTCCGGATGATATTCACCGCGCTGGCGACCTTGCTGAAATGCGTTTGTGTAAACTCTCAAGGGCGGCTGGACGAGAAAACGGTTGGAAGATTTTTGAATCGGTTCGTATTCCCGACCCAGACGGTGGACGAAGAGAAATTGACATGGTCGTCATTGGAGGCAATACAATGCTCGTCGTTGAACAAAAGCACTGGGCCGGTTCCTTTGTCATCACTGATGAACATCATTTCGTTCAAAACCGAAACAATGGCACGCAACATAATCACGATGGCGTGGCAGACCGTATTGCGCGTAAGGCGAAAATATTGAATGAATTGCATGAAAAGCGACTTTCTCTTGCAAAGGACAAGGCATTGGAAATGCAAGTTATTGTGGCCATGACCCATCAGCGGCTTGAATGGCCTGCGATCCCTCGCGACCTAGCAGCGGAAATGGTTGATGAGGCCGGTTTTATTAAGATCCTCGAAACGACGAGTCCCGGGGAGATGAACCCCGATTTGGTGGAGACTTTGGAAGGATTCAACACCTGGGATGAAGTTCACCTCTACGGTGGTTTAATGCTGAAAGGCGATGTATTTGGCCTTGGTCTTGGCGATCATTTACGTTCATGGTTTGCCGATAGGAAAAGTCCGGTTCAGGCTACTGCAGAACATCAACGGTCGGTATTTTCTTTGTTTAACAATAATCCGAGCGAAGTAACATTGAAAACTGGCGGAAAAAACATCATCGTCAAAATTCCATTCGGCCTTACCCTCGACATGCATGTTGTTGGTGAAAAAATGCCAAGAAAGGTTGAGTGGGCGAATATCACACACATCAGTGTATCAGAGCCTCCAGCTGATTGGGCAAAGAATGTTTGAGGCTCGCGAAGTTTGATGTGGGTTGGTCGGACGGCTACGACTATGGCTGCTGTTTGGATTGAGGCAATTGGTTTGCTCGCTGGCATCATCGGGATTTTTGCTTGGATTCCACAAATTATTCAGGTTTGGGTTCACAAGCGGCATGATGGAATCTCATTGACGACGTTTGCCGTTGTTTCTTTTGCACTTGGCCTTTGGCTCGTCTATGGAATTCTTGTCGACTCTTTTGCGATGATTGCTGCTAATATCATGACCTTGACGGTCATTGGGGCAGTCATCGTGGGCGTTCTTAAAGTTCGTAAAAACGAGGCGCAATCTGAAGAAAATCAGTTGTAAGAAGCCTTGGTCGTTGAAATAATCACTGCTCCAATCTTGTAGGGGTCTCCGTTTGATGCAGGTCGTCGATCTTCAAGACGTCCAATCCATCCATCATCGACTGTTGTAATTGGAATTCGAATTGAAGCGCCACGGTCTGAAACACCGTACGAGAATTGATCAATTGATTGAGTTTCGTGCAACCCAGTAAGACGCTGGTCGTTGAATTCTCCATACACATCCATGTGAGTCTTAATGTTCTTTCCGAATTCTTCACAGATCTTAGTAAACAATGCTTCACCGCCTTCGTCACGCATTTTTCCATCGGAGAAGTTTGCATGCATTCCAGAACCGTTCCAATCGCCTTTGACTGGTTTTGGATGGTATTCGATGTAGCAGCCGTAACTTTCGGTTAAACGGTCAATCAAATAACGAGCAACCCAGAGTTCGTCACCAGCTCTCTTTGCACCCTTGGCAAAGACTTGGAATTCCCATTGCCCACAAGCAACTTCTTGGTTGATTCCTTCGAAATTGATTCCAGCATCCAAACACAAATCTGCATGCTCTTCAACCAGTGAACGGCCATGGGTGTTTCTCCCACCAACAGAACAGTAGTACATTCCTTGAGGCCCTGGGAATCCGCCAACAGGGAACCCAAGTGGGAGTTGTGTTTCAGTATCCATGATGAAATATTCTTGCTCAAATCCAAACCAGAAGTCTTCATCGTCGTCTTCGATTGTTGCTCGACCATTGCTCGGGTGAGGGGTTCCATCTGCATTCATGACTTCACACATAACCAAAAAACCGTTGAAGCGTTGAGGATCAGGGAAAATTGCAACGGGTTTGAGAATACAATCCGAATTATCGCCCATTGCTTGGCGGGTTGAAGATCCATCGAAGCACCAAACAGGGCATTCTTCAAGCGTTCCAGTAAAATCTGGGCGGACCAAGGTTTTGCTCCGCATATTTTGTGTCGGGTTATATCCATCGAGCCAAATGTATTCCAATTTTGCTTTATCCATCATAGGTATCGGTTCAGGGCTTAAGGAGACGGTATATCAACCATACGCTCAGGCTTTAGTCATTTTAATTTGTCATATGCGCATTTTTAAAACTTTTTAGTGAATATATGACTATTTATTTTGATAATAATCGCATTTCTTTTTATTCATTTGTTTCCCTCTTATCAAAATAATTGAACATTTGAACAGAGCGGCCAATTTGACAAATCCGGCGTGAAATAAATCGCCGACCGGTGAACTCATTGGTAGTGGGCTCCACGGGCAAACAATGGAAATTCCAACCGGCGGCTATTTGCGGCAGTGGCGCAAATCATTAGGGCTCACACAGTCTTTGTTAGCTGAGCGCTCAGGGCTAACGCAATCGGTCATAGCGAAAGTGGAGACGGGGTCAGTTGACCCACGTGCTTCGACGCTCCGAAAGATGGTTGGAGCCCTTAAGCGAGAAGAACAACCTGACCAAGCCCATACCGTGGGCGACATTATGATCTCTGAAGTTACGACTTTGGAACGAACCGATACTGTTCAGTCTGCCATTGACAAAATGGTTCTCGGTGGTATTAGTCAACTGCCAGTGCTCAGTGAAACGGGGTCTGTGGTTGGCCTCGTGTCAGAATCAAGTCTCTTGAAAGGGGATGTTGGCCGAAGTGCTTGCGTCGATGAGGTCATGCGCGTTAATTTCTCAATGGTTGACGTAGATATTTCAATTGGTGAAGCACGACGGCTTCTCGGGGAAGAAGAAGTGTTACTGGTGAATCGTCGGGGTGTCTTGGTCGGCCTTGTTGGCCGAATCGATATGGTCCGGGCATTACGCGATACCAGTATTATTTACTGATTATTGGCAGCATCTTCGCCTTGTGGAGTAATCAAAACATTGCTTCCATCACGATCGATGTGTGGCACGGAAAGGATGCCTCCGTTCACTGTAATTGGGCACAAGACTCCACAAGCAGGAGCAAGGTAGTCTTCTCCTGTTTCTGTCAGTACAAGGCGAATTCCATGTCCTGCAGGCAAGAGAGCATCAATGGCTTGGAATTCCATGAGCATCGTGAGGCTTTGACCGGGTAACACAGTGGTCGGGTCACTACCACCTTGATGGTAGCGAATGTCCATGGTTGCATGGCCGATACGGAGGTTGGTTTCTGCATCTTGAATCTCGACAAAGATTTGTCCTCCATCCATAGCAGCTTGTACTTCGAGGTGAAGTGTTGTGAGTCCAGAAATGTGGATGTCGACGTCACTGCTGAGTGCGTCGCATTCAATCACTACGCCACTCACGCTTCCGCCAGAGCCAGAAACTCCTTGCACTCGAGTTCCGGTTTGAACGCAGGTATCGAGTGGTACTTCGGTTGAGATTCGGTCAAGCGGCGGCCAAGTATCTTCGATTCGCCATTGCCCGTCGTTGCGTTGAATTTGAGCATGGAGTTCTGGCTTCTCTCCGATTCCTTTCAAGTAATACTCGAACCATTCAAACAAATCTTGGCCCCAATCCCACCGCGTCATGTTTTCAATCGCTTCGCCGCCGTATCCGCTTTCTTGCGCATTATGCTTTGACCATTGGTCTGGATAGTTGTGCTCCCATTGGCCAAGCATGCCTCGAACATCAAAACCTGCATCGATAAACATCTGGTACCACGGGAAAACTTGGTGCGGGTCAACGTTCCAATCCTGCATTCCTTGAACCCAGTAAACACTGCCGTTATAGTTGGTAAGTGCCTTTGAAATATGTTCTCTTTCTTCGTAATAGTTCGCCATATAAGGGTCCAATTCACCCATGCCGTACGTCACTGGGCCTGCAAAGAGGCCTTCGATTATATCAGGGCAAATGTTGTCCAGATCTTCGCCGTTATAATCAACAGTACTGCCAAAATAATTCATGTGCATCACTTGGCTACGAGCCTCTGCACTTCCATTCTTGTAGAGAAGTGGGTGGAGTCCAGTTGTGCCTGAAATTGGAACGATGGTTGCAAGGTGTTCGCTGCCATGGACGGCTGCCTCCCACTGTGTTGCGCCCTCGTATGATTTTCCATACAGTCCTACTTTTCCATTGGACCAGTTTTGTGTACCGAGCCATTCAACCGCTTGATGAATGCCCCAGCCTTCTCCTTCTCCGCGATAATCGAAACATCCTGAAGATTCTTCAGTTCCGAATACAGATACTTGAGCAAATGCATAGCCGTGTGGAATGTAATTATCGTAAATAAATTCGCCGCGGCCGCCGCCAACGACGTTGGTTGCTCCGGATTCGTCCCCGGGTTGGCCAAACGAAAAATAAGGACTAACGACTGCGATGACAGGGACTGTTTCGCCTATTTCTGTGTTCGAAGGTAACCAATATGACAAGTGTACATTGGCTGTAGCGGGCCCTGTTTCCCATACCTCTGATGTGTCAACCTCAAACGTAGCTTCTTGGACTTCGAGAGCCGTATATGGGCCAGGTTGTAACACATAGGAGTAACTATCTGTCCAATTCCAATCAAGCGTATGGCGCTCCCATTCCGTAGGGTATTGCATCGATTCATCTTCTTCTGATTGAGAAGATTCTGCCCCAAAGCAACCCGAAAGTGGGCCGAGGAAAATCAACATCGAAAGGAAGACGGCGATACGCATTGGTTGATGCATGAAGCGGGGTGGCATCAATGTGATGTTCTGGGAACGATACATCAAGAAGGCGTAACTCTTCGCTTCGACATGGGCGTTCTCGTAACTGGTGCTGCAGGCTTTATCGGGTCACATGTGGTTCACCTCTTGTTAGAAAAAGGCTACAATGTGCGAGCAACTGCTCGAAATCCTGAACATGCAAAATTTCTTGAATCATTTCCAAAACACAAAGATGCAACGCTTGAAATTCTACAAATGGATTTGTTCAATACTGAAGATGTCGATGCTGCGGTAAAAGGATGCGAGATTGTGATTCATTGTGCTGCTGCATTGATGGTCGGGGTGAGGGATGCTCAACGCGATGTTGTTGATCCTTCTGTTCTTGGGACCGAAAACCTCTGCAATGCAATACAAAAAGCTGGATGTGTCCAATCCATTGTTCACACTTCATCTGTGGCTGCAATACGAAGAACACAGAGTAAAAACGGGCAAATATTCACTCCTTCAGATTGGTGCGACGATGCCTCGCTGGAGTCGAACCCCTATGGTTTGGCAAAGGCCGAAGCGGAAAAAGTAATTCGGAATTTTGTTGCCCAACGGTGCGACGGCCCCCCTTTACGGCTCGTGACAATACATCCATCGATTGTGTTTGGTCCAGTGTTTCAAAAACGCCATACGCAAGGGTCGATGGCGTATCTCAAACATTTTACTGGGCGGCTACCGTTTGTACTCCACACCCATCTGAATTTTGTTGATGTACGAGACGTAGCAGAAGCGCATGTTGCGGCCATTGAGGGTGGTAAAGACGGTGGCCGGTATATCTTGCACAAAGAAGGAATGTGGATGCGCGATATTGGGCGCAGTTTACGCCAATGGGTGCCTGAGAAGAAATGGGCTACATTCCGCCTTCCATCGCCTTTGGCTATTGTAATGGCTGCCTTCCATCCAAAACTCACCGTTCATCAAGTTCGCTCATCACTCGGCAGACATGTGGGTTATGACATTGAAGCAATGGAAGAAGAGTTGGGAATTGTACTTCGTTCTACAGAGAAAACTCTCACAGATTCTGTCGAGTCTTTGTTCGACTTAAGCCGTAAGGTATGAGTGGCGTGACGCTTTGGGACAACCATGCAGGCGAACAAGTCATGGGGTCGTCGTTGGAGTGAAAACTCACTTCCAATGGCACGCACCTATATGGAGGTGGCTTGCCGAAAACAAAGCTTGGTTTGTCTGGCTGCTGACCGCTCTACAATGGCCGAACTGAATCAGTTAATCGATGAAGTGGGGCCCTACCTTGCAGCACTCAAAACTCATGTGGACTTAGTCGATGATTGGACTCCAGAAGCGTGGTCTGCGTTTTGTAACAAGGCTTCTTCAGCGGATTTATTGATTTTTGAAGACCGGAAGTTTGCAGACATCGGCGGCATCAGTCGTAAACAAATGTCGGGGATTTACGACATTCGTTCTTGGGCGGATTTAGTTACAGCACACCTGATTTCTGGGCCCGACATCGTCGATGGTTTACAAGCAGGGTGGAATGATGTTGAGAGAGAAGGCGGCGTGCTTCTCTTAGCTCAAATGTCGAGTAGAGGCAATTTACTCGACCCAGACTATACGGCAAAAGTCGTCGCGTTAGGTAAATCTCATCCTGGGGTTTTCGGGTTTATTGGCAACGGTTCTCGGCCGGGTGATTTGACAGTATTGCGCCAAGCAGTTGGTGATGGAAAGCTTATTTGGACACCGGGAGTTAATCTTGCGGTTGGTGATGGGGAAATGGGTCAGCGGTACGGCGATCCACGCGAAGCGGTACTCGCAGGCTCAGATTGTATCATTGTAGGTTCTGGAATTCACAAGTCATCAAACCCAGCACAACAAGCAAAAGCGTACGCCGAAGCGTCGTGGAATGCTCTGCTTGAACGGGAACAAAAGTAGGTATGGACAATGATTGAGACATTCCTGTGGTTTTTGGCTGTGGGATTGTTTGGAGTGCCACTATGGATGCTTTGGAGTGCCGGTAAAAAGGCTGCTTCGCTCGATTTCAGACTCGCACAAAATGATGCATCATTACTTGAAGATGACGGGTTTATTGTGACTCAAATGACGGGTTTACCCCTGGGTACAAGCGTTGTTCCAAACGCCCACGTGGTAATTGCGCCCATGCAGACTCAACTTGAACAACAAGCACATGTACACCAAGAGTCGATTTGGCAAGATGTAAGATCTCTGGATTAATCCAAAAGTCCACTTTGACTCGCGTATACCAAAGCCCCTACTCCTGCTAAAGTCAAGAGAATCAACAGTTTGAATATTCTCCGTTTCGGTTTGATGGGTTTTTCAGCAAGAAGTACTGTTTCCAAATCCGGAAGTGGGTTTATTGGCAGCCCCAGTAATGGTAAGGCTGGCATTCCAGGCAAAGGTGGAAGAGGCATGAGGCCTTCGTCTGCCTGTGGTTTAATTCGGTCTTCTGGATAGAGTTGGTCGAGGTCTTCAAGTCCGGGTGCATCAGGGATGGGGCCAAGGATTTGTTCCCAGCGTTCTGCTACCAGCGTGGAAGAAATGGGCTTTTCAAGCCATGCAACAGCACCAGCGGAATAGGTTGCGTCTTCCGCCAATTGTGCGTGTCTACGAGATGCGACAAAGACAATACGGCTTTCTCCACCGTGTTCTCGCATCTCTAAAGCGGCAAGATGCCCGTCAAGGGAAGGGATGTCCAAGGCAAGAACAACTAATTCGGGGTCGATTCGAATATATTCGTCAACCGCTTGATCGCCATCTTCACAGACTTCGATGTTGAATTCACGGATTTTGAATATTTCTCGTAGTCGCAGCAACGACATTGCATTGTTATCCACAATGAGTACCGTTGGTGCGGTTTCTTCGGCAGTCGGTGTGACGTAAGCCATGTGAATCAACTCTCTGATATCGCCATTACACATCAAATAATCGCACAAAAAAGGTCATTCTTCGCTGTCTTCGATACTACTGAGGTCCTCGACGGGTCCGTTTTGAGGATTCGTGAATGCTTCGCGTATTGTTTCGGATTGTGCGGCATCACTCTCTGCTTCACGGCGGCGTGCTGGTGCTTTGAGAAATTGAAACTGCAACTCACTCACAATGCCTTTCAGCATTCGTTCTTCTTGGTCGCTTAGATTTCCTTTGGTTTTGCCTTGCAACATTCTCAATAAATCAATTCCAGCTTTCGCTTCCCCGAGATTGAACATCATGTTCCCCTCTTGGTCTGGTAAAAGTCCCAAATGCAGCATGGCCGACCGTTGAAACATGTGAATCAATTGGAAGAACTCTTCCGTCTCTTCGTCTTTGAAGGTACCCGCCATGATGTTCGGAGGGGTTTGGGGTCTAAGTCCTCATCGCTTCGCTTCAATCGAACATTTGCTCAAGAAGCCAGTCAGGGTCGAATTGCTTCAAGTCATGATAGCCTTGGCCAACGCCAGCGAAAACAATCGGTCTGCCGGTTGAAAAGGCAATAGAAAGGCCGGCGCCACCTTTTGCATCGGTATCGATTTTCGTCAGAACCGCTCCATCGAACTTCATGATCTCTTGGAACATTCGTGCTTGTTCAACGGCATCATTTCCGGCGAGTGAATCACCTACGAATAAGGTGAGGTGGGGATTTGCAACACGTCGTACCTTGTTGAGTTCATTCATGAGATTGACTTTATTTTGCATTCGGCCTGCTGTATCGACAAGAACAACATCGATATTTTTGGCTTTGGCGGACTCTATTGCATCACGGGCAATTGCGGCTGTATCCCCGCCCCGTTGACTGGATATGCATCGAATTCCGAGGTTATCACAATGCGATTCGAGTTGTTGGATGGCACCTGCACGGAACGTGTCACCTGCTGCTGCGACGACAGTGAGGTTTTGGTCGAGAAGACGTTGTGCGATTTTCGCAGCTGTTGTTGTTTTTCCTGTTCCGTTCACACCTACAAGCATGATCACAACGGGTGTATCGCCAGCATCGACGAATGATTTGACCGTTGCGTCAAAGTCCCAATATCCAGCGGAGAGAATATTGCGAAGGGCTCGTTTGAGGGCGGCTTCGAGGACTTTCGAGAGGTCTGCGCCTTTACGAAGTCGGGAACCGAGCAGGCTGACGCGTAGTGCTTTGATTACGGCTGTCACCGCATCGCTTGAAATATCTGATTCAAGAAGGACCCATTCTAGTTCTTCAAGAAGGTTGTCAAGAGCGCCGCCGGCTTTGATTACTCTTCCACCTTCAGAAACAACACCTCCACCGAGTTCAACTTTGACTTTTGTACCTGCCTCGGTTTCAATTTCAGCCTCTTTAATCGACCCTTTTGGGGCCGATTTGACGCTGACTAATTGGCGGCCAGTTGTCGTTCTCATCATCGAAAGGTCGACATGTGAGCCTTTCGGTCGAGCGATTTCGACTGCCCCCCGTTTCTTCATTTCTTTGTTTTTCTTGATCGTTCGCTTTTCATCAGCGCGACGAGTTGTATCAAGACGTTTCTTTTCTTTCCGAGATAATTCGGCTGGAAGTGTGATGTCCTCTTCTTCATCAAAGTCATCCCACTCGTCATGAGAGGTGTCTGGGAGTTCTGCCTCATCCAGTGCTTCAAGGTCTTCCCACTCCTCATCGGTGTTGTCATCGGTGGGTTCAGTGATTTGGGGTTCTTGAACGAGTGGTGTGGGTTCGGGGTGTGATTTTTCGGCTGCGGACAATGCCTCTTGCGCTTCTTGGGATGCGGCGTCGGCTGAAAGTTCATCCGTATCAACTTCAGAGGCAACTTCAGTTACCCGTTTTCGGAAGCGATCAAACAATCCCATTCAATCCCTCAGTCATCTAATGTTAACTCATTTCCAAACCGGCTACCGCGTCGCTGTGGTCGGCGGTTTTCTTTCTCTTCAGAAGAAGAGGGTGGTGTCGGCAATTTTGGCGATGTGGTCGGTTCAAAAACAGGAGTTGTTACTGGTTGAGAGGGTTGGAGTTGCTCGGCTGCTGCATTGAACTCTTGGGCCAAAAGTGTGATTTTTTCTTCTAAACCTGTTGCTTGTTTTGAGAGATCTTTATGAAGAAGGGTTATGCCTTCTTTTCGTTCAACAGTCATTGTGTATGCTTCTGACCATGGCTTTTCGCCAAAAACGCCACTGCCTATATCGACAAGAGCTGTTCCTTCTTCTTTGCTTTCATGGATATAATTCAAGGTCACGCCCGAACCGATTGAAAGACGAGCGCCGGTTTTGCCGGTTTTACTCGACTCTTGGAGGTGGTGAAGAATTCCTGAAGTGACCTGGTGTTCGTCAATAATGGCCGTTACTTGTTCAATTCGAGCATGGAGGTCTTCGAGTTGTTTGCGATGGGCGTCGATAGTACGCGCCATTTTTTGTAACTCGCTTCGTTCAACCATGCGGCTCACGTAGTCCGAGGTGGTTGTCATTCAAGAAGGCCGCGAGGGAATCACTCTTCTTCGTCTGAAGAAGAGATTGGTCCGCCAGCAGCTGCGATTTCTTCACGGAAATGGTCAGTAACACGAGGTTCTGTGGAAATACGAGGGTCGATTTCTTCGACTGAAATAATGTCGATGGAACGGCGGTTTGCCTTGTGCCGAGAGCCCATGATGGAGTAGGTTCGGTGTTCTGCATCGTTAACATCTGCAGCGGGCAAGTCTAAAGAAAATTGTTGACGCATGCTACCAAATGGTGCGACTCCTGTTACGCGATAGGCCTTCATCGAAGTGGGCGACTCGCAAACCCGACTTAAACGCGCCGTCGCGCATTATCTGTAAGAATTGACCACGAGATTGACAAAGTTTGAGGATTCAACACGATTCATGCGACCCGCTTTGTTTGTCACGATGTTGTTGTTGTTGCCCTTAGCCCAAGGCCTTGGACCGTCGTTGATTCCAGAGCAGAATTCTGGGGGAGAACGCGTATTGATTCTTGAAGAAGGTGTCTGGACGCAAGACATGTGGACATCTCTTGCCGACGTCGGTTACACTCCTTTGAGGATGTTGAGTCCATCTGAAGTCTTGGTTTGGAAGGTTTCGGGCGCAGGCATTGTGCAAGGGGTGGATGATGGTGAGGCTCCAACTGTTCAATTCAAAGGCGACGTCGGGCGATTTACTGAATATGAGTCGTTTCGGTTTGTATTCGAACCGAGCCTTCCTCCTGAAGCTGTGCATCAATTAGTCACTCAATTCGCCCATTTTGGCGTCGCTATTGAATCGCAACCCGAGCAGTATTCATCAGTGATCCCTCACGTTGAGGTTGTGGAGTGGCATGCTGGTTTTTCGGTTCTTTCCTCGATCGATGGATTGCTCTGGGTCGAGCCGGTATTGCAAACTTCAGCGCGTAACGAGCAGGTTGGCTCATTACTTCAGCACGGATTTACAACTGGAAATCCTGCCTGGGAATTAGGGCTTAATGGTGGAGGGGTTGTTGTTGCTGTTGCTGATTCGGGACTCGATGCCGACCATGCCTGTTTCCGAAACGCTACTGCTGCTGGAGAACTTGGCGCCGTCGGCGTGAATTTATCTGACGGGGTCGGCGTTCCCGGTTTCGATCACCGCAAGGTATTGCTACTCAATCATTCAATCGATTCTGGTGACACTTCTGGCCATGCTGATTACCGTCATGGGACGCATGTAGCGGGAACACTGTCTTGTTACAACGTCTATGATATGCGTTCAAATGCATTACCTCAAAACGGCTCTTCACTTTCCTACGCTTCACAACTTATCTTCCAAGATATTGTTTCTGATGAGGGGTGGGTTCCCCCGGATGTTGATGCTCTGCTTGTCGAAGCGGGGTTGAATGGCGCCACTCTTCATTCAAATTCATGGGGTGATGCCACAACTGCGTATACTGCACGCACTGGAGATTTTGATGCTTGGGCTTTAGAGATGCCTTGGTCCCTTGCATTTATTGCACCAGGCAACAATGGAGGGCAACTGTTGGAGCCAGCAAATGGGAGAAATGTCGTTGCTGTTGGCGCCTCGGTGAAGGCGGAATCACAAGACAGATGGGGTGCTTCTTCAATCGGCCCTACCGAAGGAGGGACAAACGGAATATTTGCTCTCGCTATCGGCTCTTCTGTTCAATCCGCTCGAGCGGATGGAGTGAGTGATTCTTACAACGATGATTTACGTTCTTCTTCGGGTACGAGTATGGCGACGCCTGCAGCTACAAGCGCCGCAGCAATCATTCAGCAAATGGTTGAGCAAGGGTGGATTTCTGGAAAAGAAAACCGGACACTTCGAACGGTGAGTGAACTGCGTCCTGAATGGGTTGGGGATGAGAAGAATGCTACAAATAACCTCAGTCTTGCCGCCGGTTTTTCCCCTTCAGGTGCACTCCTGCGAGCATTGCTCTCCCTGGCAACTACACCACTTCCATCAGATGTAAGAAATGGTGAAAACGGCGGAATGGATGTGCAAAATCATTACGATGGTTGGGGGCAACTGAATCTCTCAGAATTGATTGATATCGGTGAACTTGAAACTGCACTACATCAAGGAGATGTTTCGCCCACAGATAATCTTTGGATTCACGATTCTTTCCGTCTCCTCGACCAAAACCCACAAGCATGGCTCCAACAAAGGCAAGGGGATTCTGAAGCTTTGGAAAACTTAGTGGGCGCACCTTGGAACGGATCGGGGGCAGTGGGTCCGTTTTTGAAAAATGGAGATGTTTTTGTAGAGCGATTCAGTCTTTCGAATGGCTCTTTTGATGCTCGGTTGGCATGGGCAGCAGCACCTGAGCCCCATTTGGTTGATGACTTGCAACTTATTGTTCGGCTTTCTGATGGCCGCATTACTGTTGCAAATGAATATCAAAGCGATGGAGATTCTACGCTCTATCTTTCCCAGATGGTAGATTTCTCAAATAATACATCGTTTCCAATGACCAATGAAACAACTCTAGCCGTTTCACTTTCGGAGGAAGACCTCGACGGAATAGAATGGGTCGAAGTTGAAGTACGTGCTCGCTATGTGTCTCCTGGCAACCAAGATAATTCTGTTGGTATCGATGGGAATCGTGTTGGGTTCGCTTTAGCAGTTCAAGGTGTTCTACGCGATTCTACTTCATGGGAAGACGGAGACGGTGATGGAGTTTCAAACAGCATTGATGGGTGTCTGAATGAAAACGCCAGCGGCTGGGATTTGAATGGTGATGGGTGTATTGATGATTCTGATGAAGATACTGTCCCGGACAACGTCGATGATTGTCCAAATGAAAACTCAACTGCATTTGACGCCGATTCAAATGGGTGCATCGATGATTCTGACGGTGATGGAATATTCGATAATGTAGACATGTGTTTTACTGTTGTCGTTTCAACATTTTGGCCGGTCGATGCATTCGGTTGTAGGCCAGTCGATTCACTCCCTTCGATCGATTTTGTTTTGTCGCCAGAAAATGGTGGAGAATGGTACGATACCCTTCTTGTTCAGTGGAGTGTTGTAGATAGTGAAGGGGATGCGTTTGATACAGGTGCTGAAATCCGTGTGTTGAATTCTTCAAGTTCTGGCGGCTCATACCCGATTGCTTCTTGCATGAAACAAAATGTCGTCAATGGAACCTTTTCCTGTACATGGTACATTCCGAACAATCTGCCCGTATGGGATATTCGGGGTGAGGATTTACAGATTGAAGTTCATGCTCAAAGTCGAAACCTTTCACCTGAAGGAAAGAATGACATTGTACTTCTTCGCGATGATGGTACTTTTACGAGTAATTGGAACAATCCCTTGCTTGAAAATTCGAAAGAAGGTTCTCCGTCAGAGGAAGGTGTAGCTTCTCAGAACCTCCGCATTGCGGGGGCGTTTGCATGGGGCGTAATGGGCATCATTGCTGGCTTTGTTTTGATGTATCAGTTGAGTTGGAATGTTCGACGAAAAAATGATGAAGAAAAGGTTCCACCGGCTTTTGGAAATGCTGTCGGTTACCGTGCTGCGGAGCACTTGCACGAAAGCGAGTGACTGCGAGTCATATTAGTGTTTAATTTTGTTCAAAGAAGCAAGGAATGTAAAGGTGAACCTTGAAGGGTGGTGGCATCCTCGCCGATACATCCGCAATGCGGAAGGTGAAGAATATGAGTGACCGTCTATATGTTGGAATCGACCTAGGTACCTATCAATCTACTATTGCATCAAGTGCTGGCATCAGCCACACAATCGAAACTGTCGTCGGGCGTCCTAAAGACCCGGTTGCACGAAATTTCCTCGGACGAGATGTCCTGTTTGGAAGCGATGCCCTCAAGAACAAACTCGCATGTAACCTCTACCGGCCTATGGCTGCTGGTGTTGCACAAGACGATGAAGGTAATTTGGCTGCTGCTAAGGCGTTTGTTTCTCACCTTTTGGAAACAGTAGACCCTGAAGAATTCGATGAAGTCTTCGGAGTTATCTGCTCCCCAAGCCACGTTTCATTTACTGACAAGTCCAACCTTGTTGCTACGCTACGTGGACAAGTTAACGCCATCATGGTCGTTACAGAACCTTTCGCCACCGCCTTTGGAATTGGCGAAATTGCAAGTTCTATTGTTGTTGATATTGGTGCAGGAACAACCGATATCGCACGAATTTACGGAACATTCCCAACTGACGAAGACCAAGTCACCATCCAAGAAGCTGGAGACTGGCTCGACAACGAACTTATGGAACTCATCCGAAAGAAATACACCGGCGCTCAAGTTACAAAGGACATGGTTCGCAAGTGGAAGGAAGAAGTATCCTATGTTGGTAGCGAAGACCGTCAAGCAATGGTCGAGTTATCTGTTGAAGGGAAGAAACAAGTCGTCGATATTGGCGACCTTGTCAACCAAGCGTGTGAAATGATTATTCCAAAGATCGGAAACGCAATCAAGCGAATTGTTGCTGGCGCAGACCCTGAATACCAACCTATTCTCCGAAACAACATCATCCTCTCTGGTGGTGGCTCCTTGATTGAAGGCGTCGCTGCTCGAATGGCTGATGAAATCTCCGATATCGGCGATGTCAATGTATGGTGTGTCGAAGACCCAATCAACGCAGTTGCTACGGGCGCACTCCAACTCGCTGGCGAAATGCCAGATGACATGTTCACTGCAATCAACTGATTGCCGGGCTCTTTCAAAGGGTAGAAAACCAGCCGTCTAAGGCTTGTTTCAATGGCGAAAGTTCAAGTGTGGTTGGGCGGCGATAGCCGCTTGTATGACCCTCGACTCTTCCGGAACTAGTGGTATCAATCGAATTGGTGACGCAATAGGCGATGAACGAGCGGCTTTGGAAGGCATGCTCAAAGGATACCCTGTCGAACAACTGGTTGAAGAAGTGCTCATCGCTTGGAATGAGCTCGCTGCTCGCAATGAAGAAATGGTTTCAGTAAAACAACGACTCCGTGTTCTCGAACTTGATCTCGCTGAACGAGAAGATATGGTTGCGCCTGAAGTTGCACGGCTCGCTGAATCTGATGCTGCTTTACAAGACAGTGAATCAAAAGTGATTCACCTGGAACGCCTACTCGGCGATCTCCGTGAAGAGTTATCTTCACAGCAATCCTCTCTTTCACACGAAGAACGTGAATCAATGGCTACCGAAGTTGGCCAGTTGCGGACTTTGACCGCACAGCAAGATGATGTCATCGGTGAAATGGAAGGCAGAATTGGACAGATGGTCGAAGCCCTTGAACGGGCTGCTGATGCTGGACTTACCTCCGTTACTGCTGAAGAAGTACGAAGTTTGAAAGCACAACTCAACACTGCAATTGCACAAAATGACGCTGAACAGGCGGCCAACAAAGCGCTTGAAGAAGAGCGACAAAGACTCCGAGATATCGCCGATCGATTGCGAGGTCTCCTCGATGCCCGAGATGGACGCCTCGGTGAATTAGAAGAGCAACTTGAGCGAGTTATGCAAGGGCCTCGGTCCGTTTCAGCAGAACACGACTACTTGGTCGAACAAATTGATGAACTTAAGCGACGACTGCTTGAACGAAACAGAGAATATGACTCTCTTCGCCGACGAGAACGCCGACTTCACAATGATGTGTTTGAACGCGACGAACGTATTCAACAAATCACCCTTACACTTACTGACATGGAAGCGGCTTTACAAGACAGAACGGCTGAACTACGTGAACTTGAAGGACAACGTGAAACAATGGTGCACGAACTGGACTCTGTTCGCCGTGGTGAGCGCACTCGTGAAGTGGTTGGGCGGGTCTTTGCCGATTCACTTTCATTGGTTCGAACACACGATGCTCGAGAAGCAAAGCGAGATGCATACAGTAACGCTCCTGATGTGAAGCGAACATTATCAACACCTGAAACTGGCGACATGACGACGTTGGCAGAAGGTGGCCGTGTTCACCTTGATGTCAGCGAAAGTGAAATTGAACAAGGTATCGAAGTTGATGGCACCCGACCTCCATCCCCGGGTGGATCCGGCGACCCTGTTGTCTTTGACGATGAAGATTGATTCGTCATTTACAATACTGAGACTATTCCGCTAATACGTTGGCGGAGTTCTTCTAAATCAGCCGCATCTTCTGTTAGCGTTCCAGTTACAATCCAATCCGCACCCGCTTGTGCTGCAAGGGCTGCTTGCTCTGGGGTTCGTATTCCGCCACCAACGACAAGCGTGAGGTTTTCAACTGTACGGGCACTTTCGATTAACCGTGGATGTACTTGAGAATCCGCTCCACTCCCTGCTTCGAGATAGAGTATTTTGAATCCGAACATTCGAGCCGTTAGAGCATAAGCATGAACTAAATCAGAGTCCTCTGGTTGAATCAGCTCCGCCTCTCCAACTTCTCCTACTCGCCCGCCTGGGGCGCATACAAGATACCCTGTGGGTAATGCCTCAACGCCAAATTTCTCGAGATAAGGTGCGCCGCGAATTTGTTCTCCGACCAAAAATCGGCGAATGTTTGAATTCATCAGCATCATGAAAGTGATTGCATCTGCAGCAGGAGAAAGAGCGTGGGCACCGCCGGGGAAGAGAACAACTGGTATTTGCCATTGGGATTCATCGGATTCAGGGTCTTGGCTTGCAGCAAAGGTTCGTAATTCAAAGGCTTCTTGGATGGCTTGACATGTAGCATGGACGACCTCGTCTGGAGTGTCTGTCGAGCCGCCTACAAATATCATGCTGCTTCCACATTCAACGGCAACCATGGCTCGATTGGCAGCCGTGTTTGGATCTTGTTTTGCTGGGTCGATAAGGGTGATGTGCCGTGTGTTTTGGCTGTTTGAAGTCACGTATTCCAGTGTTGTAGCGTCGGCCCTTCTCATGTCATCCCCAACTGTGCGTTTGATGGCCACGGCATAGGCGTTACGCACAAAAACCGCGTGAAGGGGTCAGACATAGAGTTCTCATACCTCTTCGATGACGACCGGGTATGTCGGATGTGGGTCCATTCAAGCGTCTTCTTGTCTACATGCGCTCTCACAGGAGTACGATACGTCTTGCTTCTGCGTGTTCCATTATCAACAAGGTATGGGATTTAGCCCCGCCTTTACTGATTGGATTAGCGGTCGATGTTGTTGTTTTGAAGGAAGATTCGTTACTCGCTTCGTTCGGTTTGATTGACCCTTGGCATCAATTGATCTTGCTCTCTATTCTTACATTTGCGATTTGGGGGCTCGAATCCTTGTTCGAATACTTCTATGGGATTCTCTGGAGAAACCTAGCACAAACTGTTCAGCATGAATTGCGACTCGATACTTTCGATCACGTTCAAAAACAAGGAATGGGATGGTTTGATGAGCGTCAAAAAGGTGATATTTTAGCAATTCTCAACGATGATGTCAATCAACTCGAACGGTTTCTGGATAAGGGTGCAAATGATTTTCTCCAAGTCAGTACTACAGTCATTGTAGTTGGTAGCGTCTTTTTGTTTATTTCTTGGAAGGTGGCTTTATTCGCAGTTCTGCCAATACCAATCATCATTTGGGGGTCGTTTCGATATCAAAAAAGTCTCGAGCCGAGGTATGCTGAGGTTCGGAAATCCGCAGGCGCAATGAATGCTCTACTTGAGAACGATTTGTCTGGTATGTCAACAATTCAATCCTTCACCGCTGAAGAACGCGAAATGAAGCGAGTTGAGGCGTTGAGTAACCAATACCGAGATGCAAATCGAGAAGCAATTCGTTTGTCTGCTGCATTCACCCCACTTATTCGGATGGCCATCTTATGTGGCTTTACTGCAACACTTCTTCTCGGAGGATGGATGACGTTAGAGGGTACTCTGGCGGTTGGGGCGTATTCCGTACTTGTGTTCATGACACAAAGATTACTTTGGCCACTGACCCGTCTTGGTGAAACGTTTGATTTGTATCAAAGAGCAATGGCATCATCAACACGCGTTCTCGATGTTCTGACCTCTCCAACCGAAATCAAACAAGGCGAGTATGTTCCTTCGCTCGAAGAGATTGAAGCTTCATCAATTGTGTTTTCGGATGTTGACTTTTCTTATCCTGGCCGAGACCCTGTATTTTCGAACCTGAACCTTGAATTGCGTTCTGGGGAAACTGTTGGTGTCGTTGGTTCAACCGGCGCAGGTAAAACCACATTGATTCGCTTGCTGTTACGATTTGCAGAACCCACTCGGGGAACTGTTGAATGGGCAGGAAAGCCACTTGATCAATGGCGTTTAGAACGATTGCGCTCATCTATGGCTTTGGTCGATCAGCACATCACTTTATTCCCGACGACAATCAAAGAAAATATCCGCTACGGGAATCCTGAAGCACTGGACGACGCAGTGTATGAAGCAGCTCGGCTGGCTGAGGTGTCAGAGTTTGTTGAGGAATTACCCGAACAATGGAACACTTTAGTTGGTGAGGGGGGTCACCGTCTTTCTGGCGGTCAAAGGCAACGTTTGGCCATAGCGAGGGCAGTGCTCAAGGATGCGCCTCTCCTCATTCTCGATGAGGCAACCTCGGCTGTCGATAACGAAACCGAAGCTGCGCTCCAACGCTCAATCAACAAACTCTCACAAGATCGTACTGCAGTTATTATTGCTCATCGCCTTTCTACCGTCCGGAATGCCGACCGAATACTGGTGCTCGACCAAGGAAAGATTGTCGAAGATGGCGCGCATGAAGATTTAGTTGAAAAGGGCGGGATTTACACTCGCATGTGGGCCGTTCAAACGGGTCAAAGCGAGTGATTGCTACGCATTCGTCAGCAAAATATGGCTTCTATGGTAATTTACAGCCTATTATAAGGCCCGGGCCAAAAATAGTTTTTGAGTGATATGTTAAATCAACGATTTTCATAAACCACGAGCCTGCTGTTAGTTGCCACATTCGCCCTTGCTTTCGCAGGAACGGTCAGCGCTGCTGTTCCACTTCCAGTTGGAAAAAATGGACTGCCTGAATTCCTCTCTGATGGTGTAGATGACGGTATGCAAACACTGACGTTCTTCTTGTTCTTCATCGGGTACATCTCGATGGGGGCAGCATTCGTGTTCTTCATGAGTGAGCGAGGAAACGTTGCACCTCAGTACCGTACAACAATGACAATCTCAGCACTGATTGTCGGTATTGCCGCATTCCATTACTACTACATGCGTGGAGTCTACGCCGATTACGGGGAAGTTTCAATTGAATACCGTTACATGGACTGGATTATTACAGTTCCATTGATGGCTCTCAAATTCCCTTCCCTCATCGGCAAGGGTGCAATCACTGACACAAAGGTCGCTGGTCTTGGATTCACTGGAATCTGTTTCACTGGTGCTCTCATCATGATTGGATTCGGATATGCTGGCGAAGCTGGTTTAATGAACGGCATGGCTGCATTGGTACTTGGTGGAGCAGGTTGGGCTATGATTATCGTAGCAACTGGAACCCCATGGACCTCTGGCCTTGGTGTCGACAACAGTAAAATCGCACCTGAACTCATGTGGAGCGCAAACGCACTTCGCTGGTTCATCGTCGTCGGATGGATCATCTACCCTCTCGGCTACCTCTTCAGTCCTGAAGTTAATTTGCTCGATGGTAACCAAGAAGCTATGGCAGTTGCTTACAATATTGCAGACATCATCAACAAGATCGGTTTCGGTGTTGTTGCATGGATGGGTGCTAAGAAAGCAACCGAAGCTCTTGCTGCTTCAGAGTGATTTTCGAATCCTCTTGAGCACTGTCTCGAAGTTGATATGCGGCCAATGTTTCAGCCAAAGGGCTGAGGCTGGTATCCATGCCAACGTGTAGAGGAAGACGGCTACTGCAGATGTCTCTAACCCCCATTGGTGAATGGTTTCAAAATCATTCATCAATGACAGGGGAATGAAGTGGACAAGGTAAATGGTCAGCGAAATTTGACCTGTGCTGCTGAGAAAAGGCAACTCATACCGTTGTATGAATGTCCAGATCAGCAACACACCTGTCGTTGCTGCAACAATGAACGCTGGATTTGCAGGAAAGAACGTCAAGTAAGCATCCTCGGTCGGATGTGCCCAGAGGGTATTTTCGATGTTTGAATAAACGAAAGTGGAGAGGCAGAATACCAATCCGAGGACAAGTGCAGATTTGGTGAATCTATTCTGTTGAAGGGTTTGGCTTGACTCAGAGTTTGCCAGGGATATTGTCGCACCAAGGAGCGCGAATACAATCCAAGGGAAAAGCGGATATGTACCGGTTAAAAATAAGTTTGAAGCAATCAGATAGGCTGAGACGTCACTCACCCGGTCTGACCATCCGCCATCACCTTGGACTTCGGGGAAGAAAACCTGTATTCCAAAGACCAAAGCCGTTGTTATGGCAAGTGGTTGAATATTGGATGGCTTCATTCGAAGGGTTAAGAGCGGCAGAATGAGTGTCAAAAGTCCCATGAGAGAAAGTATGCCTGGGGTGAATAGATTGAACAGATGAGGTGAGGTCGCGTTCACCAAAATTTGTGCTATAAAAAGAAAAAGGGCTTGAAATATTCTTGCTTTCACGGATAATTGACTACGCGCAACACCCCATCCAAATAAAGTCACAAAGAGTGGGGCTGCTAAACCTCCAAGCCCCGATACAACGTAGGCTAGAATTGACATTTGTGTAACCTGGAATGGGTTCCATGTAGCTGCTGCATGGACCATTACCATCAAGAGTACTGCCGCCCCCCGAAGGCTGTCAATATGGGTGATGCGTTTTGTTTGTGACATCGTATCAACGGTTCCCCAAGACATATTCCACTGCATTACGGAATAGTTGGAGTCCCTCTCCTTCCCATTCTCCAAGTGCCTCGCTGGTAAGCGGGCCGGGTGCGGTGTTACGCGTATGGTCAGGGTGAAGCCATTTGGCATAGACTGCTTCAGGGTGAGGCATGAGTCCGAATACCAAACCTGTTGCATCGCAAATTCCTGCGATATTCCTCATGCTCCCATTGGGTGAAAGTGGGAACGGGAGTGGTTGGTCGGTCATGCCTTTGCCAACAGGTGTAGATGGGTCAACATAACGTACGACGAGTTGGTTATTTGCAGCAAGGGCGTCAAAGTCTGTGGTTGAGGGCATAACGAATTTACCTTCACCATGGCGTACAGGACAATCAATTCGCTCAATCCCTTTGGTCCAAATACACGGGCTTTCTGCATCGAATTCAAGAGTAACCCATCGATCTTCGTATCTTCCTGAATCATTGAGTGTTAGGCTTGCTCTTTGAACAAAATCAGGAAGAGGGTTTTGTGCATCGGGGCCTGGAAGAAGACCTGTTTTGACAAGGACTTGGAAGCCGTTACAGATTCCGATGATTGGTTTTCCTGCTGCGACAAACGCGTGTAATTGTTCTCGAAGTGCAAAACGCATTCTGTTCCCCATCAATCGGCCACTGCCCAAGTGGTCTCCAAAAGAAAACCCTCCCGGGACTGCGAGGATTTCGAAGTCTTCGAGACTGCGGGTGCCTGATACGAAGTGGTTCACATGGACCCGCTCGGCATCTCCTCCAACCAAATTGAACACGGCAGCGGTTTCATGGTCGCAGTTGATACCGAAACCGAACAATACTGCGACTTTAGGTGCAGCCATCAAGCAACACCTCCTGTCATGTCGAGGGTCTTTTGCCACGCCTCGACCATTGAATTGGTTTCAACATCAATAAGAACGTCATAACCATCTGAAATGGTAAGATTTTCTGATTCGGTAACTGTGCCGAGTATTGTGATCGGATGGCCTGTCATCCATTTGATGAAGTCAGCTTCGTTTTCTGGCTGTACTCCAACTAAAAATCGACCGAGTGATTCGCCCCAAAGACGAGACCAAACACTTGCATCGCCTGTGCCATCAATATCGATGTCGGCACCAACTCTTCCTCCGATACACATTTCTGCTGCTGCAACTGCAACACCGCCTTCTGAACAATCGTGAGCGGTTCGAATGAGTCCTGACTGAATCGCTGTCGAAAGCGCCCGGTAGGTAGTGATGTTGATTTCTGGATTTGGCAACAATGGAACCTGGCCGCCGATGCCGTTTGTCTCTCCACTGTCTCGAAGCATAAAGGAGAGTTCTGATGCACCTAATTCTTCTTTTGATACACCAACAAGATACACTATTTCGCCTGGTTTTTTGAAATCACTCGTGGCGGTGAAGCGTACATCGGGTTGGTCGCCAAAGACTGAATAAAGGAGCGTTGGCGGGATTGAAATCTTCTTCTCGCCCGTTCCGTAATCATTCTTCATCGAATCTTTTCCAGAGACACAGGGAAGTCGATATGCTCTGCAAACGCGTTCAAGTTCGCGATTTGCCCGAACCAATTGAGCGAGTTTGTATTTGCCATCAGGCGTCTTTACTGATTCAATTGAATCTGGCCAGCAAAAGTTGTCCAAGCCTGCCATTTTGTCAACATTGATTCCAGCACATACTGCGTTACGAACCGCTTCATCGATTGAGGCGGCCGCCATTGCTCCAGCATCGAGGTCGGAATATCTCGGTGCGATGCCGCAAGAAATTACCAACCCGTGGGGGTCTCCATGGATTGGCGCAATGACGCCTGCGTCACCGGGGCCGTCTCTTTCCACGCCGACGAATGGTTTGACTACGGTTTGGGCAATGACTTCATGGTCGTATTGTCGAACCCATGATTCTTTAGAAGCAATATTTGGTTGTGCAAGCATTCGCAAGAGAAGATTGGAATGGCCGGCTTTTTCAGGTAAAGAAATTGTTTCAGGGGTAAAAAGTTCAGGAGTTGGCGTATGCCATTCCGATTCAAGTTGGAGTTGAGGGACTCCATCGTGAAGGAAATCGATTGAAAGATAGGCCACGGTTTCATCTTCGTATTTGACGTGGAACATTCCCGTATTGGTGAAGGTTGCAACGGGGGTTGCTTCAACTTCATGGAGTTGCGCCATCGCATCAAAAGCTGCGCAGTCTTCAGGTCGGACTGCAATTGTCATACGCTCTTGGCTCTCTGATACGAGTATTTCCCAGGCGGATAATCCTGGCTGCTTCAAAGGAACCTTTGCAAGATCAATTTCACACCCATCGGTATAGGTTGCCATCTCTCCAATCGAAGAGGAAAGTCCGCCTGCTCCATTATCGGTGATGCATGAGATCAACCCCGCATCTCTTGCTTCAAGGACCATGTCAAGCATTTTCTTTTGTGTGATTGGGTCTCCAATCTGCACTGCACTTGAAGGAGATTCTTCTGTGAGTTCGAGTGAGGAGAATGTTGCACCATGAATTCCATCGTAACCAACTCTGCCCCCGACCATGTAAACAATGTCGCCGGCGGTTGGGGTTTTGATGTGTGATTCTCGACCATCAGGGAGTGTTCTTGGCATAATTCCAACCGTCCCACAATAGACGAGAGGTTTTCCAATATAGCGGTCATCAAAGACGATTGCCCCGTTTACTGTTGGAATACCAGATTCATTCCCACCGACTCGTACGCCTGCATGAACGCCTCGGAAAACACGTGATGGGTGGAAGAGATTGTCTGGCAACTCTCCTTCCCAATTTGGAGGGCCGAAACAAAACACGTCAGTATTTGCAATTGGCCGGGCACCAAGCCCCGTCCCGAGGATATCGCGATTGACCCCTACAATACCAGTCATTGCACCGCCGTAAGGGTCAAGAGCTGAAGGTGAGTTGTGTGTTTCTGCTTTCATGCATACGCTCCAATCATCATCCCAAGCGATGACGCCAGAATTATCATGGAACACTGAAAGAAGCCAGTCAACTTCCTTTTGCATATCGTGTGTCGGCTTCATAATATGAGTCTTGAAAATTGAATCGATCACTGAATCTTCTCCGGTTTCCGGGTCGATATGGTGTATCTTCGATGCAAAAATTTTGTGTTTGCAGTGCTCGCTCCAGGTTTGAGCAAGACATTCGAGTTCGACATCGGTTGGGGCATCGGCGACAATGCCTACTGCTGCACGAGATTGGTGGATGGCCTCATCACGGTAATGGGCTTGAATTGTTTTCATTTCTTCGAGGTTCAGGGCCAAAAGACCTGATTCGGAAAGCGAGAGAAGCTCTTCATCTGAAATTTCGAGGTCCATTCTTTGAGGGGGGGTACGGATTTGTGGTGGTTTTTCGGGATAGTCTATCGACGGCCATTGGGCGTTTAAACACCCTTTCGCGTCTGCAGTTACGGCACGTTGGATGAGTTTGTTGTGAAGAGTTGATGCGAGCCATTCGACGGTCACATCGTCAGGTAAACCGAAAAAGGCGTAGGTGTGATAGGTTGAAATCGAAGCGTCGCTTTGGTGGTCATGGTGTGGAAAAAGAGTTTTGAATCCATCATAGGCTGCACTACCGGGGTTATCGGTTACGCCAGGTTTGAATCCAATTGTGATTGCGGCATCCGGGGAAGTTGGAAAATGTTCTGAAGAAGAAAGAAACAGTGTGTTGGTAAGAACGTCCTCAATAATTGGGTCTGAAAAAAGATCATCCACGCGCTCTGTGATTTCGGACTTTTCAAGATTGGATTTAATCAAAAACCCGTTGATTGAACGTACCTCATCGACCTTGATATTGTGGTCTGCCATCAGTTGGCGTCGGACGACATCGCCGCGTACATCTCGCATTCCTTCGCCTTGTTTGGGCGTCACCTCTACTCGTGTTACAGCCATGGAAGTACACCCGCCCCCTATGGGGGCGTATAGAACGCCGTTGACTACGCTCTTTGAACAATACGGAAGGTTCAACTGAGTAGTTTCGCCAAATATTGCCCTGTAAAACTCTCTTGATTTGCCGCAACATCCTCTGGAGTGCCTTGTGCAAGTATCATTCCGCCCCGTTCTCCACCCTCGGGCCCAAGGTCAATGACCCAATCCGCCGATTTGATTACATCGAGGTGGTGTTCGATGACAATTACGCTGTGGCCTTTCGCCCTCAATTCCAAAAGAACATTGATCAGTAATTCAACATCTGAAAAGGAAAGGCCCGTGGTTGGCTCGTCGAGAATGTAAACGGTGTGTTTGTTTGGTGGACGGCGTAATTCGCTTGCGAGTTTGACTCTTTGTGCTTCTCCACCGGAGAGAGTCGTTGCAGGTTGGCCGAGTCGCACATACGAGAGGCCGACGGCTCGAAGTGTATCGAGTGTTCTGAAGATCTTACGGTGATTTTCGAAAAAGACAACGGCTTCTCCGATTGGCATTTGGAGGATGTCGTTGATGTTCTTGCCTTTCCAAGCCACTTCCAAACATTCCCGGGTGTATCGAAGACCTTGGCAGACATCGCATGTAATCCAAACATCGGGTAAGAAATTCATTTCTAATTTTATTGAACCTGCACCTTTGCATGATTCACAACGCCCACCTTTCACGTTGAAACTGAAGTGCCCAGGGGTATAGCCGCGTTCTTTTGCAAGTGTTGTTTTTGAAAACAAAATACGAATTTCGTCGAACACTTTGGTGTAAGTTGCAGGATTTGAACGGGGAGTTCGGCCGATCGGTGATTGGTCGATAATGATGGCTTTATCGACATGTTCAAGACCCTTCATGCTTGTATGCTTTCCAGCAGCAATCGTGTCGGCATTATGGAGGTGGCGTTGGAGAGCAGGCGCTAGAATTCCCGAAACCAGTGATGATTTGCCTGAACCAGAGACTCCGGTAATTGCAGTCATGCAACCGATTGGGAATTTTGCATGAATCGATTGAAGATTGTTGTGTTGTGCCCCTTTAATTGAAATCCATTTTTTACCGGGTTTCCTGCGCTCATCGGGAGTTGCGATTGAACGTCTTCCGCTCAAAAATGCGCCTGTAACAGAGTCCTTTGCATTCATTGCAACCTCGGGTGGTCCGTTTGCAACAACCATTCCACCTTCCAATCCGGCGCCGGGGCCCAGGTCGCAAAGCCAGTCTGCTTGACGAAGGGTGTCTTCATCGTGTTCGACGACGATGAGCGTATTTCCAAGGTCGCTGAGTTCGCGAAGTGTTGCAAGGAGGCGAGCGTTATCGCGTTGGTGGAGGCCGATTGATGGCTCGTCGAGTACATACATGACTCCCGTAAGTCTACTACCGATTTGTGTGGCAAGACGAATACGCTGACTTTCACCACCTGAAAGAGTGTTTGCTTTACGATTGAGTGTCAGATAATCAAGGCCCACGCTGTCGAGGAAACCGAGGCGGTTTTCGATTTCCTTGAGAATGTCCTTGCCAATGAAAAGACTGCGTTCGTCAAGAACTTCGAGAACATCTGCAAAATTTTCGGGAGCGCCCTCGCCATTCGGTTGCCAGGCACGAATCAAAGCAAGAGAGTCGTGCACTGAGCATCGGCTAACTTCGGGCAAACGTATACCCCCGACTGAAACATAACGGGCTGCAGCATTGAGTTTCTCACCACCACATTCGGAGCAATCAAGGTCGGTCATGCAACTGACAAGTCTGCTGCGGGTTCGCTCGGAAGTCGTTTCAGTGTAGGTCTTCTGTAAGCGGGCAATGATGCCTTCCCATGGCCGGTTCATCTTGTATACTGACCCGTTATCGGATTCGAAATGAAAGTTGATAATAGTTGAACCTGAACCGTTGAGGAGGATGTCTTTGTCATCTTCGTCGAGTAATTCAAAAGGTGTATTTCTTGAAATGCCATAATGCTCAGACACCTGTTCAAGCAATCGACGATACCAAGATGGTGACATCGATTGGCGCCATGGCCGTACGCAGCCATTGGAAACTGTGAGTGTTCCATCGATGATGAGTTCAATATTAAATTGGCGCTCAACACCCAATCCTTGACAGACACTGCATGCGCCCAAGGGAGAATTGAATGAAAACACACGAGGTGAAAGTTCTGGCATAAACGCGCCGTGGTCGGGGCAGGCAAAATCTTCGGACCACGCAACTGTTTCACCAACTTTAGTGAAATGTGACCGGGTTCCCTCTGAGAGTTTTTCACCTTCTGCTGGAGCTTCCATGCTTTCGATAGCTACAGTACCCCCTCCTAGACGAAGTGCCCCCTCCACCGATTCGGTAAGGCGTTGGCGTCGTTCTTTCGTACAGCGCAAACGATCGATTCTCACATCAATATCGTGACGGAAGTTTTTGTCCAATTCAGGCGGGTTTTCAAATTCAACTTCATGTCCGTTGACTTTACCATGCAAATAGCCCTGTTCGACGAGTTGCCGGAAGAGATCAAGATGTGTCCCTTTTCGGGCCCGGACTGCTGGAGCCCAGAGAATAATCGCATGCCCTTCTGTATTCCACACGATGTCATCAACGATCTCTTGAACGGTTCGGCGGGCAACTTCCCTTCCGCAAGTCGGACAGTGTGGTTTACCTATTCGCGCCCATAAAAGTCGGAAATAATCTTGAATCTCTGTGACGGTTGCAACCGTCGACCTCGGGTTGTGTGAGCCTTGTTTTTGGTCGATAGAAATTGCTGGCGAAAGGCCTTCGATGCCATCGCAATCGGCTTTCTTCATTTGGCCGATGAATTGGCGAGCGTATGAAGAAAGGCTCTCAACATAACGGCGTTGCCCTTCGGCATAGAGTGTATCAAAAGCAAGACTGGATTTTCCAGAACCCGATACACCCGATATTACAACGAACTTTCCCCGAGGAAGTTGTACAGTAATGTCTTGGAGGTTGTGCGTGCGAGCGCCTCGGACCTCTATCCATCCATGATCGAGCCCCTCATTCACCATGCTATCAATCTCTTGCGCTCGTCGATGGTTCAAGAAGTCTCGGAATTAGTTTCGTGATGTATATTCTTATTGAAAAGGAATTTTTGAATCAAAACGTACAGGTTCATCGGTTTCTGGATGAAGGAATTCGAGGGCCGAAGCGTGAAGGCAAACTCGGTTGAAGGCATTGGATTCTGCTCCGTGTAATTCATCACCAACAACAGGGCAGCCGAGAGACCTCATAGCCATACGTATTTGGTGGCGGCGTCCGGTTTCAATGGTGATTTGGATGAGGGAGGTGTGGTTGTCTGTATCGACAACTTGCCAGTGGGTAATGGCTTCTCTGGAGCCATGAAATGTAGATTTAACCCGCTTAACAAAGAGGTTTTTATCTTCGACGAGCCATTCTTTTGCTGTTCCCTGCATTTCCTTGGGCCTGCCTTCAATTAATGCGTGATATGTGCGATGGACGGCGCGTTCGGCAAATTGTGCTTGGAGGTATTCTTTGTGCCGTTGATGGAGTGCAAAAACCATCACGCCGGATGTGTCTCGGTCGAGACGGTGGACGATGTAGCACCAGTTTTTTTCATCTTTTTGTCGCATATAGTCAACACATCGGCTGTGCAGGGTATCAATTTCCATTTTATCTGTGGCAACGGAAAGTTGGCCTGCTGGCTTTTCAACAACAAGAATTGCTTCATCCTCCCACAGTATATCGAGATCTATTTTCTTCAGCTTTACGGCTGGTGGGGGTGTGATTTCATGCGCTTTGACACGACTTAACAGTTCAATCGTCATGCCTTTTTCGATTTCGAATTTCGCTTTATGTTGAATCGTTCCGTCGACTTGTATTCGACCTTCGGTCAGCATTTGTCGCAATTTAGTGCGCGAGGTGTTGTCCATAAACTCAGCAAAGATGTCAAGTAAAGTTCCTGTTTTTTCTGCTTTAAATTTCATATGAATCACCTACAAAAGAATCGCGTCGCACCACGTACCTTTCTCTCCACTATGCCCTGGTTCAAGAAGTGTGAGTGCGTCAGCGAGAACCAAACTGTTGAGGTTGCCTGAGCCTTGGTATCCTGTTGAATATGCCAATAATTGGTCGCCTGAGGCATCCACCTTGATTCTACGCAATACGAGAAATTTCTCATCGGACTTGAACGATTCAGCAAGCTGGACTCGGATGCGTCGTTCTTCAATTCCACCTCCCCCGGTTGATGCGCGTAGATAGGGTGCAACGAGCATGCGAAAGACAACGTGGCTGCTTGCCGGATTGCCTGGCAATCCAAATATTGGGACGCCTTTCCAATAACCGAACAAAGGAGGAGAGCCAGGGCGAATCTTAACTCGCCAAAATTTGATTTCGCCTTCTTCTTCCATTATTTTTCGAACCAAATCCCAATCGCCCATTGAAACGCCGCCTGATGTCAAGATCAGGTCACATTCTTCTGCAGCCATGTCGAGTTTAATCCGAAGTTTGTCTATTGAATCCACAACCGAATTGTATCTTTTGGGTGTATGGCCAGACCACTTAACGAGTCCAGCTAATCCGAATGAGTTGGATTCGTAAATTTCATTTTCGTTTAATTGTGTACCAGGAAGTTGAAGTTCGTCGCCCGTCGAAAGAATACCGATTGTCGCTTTTTGAAAAACCGGTATTTTTGGATGGCCCATTGTCGCACAAAGTCCGATGGATGAAGGGGTAAGAAGTGCGCCTTTACTCAGGGCTATTTGACCCTCCGACAAATTTTCACCTTGTTTTCGAATGAAATGTTTCTTTCCTTCTTCATCGATGGTGAGGGTTGTGTTTTCGTCATTAACTTCGCACCGTTCAATTGGAAGAATCGCGTCGGCACCCTCAGGCATTGGGGCGCCGGTCATTATTCGAACCGCTTGTCCTTTCGCAACAGGTTTCGGAGTTTGCTTTGTTCCTGCTTGAAGGGTGTGGATAATAGAAAGACGGGTTGGGGGGGTGAGTGAGTCTTGGTATCGAAAGGCAAAACCGTCCATTGCTGAATTATCAAAGCGCGGATCGTCGACTTTCGACTCCAAATCTTCCGATAATACCCGATTGTGCCCCTCATCCAATGGTACAAACTCTGTAGGGAGGGGAAGGGGTTGGTTTTCGAGAATCTTTATCGCTTCATGGTATGAAACGAAGTAAGGGGTCTCGGGCATGGTTGCACCATCGGTTCGATTGGTTTGAGGTTCGCGGTAGCGTATTTAGAAAATCAATTCTGATATTCGTTTAACTGAGGCAAGGAGGAGGACTGCGACGAGGAGATTGCGAACCGTTGATTGTCGAGCATGATTTGACCCATAGCGGGAGCCAATCAGGCCTCCAAGAAGAACTGCTGTAATGAATGGAAGGAGCGTTCGGGACTCTAAAACAAGTTGGTTGGATGCTGTTGCACCGAGAAGGCCTGAGGCTGAATTGACCCAAATGAACAGTGCTGCTGTGGCTGCTGCTGCTTTAGGGGTGGCCCATTGCTTGAGAAGGAGGAGAGGGGAGAGAAAGATGCCCCCCCCCACCCCTATGATTCCACTGAAAAGCCCTATTCCGGCTCCAAACGCGTAAGCCTGTGGTTTATCAGGATCTGTGATTTGAGAAAGTTCAAGTTGTTTTTTTAGCGATAGGAGTCGGAGTGCGGCATAAAGCAACGTGATTGAAAGAAGAGTATCGTAGATGGCACCATCGACCTTTAGGTAGCCTCCAATAAAGGCAAAAGGGATACTGGCGAGAAGAAAGGGGAGAGATTTCGAGCTTGAATGGTGGCCTGCTTTTGAGTAGTGGATGAACGCCAGTCCTGCTACAACAAGATTGAGAACCCAAACATGTTGTTTGAGCCACGCACTTTGCATTTCACCGTATGTGGTTAACGAAAGAAGAGCGATATAACCTGAAGCGCCACCGTGGCCAACACTTGAATAAAGGATTGAAATCAAAAAAAGCCCACAGCATATTGCAAAAAGGGTAAAACCCTGATCCATGCTTTTGCCTCAGGACTGTTTATTCAAAATTCATGACTGCGCCGCATTCTGCGTAAGCACAAGTCACAGTGTAACGTGATTTTTTCGGTTTAGGGATTTTAAGCATGGAACCACATTGTTCACATTGTACTTTGAGTGTCTCAGATGCTACTGGTGTTGGTGCATCACCAAGAGTGCGTCCCACGTCTTGGGACCAACCGAGTGAATCAGTATACTTGTCAGACTTCGGAGACATCTTCTTTTGTTTTAAAGATAAACGCATCTTGCGCTTTTTCTTTTTTGGTTGGGAGCCTTTAGGTGCCTTTGCTGCCATGGGTATCGACTACCGCTTGGCGTGGTTGTATTCAATTACTTCGGCTGTATTCTTCACCGAGATACTCGGAAATCCCATTTACTGGATTGTGGACGATGTGGCCATTTTTCTCTAATGCTTCTACTAAAGGAGGGCGTGCATTGGTCGGGTCGGTATGGTACACAATGACTTCTTCTGCTTCGCACGCTGCTGCAAAGTCTACAATTTCTTTATGTCCTGCGTGCGTTGAAAATGAATAAGACTTCCATTCCAAAGGTATCTCTGTTTCATTACCAAAAATGTTTATTTTTCCTTCATCTTGGAGTTTTCTTCCTCCCGTATTCGATGCCTGATAGCCGGTGAAAAGAATGGCGTTGGTTGGGTCGTGTCGAAGGCGATTAAGATACCAAATCGAAGGGCCGCCTTGTAACATTCCTGAAGTTGAAACAATAACATCTGCTTCGAGGGCTTTTTTCCGATCTGATTTACTTGATACTCGATGGCTCCATGCCCATGCAGTCTTGAAAGCATCTGGATCTCGAAGGGTTTCGGGGTGGTTCATTTGCATGCCTGCAATTCTTTTACCCATCCCATCAACATGAACGTCAAGATGTGGAAGATATTTGTGGAGACGCATGACGACATCTTGTGTTCTTCCGTTAGCAAATGCTGGAATCAAAACTTTTCCACCCCGGTCAATAACACGCTGAACGTGGTTGACGAATTTTTGTTCTTCTTCGATGAGGGGGGGGTGTTCTCTACCACCGTATGTACCTTCAACAAAAAGCGTGTCCGTTTTTACAGGTTTGGCTCCCTTTGTTAGAGGGGAATCTCGGGTATCAAAATCACCTGAAAGAAGGATTTTTCGCTGTGGGGTTTCGATATTAAGCATAGCCGCACCGGGGATATGTCCCGCTCGTTGAAGTTCGAGCTTCCAGTCTTCATGCATCCATGGGTCATTGAATTTGTGAATGTTCCAAGAATCCAGGGCTGTATCAATATCTCTTTTATCCCAAGCAAGTGGGTATTTTTCAATTGAACTTACTTTATGACAATCATGCCACATTAATTCCGATATCTCTGCAGTAAGTGCTGTTCCATGCAGGCGGGTTCGATGGTTCGCGCAAAGCCAAGGTGCCATTCCCAGATGATCGACGTGGGAATGGGTGATGACTGCATCGCGAACATCTGGAGCTTCAGATGGGTATCGTGGTGGTGTTGTTGGAGCTAGGCCATAGTCGAGTAACAGTCGAGTTTTTTTAGCATCCTCAAGAACAATTCCTACATTGCCAACTTCATCTCCTCCACCAAGGCAATGGTAGCGAATGCCTTTCTTTGGATGGTCTTCTGGGTAAGATGTTGTACGGCCCGGTGAGTAGAATACCATCTGAATCGTTCTTTGCTGGTGGCAATATGTATTCAAGTTGATTCTTTTCCTGACCTACACCCCTCTCTTTCCACTGGAATTACAATCTTCACCAAACTGATACATTCCATCGTGTATTGTGTTGTTAAGTTAAGTGCTTGTCGCGACCATATACTTCAGGGCATACTGTCGTTTCCTTCCATCCCTTTCTTCAGCATACTCTCGATGAAAATTATATGCTCTTCCATCGGAAATAAGGGGGTCTCATACCCTTGCTTCTTTTCGTATCATCCAAACTCTATCTTGTTTCATTTGGAATAGAATTGTATGAAATTTACGTTCACTTCAAACACGATCCAATATCTTGAAATCTCTTTTCGCTGAACTCGATGTCCAGTAGAAACTAATATTCACACCGCACTCATACGAAGGAGACATGAACCCCGTCTCCATCCACATTACATGGCACGACAAGATGGTCATCATTTTCTTGTTGATGATGATCGTTGTTTTGGCTGTGCTGCATGTATAGCTCTTTGTCCAGTTAACGTACTTACACTCATTGATCGTTTAGCTGTTGTTGATGAAGAAAACTGTACACATTGTGAACTTTGTATCCCATCATGTCCAGTCTTTGCTCTTGAAATTATTCCAAAAAAGGGTGTTTGAAATGAAATCAGTTGTCTTACTTGGGGGCACATTCTCAAATCTCATCACCGCAATTGAATTGTCACAAACCCATAATGTAACAATCATTGAACTGAATGCTGAAATCGGCTTACCATCAATTTCCCCCGGCCACATCCGAGACCAGGAACTCCTCAATCACTATCTTTCATCTGAACAAATTAATTTTTTACAACTTCACGCATTCGACGACGGATTCACACTCCGTTCTGAGTGGGGCTTGAAACATCTTGCAGTTCATGCTGCCAAAAACGGAGTTGAGATATTTACCCGTACGAGAATTACTCATTGTGTTGAAACAATTGATGGTTTTTCAATTAAGTTCCAGGGCGCTGGATCAAACCGTTCAGATGGGATCGATTGCCATTCCCTCATCAATGATATTCAATGGACCTATCAAGCTCCCGGGGCAAAACACCACGCATTATCCGATTCGAAAAAGATACATACACCCAACTTTGGAACCTTTGGACCAATGTATGGTGGTACGGCCCTCAAGAACGATTGTCAAAATGTTCCAAATGGAATTACACTCCTTCCGCGATTCGAAGGATTAACTGAGGTTTGGCAAACTTCCGAAAATTGGAAGCCTGAAAAAGGATGGATAGAAACCATTGACTGCTCCCTTCCCACTTCAATCGAAAAACGCTGTATAGATGCTCAGATTATCGAAGGCCGGCGCATTTCAAACCTCTTCAAATAAAGAAATGTAGTGTTGCAGAACACACCACCTTAAAACCCCCAACAGTCGCCCAATGGATGAAGAGAACGTCTTCAGGAGGAAAGAATATGGCAGAACATCCACTGGCTGATTTAAGAATAAAACTCAAAGAAGCAAACCTTCTCGACAAACCCACGAGTAAATCCTGGACAAAGGTAATCGTTCTTTTTACAATTGTTTTCGGCCTGTGCACTGTCCATCTCTACCTCCCACTCAAATTCGGCCTCCTTCTCATTCCGATCACAGCCCTTTTTGCCACAACACTTGCAATGACGGGCCACGAAGGAGTCCACTCATCCGCTTGCCGTTCTAAACTCGGCAATACTTCCTTGGCAGCAATCGTCTTCCCGCTTTTTGCTGGTTTTTCGATGGAATACTGGCGAGAAAAACACAACATGAAACACCATGCGCACCCAAATGTTGTCAACAAAGATCCCGATATTCAGATATGGCCTTTCACTTTAAGTCAAGAAGAATACCAAACCAGCGGCCCAGTTCGCCGCTTTTTCCAAAGAAACCTCCAAGGATGGACTTTCTGGCCAATTTCACTTATTGTTGGGCACCTTATGCGCCTTGACGGATTGAAATACATTGCTATGAAACCATTTAAATCAAAGAAAAACAAGAGAATAACCAAGGTCTGGCTCCTCGATCTAAGTTTAATTTTTGTTCATTTTGCGCTTTGGATCGCCCTACCAATTTTCGCTGGCCTTTCTTGGCAAGTCACACTTGGTTTTTATGGACTCCTCTGGGGGCTGGTGGGAACTTTCCTTACAGCCATTTTTATTGTAGGCCATGCAGGACGACCAATCATTACAGAGTACGACCAAAACTGGCGACTTCAAATTGAAACAGCACGACGAATTAAATTCGGACCAATTGGTTCATTCTTTTTCGTTGGACTGGATTATCAAATTGAACACCACATGCTCCCGGCTCTTTCACATTTTAATCTCCCTAAGGCAGCACCTCTTGTCAAAGAATATGCTGAAGAACGCGGCTGGGAATACCAGGAGATGGGGTTCTTACAAGCCCTCTGGGAGTCAACAGTTCACCTTCACTATGCATGGAAAATCCCTTCACTTGTCTTAAATGAAGATGGAGAGCTCAGCGACCCACTTCAAGCCGAAAACACAACTGCGTGAAAACCTCTTCAAAGGGAACCATTACGCTCCGATGTGGCAACTGAACGACTCTACCTCAAAAGCATCAAATCGGGATATTTCACCGACTTTAACGCTACAGTATCTTCCGTAGATGGAGATCAAGTTTCACTCGACCGAACCTTGTTTTATCCTCTTGGGGGCGGGCAGAACTGGGACCTCGGGACACTTGAAGGGCCAAATGGCCGATTATCAGTTCATGAAGTTCGGGGAAGAGGAGATATTCTCCACACACTTGACCCTCAGCACCAACTCGAAGTTGGAGATGAAGTTAATGGGGCAATAGATTGGAAAAGACGGCATGCACATATGCGCATGCATACCGCTCAACATCTGGTATCAGGTGTTGTATATGAGGCGTTTAATGGCGCCAGAACCGTTGGAAACCAAATCCACGATGACCGGTCACGAATTGACTTCAATCCCATTTCATTCACCGAAGAAATGCTTACGGAAGTAACCCGGCAAGTCAACACACTCATCGATGAGGACTACAAAGTGACAGATTCAACGATGACGCGGGAAGAAGTCAATGCCGAAATGCCACCTGAACGCACAAACATGGATCTTCTTCCATCATCCGTCAAAGAACTTCGAGTTGTAAAAATAGGAGATAATTTGGATTTATGCCCGTGTGCAGGGACTCATGTTCAGCAACTTGGTGAAATCGGGCACATTGAGATTACTGGTAAGAAATCAAAAGGAAAAGGCACCCAACGAATCACTTATGAATTACACATTCCAAAAATCAACCCAGTTCCAGTGACAGAAAGAATCTGAAACATGAAGGTGGGAGAAACTGTCAACCACTCACATATAAATTTTAAAAATAAATACCTTTCATAAAATGTTTATCTAATCTTCAATGTTATTTGATTTTTCGGACTCTTCGAGTAAATCATCAACTTCGGAAAGAACATTTTTCCACTCCTTTCTTTGTTTTTGGATTTCTTCAAAATTGTCTTTTACCGCTTGTTCTTTTTCCTTAACGGATACCTTCCTTGCATTTGCAGCGGCTTGAAGGCGGTCGGTGAGCACCAAATCCTCTCCACTTCGTTCACTCCGGTCAACTTTTTGAATTTCCCGTGAAGGTATTGTTCTTGCACCGTAGTTTGAATGATCTTTTTCTTCAAACATATCAATCATTTCTTTCCGTTCATCTTCAGATGGAGCAGCATCTACCCATTGATTTTGATTTGCAACATCTCGCACCACATTTGCTTTTTTACGGCTTTTTTGCTGCTCGAATACGGCTTCAATATCTTCAACAGTTGGTTGTGGTACAGGTTCCGAAAGTCCAGCTGCGAGCCGTTGCTGTTCAATGAGAACTGTGCCATGAACCTCATCGTGGTCGTATCGGTGAGGGGCTGCCGCCATCATCAACATCTCTTTTGCAAACTGTGTAAACGGGTCGTCATGCGATATCGCTGCGATTTGGTCGCGAATCGATGTGTGACGAGAAATACAACGTTTACATCGTACTGACGCAGCAATATCTGCCGCATCACAACGTAAACAACAGGCTTGAAAACCCATTTCTTTCATCGCACGCCTCGGCATCGACATAGTTGGCCCCATTGTGGTGCAGTGCGGCTGGCGCATCAAACTTCGGATGCGAGGCTTCAAATCAAACGCCGAAAAACATTAGGCATGGCAGGAAGAGATTCTCGAGCAGACATACTCGACGATGATCCCTTTCGAAATCAAAAACCACGCGTCCACCGAGTCCATTCTCGACAATCTGAAGATGGAACCATTCATTTTGAAACAGGTGCAAACGCGAGAGTGAATCCATTGTTTGCTCAAATGATGGGGTTTGCCCAGCAACAACCTGCACAAATGCACAAGGGAAAAATTTGGCATTTTAGCGCCGAAGAAAAGAAACACCTTCGACTTGCAACAGCCGCCTTTACCGTAGCATTAGGGTTCATGGCAGTCGGTGGGGTATGGGGTATTCAATCAAACGGCTTCACTTCATGGTTCATTCAATTCTTCCTTTCAATGCCAGTTCTTCTCTTGGCTGTAGGTCCTGCCTTTCTCTTACACGAAATAGGACATAAAATCATAGCGAAAAAGAACGGATGCTGGGCTGAGTTTCGAGCAGACCCAGGCGGCCTGCGGTTTGGGATTTTTCTTTCGTTTTTTCTCGGATTCTTATTTATGGCGCCCGGGGCAGTGATGGTAGCAGGGCTCGTTACCCGCCGTCAAAATGGGCATATCGCTATCGCAGGCCCACTCGTTAATTTTGGATTATTTCTGATTGGAATCCCACTCTGGGGAATCATACTCGGTTTGACAGGTGCCTTTGATGCAGATTTACAACAAGGAACCGGGTATCTTGTCGGCGGCCAACTCATTTGGCAACAAATGCTGATCGATGCTGGAATCTATTGGATTGGAGCCAATTTAATCCTCGGTCTCTTCAACATGCTTCCCTTTGGCCCACTCGATGGAAACAAAGTCAAAGACTGGAATGAAAATGCGTTCTACCTCACCATTTCTGTGTTTGCCCTTCTTGCCATCACGATGTTTTTGAGACTATGGTCGCCAACAACAGTTCTTGAATCAATCGCCGGTCTCTTTTGAAGAACCCCGCAGTGAAAAGAATCACAGATAAGCGTTGAGAACAGGCTTCTCATCCAAGTGGAAGAAAGAATACGACGCCCACCATGTAATGATATCAAGACTGTCAACGAGGTTCGACACCCCTGAATGCTCTTCACCGTAGTCTTTACCTGTCGTATCCATCCAAATTTCCATTTCCTCGAGTGTATCGCAGGTCTGATGGTAACACCAGTATCCATCCACAAGGCCGCCGAAACCGATTGTGACGGTGCCGAGGTTATCTTGGAAGCTCGCATGGTCTGAACGTGCAGTGACGTCTTCATAAACGATAATTTCCGGTTTACCTCGTTCGAGCCAATCGTCAACCTTCCATGTATCGTCAGCAAATCCTTCACCGATGAGGATACTTTGTTGTTGTTCGACTCCAATTGCATCAGCACCGATCCACAATGTAAGACCAACCATTTCGGGTTGATTGATGATATCATGGTCGAGTGAAGGGCCGAGGTAGACGCGCAACGGCCACACTTCCTCATCTTTTGGATAACCAGTGGGGGTTACTGTAGTGGCAGGGTCTCCATGTGGCGCTCCGCCGCCACCAGGCCAATTCACTCCAGCCATATCGAGATTGATGTAATTGGTAACGGTAACATCAGGGTTGTCTTCTTTGACATAGTAATCAGTCCAATAATCGCTACCACGCTTTCCACCTTCTTCGCCAGACCAGAAACAGAAGACCATTGTTCTCCGTGTATCGAAACTCGACATTGCTTCTGCAACCGTGAGAACCATACTTGTTCCTGCAGTATTGTCATAAGCACCAACACCCGTTCCATAGGTACGAACTCCAGTTACGTGAGGGTCGATGAGTAATGCATTGGCGGGTGGGGCGACATCAAAGTGAGCTCCAAACACCATCCACTCATCCGGGACTTCATTTCCATATCGGAATCCACAGATGTTGTAAGACTCCGGATTCTGATTTCCAAAAACATCAGTGAATGCATAGCGTTGAGTAACAACCTCGAGTCCAAAAGATTCGAGTTTATCCATAAGATAAACTGCTCCCGCTTCAAAGGCTAGATTCCCTTGCCCAGCCCAACGATTCAAGTAACCAACCGCACCATCGGACAAATCCAACGGGTCTGGAGTCTGGTCAGTAAGGTGGTGGAGATAATTGTAGGTGGCTCGACCATGAACCAATCCTGTTGAATGCCGGCCACCTTCGTCACTCGAATACGCTGGAGCCATGTCTCTGACAACCATGAGTGGATAAGCAACAGCAGGTCCGCCCGAATCTAGGCTTGCATTCAAACGAACGTTTTCACCTGCAAGCCGTTCAATAGCGCCACCGTTGGCAGCAAGATGCCCGTTGTCATCATACCACGTCGCCCACGACTCATTCGCATCTCGTATAGGCCAATTATCTCGGCCAAAAGAACCGACGAGCAGCACAGCAGTATCAGCGCGAGGCGGAGCCAGAACAGAGAGTTGAACCGATTGCCCCGCTTCGAGATCCACGATGGTCGAATTCACGACGAAACCAGATTCAGCATCTTTAATGAGGTAAGGAACAAAGACAGAAAGAGACTTTTCTGCGGTAATAGTCACTCCTTGAAAGACACCAGCAGTCCATGTTTTTGGAGTGATTTCAACATCGTTTTCAGTGATTTGAGCCGTCTCATTTTCTCCGAAACAACCTGATAAAGGAGCCAATGCCATCAGTAGAACAAGCATGAATGCTTGCATCCCCTTTACACCGCCCATATCCGCCCCTCCCAGCACACCCTTCTCAAACCTACGCTTGAATGTGAATCATACATTCAACCCCCACCTACACGATTTCGACCCAAGAACTCTACTAAATCATACATTAATCCTTTTTTAAGAATTATTCTTCCATATACTGGAAAAAAAACACAGAAAACCATGAATAAAAGGCAATTGTTTGATATAGGTCATATGACAATAGCCAAGTGATAACATGACTGGAAATGAAGATTACTCCTTTGACATTCTCTTTATCACCCGAGAATTAGGAGAAAAAACCACCAAAAGACCAATCCGAACAAAGTACCTATGGGCCAACACTGTAATCATTGATGAAGCGAACCATCGTTGCCCAGTCATCGAGGGCTAACTTATTCCGACTCTTGGACAATTTCGATAGATTCCAGATCGTTCTTGTTTATCCGTTCGTTACGAATGCTAAGGATAAGCATGAAGGCCCCCAGTGAGGCAAATACCATAACCACATATAGGGCGTTTTCTGTTGTTCTTAGAGAGTGCTCTTCTTCCTCTACATCATCGTCACTTTCTTCTTCGCACCCAGCGCCGAAACAATCACCAATACTTGGCTGGCCAAGCTCTTCATGAACGTCGGGGTGGACAATAAGTGAATAGTTCCACACATCGGCCGTTGTGTTGTTCACAACTCTCTCAACCTGATAGGCATATGTTCCAGCGGAGGAATTTCCAAAAACGAATTCATGCGATACAGCACATGATTCATCGACCAATGTGCCGTTTTCATCAAGGGCACATGAACGCGTTAGCCATACAGAAAAATTATCTCCATTGCTTTCGAATACCCCATCTTGGTTGAGGTCAATTCGAACCTGCATGGATGTGTTTTCGGTTGAATCTCGCATACGGAACACGATTCCATTTCCTTCCACAAACGCCGTATCAGTCACATTTCCAGGGCGCACTTCATCTTGAACGAGAATTACATTGAGCGTTTCTTGCTCGTGGGCAGATACAGAGGGAGTGAGGAGAAACAGGACGAAAAAAAGCCCGAGCGCTTTGAACCACACAGTCTGCCCCATACTTCTTCCTTCACAACCTTACATAAAGACAAAACGGAAGAGTGTGCCGTCGTGAACTATGGGAGCGAAAGAAGTCGGGCTCGGCATTTTTATTGTCGCAATTCTCGGTTCAGCATCTATGCTTACCTTTGGTCTTTCATCGTCTTCAGATGAAGAAATAAAAACAATGCAAAATTCCGAAGACCCGTTGTTCCAAGGCGAAGGTCATGACCACTCAAACGCATCACAGCACGTCGCTGGAACAGATAATATGGAACTCCTCGATTACAACTCACTCACCACAACAGGAAATGCTGAGATACAAGTTGCCACAACACCTGATGGTGACACCTACGCCTATCTTGCAGGATGGAACGACATGCACATCGTCGATGTTACCGACCCAAGCAACACCACAGTAACTGGAGTTTACAACGATCCAAACACCCAAGTTCTCGATGTCAAATATCTTGAATACAACGGCCGAGAGTATATCCTCCAACAAAACCAACTCATCGACCCGGGTAACGCAGATCCAAATGTTGGCGAATGGAACGACCCCGTTCAAGTTTCAGTCAACCTTATCGACGTTACCGATAAGACCAATCCAACTTGGATTGACTCTTGGTACGATGTTGACCACCCAAGCGGTCCACACAACATCTACACGCAAATGATTGATGGAGAATGGTACGTATTTATTGCCAATCCTGACTATGAGCAATGCAACGATGCAATCGGTGAAGCATGCGGTGGAGTGACCATCGCACACCTCAACCTTGATGGCTCTGCGGCACGAAATTTACCTGGCGTTCCAGCATCCGGGCTTGGTCACACGATCATCAAAGTCGGTGAATATGAAGTTGCATGGGAGGCAACGAACGGTGGCTGGATTTACATTCACGATATGACCGTACAACTTTGGCCTGGTGAAGACCCGAACGACCCACGCTATGGTCACACGTTCATTTACGGAAGTTATTGGGAAGCTGGCTTGAGAATCGCAGATGTAACGAATGTACCCCACCCAGTGAACTCTCCAGAAGAATATACATTTCACGCAACACTGTGTAAAACTGGTTTCGGCAATCCCCTTCAATGCCGATGGCGAGCCGAAGAAGTAGGTCAATGGATGGAATTCCTTGACTTGGACGAAGACGGCAACCCAGACAGTGGAACCAATGGTAACGTCAATGGCGGACGTGTTTCCTACATCCATTATGCAGAACCCTTCCCAACAATGGTTGATTTGTCACACGTTGGTTATTCAGATGAACCCGTTCATCTGGTCACAGCAGCCGTAGAAGTCTTATCCACAAGCGTTGGCACAGGCATCATCTATCTTATCGACACAACCGATTACACTATGGTCGATGGGCAATTAAAATTCCAACCCAAACTGATTCGCGATTGGGAGATTCCGTGGGCGAGTGAACACTGTTATGGAGCAGATTGTGAAGCCTATCCGGATGGTGATGAATGGTTGTTGTTTTCACCACATAACCTTGACAGCGCCTATTTTGAAACAAACGAAACAACAGATCAAAGCCATGGAGGGGGCTGGGATGGACGATTGTACATTTCTCATTATCACGCAGGTTTGTGGGTCATCGACATTGAAACCCTGGTTGCGCCGACCAATCCAGATGACCGAATCGCCACCCATTTCGAGGCAACAGTAGGGTGGTATTTACCTCACGGAGAAGATGGAACTCCACTTGACTCAAGCTTCTACGATTTCGGATGGGTGCCGTTCCTTTGGGCGGTTGAACACCATAACGGGATAACCTATGCTTCTTGTATTTCGACAGGATTGTACATCGTTCAACTCGAAACCGATATCGCCTATCTTGGACAACTGATTTGAGGTTTTACAATGCGCGCAAAAGTTGCTATGGCCGCTCTTCTTTCCCTGACCCTCTTGTCTGCAGGGTGCACGGGAATGGAGGAGAACACGCTCTTTTTCCATGGTGAAGACATTACACCACCAATCACAGTAGAAGATTTCACTTTAACAGATAGCACGGGCCAAGATTGGAATTATAATACCCAAACAGAAGGTAAGGTCGTTGTCATTGCTTTTTTATTCACCAACTGCATTGATATTTGTCCGATTGTCACCGAAAACCTCCGATGGGTTCACAGTCAATTGAGTGAAGATGAACATAATGAAACTCAATTTTTGACGATCACAGTCGACCCGTGGAGAGACGATGCAGCGACCATTTCTGAATGGAAATATTACAGAAACGCTTCATGGCCCCATGTTACGACGAATTCGACTGATGAAAATTCAGCATCGTTCATGACCATGAAATCAGTTTGGGAGAACTTCGCGGTAGGTTTGGCTATTGAAGAAACACCAGAAAATGAAACCAACACTTCGGCAAGACATCACCCAGATGCTTACAGCGTGAACCATTCAACAGGCACAGTCCTCGTTGATTCAAACGGAGTGCAACGCGTATGGTGGGGCGATAACGATTGGATGATTGACTTGGTCTTAGCAGACATTCGAACACTTCTTGAAGACGTTTAAACTTAGAACAGCCACCAATTTGTCTGAGCAAGGGGTAGCGACTGAAAAGCCCCTCTACTAACCCTTTGATTGCCACTTAACTTTGCAATGGGTGTTCGGATTGACGCCCTGAACCTATCCGTAAACGGTTATGCTGGGGAATGGTTTAATTTCACGCAGGCCAAGGGCCGACCAACTCACAGTTGTTAAGATGATAACAAGCCAACAGACCCTTTTGAAGCCACGAGAATTTCCAACTCGCACGATAACCAGCTCAGGGGTTCCATTGACGATGTTGATGAGAACGAATGAATTACAAATAATAAGGAAGTGGAAAAATGAATGTAAAAGAGGGCCTGCGTTTTACTGGAGGTGATTTATTCACCTCTGTATCAATTGCCGCAGTTTTGTTTTTCCTTCTTTCAAGTTCCATGGCGTCAGGGCTCACTGATTCCTTGATGCGAGATAGTTCATTGCTTGGTGGAGGGTCAAGATATACCATTACTCAAGATGCATTGAGCACGATCTCCGAAGACAATATGATTTCTGTAATCGGTACTGGTTCATCTCAGATGTTCAAAGCACTTGATGGAGGTTGCGTCAGTGGTAATTTAGAAAATGAGGCATTGGTATACAATATTGCTCAGCCATCTTCCGGATCTTATACAAATATGTTGCACATCCCAAGAATAATCAACTCAAACCCAGAAGTTGTTCTTATTGAAATTGCTCCAAACTCCTTAGGGAATATCTCTAAATCAGCAGAAGAGTATATTGAATTAAGATTCAAATTAGACACCATGAATCAAGATTCCACGGACTTGGGTGAATGGGTGGAACTCATCGACCCAAATCATCGCGAATGGATTGCATTGAATGAGATTGAGCGAATGAAATTCAAACAAGAATATGTACCTTCTGCAATAGAGGAACGATTGAATCGATTAATATTCGATGAAAAAACACTTGGTGAAATCAGAACTGATACGCAAAAGTATGGATGGGTTCCTGAAACGGATTCGGAACTGTGGAATGGTTATTTGCAAACTCCTATTTTCCCCCCAGATAGATATGGATTTGACGGAAAAACCTCCGAAGAAAGAGAAAATTACAATGCGACTTTAATGTCGAAAACAGGCAATTACAAACCTGCGTATCGTGATTCACAGTCTCACACTTCACTCAATTATGAAATTTCAACGCTGTTGGAAAATGGCATTCGTGTCATCATTGTGAGCCCACCGCATCACCCTAGTGCATTGACATACCTCGAAGATGGACAATGGGATGGGCTGAATGAAACTCTTGCTCGATATGCGGAGTGGCCAGGGGTGACTATTTTTGATCAGACATGGGAAACTGGATGGGAAGATGACCACTTCTATGACCGAAATCATTTGGATGATGAAGGGCGTATTGAATTCTGTAATCGGTTAGCTCCTGTAATCGATGAAGTACTTTCAGGACGTGATTGATTGGATTTCATAACGACTGAATATTATACTATTTTTATCCCTGTAGTTGTAATTTCAGTTTTGTTCTTTGCTAGAGGAAGAAGAAATACTCAAGTTCTTTTGATGCTAACAATGAGTTATGTATTCTTTTGGTTGGCATCAGGATGGCATGTTTTACTACTTTTAACATCAACTCTCGTCGATTGGACCACAGGCAAAAAAATACATTCATCTTCCAATGATAAATATCGTAAACGTTGGTTGATTGGAAGCCTCACCGTCAATCTTGGATTGTTGGCCACTTTCAAATATCTCGATTTTCTTATCGAAACATGGAATCTTGCGAGTCTTCGCTTTGATGGTGCCCCCGAATTGGATACATTTGGATTATTACTTCCAGTGGGAATTTCATTTTACACGTTCCAAACAATGTCGTATACGATTGATATATATCGTAAGAAACATGCACCTTATGAACGGTTTATCGATTTTGCATGTTACGCTGCATTCTTCCCACAATTGGTTGCTGGACCAATCGTGAGGTCACAGCATTTCCTTGAACAAATTACTAAGCCGCTTTCTTCAACTCCTTATCAGTTTAGATTAGGCTTGACTTTGATAATTTATGGTTTGGCAAAGAAATTGATTATTGCCGATAATGTGGCTTTACACGCTGATACAATTTTTGTCGAAGGGGCCGCCCTGAATAATATAGGATTAGTATGGTGGGGTTCACTGTGCTTCGGGATACAAATCTATTGTGATTTTTCTGCTTATACAGATATTGCATTAGGCTCTGCTTATTTGATTGGTATTGAATTGCCGGAGAATTTCAAAACTCCCTATGCGGCTCGCTCACCGCAAGACTTCTGGCGCAGATGGCATATCTCGTTGTCTTCATGGTTGAGAGATTACCTGTATATCCCCTTAGGGGGGAGCCGGGGGGGTTCTCGAGTATTGGTTATTTCACTTATGGGCACAATGCTGTTAGGTGGTTTGTGGCACGGTGCATCATGGAACTTTGTATTATGGGGATTCATGCATGGAATTTTGTTACTTTGCCACCGTAGATTAATCAAATTATCACAAATAAAGAAAATATTTACCATTGCCCCTAGAACTTCGGTTTTTATTGGGTGGCTTGTAACTCAATATTTCATATTCATGACATGGTTGGTTTTCCGTGTAGAGGATACATCAATGATGCTGCGTTCACTGAAAACCTTCGTTGGCTATGATGCACATTGGGATATTCACGAATTTTATGAGTCCTTACCCGATGTAAAATTAATGACTATGGGATTAGTGTTATTCTTCATAATTGCGCATGGATTTAGTGGTAAACTGGGAGGGTTCAAGATTTGGTTATCTAAACAAAATAGTGTGGCTTGGGGGCTAATTTGCAGTCTATTAATTACTGCGACATTTTTGTTAAGGCCAGCAGAGACAGTAGAATTTATTTATTTCCGGTTCTGAATAAGATATGACGGTACGAATGGAATTGACATTTACCTTTTGAATGACTGGCAAGGTCTACTGTTTCAGTGCAAGAAGGGTACTCTACTTCGGCCATATTAGATTCTAATGCCTTGTTAGGTTTAACTCTTGACCCAACATCCATCCAAACCCTTGCGACACCCATGTGTGAGATGTGTGTCGCATGGGTACCCATCCATGAGATGCCTGTTACATGGGTGTTGGATGGGCGCATTACGATGACATATGCTTTATTTACGGTCGCCATCGATTGGAACTTATGGGACCATCTTCTTCTTTCGAATTCCGACTTGGAGACTGTATGAAACTAGGCCTAGAACTCGATGACGAGAGCATTGATACAATAATCACGTCTCCGCCATATTGGAAGCAAAGAGAATATGATGTTGAAGATACTAATGTGGAATTTCTGCTCGGAATGGAAAAAAAACCAGAAGAATACGTCTCTAACATGGTTAATATTTTTTCAATACTTAAGACAAAACTAAAGAAAACAGGTTCACTATGGCTAAATTTGGGTGATAAATATGTCAACAAGAATCTTATGGGAATGCCCTGGCGCGTAGCCCTTGCAATGATGGATGATGGTTGGATTTTGAGAAATGATGTTATTTGGCACAGAATGAAAGGAACGCAAAGTGCGAAAGATAAACTCAGAGATAATCATGAATATATCTTTCATTTCGTAAAGAAAAAGAAATACTTTTATGATCTTGACGCAATTAGAATTGAAAGGCATAAGAAACCAACTATGAAAAACGGCAGAATTATTTCATCGACAGGGGTTTCAGGTCAATCCTATTACAAAAAAATCAAGAATTCAAATGTTCTTACCGATAAACAAAAAGAGAATGCTACAGAAGCTCTCAACCAGATGCTAGGTAGAATGAAAGAGGGCACGATAGATGATTTCAGAATGTATATCAAAGGAGAGCACAGAGTTCTACACAGTGACAAAAAAACGGTGAGCGGCAGAGCAAGAGAGATGGATAAAAATGGCTATTATTTCATGAGTAGTACATCTAAAGGAAAAGTGCCCTCTGATATTTGGTCAGTTTCAGACCATAGCGATTTTGAAAATAAATTTATTGCTGCTTTTGCATTGCTTGAGGATGAAGAATTAATTCCTGGAACATTATGGAATATCACACCTGAAGACGAATGGAGAAAGGATGCTCATTACGCGGTCTTTCCTACTGAATTACTCCAACTACCCATTAAAGCAACTTGCCCAGAGGAAGGGATTATCCTCGATCCCTTTATGGGAACTGGTAGCACCATCGTCGCTGCCGTTGAACTCAAAAGAAAAGGAATTGGTTTTGATGTAAGTCAAAAGTACATAGATATCGCAAACTCAAGAATGGAGAAAGTAATATCAGCGGAGAACCCATAGCGCACGTGTGTCTAAAGTCCCAGTTGAATGGTTTGGCTGGAAAATTCCGACTTGTCAATCTCAAAATGCGAGAGTTGGCCAGGGGCACCAAGAATGCAGATTTACGGAAAGTTTGTGTGGTAAGCCGAGAAAATCGACACCTGAAATCAGAACTGGGATTTGTACGGTTAACGTGACCGGGGGGTTTTTTGAAGGCACGAGGAGGGTCATCATTTGTCCAAAACGATTTGAGGTTGATAATTTCTTTTCGATATTATCTCAAAGATATTTTAATAGTGGAGTAACAGTAACTTTCACTCCTGAAGTTAAGATGGGAGCATTTGGAAACGTTGATTATGTTGCATCACAGAACATCCCCCATAACGGACAGATAGATCGTAGGATCGTTCTGTTTGAACTACAAGCGGGGGGGACGACAGGTTCTCCATATCCTGCAATTGAGGATTTTATCGCTCATAGAAGATTTTTGAGAACCTCCTATAATTTTAGTATTAATTGGGCTAATGAATTCATAAAAACTATGGGACAACAAATCGTCAAAAAGGGACATGCAGTG
>CALBIL010000016.1 GCA_937892945.1 uncultured euryarchaeote | reverse complement strand
CGATGGTAATACCACGTTCGCGCTCTTCCTTGAGTCCGTCCATGACGTAAGCAAGACCGAAACCGGCTTTACCAGCTTCTTGTGCGAGTTTTTCGTTCTTTTCGATAACGTGGCCTTCAATATGACCGGAGTCCAAAAGTAGACGTCCGACTGTTGTTGACTTTCCGTGATCGACGTGTCCGATGAACACGATGTTTAGGTGAGGCTTGCTCTTATCTTCCCATTGACTTCCCATGATAATAACTCCTTATCGAGTCCTCCGAACAACCACCCCTATTTGAAAAGCGCGACGCGCCAACACACAAGAAAATCTGGAAGTATGTGCCTCTATTTCCTTTTTAGTGTCTTTAGCACAGATATTTACAAAGATTTGCCACAATGTTTCATTCTGCACCGTGAATGGTGCCGTCTTCCGCTATTTTGTACAGACGAATGGTACTTGTGGCACCTGAGATGGCTTTTGGACTGCCTGATATGGCTACAACCCGGTCGCCAATACCAATGGTCCCTGCTTCAAGAAGCGAATGAAGAGAGGCCTGCATAGTTTGTGAGCCGCGGTCGAATTCTTCAACCATTAAGCCTTCGACACCGGGAATCAATTGTAAACGCCGCATGGCTCGGATTCGATTACTGACTGCCGTAACGGGGATACCCGGGCAATAGCCAGCAACCAAGCGTGCTGCATTTCCATGTTGTGTAGCGACGACGATTCGTTTCGCCTTTGAAATTTTAGCGAGTTCAACACCTGCGTGCGCTACTGAACGAGTTGAGACAAACCTCGCCAAGACACTTGGGCGTTGTTCGGAGGAAGTCAATCCCTTCTCACTCGCCACTGCGATTTTAGCCATTGTTTCAACAGCTGCAAGAGGGAATTGGCCCAATGCTGTTTCTCCCGAGAGCATTACCCCAGTAGCGCCATGTCGAATCGCTCCAGATACATCGCTGACTTCAGCGCGAGTTGGACGAGGTTGCAAGGTCATTGACTCAAGCATTTGAGTAGCGACAATCACGATTTTCCCTCGAGTAAGTGCACCATCAATGATTCGTTGTTGTGCCTCAGGAACGTCCTCAAGGGGAATCTCGACCCCTAAGTCTCCGCGTGCAACCATGACCGCATCTGCTGAATCAAGAATCGCGTCAAGGTGTTCAAGAGCCACGGGGTGCTCTATTTTCGCTATCAAAGGAACATGTAAGCCGGCTTCACGAATTGCTTTTTGAGCAGGTTCGAGGTCTTTTGCAGTTCGTACATAACTCACAGCGATGTAATCCGCTCCAGCCTTGAGTGCATGGGCTAATGCAGCTTCGTCGTTCGGACCAATCGCAGGAAGGTCAACCATTGTACCTGGGACGTTAACACCTTTTCGTTCGCTCACAATTCCTCCATCTTCAACAAGACATTCAACGATGCCATTGGGTTGTTGTGGAGAATGAATCACCTTCAGGCGAATCAAGCCATCAGCAATGAGTACAGGGTCGCCCTCGTTTAATTCTGCGGAGAGGCCTTCGTATTCGACTGGAATATTCCCTGAATCGGCATGATCCATTGATTTCTGGCCACAATGGAGTTTTATTGAAGCACCACGCTCCAGTATAACGACACCCGGAAAACGACCTAAGCGAAGTTTTGGGCCAGGTAAATCTGCGAGAATACATGTTGGTCGGCCCAATTTCTCCTCAAGAGAACGTATACGATGGTACAGTGGCGTTTTGTCATCGGGAACTCCATGAGAGTAATTGAGGCGGCATACGTTGACTCCTGCTTGAAGCAGAGACAGTAAAGTCTCCTCATCATCACAAGCAGGACCAATGGTTGCTACAATTCGTGTTCGGCGCATAAAAAGTCCTCAGTTGCCAAGAGTTAAACATCTATCTCAACAGAAACACTGTTTCAACGATAATGCAGCCGAATAACAAATGATTCAACTTGCAAGTCATTGACTTTATCATTTCGAATTTGAATAATGCAGCCGAATAACAAATGATTCAACTTGCAAGTCATTGATTTTATCATTTCGAATTTGAAAAATCCAGTCCCCGTCACCGTACGTTGATTCGGTATCAGTGAACATGTAGGAACTGAGTGTAAGGTGGACACAATCGTTGTTTTCTTCATCACAATCGCCATCCGTACGCTGGTCTAAAGCCTTACTCGAGGTGTTACTCGCCTCTTCGTCTTCTTCATTGATGGCATAGATGTCGAGTTTCGCTCGGCAGTTTGTAGCACCTGGAAGAGTATTACAATCGTCGTCTTGTTGAGGGTAAGTGAGTTCACCAACGGCTTTACGGATGGTATTGCCTTGGTCTTTGTCATACACAATATTCACATCGAAGTCGAGTGTTTGAGCATTTCCGGACGTGTTTCCGCCCATTTCGAAATCGGACCATTGGCCAGCATAGTTGACATAGACTTTGATGGTATCCGAATCAGTCAATCCTGCACTGTTGAGGATATTGAGGTTCACTTCGTATTCACCAGGAGCGACATTCGACCAGTCAACCGTTTCACCGGAGAAGTCAACATCGTTTTCAGAATCTCCGTCGTTGTCATTGTCCGTTCCCGAATCGAGGTCCCAGTTCCATTCTGTAATGTATTGGCTGGAATCGCCTGCTTCGGAGGTTGCTGCGTCTAGGGTAACGGTCGTGGTTGCAGAAATATCACGGTCAGTCATGGATTTATCCATTTCACAAATCCACAATACAATGTGTGTGTTTTCATCGAGGTCGTCATTGGAACAATCTTCATCATCGGCATATTGAGTGATTTCAGCAGATGGTGGTTGGGCTGTGGCATCAGCGATGGTGATCTCTTTTGTTTGCGAAGAGGACTTTGAACCGTCTGAAACAGTCAATTCGATGGTTTTCACACCTGTCGTATCGAATTGCCATTCAGCAGAACGACCCGTTTCATCAATCGAACCGTCGGCATCAAAATCCCACCGATAGGTCACACCGTTACTGGGTGTCGAACTTGAGGCATCAAAAACAACAGTGTCTCCAGTGCGAATATTTGACGATGGAGAATAGCTGAAAACAGCAAGAACCTCGGCATCAGAATCACTACCGCCGGTGATGGCAGTACAACCAGCAAGACTGGAAATTACCATTAAGAGCGCGAGGAGAACGGGCATAGAGGCCGACTTCATAGGATGAGTTGCAGGTGTCTTCATCAAAAGGTCTTCCTTCTATCAAGTCGATTTAGAAGGAAAACAACGATGTTTGCTTGTTACCAGAGACCAATTCTTTCGCTGTCCAACCAAAGGCTTCAGTGATACGCCCTAATGCTGCTGCTAAACGTTCAGCGTAAAATTGGCCGTCGTAGGTTAAAATACCGCCATTTTCCTCATTCTCCAGCCAAGGCACGACTCGCATAGGTCGTTGAGATGCATCCGAAACGATGTAAGACACCTTCATTCCGGAAGTAAAACCAAGGCCGAGAGCAATTCTTGCTTTAGCAATGCGAACTTGAGCCATACTCTCAGGGTTGGCGTAGTCTTTGGTGAAATCGATGTCCCCGTTCGAAGCGACTCGTCCTTTACACGATTTGGCAAGAATAAGTTCACTGGCATCGACTTCAGAGTTTTTCAGCGCTTTCACTCGAGTAAGCGCATATTTCACCAATTCATCACCTTCATCAGAAAGAGCATGGCTGAACATGCGCTTCATGGTCGAGGTGAGATAGTTGAATGAATCGGTACGTTGCGTTTCATAACCGCGGATTAACATTTCTTCTTTCGGCCAAACAACTTGCCCGACGTAGCGCTTTTTCGCTCCGTGGCTGAAAAAGACTGAAAGTCCTTTTTCAAATTCAAGAACAGCAGAATCACGACTGTAACGTTCTGCAATCTCAAGGCCAAAATCAATCATGGATTGTTTGGCAATTTCCCATTTCTCAATTTTTTCAACCGCTTCATGTTCCCCATTTTTAGCGGCAAGAATCTCTTCTTCTCGTAACGATGAAGGGGAATGCTCGGCAACGGGTGACCGGACGAAAATTGAATCGGTATCCGAATAAACAACCCCATGTCCTTCCCCTTCTAATTGTGCAATGATCGCTTTGATGTTATGACGAGCCCACGCGGTAATGGAAGAGCCAAGATCACGGTGAGTGAACCGGTAAAAACCACTGGCGAAGACACCATAGAAGGTATTCATGAGGATTTTTACCGCGTATTGCATCGAATCATGGAACGCTTCTTTGGCGACATCACCTGCGTGCTGAGCGTCTTTGAGCGCAGTTTTGTGCACATCACGTTGCTCCATCAAATTCTCAAGAAGCCGTGGGACAAGGCCTTTGCGAACCGATTGATGTCGGAAACGAGCACCAGTTGGCGCAGTATGAACGAGTTCACCCTCTTTCGGTTGGTCAGGCTGAGCAGGGTCAATTCGAGTGGTATAACATATATTCTGGCCAATCATAATCGAAGGATACATGCTCTTGAAGTCCAATACTGCAATCCAAGGATGAAGTCCTGCATCGACTTCGTGAACATAGCCGCCCGTGATCTGTCCTTCTTTAGCTTCAGCAGAACCCGTTAATGGAACGGCAACATTTTCTGCATCTGCAAGACGTATGACTAAGGAATCGACCAGTTGGCTTGTACTTCCAATGGCAGCGGAATCGAACGTGACTTTGGCAACTGCTGCAACCGCTTCTTTGCGTCGAATCACTTGTAGAGCGTTTAGAATGTCGAGAGGTAATGCTGCATCACGAATGCAATATTCCATGACCTCGTCTGGGCGGTTGGCCCATTCCATATCCATCTTTGATGCATCGACATCCATCTTGTGTTTTTCTTCATCGTCGGGAAAGAGTAGATTACTGATGAAGGAAAGAGTTTCACGTTGAGGTTTCAAAGCCATTCGGGCTTGCCACCAAGCATCAACAACACTTCGTCCTGCAAGATTCCAAGCACGAGAGGATTGTCGCCGTGGAAAAAGTCCGGAACGACTGCGTTTTGATTCCGATTCGCTCTGCTCAACCCTTCCCCATCCAAACAATTGGGCTCGCTTTCGCCATTCTTTCGACTTCGCTTGAACCTGCATCCGGTCATTTAATCGTGGTAAATCAAAATTATCAATATTGTATCCGGTAATGATATCGGGGTCCATACTCCGAACAACTAAAGTCAAATTTTCCATAATACTCGCTTCATCGCCTCTAAATGAGTACTCTTGCCGTGTTCCAGTCCCCATATCTTCGACCCAAGCAGCAGCACAAAGGATGGTTTCATGCTCAATGCTGGTTTCTAAATCAAACGAAAAGACCCGGAAAGGAACTGGGAATGGGTGGCAGTCTTTGAGTTGAGTGACGTCACAGGCAACGGTAACATCGACTGCATACCGTCCCGAACCGCCGGCTTGGATGACTGCATGTGTTCGTTCGAGGTTTTCATCAGGCTCATTTCGCCGGTCCACAACAGACCCTTGGACTGAAATATGCATTCCAAGGTCATAATCGAGAAAGAACCGATTGAGAAAAGGGATATCGCCGGAATAAATTTGCCATGATTGCTTGGCAATTGATTTACGCAAATTGGGGACCAAGTAGGGTTGTCGTACGGTGACTGCCCAAACCGGTCTTTGACCAAGGTCGGTGAGTTTCATGATTGGACCCGTGACTTCTACGACATCATCCATATTCTCGATGTTTTTAATTCGTTCAAGAATGAAATCGCTGATTTCCATATCTTCACGCCAAGCACTCAATGGAGTGATCTCGAATGATGGCTGAAGGCCTGTTACCAAAAGGCAGACTGATTCGCCATTTTTACTGCGACCGAAAATTTCCAACACTGTTTTCTCAGAAGTGCCTTTCTCTGGATTTGCTTCAACCGAATGATAGCGGCCATTGACGACTCCAATGTCTCCTTTGAACGTCATCAATCTACCTCAAGAGCAAGGATGGCAACCCACTCTAAGGGTCTTGCCTTCGGTTGCATGTGAGGAAATAAATGTCAACACTCCAAAAACACGCCTGTCCTCCATGTTTTACGAGAGGAATGATTGAAAGCCCAAGCCCCTTGGATGAAATGCTAAGGCAAGGTGCTCATGATGTCAAAAGAAATTGATTGGGACAGCCTTACATTTTCACTTACCCCAACAGATACCATGTATCTCACAGAAACAAGTTCTACAGAACCTTGGATGCCGGGCACACTACGGCCCTATGGACCAATCGAAATGTCTCCAGCATCTGGCGTTATGAATTATGGACAAGGTTTGTTTGAAGGAATGAAAGCATTCCGAACCTCGAAGAATCGTGTTGTATTCTTTCGTCCAGAAGAAAATGCTCGGCGTATGCAACGTGGTGCAGACCGTTTGAAAATGCCGCCTGTCCCCGAATCTATTTTTATTGATGCTGTTGAACAATGCGTTCAAGCGAATCTTCGATGGGTGCCTCCAACAGGAAAAGGCGCCATGTATGTTCGACCATTACTCATGGGCTCCGGTCCTATTTTGGGTGTTGCACCTGCACCATCGTACACTTTTTTGGTGTATGTCACGCCTGTCGGCCCCTACTTCAAGGGCGGAGTTTCTGCGATTGATTTGCTCATCTCAGAAGAATATCACCGTGCAGCACCTGGTGGCTCAGGTGGCGTGAAAGCAATCGGTAATTATGCTCCAGGAATGATGCCAAGCCGCAAAGCAAAGGATGCTGGATTTGCAGAAATCATCTACCTTGATGCTGAAACTCACACCTACGTTGAGGAAGTTGGAGCAGCTAATTTCTTCTGTATCAAAGAGAATGTCCTTTACACTCCTGAACTTACCGGAACTATTCTCCCCGGAATTACTCGACAATCAATTATGGAATTAGCCCGACACAATGGCTATGAAGTCGTCGAAACCAAGGTTTCTGCTGAGTTTGCTATGAGTGCTGATGAAGCGTTTTGTTGCGGCACTGCAGCGGTTATCTCACCGATTGGTTCGATCACGAAAGGCGACAAGAAGGCAACCTATGGGGACCAGAAGCCAGGCCCAATTACTGAGCAGTTATACAATCACCTTGTCGGCATTCAAAATGAAACTGAAGAAGATATCTTCGGATGGTTACACGAAATCCCACGATGATTCATCGCTTCTTGAAACCGGAACGTTTCTTGAAACTGGGTTTACTTGTACTCGAATCACTGGTTTGTGTCTTCCGTTGTGAACGAGCCCTTCGATCACCCGCTTGAGGGCCTTTTGCAATACGCTCATTCGATGCATCCTTTTGTTCCCGTTGCATTTGACGCCACTGTGCGCCAATGAGTTGGAGGAGTTCTTCTTTTGAGTTAGCGCCGACCGATTGTTTGGAACCTGCACGAGAGACCCACATTCTTCCTTCTTTGAGATGGGAGCGAGATGGGTGTGATACGCCTTCATCTCGCTTTATTTTTTTCAAACCGAGTTTGCGTGAAGCCAAAAAGAGACCTTCAATGTCTGGTTTGATGACTGAAGAATCCTTCGGAACTCTCCGACCGCTTCTGCGAGAAGAACGGGTATCGAAATATCCCGGCCAAACACAGATTCTGTCAGGATTGTGGTCCATGTAAATTCACCATTTGCACCGAAGAGCGGGAATGACTTGAACCCTGCGGAACGACTTCAGTCAAGGAGAATGCCGTTGATAACGCCATCCTTGCCGGGTCGAGAAGTAATTCGAACTCGACCTTGGTCGGTTTCGATAACTGCGCCTTTCACCAGAATGTTTCGTCGGACGTAGTTCGGGTCAGATTCATTTTCGATGACATTGTGAATGGTTCCGATGGTTGTGGTTCCCTTCTTTGGATTGTTAATTGAAACACGGTTTTCGGACATAACACGAACGAGGGTATTTCCACCGGTTCGGCGGTAAATCTTGCGCTTTGATTCTCCAACGAGAGCCATTTGCTTCTCGGAAGAGATTTCCGTAGAACGCTTGCTACGAGCCTGTACTTTGCGTCCGCCACTAGGTTTACGTCGAGAGATACCATGCCATTGAGCCATAATTATGCCACCTTGCAGTCAAAGCCACCAACAGGGCATATAAGAAAGCAACCCTACCCACATTGTGTTTCAATAAACGATAAGACAGTACCATCTTGCGATTCAAGTGTCGCATAAACTCGGTCATTTGGATGGAGTTGGCCAACACCTGCTGGCGTTCCTGTAAACAGATAATCACCTGCTGAAACCGGAGCCCAAGTAAGAAGTTCTTCGATTTGAACGGCTGGTGAAAGCGTCATCTCAGAGAGGGAAGCTGATTGTACCAAGACATCATTCACCCAAAGATTCAGGCAAAGACTTTGTTTTTCATCGTTCAAAGATTCAAAAGAGCGTTTCCACTCAACAAAGCCTCCGACATAAGCACTACCGCGGAAACACTTTCCTTTGGTCCACGGTAATTGCTCCTTTCGTAGTTCTCCTTGTGTTAAACGGTC
>CALBIL010000015.1 GCA_937892945.1 uncultured euryarchaeote | reverse complement strand
AACGCGACAGGCGAGAGATAAGCCGGGGTGGCGTAGTTGGTGGCGCGTCGGACTCATAGGGCAGCCTACAAGGCAATCGTATGACGTGCAAACCCCTTGCGGTGTCTGAGACATCCGAAGGTCGCGGGTTCAAGCCCCGCTCCCGGCACCATTTCATTCGACAGGTAGAACTGTTCGTATTTCACCGTTGATGTTGCGAACTGTTGATGTGCTCTCGGTGTGTGGGGAATACATGGTTGATGCTCCTACCGCTGGCCAACGGGTCAAAGTTGAGGTCAACAGCCACAACGGCCCGACGACCATTGAAGGGGTCGCTCTTCACCCAGCAGCAAAAGATCATGTGTCGGTAAAACTTGTCAATGGCTATAATGCAAGTTACCCAATGGAAGATGTTATGTCAATAGAACTCCTTGGAATTGCAAACTCAGCAGACACCTCCATTCCCGTAAAAATCACGACCAATTCATCGCTCCCTCGCATTCGGATTCTCCACACCGGCGGCACCATTGCATCAAAAGTAGACTATGCAACGGGGGCAGTCATCGCTCGATTTGAACCTGAAGAGTTGATTGCTGCGTTACCTGAACTCTCCGAACTTGCGAATATTGAAGCGGTTAAACTTGGTAATATGTTCAGTGATGACATCCGCCCACAACATTGGAACGCTATGATTCAGGCATCAAAACAGGCCTTTGAAGATGGTTGTGATGGCGTTGTGGTCACGCATGGCACAGACACCCTCCACCTCTCTTCTGCAGCATTGAGCTTTGCTTGGGGTGGAAAAGGTGAAACCCCCCCAGGCCCAATTGTGTTCGTTGGTTCACAGCGTTCATCAGACCGAGGTTCATCCGACGCCACTGAAAATCTACTTTCTGCTGTGCATTGGGCAGCGAATGCCCCTACTCCTTGCGGTGATGCGGGAGACGGTGTCGTCGTGGTCATGCATGCATCCAACAATGACGGAGCATGTGCAGTCTACCCTGGAATTGGTGTCCGCAAATTACATTCATCGCGCAGAGATGCATTCAAGCCAGTCAATTGCGAAGCGTTGGCTCTGATTACAATCGAAAATGGCATGTATTCCCACGCATTAGAAGAAAGATATCAAGAAAGACTCAACGAAAAAACATCTCGCCCGATCTGTCAACAACCAACGACGTATGAAACAAGTGTTCGAATTGCACAATTCGTTGCTGGACCTTGGCTTCATTCAGAGGAAATTGAAGCGATTGTGCTCACCGGTGTACAGGCAATTATCATTCAAGGCACTGGCCTAGGCCATCTTCCAATTGAAGATCCTGCTAAGGATGCCCCGGAAAATTCCAAACTTTGGCGCGCCCTTACCCGATGCATCAACCGTGAAATTCCAGTCGTCGTGACAAATCAATGTATTCACGGCCCCGTGGATATGAATGTATATTCCAAAGGACGTAAACAAATAGCAATGGGAATCCTTGGACACGGCAGCGTTGCAGCACCTGAAACCGTCATAGTCAAGGTCCACTGGGCACTTTCCAACGGGATGAAAATCCAAGATGCAGTTGCTGCAAACCTTTGCGGAGAAGGCTATAATTTGCTTCGTTCATGAGCGCTTGAATGAAAAACCGAGAAGAGGTGGAGATGATATGGCACGGAATTCGAGTGAACGCCTCGAGGAACTCCAGTACAAGCGAGAGCAAGCTCGCCTTGGTGGAGGATTGAAGCGTCAAGAAGCAATCCGAACCAGTGGCAGAGGTACTGCCCGTGACCGAATCAACTTACTTCTCGATGAAGGCTCTTTCATTGAAATCGATTCATTTGCAACCCACCGTTCAGCCGACAACGGCATGTTCCTTCACCACACGCTCGGCGATGGTGTTGTGGCAGGTCATGGAACTGTAAATGGCCGACGCATCTACTGTTTCGCGCAAGACTTCAGCGTACATGGTGGAAGCATGGGTGAAATCCATGCCAAGAAAATCGCTAAAATTATCGAAATGGCAGAACGGGTAAAATCCCCAATCATTGGAATGTGGGACGGTGGCGGCCAACGTGCGCATGATGGAATCTCAGCCTTGGCTGGAACTGGTGAATTACTTGACCGCCTCGTCCAATGCAGTGGCCGAGTCCCAATCATTAGTTTGGTTCTTGGTCCGGTTGTTGGTGTATCAGCGCTTGCAGCCAGTTTAGCCGACTTCACCATATTGGGAGAAGAACATGGACAATTATTCCTCTCTTCACCCCTCGAAACTCCTGAAGTAATCGAAGGTGAAATCGATGCGGCTGGACTTGGAGGAGCAACACTCCATGCATCACGTTCAGGAATTGCATGTTTGATTGCTGATGATGAAGAAGATGCATGCAGTTTAGCCTCTGAGATTCTTTCGTACTTACCAGATCACAACATGGCAGACCCTCCTCGTGAAGAAACTGCAGACCCTCCTGACCGATTGAATACAGAATTGCAAACAATGGTACCAGATAATCCAAATAAACCGTACGACATGGTCAAAGTCGTAGAAGAAATTGTCGACGATGGTATCTTCGTTGAACTTTTTGAGGCATATGCTGATAATATCATCATCGGTTTTGCGCGCCTCGAAGGGAAAACAATTGGAGTTGTTGGAAATCAACCAAAGGTACTCGCTGGATGCCTGGATATCGACGCATCGATTAAAGCTGCCAGCTTTATTCGGACCTGTGATTCATTCAACATCCCCTTGGTCACCTTTGAAGACGTCCCTGGGTTTTTGCCAGGTGTTGTCCAAGAGTGGGGTGGGATTATTCGACATGGAGCCAAACTTTTGTTTGCATACGCAGAAGCAACGGTTCCAAAACTTACTCTCGTGACCCGAAAGGCCTACGGCGGTGCATATTTGGCTATGTCTTGCAAGCATTTGCAAAGTGATTACAACATTGCGTGGCCAACCGCAGAATTAGCCGTCATGGGAGCAGAAGGGGCAGTGAATGTCATTCACCGAACTGAAATTGCTAAAGCACCTGAAGGCAAGAAAGAAGAAACTCGACAACGGTTGATTTCCGAGTACAAGGCCAAATTTGGAGACCCGTATGTGGCTGCTCGAAACGGTTGGCTGGATGATGTCATTGAACCAAGTGAAAGTCGTCTTCGACTGTGCCGAGCGCTCAACATCCTCCAATCGAAAAGGCAATGGAGCCCTCCTAAAAAGCATGGAAACATTCCGCTTTGATTCACTTTTTACGTGATGCTCGAGCCAATAAACCACCGCCAAGAGGCGTATCTGTTGATTCTTCTTCCGATTCATTTTCAACTTCAACTTCAACATCCGGCAATTGTGAATAGTTTTTCGCCCCTTTACGAAGAAGAACGACAATACTGACTAAAACGATGAGAACAACTAAGCTAAGCGTAGCAAGAAGGTTCGCACTGAGCCATTCGAAGCCATCAGGTTCCGAGAGTGTCGGTGTAGGTTCGGGTTGCGAAGCAGACATATTAATCGAAATATACGCGACGGTGCTGGCACCGATTTCTTCATCATACACCGAAACTCGAACTTCAACCGTCCCATTTTGAAATGCTGGAAGCGGTAACATCGAAAGACAACGGTTGGTTGAATCGAAGGGGTCAAAGACACACGAATGCGAGAGATTCTCGATGATGGTACCATTCACTTGAATTTCTGTATCTGAAGGAATTACTCCATCTGCATCGTAAACCCACCATTGGAGGCTTCCTGCAGTTGAATCGATCAGGTTCAATTCTCGAAGCGTAAGAAGAGGGGCGTCAGGAGATGGAGCGACGGTAATCTGCAACGTCTGCATAACCATCAGTGTCCCATCTGTGACATTGATTGTCGTTAAGTCATCATAGCCCGAGTAATCGAGGATTGGCGTGATTATGAACTGAGAAAAAGAGCGAACGACATTGACTGATTGTGAACTGCTGTCAATGGTCCAAAAGAGATTATCACCATCCAAGTCCCATCCGAGATCGGAGAGATTGAGATACAAACTTTCATCCTCTGAAACAGTAAACGACCACGCCGATTCATTGATGATGATTGCATCGTTAACAGGTTCCACGTACAATGGAATATCTAATTCGATTGGAAGAGTCGTACCATCTCCAACAAGGAGATGCATTACTGTAGCTCCGTTGGCATTTGGAATCGGAGTCAAGGTGATTTGACCATACGCAAGAGTGAAAGAAACGGGACCATAATCTCCGTTTTTCTCACCACCGACCGTAGCGAACAGCATTTCACCTTCGGGATCTTGTACATAATCGGTAAGATTCAACAGAATTGACTCGCCATCTTCAATTAGATTTTGCATAGGCACATCTGCTATTTTGAGGGCGGGGTCGTCAACAGGAATAATTTGTATCATTGCTGTAGTTTGAGCCTCATCAATAACGCCGTCCCCATCAGCTCGGAGAGTGAATTGAATATCAGCACCGTTGATTTCCTCCCCAGTCACCAAATGAGTCACAGTCAACCCGCGTTGGTCTTGATCTAAATCGAAGGTGAAATCAGACACTGAACCGCCAACAAGTTCTGCCGCTTGAATGAAAACCTCTTGGCCATCAGGGTCGTATGCAAAAAGGGATGCATCAACATGCGTACTGCCTCTTTGTTGCACTTGAATCAAAGGAACTGGAGTTGTGAGTACCAGTGGTGCATCTGTTCGAATAAACTCGAATTCAACAGTAGATGCTGCACCTTCAACAAATATTCGCATTTGTGCTGTATGAGCTCCAGGCGCTACATCTTGCATTGGGAAAAGGCAACGAGCGGTCCCATTCGCATCGAAAGTTCCAGCAGTCTGGTTCATCCCCAAAACTCGACATTCTATGTCAAGGTCCCATCCACTCGGCAAATCACCGTATGTACGTCCATCTCTTAATGTCCAATTCACAAAAGAATTTACGGTAATCTGTGGCCCAAAGGTGAAATTATCGTTTGGAGTAATCCATGAGTGATTCACCAGTAAGAAAGAACTGTCGAGAAGATTTTCGACAAGATACGCCCCACTGTCGCTTACGACATGTGGCCCAAGTGGACGATTAAACGCATCGCGGAAATGCTCATGTGACCCCCGTAACATCAAGTCGAGGTATGCGTTCACATGTTCAGATGCAAACGAATTTTGCTCTTCCTGGGTCAAGGTTGCATCACCGTCATTGAGCACTTCAAGAAAAGATGTTGAGTCCTGATATTGATAGTGGTCCGCTCCAAGAACTTGCATGATTTGCCAACCAAGGCCATTCCCTTGCCCGAGTACAGTTTCAACATCGAGTGTTGGGGCCACTTCGTCCGCAGAGCCGGTCAGAAACAAACTCGCGGCTGGAGATGCTGGTGCGTGAACCCAAGTTGAAGGTGCGAGTTCATTCCAATGTTGCCCATTCCAATCTTCAAAATCGATTCCGAGCCCAAAGAGTGCACGCGGTGGTTGTACACTGTCATGTAAGGTAGAATTCATCCAATATGGATACGCACCATAGGCTCCTGCAGCACCGAATCCGTGACCACCAAATCCCCAATGGGTAAGGTCAAACTGACCATACGAACCAAGAACAGGACCCGTACTTGAATTATTTAATTCTTCAAGCCGTTCATGAACATTTACGGTTTGCTCAATGATTTCATTGAAGTCGGTTGAATCATAGGATTCACCATGGACCGCCACAATAAACCCACGCTCTACTAAACGTGTCGTGAAATCCATGTAAGAGTCGGAAGATTCTCCTGAATCAATAAAAAACTGAAGATGGGGGAACGGCCCATTGCCTGCCATCTCAGTACTTTCACCATCACTCATTGCAGGATAAAGGAGACGCAGTTGATTGGGAGGGAATGAACCGTAGGCGATGTCCTCCCATCCCACTGGAAAATCGGTCCCCGTGTGCGGCAGAGTGTAATTTTGGTCTTCAGAAGCGTGTTGAGCCGAAACAACAGCGGCAAAACTTGGTAGAATAAATCCAATGAACACGAAGAGGCAAACCAATTGTTTTCTCGAATTCATATTCTGCCCTGTCTGTTCGTTCGAGTACTCACTCAAATCGCTTTGGGAGTTATGCATAGGTGTGAAGGACATTTTCAGCATGAACAAGTTGAGTGAGAAGTAAACCGATTGAAGGAAGATATGCTGCGTATTGCGGAGCCCAAAGTCGGCGCCATGATTCCAAATGTTGAGCAACCAACATCCAACGTCCATCCAAAGGTGTAGCCATGAGATGCCCAATTCTTGATTCAACATCACCATCTAAAGCCTGATAACTCGGGTTTAATCGATTGGGGCATGATTCAAACTCAGCATCATGCACGCCAGCACCATCAAAGTCAACAGCAAAATCGAGTGGGCGGTCAGAATCATCAGATTCAAAATCGAAGGGGAGTTCCAATGGGCGTTTCCCCGGAAATAACCGGACTGCACCTCCTGTTTTTAACCATGAATCAACAGTTGCTCGCGCCGCACCACCGCCTCCAACAATTCCTAAAAGTGCACCACTTCCGACCTGAACCCCATGATATTGAGCGATGGAAACGACGCCACTGCCATCAACCCCGGCACACCACCATGCTTGACCGTCCCAGCGTAATGCATTGACTGCTTGAAGCGACATGGAGTCATCAATCGTCGATACAGCTTCACTCGAAAGTTGATGTTTGAGAGGTGATGTCAGATTAAGCCAAACCTCGTTTTCTAAGCAATGTGTGGGTAAATGTTTCAATTCCGCTTGGAGTAAAAAAGAATGTGATTGGACGTCTTGAGCTTCAAGTTCGGATTCAAAATTCGACACCAGCCTGGGATCTGCATCTTCAATATGTAACGCAGCCTCAAGTGCTTTTTGAACGAGGGCTTCAGTTCGGTATTTTCCAAAAGGCGCACCAGTATACTCCCAGATGGATGGTTCAGGCGTAAAACCGGCATATCCCCAACCCAATGCATCTTCAATAGCAGAAGTATCAACTAACTCAAATTTACTTTTTTTAACGTTAAATTGAATATTCCTACCGAATTTCTCAAGATTCGACATGACTAATCCAAATAAAAGAGGAGAGAGAGAATGCGATACAGGGTGGCCGCAAATCGCATACCTCACCTGTGCCATGGAGGGCGTTGGGTGCCGAAGTTCTTCAACATCATGGCGTGAATACGTGCGAAACGGGGTAGAGTTGAAAAAGGAGGCGTGCTTAGAAGATTCATGGAGTACACAAATCTAAGTAAGGGGAAAGGAGTAATTTCGCTTTTGACAGCCGGTTTGGGGATTTACTTTACTGCTGCAATGTGGAGCGAATTTAATGCTGCCCTCGGCCTCTTTTTTGGACCAAGTCTAGGCGTCATCGTCGGAACCATTGTATTCTTATTGTACCAAAGTAAGAAAAACGAAAATGAATTCACTGCGGGTGGAAATTACCTCACTTCGGAAGCAACCCAAATTATCCAAGACGCAGAAGGTCGATCTCAAATTGTTGAAAGTACGGTTGAGAAAGGCCGAAATCCAACATTCTTCATTGCCGGCATTTATCTAATGGTTGTCTTGATGAGCGAAAGTTCCTGGTCTGACCTCCTCTTCTGAGGTGATGATATGGCGGGCTTGCTCGACGTTTTTGTCATGAAAGAGCGTGTCAACAATGGCTCATCAACGATTATGATTATTCTTGAAAAAGCATCAATTCTCATCACATTACTCATCATTATCGCCATCGGATTGGCACTTCACTTGCCATCTTGGGGGATTGGGCTCATGTTCGGACTTTCTCTGGGACCGGTCGTATTCGGGCATTATTATTTCATCTACATTCGACCGGTATTAAAACAGCAAAAGGCGAAGGTTGAAGAATAGAACCCGTTAGTAAGAACCAGTGATACTATGTCCTTAATTTCAAATCTTCTTGACCTCATTGGATTGGGCGGCATTACTGGCATCGATATTCTCTTTGCGGTAATGGCCGTAATTGGAACCTTTTTGTTCTTGATTTATTTTGTTCTCATTCTGATTGGTGGGGTGGCTGATGGAGCACTCGAGATCGCTGGATTTGATACTGACTTCGATCTGGGAGCAGAAGGAATATTCCACATGCTCACGATACAAGGAATCTTGAGTTTCATCATGATGTTTGGAATTGCAGGCCTTGCAGTAACTCAGAGCGAGGGTTCTGACCTCCTTGCCATTGTAGTCGCCATCGTCTCTGGAATGTCTTCGATGTGGGTGATTGGAAAAGTGTTCCAAGTCATGAAATCCCTCGAAGTTGATGCTACGGTCAAACATTCATTGTCGATTGGAGCACAAGGCAAAGTCTACATGGACATTGCAGCCGGTGAAACTGGTAAAGTGCAAGTCGAATTCCAGAATGCAATGCGTACATGCGATGCTGTTCTCGAGGATGATACCATGTCTCTAAAAACTGGTAAGTTTGTCGAGGTCGTCAAGGCGATTGGAGAAACGCTCATTGTAAAGCCGCTCTCTGTGGCATCCGTGATTGAAGAAGAAGAATAAGTATTTCTGAAGATTACAACCGTTAAACGACGGGTGAAGACTCATAAAGGACGCCTCTCATGAGTCATCATGGCAGACATAGGCACTTCGATAGCAGTAATTGGTTTATTCTTATTCACATTGGCAGTTTTTGGAACTATTTACGTTGCAACAAGCCGTTACAAATTGGCTCCTTCTGACAAAATTTTAGTTGTCTATGGTAATGTCAAAGATTCCGGTGCTGCCGCATGTTACCACGGTGGTGGTAAAATTGTCTGGCCATTGATTCAACACTACGCATACCTCGATCTCAAACCAATGACAATTCGAATTGACTTGCAACATGCATTGTCTCAACAAAACATTCGTATCAACGTACCATCAACCTTTACGATTGGTATTTCAACCGACCCTTCAATCATGCAGAACGCTGCAGAACGTCTTCTCGGACTTTCACAACAACAACAAGAAGACATGGCAAGCGAGATCATCTTCGGGCAACTTCGTTTGACGATTGCAACACTTACCATTGAGCAAATCAATCAAGACCGTGAAGTCTTCCTCAAGCAAGTCTCCAGTAACGTCGATTCTGAATTGCACAAGATTGGACTCTACCTCATTAACGTCAACATCACTGACATCACTGACGAAGCAGAATACATCGTTTCGATTGGTGCTAAGGCAGCTGCAGAAGCAATTGCTGGTGCAACTGGAGACCGAGCCAAAGCACTTCAGATGGGTCAGATTCAAGTTGCCACAGCGGATTCAAACCGTGAAATTGAGGTTCAAAAGAAAGAATCGGCTGCTATTGCTGGAAAGGCAGAAGCAAAGAAACTTGAAAGAATTGCTGTTCAACAAGCGGAATCCGAATCCAAAATGGGTATTGCCGCTGCTGTAAGTCTTGAAGAAATATCTGTTCAAGAACAACAAAAACTGGCTATTGAAGGCGTAAACTTGAGTCTAGCAGACATTGCACTCTCGAACGCAGTTCTTGCAGAAAAAGAAGCAGAAGCACGACAACGTTCTGAAGTTGCCATGCGTCATGCTCAAGAACAAATCGAAAAAGCACAGTACTCTCTCGAAAGCGAACGTCTACGTGCTGCTGACATTGCACGTGAGAAAGTTGCTAAGGAACAAATCGAAATCGCTGCTGATGCTGAAGCAGAACGCCAACGCCGTATTGCTCAGGGTCAAGCAGATGCCATTCTTGCAAAGTACAAAGCAGAAGCAGAAGGTCAACAAGCGGTTCTTGAAGCAAAAGCGGCTGGATACAAATCTCTCGTTGCAAGTGCAGGTGGAGATCCGAAAGCCGTTGCAACTCTTTTGATGGTTGAAAAGGTCGAAGGATTAGTAGCACGCCAAACTGAAGCGATCGCCAACCTCAAGATTGACAAGATTACAGTTTGGGATTCTGGTAACGGTGGTCAAAACGGTGAAGGTGGCTCAACCTCGAACTTCATCTCTTCACTCATGCAAAGCCTACCTCCAGTCCACGATGTGGCAAAGATGGCGGGAATTGACTTGCCCGAATATCTTGGCGCAATGAAAGACGACTGAACGCCACTACGGTAAACTGCCGCAGGTGCTGAAATCGTCTGATTTCACCGTGTGTGAGCCGAGGGGTTCAAAGCCAAATCGAGCCGCATGGATGCTCATGGTAAGTGATTTAGATATCGCAAGAGCAGCTACAATGGAACCAATTGAGGCTATTGCCTGGAAATTGGGCATATCATCGCACGAATTAGTACCGATGGGGCGAGGTATGGCAAAAATCACTTGGGAAGCCTTGAGTCAACGTTTTTCTAAACCGCAAGGAAGTCTCGTGTTAGTCACCTCAGTCAATCCAACTCCTTTTGGAGAGGGGAAAACTGTAACCACAATCGGACTTACACAGGCACTCTGTGCCATCGGTCAAAGCGCTACATGCGTGATTCGTGAGCCTTCGATGGGTCCGGTCTTTGGAATCAAAGGAGGTGCTGCTGGTGGTGGACATTCGCAAGTGATTCCAATGGAAGACATCAACCTCCATTTCACAGGAGATTTGCATGCCGTTACTTCTGCTCACAACCTCCTTTCTGCGCTAATTGATAATCATATCAAACATGGCAATGACACAAAACTCGAACCAACCAAAGTGTTTTGGCCTCGTGTAATCGACATGAATGACCGTTCACTCCGTGATGTCATCATTGGACTGGGCGGTTCTGCAAATGGGAATACACGACAAGACCGATTTGACATTACTGCCGCAAGTGAGGTCATGGCCATTCTCGTTCTGGCGCAAGATTATGCCGACTTGAGAAAGCGCATCGGAGAAATTGTCATCGGTGAATCAACTGACGGCAATCCAGTAAAGGCTGAAGAAATCGGTGCAGCGGGAGCAATGACGTTACTTCTGCGCAATGCATTCCTACCAAATATGGTTCAAACCCTTGAAGGAAATCCTGCTTTCATCCATGGTGGACCTTTTGCCAATATTGCACATGGAAACTCGAGTATCATAGCCGACCGGTTAGCCCTTGGGGCAGCAGATATTGTAGTCACTGAGGCAGGCTTTGGATCGGACATGGGTGCTGAAAAGTTCATGCACATCAAAGCAGCAAACTCGGGCAAGGCGCCAGATTGTGTTGTGATGAATGTCACAATCCGTTCGATGAAACTTCACGGTGGAGCATTTGGAAGTCGTGGTGGCTACCGGCCAACAAAAGAGGAATTAGAAAAAGAAGACATTGAGGCAGTTCTTCGTGGCGCACAAGGTAATCTTGATCGACATATCAAAAACATGGCAGGATTTGGAATGCCAGTTATTGTTTCAATCAATCGATTCTATTCAGATACTGATGCAGAACTGGATGCACTCAAAATGGCTGCTCAAAAGAGTGGTGCATCACATGTGGCTTTGACAGAAGTTCATGCACACGGTGGAAAAGGTGGGGAAGAGTTAGCCAAGGCAGTTGTTGCTGCGGTTCATGACCATGTGGCGAAAGGTAGACCTTTCACCCCCCTGTTTACAGCTGAAACTCCGATTCTTGACAAAATGAATGCCATTGCGACACGAATCTACAAAGCAGAAGGTGTTGAGATCAGTACCTCGGCAATGAAGCAACTCACAAAATTACAAGCATGGGGATACGACCATCTCCCCGTGTGTATGGCAAAAACACAATACTCATTTTCCCATGACCCTGGGAAATTAGGCGCCCCGGTAGGTTTTACAATTCCAGTCAGTGAATTCCGACTCAATGCTGGAGCTGGATTTATTGTCGCTATACTCGGAAACATGATGACGATGCCAGGATTACCAAAACGCCCTGCTGCACTCGACATGGACATGGATGAGGAAGGGCGCCTCACTGGTGTCTTTGGGTGAACTGAATGAAAATCCTCAAGCGTGAACCTCAACTTTGGCGTCTCAGAATTGAGACAGAAGATGATTTGTGGACGCTTGCCCGACTCGCTCGAAAAGGTATGCACATTGGCATGCTCGGTGAACGTCGAGACCAATCGACTGGTGGTGAAGAAGGTGGAAGGGCTAAATCTGCCGAGCGAAAGAAGATGTGGATTCAACTGCGAATTGAATCTACGGAATACCAAACTTTCAATGAAAACCTTCGCGTTCATGGGACCATTGAAGAAGCACACTTCGATATTGGAATGCATCACACCCACATTGTAGAAATCCGCGATGATGTCGAACTGACGTCACCACATTTCTTTTCATCCTCTGACAAAGACTTGCTTAGGCAATCGGAAAAAGCATCGGGCCAAACGAATGTCGTTCTTGCTGCAGTTGAAACGGATGAAGTCGTGCTGTTTCACGTGACTGCCAGAGGATTACGAGAGGGCGCTACATGGACCATGCGAGGTGGCGGAAAAAGAGGTGAAATCCGCCATTCTGCTGGAATCGCTGCCACGTTCCGCTCAAAAGTAATCGACGCACTCATCGATACTTTAGGCGAAAACACCCCATTGGTTGTCTGTGGACCAGGACATGCTCGAGATGCTTTGCTGAGTGATTTGAAAACGGCAGGTGAAACTCGAATGATGAAATCCATCGCCACTTCAATGGCAGGCAGAGCAGGAGCTAATGAAATCCTTCGTGAAGGGTTGGCAGGTGAACTCCTTAGCGAACATGCAATAACTCGAGAAATCTCACTCATCGAGAACGCTTGGGAACGATTGGCAACAAACGGTGCTGTTGCCTATGGTCCCGAGGCGTTGATGAAAGCGATGGATGAAGGTGCAATTGAAACTGTACTCATCTCTGCAGACCTTTTACGCGCAGAGAATGAAGGTATTGGGAAACAGACATGGATGGAATGGGTTGCTGGCTTATCCGATATCGGAGCCGAGCTGGTTCAATGCTCAACTGACCACGATGCCGGACAACAACTTCTGGGACTTGGAGGAGTGGTTGCTTTACTCCGGTATGCAATGTGAGAGGTGGAACTATGCGAATCGTAACACTTGCTGATTTGAAAGAAGACAAGCGGGCAGATATGCATGGTGCTCGATGGCTCCTTCTTACTGCAAGTGAACTTGAGACCTCTACATCATTGCTTATGTTCACCGAATTAGATGACATATTAGTTGCCGTTGACCACCGAGGCGCAGTACCTGCAGAGGGGCTATGGCAACGAGCGGTCCATCTCATCGTTATCGATGGGACTCAAACAGAGGCAGAGGTGTTCCGTCGGCGTTCCGGAATCACCAAGGTCATCGCCAATACGAATGAAGACATACGTACATTTCTTTGGTAGTGGGTCTGGAGGGATTTGAACCCTCGATCAACGCCGTGTAAGGGCGGTGTCATAACCACTAGACCACAGACCCAACCAACCCTGTGAGAAGATGTTATTGAAGGCATTGATGCTTGGGTTAACATCAAAACTGAAGAACAATGCCACTGGATACAATGGATGAAGATGTGCAAGCCGCTGCGGCTCGTCTGGTACGGCGCATCAAAGAAGGTGGGCACACCATCACTGTTGCCGAATCATGCACAGGCGGACTACTTGCGAGTGCTTTCACCGACATTGCTGGTGCTTCCTCTTGGTTCAATCAAGCCTGGATTACCTATTCGAATGATGCTAAAATCAAGGAATTAGATGTCCGGGCAGAATCGATTGAGAAGAAAGGAGCTGTTTCAGCGGAAGTAGCGATTCAAATGGCACAAGGAGCATTAAAGCATGCAAATGCAGATATTGCCATTTCGATAACTGGTATTGCAGGGCCGAAGAATGATGGAACCAACAAAAAAATTGGACTGGTCTATGTCGGAATTGCATCGAATAATTGGGCAAATGCAGAATCAACTCAAATCGGTGGCAACCGTGCGGAAAATAAAATTGGATTTGTACATTTTGCATTGTTATCAACCATCAAACGCTGGGATGTTGCCATGGTCGAAGCTGAAGAGCACCGGAAAGAGATGGAGCGACAAAAAACTGAACTTGAATTAGAAAAGATTCAATTCGAATTGGAACGTGCTGAAAGAGAAGCTGCAGCTCGCCAGTCTGCACCTTGGCAAGACGATGCCTGGGACGGTGAAAGTGCTCCACCAGCCCGAGACACCTCACTTGATGACGAAGTTGAATGGGATTGAACGACTGAAAAAGAGAACTGTTCAAACCGGTGTGCTTTTGGAGCGTAGCCCTCACCTCGAATCATGGGTGCGTCGGAAGAGGAGATGACTGCACTCTTACGGCAACGTGGATTCCTTCCTACATCCTCGATTCGAGCTCAACTTTTACAACTCGACAATCTGGAAAGCGTATTGAATTGTGCTTCTGAGGTTGGTTTTCACAAAGGATTCCTAACAAATGATATTCTCGATTCAATGTTGGAAGTTTGGAATCAACGCAACAGCATCAGTTCCGAACAACCAATGGTGACTCCTGTCAAAGAGAAAGCACCGGTGTTAGGGAGAACCATTGCACCAATAGGAGCGCCAGAACCTCTTGATTTGAAATTCCGAAATAATTTACCCGATTGGAATGTGGCAGATTTCAGTGAAAATGCATCGGATGCACCAAGCGATATTTTGGTTCACTATGACATCACCGGCAACAGTATTACCGAAGGTAAAATGGCAGATATCACGGCATGTTTCACAGACCGTTTGCAAAGTATTCGGAAAATGATCATCCAGAATTCACGGCTTCCAAGAACTCCAACTGAGATATCAAGACTTCATGCAGAAAGTAGCCGATACCAAGGATATGAAAACAAGGCAGTTGCAATAGGGTTAGTCAATGAACCTCGATACACCAAAAATGGCCACCTTATGTGGAGATTAGAGGATGAAACAGGAGAACTTACCTGCTTACTTACCAAACGAAAAGGCGATGACAGAGACCGGGCCCAAGAACAAATTCTGGAAGCAGGTCTCATGCCTGATGATGTACTTGGCGTATCTGGAACATTTAGTCAGACTGGAGATTTATTCTATGTTGATGACCTTCATTTCCCGATGGAGGCAAGTCACAAAAAAGCTTCTGCGGAACACGGAATCAGTGTCGCATTTTTATCCGATATTCACGTCGGTTCGAAGACTTTTTTAGAAGCACAATGGCATAAGATGGTTCGTTGGTTCCACTCCGACCCGCTTGCAAAGACGATTAAGTATCTCATATTGTCAGGAGATTGCGTTGACGGCGTTGGTATTTATCCGGGACAAGACAGTGAACTTGCTATTCCGGACCTCTTTGGGCAATATGCTGAATTTGCTCGACTGTTAGAATTACTACCCGAATGGGTTGAATGTGTCATGTTGCCAGGAAACCACGACGCAGTACGTCCAGCAGAACCCCAACCGACATTCGATAAAGACATTCAACAAGATTACAATACAACAACCTTTGTTGGAAACCCGTGTGATTTCTCGTTGCATGGAGTACGCCTACTTTCATACCATGGGAAATCAATCGACGACTTTGTTGCAGGACTTCGAAACGTAACATATGCAGACCCAGTCGAAGCAATGCGACAAATGCTACGACGTCGGCATCTAGCCCCACAATGGGGTGGGAAAACACCATTGTCTCCGGAACCTGAAGATGGTTTAGTGATTCGAGAAGTCCCTGATATTTTTGTCACGGGCCACGTTCACGGGCATGCATGTGTTGATTTCAAAGGAACGACATTGATTTGTTCTAGCACTTGGCAAGACCAAACATCGTATCAAAGAATGCTCGGCTTCCAACCAAAGCCGTGTATGTTGACAATTGTCAATCTGAAGAGCCATGCGACAACAGCCATTCCATTTGCTTGACTATTCAATGTTCAGGAATGGAAGAATTGCTCTTAAATCTTTACTGTGCACCACGTCAATGTCAGCAGACTCAAATGCCTGAATTGAAGAATCTCTGGTCGGATTGAAACCAATAAATCGGCTTCCATCAATATGCATTGATAAATCCATTTCCGAATCGCCAACAGACACACAATTCTTCGCATCCAAGCCGTTCATATTCAGTAAGCGATGAATGACCTCGCCTTTGCCAGTTGCATGCAGTCTACAAACTCCTTCATCAGAAAGCGAGTCATCATCATTGAAAACAAAACCATTCGCAATCCAATCATCGACCTTGAGCATAGATGCGATTGAGGCAACGAATAAGTCCACACCTGCACTCACAATCGCAACAAAGACTCCGTTTGCCTGAAGCTGCTCGACAACATCTCTGGTACCTTCCATTAACTTCACACCGGAATAAGCGCGAAACAATTCGTCACGAGTGATTGGGTTTTGAATCGCTTTCCACATCCGTATGTCTGAACGCATGAATTCGTCGTCAGTAATTTCACCACGAATGAAGCGTTGAAGATTCACGGCATTATCCGTACCGAAGTGATCGTGTAGAGTTCTCCAAGAACTCACGGCATTTACCAATACGCCATCGCAATCAAATACGACACAGGTTGTTTTAGGAATTTGAGGGGTATTCTTTTCCATGTCGCTCATTCCTCTGAACAGCACCCTCCTTGAAAGGCTTCGCTCAATGAAAGTAGAACAGTAATACGAAAAAACAAAAAAAGACGAAGGCAGGGGGCCCCATTTACGGAAACCCCCTGCGATCGTTAGGTCCTCTACCTCCAGGGAGGTAGTCATCCCATTGCTGAGATGCGGGAGACAAAGGGGAGGGGCATTTGCCCCTCCCCGATGTATCCGGTTTTATCAGATACGATTAGCTCAAGCACTAAGGTCGTATGACAAACCACTCCAAGAGCGCAGAAGCGCACCTTGACCTACATTAGGAGCGTAGGATAGAGTAATTGTCACATCTTCAAGAGGTGTTCCATCTGTATCGTGTGTTCGCACGAAGATGGTATCACCGGTATTGAAGGTTGAAACCTTATTGTCACCTTCGGAGTTGACTTGGTCAACAAAGGTGACCATTGAGTCACTGTTTGCTGGATTGAAGCCATACACGCCGTTGGTATCTGCCATATTCCAAGTCTTGGTCTGAGCATCACCGTTACCGTCCACGTAGAATACACGGACTTCAACTGCTTGTGTTGCTAAGTCTGTTTCAGCAGACTGGACGTTAATACGCCAGTGTCCGTTGTTAACATCAAAACTATCAATATCTTCAATGTCAAAGGTGACCCGAGGAACACCCTTGACATCAGTATCTGCTAGACTACTTGCCCAAACATAGATGACACCAGAAAGAACAACAGTGATTGCAACCATCAAGATCGTTGCAATAACTGGGCTCACTGCCATATCATTGTCTTCGAGACTCACTGTAACTTCTTCCTCATCGTCAGCACGACGGCTTGAGAAGGCAAGAGCGCTTACAAAGAGACCAGTTAGACTGACCACAACAATGCTCGGAGCAAACGAAGGCACCGAACTGGCACCGATGGTACGGACAACATTAGGTAGAGCTTGTCCAGTTGCACCGAACGAACCTGAACCTGAAGCGTATTCGTTACACTTGCCCCAGTTGGAGTTCGCTTCTGCAGTCTCGACGTCGAGGGTTGTAAGACGGTTGTTACACCAGTACTTGTCTTCAAGCATTGGACGGCGTTCCGAAGTCTGAGATGCATTCTGTCCATATTGACCTGGGTTGGACCACGTCGATCCTTGAGTACCACCGTTGTTCGAACGGTGAGACTGAGGGTCATCGACTTGGAAACGCTCACTTGCAGGTGCTGTGAGGTCACATGGGTCGTTCAAACAGGTGAGTACATCCATTGAAACTTCAACCTTGGTTGTATCCTTGGTGATGAACACATCTTCACTTACATCGATACTGGTTCCGTACGATGGAACGTTGTAGTAGCGAGTAAACTCTGGTTCATCGTGACCATCCGTGTGGAAAGTAACTGCAAGCATATGGTCGTAGTTGTAAGGACCTTCATCGCCACCAGCGTCGATGTTCACTGTAACAGGAACAAAGGTACCGGTCATGATGTTCGTGATCTCGTTGAAGTCAATACCAGAGACTGGGTCAAGAGAGTAGTCCGCGACATTCTCTGCGACACGTTCGACAGTAACATAAAGCACAACATTGTCTTGGCCTTGTTGGTAATCAGCGATTGGCATATCGACTGGGTTGTAGTTAGGCGTATGAGATGGTGCAGTAGCAGTATCCTTGAGAACCAAGTTGATGGCACAGAAAGTCTGGCCACTTGGTCGCAATTGGTGAATACCGTTGTCATTCATGTAATCAACTTCCCAATCGTAACCGTTTGTGGTTGCATCTGGAATCAAAGAGAACACGAGATCTGTGCCAACGATTGCTGTTGTAAAGTAGTTGGTATACGTACACTGACTGGTTGGTTCAACAGTCCAAGTGTGGTCTGTTGGAACATCGTGGTCAACATCATTCATCAAAGGTAGAAGATCCCAAGTGAGGTTGTCAGCTGTGGTATCGTCTTCAGTCATGGTAATGTATTCACCTTCACCAGTAGCACGGTCACCTGCAGCGTTAAGCAACAAGTTCTGGCTGTCAACATCTTGCAAAGTAATCTCTGGAGCATCATTCACCGGTGCGACTGAGAAGTCGACATCGAATGGAATAGCAGCAGTGTTCTCGTTACCGTTATCTGACAATTCCATTGTAACTGTGCACGTTCCACCCTTTTCGTTTGAGGTGTTTTCAGTGATTACAAGGGAGTTGGTAGAATCGACTTCAACAGCAAATGCTACACATGTCGAATCAACAGATGCACTCCAATCGTAGACTTGACGGTCTGGAGATTGCTCGTTAGCCATGTCTCGGATGTAAGACTTGGAAGCGTTTGAAACATTGCCAAGAGACTTGGTATGTGTTCCGAATCCTTCAGCCAAGATGTTGTCAAAGATATCGTCAACCGAGAAGATTGGCATGCAATTATTCTCTTCAACATTACAGATAACAGGCGCATCGTTCACATTGGTTACTTCGAAGGTGATGTTCTGAGAGTCGGTTAAACCGTGGCTGTCAGTAACTTCAAACTCGTAGTTGATGGTCCCGAATTGGTTATCGAGTGGAGTAATGGTCACGGTGTGGCCATTTTGGTTCCAATCAACAAGAACATTGTCGAATGCGACAAGGTTTCCATCAGCAGAAGTCCATGTGAGATCAGCTTCAAGGTCTTGCACATCGTCAACGAGGTTCGTAAGACTGAATGTGTAAGCACCAGAATCTTCTTCAACTGAGATGTCAGCAAGTGTAGTCTGGATTTCAGGACAAGCACGTGCCATATCAAGATTAATTGCAATGTTCGTAGCGAGTGACAAGTCAGTAGCGACTGCCCAATCGTAAGCACAATCAGCTTGTGTCTTGATCATCACATCGTAATTCTTAGCCAAACTCGGAGTATTTGAGCCCTTGTAAGAACGGTAGACAAGAACTTCGTCAGCAATTGAACCATCAGCAAGGTCGTCGTGCGTAAGCTCGACTGTCATGTATTCAGTGAACGTTTGTAGAGTGTTCGACGAGTTCATGGCTTGCGAAGGGTGAACTGTGATAACATCAGCAGATGTCTCTCCCTGAACGATTGCAACAATGTCAATTTGGCTTGGAGTTCCACCAATTCGTGAGAATGGGATGGAAATCTCAGTCAGGGTACTCGAAGAAGAGACTTCAACATTAGCAGTACTGAGCGATGTTGGACCCCATCCGAGGAAACCGTAACTGTACAAAGCATATCCAGTTGAAGCATCGCTGTCAGCCCAAAGCACGTAGTTGGCTTGGAATGGCAAGGTGTGAGCGCCACCGAGATTGTATCCGGTACTGCTTCCACTGCCATCGACACTGAGGTAAATCAGTGCATCACTGGTTGAGAGATCTTCACCGGTCAAACCGATGTAGAGGTCGTCACCTTCGATGTATGTGACCATCATTTCATTGGTTTCATTTCCACTCATCACACCAGGCATTGCATAGCCAGATGGGTTGAGTTCGTTTCCACCGTTCCAATCAGTATCTGAACCATCAACGTCCATGAGTTCTGGTTGGAAACTGGTTGAGACATATGATGCTCGAGAACCATCAGTTGATTGAATCAACATTGCAACTTCAACGGAAGGTGCTGCGGTCAAGTGAGTCGAGTCCATAGTGAACAAGTTTGCTTCATCAATGGTTGCTGAGTTTGCAACGACCAACTTCGAAGCATCGATTGTGTTACCAATTGAAGTCACGTATGCATTACTACCAGCATCAATCTGAGTGGTTGAAGAGGACCAAGTCATGTTTTCGACTGAGCCTTGAGATTCAACAACTTGGAGAGTTGTGGTAGCGGTCGATGTGCCACCATCCCAACGGAATGGTGAGTTTTCGACGTACATACCGACGAGACCTGATGCGTTCATTGGGTAAACCCAGACATCATCACTGTCAACGACGTGAAGCCCTGTTCCAAGAGTTCCACCGTTCACTGCTGCATTGATTGCAATAACCGAGGCATCGTCAATATAGACGCCGTAATCATCACCAGATATCGATGCATCACCGGTCAAGACAAGAGCGCCACTGGTCTTTTCAACACCAGTATCGTATCCATCAATGATCGTTCCAGAGAGTGTCAGTGAATCGGAATTCACATCATCAGCATCAATACCGACAGTTGCTGAATCATCATTTCCTTGAAGGATAGAGGATGAATCAATAACATCACAGTCGCTAATGACCATAGCATTGTCAGACAATGTTACAGCGTTTCGAGCGGAATTAATCCGAACACTTGAACAGTCTTCATACACGAGTCCAACTGCAGAAGGAGCAGTACGCCCAGCGGAGGAAGTAATGGTATTGTCTGCAATAGATGGTCCAGAGTATGCACCTGCAGAGCCACCTTCAACCATGTAAACAGTCGTTCCACCGTCACCCCAACTGTCTCGGAGAGTCAGTGTGTAGTTTCCAGCATCAGTATAGCTTGCAAGAGGTGTGTATGCAGCGTTGCTAGCAAAGGTATTGGTAGGCCAACTGTCTGTGGTTCCATCTGGCTTAGTGATTACAATACTTGCTTCGTAGCCCCAAGAATCAGTTTCAATGTTAACTGACATGGTTTTTCCAGTAGCGAGTACAACATTGCAGTTCACAGGTCCAGTTCTGTACGAGTTACTTGCAATCGAACAAAGCGAGGTTGTTGGAGCAGGTATTGAAGCTGCTCCACTGATAATCAATCCACCATCGGTGTCGATGAGTGTGTTGTTATCGACATCACCGTATCCATTTGATGTCGTAATTCCAGCATAGGCAGAGTCCCCAGCGCCATTAATGGTGTTGTCAGTGATGCGGTAGTCTATACCAGAGAGCATCATGATTCCATCAGTCGCAGCGTTAACGGTGTTACCCGAAATGAGAGTTCCCGTGTGAGAACCAGGGTAGACAGCGATAGCAGCAGCCGAAGCGTAACCATTGTTGATTACGTTGTCAGAAATAACGGCATTATCTGAATATCCATTGGAGTAAAGCCAGATATCTGCAATTTCTCCACCATCGTTGAACACGTTGTTGGAGATGGTTGCATTGTCTGCACCATATTCATCTGCATTGTGATAGCGGTAGTATGGTGAACGATCAAGCATTACGCCAACGCCACAGTTGTTGAAAGTGTTGCCACTTACGACAGCACCGTCACCGCCACGAAGCATCATACAAATGTCAGTCACTGAGATTGCATTATTCAGTGATTGGTATCCTTGGAAGTGAGAGATTGTAGAGTTCGTAATTGAGACATCTTCAATTTCCCAAATGTAGTTGGTATAGTATTTGTATCCATGCGACATTTCGATCTTTGCAATGTTCGAGAAAACAGTGTTGTTGGCCTTGAAGTTGACAATTGGAGAACCGTAGTATCCAATCTCAACACCATACATTGAACCATCCGTACTATCTGATGCAACACCATAGAGTGAGGCATCATTCATAGTAACTCCAGAACCATATGGATAGCTACTGTACCAGCGTTGGGAGTTGTAGAAATCATATGCTCCAGTCGACAAGAGGGTCGAGCCATTAAAGTTGTAATCAGCGTTGGTCTTGAGATATAAGTAAGGTACGTCAAGCATGATGACCTTATTTGATTGACTTGTTGTCAAACCTGAATTGTATCCGTACTCTGTGACTGTGCCACCGTCACCATCGCTAAGACTTCGAGATCCCGAAGAAGAGAACGAAGAGGAACATGGTGCGACTGTTGTGTATGAAGTACTCGTAGAATACCAGCAAACACGTTCAGTAATTTTTGTAGTCAATGGAACTGCAACAGCGTTACCAGATGTATCGGTAATTGTAACACCTTGCTTAGCATATCGGAAATCAGCCACGTTATCTGTGGATGAAGTGTAGTAATATTCAACCTTTGCAACACTCATGACTTCATAACCAGCCAACGAAGGCGTGGTCAATCCAGTCGAATCGACTGTGATGGTTACAAACTCAAGGTCTTCAGCGACACCGAGTGAATTCGTGACACCGTTTCCAGAGGCTGCACCGGAGGCATCGAGCAAAGTGACAGATGCACCAGCGACGCTTGTTGTATCAGCAGTCAATGTGACATCGAGTTGACGCAAACGAGTAAACTTACCAGCTCCAGTGACTTCAACTGTTGTAGAGTCTACTGTTCCTTCGATAAAGTCTACATTTGCTGCACTCTTGATCACGATATCCTTTGTATTCGCCATGGTTACATCAGTTAACGTGATATCGCCAGATCCAGCGGTTTCGACACCAACAGCATTCGATCCAATTGAAAGGCTACTGAACGAGATATCGTTGTTGCTGTTTGGACCATACTTGAATGCTGCACCTGCGCTGTTAACCACATTACCTGAAAGAGTACCAGTGATATCCTTTGCATAGTAAACTCCTGCAATACCTTGACCATCAAGTGAGAGGTTATCAAGATCGAGTGAGCCGGATGCTGAGTTGCCAACGAGGACACCATAGTCTCCACCAGTTACATCAAATCCATCGAGTGTGGAAGCTGTTTGACCTGTAACTTCCATACCTGAATCGGTCGGGTTCGTTACTGTGATGTCTTGGAAGTGAGCAGCAGCAAATGCGCCGCCAACAGAGACACCAGTGTCTGCGCCAGTGATGGTTCCGTCCTTGAAGAGCGGAGTTCCAGATTCACGGACGTAGTTTCCATCGATAAGAGAGGATACACTGTCACTTGCACGAGCAACGAACTCCAAGCGATCTTGGAAGTTATCTGCACGGTTGTGAAGGACATCGATATACAAGGAAGCCTTCGAAAGGTTGCTTGCAGAGATATCAATCATAGGCATGGTCAAACGGGCACCTTGGCCTGCACTCATGTAGTATGAGTAAGCATAGTCAAGACAAACGTTGTAAGAACCGGTGTATCCTTCTGGAGGCTTAAATGCACCTTGTCCACCGTGGTATGAGGTGTAGTAGTAACCCCAGTAGTGGTAAGGATAGTAAGCGTAGGAACCAGATGGGCTAACGCCGTCGATATTTTCCCAGTCAAATCCGAATTGATCCGGTGCTTGGTAATATGCAGGGTAACCCGGGTTTGTTCCTGTCAATGCTTGCCAAATCGAGTAGAAGTATCCAGTATTCGATGAAGGGTAGTTTGGCCCGTAGTTGTAACCGTATGTGTTACAATCCCAAGATGGTACACCACCAGCAGCACCTTCGGTGTAGGTTGCGTGTGAACCATCACCTGATGCTGGGTCTTGAGCGTTGTAAGGGTAGTATCCCAATTGGTCTGCACTGGTAATGTTCCAAGCGTTCCCATTGTTATCTTCCAATTCAATGTTGTATCGGTCGGTAATCATGTAGTACTTGCTTGTTGCATAGTTGTAGGTCGGGTGTGCGTTACCGCCACCGTAGATACTGTTCCATCCAACTTGGAGGTAATCATTGGCCAGGTAGGTCGACAAGTCAATCTTGTAGGTTGTCCATCCTGTACTTTGACCACTTAGAAGGGTACTTCGGTAAACGGTAGGCAGTGACATACCACCGTAGACATCAATTCCGACAATGTTGTCAGTTGAAGTAAATCCATCAACTTGAGGGGCACCATTGAAAGCTTGAATACCAACTGCAGCGTTCTTGACAATTACATTCTCAATTGAGCCACCAGCAGCTTCCACCCAGAGGGCGGTTCCTGTTTGTCCGTTGTTAATAATCGAAGAGCTTTCAAGACTGATAAATCCACCGTCAACCTTCACAGTTGCCATAGTATCGCTACTTGTAGAGGAACCGTAGATTATTGCACCGTCCATCATGATCAAGTTTGCACCATCGCCAATCATAAGAGCGGCACCGGTGGTCGAATCGAGAGCGACATCACGAAGAATTCCACCTTCAAGGATGAGGGAACCGCTCACGATGTCCAGATGAAGACCATATGAACTGGAGATAGCGCGAATTGCACCAACAGCACCAGTATCTGGTGAAACTGAAACGGTCACGATACCGCCATTGGTCAATGTGAGAACTGGACTACTGGTTGCAGTACTCTTAACTTTGAGAGCTGAACCCTTCAAAATCATTTGGCAACCATCCAAAGTCAAATCCGCTGAGAGCGTCATTGGCGTTCCGTCAAACTCGAAGATTGTGTGACCAGATGCAGTGGTTCCGTTTGTTGGAAGACCTGCACCGTTACTTGGGTCGACATAAGCATCCATCCAAGCACAGTCCATTCCAGATTGATCGAAGTCGACAGGTGCAGGTTCGAGCAAGAGGTCGATGCTGCTACCAATGGTGAATCCACCAGTGACTGGATACCAAGTGTCAGTTGACATGGTTTCGTTCTGCCCTGCTGGTCCAAACGCACGTAGATTATGGTCTGCGTAGATGTTTCCTGAAGACTCATCGCCTGTGATAACCCAAACGCTAGCCGAACCTGCGGCATCAGTGATATGACTTCCAACTTCAAACAATTCTGAACCGGAGCCGTCAATCACCGCTGCGGTGACTGTGTGCCCGGACTTGAAGATTTGAGTTGGAACATTGTTCACCAAAGCAATTCGGTAGGTACGGATTGTTGCCAGTCCGCCAAACCAAATCTCAGACGAACCCGAAGCAACGTCGACGTCACAGTTCGATGTAGAGCCTGATGCATCAGCACAAGCACTGCCACCTTGAGTGACTGCCACAAGACGGATATCAGAATTTGTATCTGCTTGAGCGAGGTAAATACTGTTTGAACCTGCGGTAGTAGAGGTAACTGCAGTTTCACCAATCGTGACATCAGAGTTTCGTGCATAGATTGCAGATTCAGTCGTCGATGTGTGCGTAAGAGTTGAGCCCGATACAACAAGTGTATTTGCTGCAAGGGAACATCCATTCGAAGAAAGGCGTTCTGCAGTCATACTCGTAGCGATAACATTCCAACCACAGCCGGAGATAGTTACATCTCCTGCGTCAAGGGTTTCCATGTTCACGACAGTCGAAGTTGCTGGGTCACCGGTAATGGTCAAATCTCCAACGGACACGTCTTTGAATGTCCCGGGTTGAAGATTACGCATCATCATGTTTCCAGCAGTTACGTCATCAAATATTGCGTTATCACCGGATGCACCTGTGGCTGAGGAAGTTGAAATTCCTGCAGGGTAAAGATTCACCGATGCGGATCCAAAGTCAACTTTCGTCATCATTACTACGTTCATAGCATCAATGGAAACCGAGGCATAGGAAGCTGCATCAAAGTTGTGAAGAACAACTTCTGAACCTGAGCCAGCAGCGGAACTTAATGCGGCTCCAGATTGTGCTAAAGTTGCAGTAGCAGTAACGTTGGTGACCGTAACCATTGGATAGTCTACGTCAATCAGGTTGACATATGAATTCTCAATAGTTGTGTTTTCCAAGAAGAGTGAACCTGCTGTTGAACCTGCAACATTCACGATTGCACCGTTACCGGCACCACCATCTTTGTTACAGTTCTTCAAATCACCTTCTGTCAGTACAACGACGGAATCTTCGGCAAAGTCGAAACAAGAGTCATCGGCTCCATCAACACTGAATTCGGTCATCGAAACAACTGTTCCTTGCCCGCTTCCGTGAGCGAAAGCAGAACCGACGTCAGTGAAGGTTACGTGATCCATAGTGAAGTTACCAACGTTGCCGTTGCTGCTTGGAGAACCGCCGTGGCGAGAACCTGCTGCAATTGCGGCATCAGAGGTATTCGTGAAATCAACGTAAGAGAAGACGTGGCGGTCGTCAGTACCCGTAGAACAGGAGTTTGTGAAGGCCATGCCAAGCCATTCTGCATCAAGTGCTTCGAAAAGAACGTGGGCTGAACTGTTTCCGTTGATTGTCATTTGGTCGCATGCTCCGTCAAAGGAGATTCCCTTGCCTGCTGCAACCTGAATGATTGTTCCTGCTTCAATGGTCAAATCAGCGGAAATCGAAAGATAATCGCTGCTCGGATTGACACGAATCGGGCTGTCTGCCAAATCCCATGTTGTATCTTGAGTAATATCAGAAGTTACGTCAGTACCTTTACCTTCGAAAGGCATGGTTCGGTAGTATACACCGCAATCAGCACCGGAGTTTTGGTAGCAGTAGTAAGTTCCGTAGTAAGACCAGTAAGGTGCAATTAATCCTGCACGTGCATAACTGCTCGACGAGTACGGCAATACTGGCATGTTTCCATACCAAGTGGTCATACTACGCACGACGGAGGTTGCTCCGTTGCTGATAAAGTTCATGTTTCCGTGACGACCGAGGTGGACACGATCATTCGAATCAGTATGGTTGTAGTCTGTTCCGAAGTAGGTGAAATTGAAACCATCTGGCATTGCAATGTTATCGGCACACTTGGAGGACCAGGTTTGCCAGTAGTAACTGTTTGAACAATAGTATCCTGTTGGAGTGCCGCCAGATGAACCCATGATATCGGATGCCTCTGCGTTCACCAATGTCGTCATTCCACGATCAAAGGCTTCCCAAGAACCATCACCACTGTCTGTTGAGATGCGGTAATTGTTGGTGTGAGGGTTTGTGCCAGTGATGTATTGTGTGCTGGTTGAATGTCGGATGGTTTGACCCTTCGTTCGGGTTTGGTCCATGAAACCGACTGTTGTAGCGTCGTATGAATTGCTACACGAATCATCGTATTTGAATTCGATTTCGTTTGTAACGTCATAGAAGACTGCTTGGTAACTACACCGGTCGGCGTTGTTTGAGTATTGCATGTCTCTCCATTCGACGATGAACATCTTGGTCGGGTCACCGACTGTGAAAGTTTCAGTAGATGAAGTAACAGTATTGATTCCTGCAGCTACGGTTGAAACGTCTTGCGTGGTCATGTAGTATTCGACAGAATCTCCACGTTCAAGGTCTTCGATATCGGCAGACCAAGCACACGCTAGAGTCACGCACTGTGCACGTGTTGTCCCAGACCCGGGAGACATAACTTCTGTCATCCAAGAGCCTGTTGTTCCACCGTCTGGTGTAACGCGGTAATACATAGTTGGCCCAACACCGGCAGTTGTACTGACATTGAGTCCAGATGGTGGATCGCCTGCATCAGTCATAATTGCGGAGATTGATCGAGATTTGCTGTGTGAATCTGCAAGTCCTGAGTGATCGATTGTTGGATCGAAGGTATCAGGCAATGGTTTGACGCCGCCAATCTTGTAGGTGGCGTCTCCTGAACCAGCCATGCTGCCGTAGTAACCCATTCCAAGGGCCCATCCAGCCCAAGCGTAGGTTGTTGAGCCGGAGTATGCTCCAGCGTAATAGTATGCACCGGAACACTGGTCACGCCAAGAGTATGCACTGCGCATGAAGTACGTGAAACCGTTCGAGGCTACACAAAGACGATTCGCATTTGTCCCAGCACCGCCAGTACCGTTACCGAAAGCAAACTTGCCCATGGTTCCACCGTATGTTTCGTCTCCATTTGCGGTTGCTACACTGTCAGATTCAAGATTAATCTTGAATGAATTAGTGTAGCCGTAATTGTAAGAACTGGCAGCAGATGTCCCACCAGCGAGTTTTGAATCGATGGTGGGGGTACTTCCGATACCAACCATAGCGAAGGCATTTTCACCTGCGTCGTAATGGAAGAGCAAGTTCATTCCTGGCCCATTGTTCGCAGTGATTGTGAGGTATCCGCCGTCATCTTTGTGCAATTCATCCAAGTTTGAGCGTTGCGAACTGCTTGCCATTCCATTCGAACCAGTACCAGCAACAGTTGTGTGTTGTTGGACCCAGTTGTTGTAAAAGTAGTAAGATGATGCATAAAAGCAGGCATTACTTCCAGTTCCGCATGTTGAAACATCGAATTCAAAGTAAAACTCGTCGCTTCCGTCAAAGTGTGTCATTTGCCGGTCAATTAGTTGAGAACTCTTTGGAGCGTAAGAGCTTCCTGCGTGAACATCAGTGATTAATACCTTCAGCATTCTGTCATCGCCTGCGTCTTCAATGTCTTCCACAGCGAAGAAGTGTGGCGTAGGTGTTGTTTGCGTCCCAGTTAGTACTGGATCGTATCCAACATTTGCACCGTTGCTTCCAGCGTTAAGATCTTGGAACTTCCAATAATACTCAACGTAATCCCCTGCAGAAATTGTAGGGATTGTTGCACTGAATCTGCATGATGATGATGTTGATGAACATGTTCCAATGCTGGTTGCTCCAACGCTCGAGTATGAACCATTGTTGAGAGCATAGTTGAGCGTAGGCTTGTTGGCAGCGGTCGTGTCAATTCCAGCGAGGTCACTCAATGTTGTGAAGAAAGTTCGGGAACCTTCAATGTAAGATGTTACACCGGAGTATGGGACGAAATCTGAAGTTGGAGCGTCGGCATCAATGCCACCTGAATAGGTAATTGCAATGTAGGAGTTTGATGATCCTGAGTGACCCGAATACGAATACATGTAGGCGTTCGTAGGGAACTTAAGGCCGATTCCGACAGTTGCTGTGTTGTTTTGAGCAGCAGTGACATATCCTGCAGCAGTACTGGCGCTACAAGTGGAGGCTGAGGTGCAGATTTCTCCGACCTTCCATCCAGTACCAGGGGTGAATGAATCAACGGTAGCACTGTTATGAAGTGACATTATGAGTCTTTTTGCAGCATTAGTATTGTAAAATGGGGGTGATTTGTAATTCGTGGTAGATAAGACACCGGAACAAGATGCTGTTGGAACAGTATAGCTGTAACGTGCCAAATTGCTGTATCCACAATCTTCGAGAACACTCATTTTTACTCCGTTCGTAGTCGATGCACCACTCTTATAGGACCAGAATTGATGTACTTTGATAGCGTCAACTGATGCAGCGGTTGGCAAAGCGCTCGTTGATGAAAACGTGTACGCACTGAATGGGTTGTATCTTTGTTGTGCATAATAGGTGTACAAGTAACGACTGGTAGTAGAGTAACAATTATTGTAATACTTGTAGCAATAACCGCCAGAACCGCTGTAAACTTTGATTGTCGGGTCGATGGCAAGCGGGAAGACTCGGTCATCGGACAACAGCCAATCAGATTCGACTACGGTTGAAATGAGAACTTGTGAACCAGAGACTTGGATAAAGTAAGTGCCCATGTAAGGTTCGTCTGCTCCTTCTTCAACAACAAGAGGAGATGGGATTTGTGCGAGCAATTCACCAGTCTCAATGTTTCGAATATCGAGGTTTTCTTGAGTTTGAGTAATTTCCTCACCGAGCATGTCTTCTCCGAGGAAAAGAGCATATCCAGTTGGAATTTGCATGATTTCAGAGAAACCGAACCAAGCTGCGTTTGGTTGAAGAACCGGACGCTCGCTAATTATGAGATTCTGCTTAAGCTGTGTGTTCTCGACTGCATAGTCGATAGCGAACCCTTCAGCAACAGGATATCGAATCATGTTCCCACCGACGGTTACTTCATCGTTGGATGGAGTGACCTCGAATGGTTGAGGCGCGGTTCCAGTTTCATCGATGGTCATCAACGTTGGATTAATTCCAATGATGATTGGGTCGACAAATTGGTTGACTTGAACTGCCACACCGTACGCCATCTCAGAACCGAATTGGGTCGTATAGGTGTTATCCATTACTTCCCAACCGCTTGCTGTGGCTTTGATGTTCAGATCTAAGTCTGCCCAGGCCCCGTTATCACCCAAGAAGTGGACTGGAGAATCGTGCGTTAATTGCACGAACTTGCCATCTTCTTGAACGAACGTCTTGCTTGTTTGGTCTCTCATGCCGATTAATTCATCGGATGGTTCATTTTCGTATTCAACTGCTTTGATCTTGGAATCTGGCAAAGCGAAGAAATCATTCTCCGTTGTTTCGTTTGTGTTTACAAACTCCACATCACCTGCGTTGTTATCGACAAACCCAGCCATAGGCATTAGGGCCATCAATGCGCACAACAACAGTGCTACGCCAATTCCGTTAAAGACAGATTTTTTATTTTTGTTTGTTATTCCCAACATGTCATCACCTTCATACGGATTGTATGCAAAGCATCCCACGCCTTGCTCCCCTTATAGGGATTGGGGTGCGAATTGTTTGATTTCAGTGATTGGAAATGTGACTCTAAACGAGTTGCTGAGTGGCATCGGCCGAATAACTGGTACATTCCATTTGTAAAAATTACAATGCGCCGATTCTGAAGTATTCGTTTGTCGAAAGAATTGAATTTCTTGAGATGATATTTTACGATCGTGCAGATTTGAATCGAAAACAAAGCAACACAAGACAACTGCATGAACGATGAGTATTCAATTGGGATTTGGGCACTCAGAAGGAGAGAGAGTAAAGAAATGAGGAGAGAAAGAAAAAGGGGGCTGAGAGGGCCGTCGAAACAGCCCCCTCAGCGGCTCTTCCCTCGAGGTGAGGGATGATTGCTTAGAGGTCAAAGATTGAAATCAGTAATCCCAATCTTTTCCTTCATCACCAGATCCTCCACGAGAGAGGATGAAAGCACCGGCGATGAAAGCAATAACTACGACGCCAGCAATGACGCCCCATGTCCATGTAGGGACACCTGATGCAACATCATCTCCGACGACAACTGTTCCGTCATCGACATTGGTGTTGTCCGCATCCCGTTGGTAATCGATACTGTTCATTGCGCCTGCGGCAAAAGAGTTACCTAGAGCGTCAACTGGAACGGCTGTGAAGTGGTACGTGTATGTACCAGCAGACCAGGTAGAAGTATCGATATCAACCGAAGTTCCTGTAGCATCAACACATGATACTTCATCAATTTGGGCAGCAGTGAACGTTCCACGGTTATAGCAGACCTTCCATGATGCGACATCGCCTTGGTCGCCTGAAGCGGTCCAAGAAACAGTCCAAGTGGTTCCTGCAGCTGCGATGGTCAAATCTGTTGCTGCTGCACCACCGTCAACTGCACTGTCTGCAATGACAAAGCCAGTGCCAACGGGGGAACTGCATCCGACTTCGTTACAAACTGCAACGAGTACTGTGTAGTTCACGTCGTGAACAGTGTTTTGTCCAGAGTAGGTGTATGTTGTGTTCCCAACTCCGAGTCCGGTCTCAAATGCAGTTGTGCAGTTAATTGCTTCACAGATGGTAACATCAATACTATCGCCACCGAGCATGGTTCCTTCAACATTCCAGTTGAGCAGGATAGCACCGGCCTTTCCAGCCGCTGCGTTAAATCCGGTAATACTTGCAGAAGGTGCTTCAGCCTGCGCCAAAGAACCGCCCATGAGCACCATCATTCCGCTTGAAAGGACTGGGCTGTTATCAGGTAAGGTGTACGAGAACATTCCTGTTGTAGCGTCGACATCAGTTGATGCGTCGCTGATCAAGGTCCAGGTTGCTCCGTTCACATACCAAAGGGAAGTTGCCCCAGTACTCTTGTCGAATTGAACATTAAGAGATTGTGTCAAGACATCGTTTGCAGAGTAGGTCGTCGATGGAGAGTAATCAATTACACCGACTGAGTCGTAGGTTCCAGTATACCCTGGAAGAGTTTCTCCAGTAATTGCAGCACCGTCGGCAGCTGTAAGAGTGAACGGTGAGGCAGCCCAGTAGAACAGAGAATAACTCAAAACCAAGCCACTTTCAGTTGAGGCAGAAGTACTACCATCATTCCAGACTTGGAGCATGATTTCCTTGCTTGTTTCTCCGCCATGAGCGTCGAAGACGGTCACTGAAACTGGGAAGTTGAGGACATAGGTCTCGAGAAGGATGAAAGTACAACTCACTTGCATAATGGCACGTTCGCAGCCTTGAAGAGCGTTTCCAGCATAGGTCCATTCAATTTGAAGATTGGTTCCGGATGGGTCGTCAACATCGAAAACTTGCACTCCCAATGTAATCAGATCTTCTTGCCCGATGTACAAATCATCCTCGTTCTCTAACTCGAGGGAGGTGATCAATGGGGCGTTGTTCCGAACATTCAACGTCATACTTCGGTCGTTGTTCGAAGGTTTTGCATCAGTCATCTTGGAATCATTGACAAGGCTAGCAGTGAAGGTGTATTCACCATCCATGTCGAGGAACACCAATACACAGGCATAGGCTTGAAGACTCGCACCTTGTACGACTCCAAGTGGACCATAAACTGAGTATGTAGGTTCGACTGAATCACAGGTGGTGACACCGTTCGTAGAATTAACTACACCCGATGAATCGGTTATTGTGAAATCGACTGACCAGTTATAGCTTGAAGTCATCTCACTACCTCGGTGTTCAACCTCTACATGTAAATATGATGCACCGACGTTGAGATCTGCATCATCGGCATCAGAGACTACCGAAGTCCCTGTACCAGACCCGTCAGATTCGTAGCCTTGAACAATGGACATTTGTGAGATTCTGATGTCATTAAAGACTGTTGCGAATCCTTCAATGGTAGAAGTATCAGTCGAAGGGTATGCATCCTCCGTGGTTGATTCCTCACAGAAGTTGTCGTAGGTTACGTTTTCAGTATCTGTGTAAACACAACTCGACCATTGGCCGTATTGCGTGTAATCCACTAATGATGCCCTCATTCCATAGGAGGCATCATCAGAATTAGCCACATCGACAGAAAGACTGCCGGTAAGTGTCCATGTTGAGAGGACATTTCGTGGATTTGAGTCAATGGTTGGAGGTTCTGTTGAAACATTCTGAAAAGTCTCAACGGTGGTTAAGACTCCAGCAGTGTAGATATTGGTGGTCGAACTGTCAATTGAGTTTCCAGCAGTATCTTGTGCAGCGGATACGTCGCCTACAGATTGAAGGCGAACTTGTACTTCACGAGGGTCAAAGGTATCGGAACCGTTTGCAGTAACAGTAAGTGTCCAATCCTTGGTACCTGCACCACTTTCGACATCATTGCCTGAATCCCAAGTGAGATCGAGTTCGATATCATACCAGTCTTCAACACTCACATAGACTTGTTGAGCGTCGTTGCCAACATCGGTATCAGAACCTGCAGTAAGGACCATTTCAATCACGTACAATCCTTTTGCAGGAGTCCAAGAGATTGGGCTTCCTGCAACGGACATGGTGTGCTTTCCGCCTCCAAGGACGCTACCGGCTGCAAGTGACGTAAAGTCACAAATACCAGCGGATGCGCAAATGACATCATTGTTCGTCCAGGTCAAATCAGCACCAGAAGAATCTTTAGCCACCAAACTTGGATTTCCAGCCGCATCAGAAAGGTATACAGTTACACTGTAAGACATCTCACTGATATCAGCATCGCCGGAATTTTGAATATAAGCAGAGAATTGAGTTACATCTCCAACTTTCAAAACATTGCGGCATGCAGCACCAGTAGGGCAAACAGTTTCTTTCGGGTTTGTGATAGCAACCAATTCTGCATCAGCACCCGCACGGGCACCTGCGTCTTCAATTACTTCAGTTTCTTCTAGTTCGGCAAAATCAAAACTTGAGAGCGCACTCACAAGCATCAAGGTGACGAGTATCATAGGGGTTATCTTTCGCATATCTATACCTCCGATGGTTCGGTAATTCTCTCTACGGAATTGGTCGTATTTATAGTATAGGAGTGCACGAAATGGTTGGAAATACACATCATCCACAGAATTTCGAAAAAATGGGCCGTTCAGTGGCCCGTTTACAGCGTAATTGGCTCGGGAGGTTTGTATGTCCTGTCAAAAACGGCATCCCTTAAGTCAATATTTGGAAAAATATTAAAATTTGCCATCCCATTGCAAAAATTACACTCTTCATGATTCTCGCAATGCAGCCGATGCTGGAATTCGAGCGGCCTTCTGAATCGGAACAAAAGTGACCAAGAGCACAAGCACCCACCCTCCGAAGAACACCATGAATATTGATTCAAGTGGAAGAGTGAAACTCGCTCCTTGATCTTTCCAAAAAGCATTATACAAGGCTCGATGGAAGCCAACAGCGACAACAATTCCATTCAACATCCCCAAGACACTTACCCATGATACTTCAATAAAAAAGGAAAGAAGTACCATGTTCTTTCGATACCCCAAAGCACGTAGAATACCGATAGATTTGGTACGCTCGGAAACCGAACGCACTGTTACGACACCAATTCCAGCAATACCAACGATGAGACCCAACGCAAGATAGCCTTCAAAAATTCCAAGCAATGCAAGTACTAATGTTTGAAGCAACATGACTTCGTCAGAAATAACCGAGACTTGCACACCTTTGGCGTTGAGTAATGGTGAAAGTTCCGACTCTAATTCAGCAGCAGACATTCGGACATCTTTACTCTTACCCGTAGGAGAGAAAGCACTCACCGTATTGTCTTGAAAAGAAGTTGACGGCTGTGCATCATCTGAGACACTCACATACATGCGAGTGAGGCGCCCATCAAACTGATCGATGACGAGTTCATCGTTCATCCAAACCCCTGCTGAAAACAAATATGAGGATTGTTCAAGAAAGCCTGCTACCTTCACTGAACGCGTATTCCCAGGGTTCGAAATATCAATTAGCGAAATTGATTCTCCAATTGAAAAACTTAAGGTTGAAATGCCGCTGCCATCGGTACTTGATTCGAGGCCAAAGGAGGCATCAAGTAAGACCAGATCGTCACGGGAAGAGACCACATTCCACACTTCGAATTCATCAGCACCCAGGGAAGAATCCCATGTGTAAAGAGGCAAACCACCGTGTTGGGCAAAAGCGTCATCAAAACCTCGAACAACATAGGGCATTCGTTCGCCATCTCCATCCTCGAGGAACACTTCTCCACGATGTACACGAGCAACCGAATCAATTTGATACTCAAGATTTGAAGAGAGGTTCCATTCCGAGATATTTTCAGATAATTCGATTGGACTGGAGCGTGAACCAGTCAATAATAATTCATAATCACCTTCGGCATCTTCGACAAAGGAACTCGTATAATTATCAAACTGTTCTGCATAACCGCCCAAGACAATCACAGAAAATACGGTGATTGAAAACATACCCATTACGACTGCAGTACGAACAGGTGTGGCGAGAGGATAGGCGAGTGAGACCGGCAATACTGGGCCCCAACGCCGAGTTAATATTTTCGATTTGCCGAATCGCTTCACAAGTAGTGGAGCAGCACTGGTCAATAAAAGAACACCAGCAAACACTTCCACTAATCCGAGTACAATGAATGAAAGTTCATCTGGCTCCATTCCTTTTCGAATTGGATCGAGTGATGAAAATCCAACGGTCCAAATCAGCAACATCGTTCCAAGCATGGCCAAAGTATTGCGACTTGCATTTCTCCAAAGGCGTTGCCAAAAGTCATTCTTCAATCGCAAGAAGACTGGTAGCTCCCAGGTAAAGAACGGAACAAGAGTGATGATGGCACAAACGCCTGCAACCATCCATAAGAAATAAGCAACACCGGAATCAGTTCCAAGAACGAGCAAAATAAGAAGAGAAAGCATACCACCCCCTAGAGCAACGATCTGAAGGAGGAGAAGAAACCAAGGGATTCCTTCAGAGCGAGGGATTCGGCCACCCTTAAGTGCCAGAATTATATTCAACTTCGAAGTCCAAAATGCGGAACCCCAGAGCGTAAGTATGGCGAGCAGGAAGCCCCAAACTGCACCAGAGAACAAAGAAGTCCATTCCCAAGCAAAGGTGAATTGGTTCGAACCTACGGATGAAAACAGTGTATCGAATCCAATACTGATGAACCAAGCGAGAATTAATCCAGCAATTGCCCCCAAGAGACTTGCCAAGGCAGAGAGAATGATTCCTTCTTGAACAGCAAGGGCTCGAGCATCAGACTGCGTGACTCCTAAAGCACGCATTGTGCCAAGTTCTGAACGCCTTGCTTCGGCTAACATCATAACAATGGTGAGCACAAGGAGTATGCCTGCTGCAATCGTGAACGTTCCAAAAACTAAGAACATAGCCGCAAGAATGCCGGAGGATTCCGCAGCAATTGCGGCTGCTTCTACCTTAACTGCTCGGACATTCAGATTTGCATCTGATGTATTCGATTCATCATCGAGCCAAGAGGTCAGCGAAGAGGCCACTGAATCATTCCATTGACCAGCCACTGAAACAACAACCATTGAACGCTCGTCTTCACCTGCAGAAGCTAACAGTTCTCCATCGGTTAATGCTACGAGTCCGAGAATCACCGCATCAAGTTCTGAAAGGCTTTCCATTCCTTCAAGATCACCATACGTCCCGGAGAAGTTCAAACGATATGCGGTATCATCACCAAAAGCATAGGGTATGAGCCCTTTCACCCAAACTTCACTTTCTTGTTCAGACAAACCGAGTTCGTTGAGGCGTTGGCTGAAAAGCACTTCACCTTCATTGACAACAAGCGGTGATTGTTCACCTCCAAACGCCAAGAACAATTGCGGTAGAACGCCGAGTCCACCCGCAGTTGAAACAATTGGTATTCGGAGTGTTTCAATCGGCCCATTTTCAGAATCCCATCGGATGAGACCGTTCGGAACTGTGCACCAGTGGTGCCCGTTTTGTGATTCAGTAACTGAAGCACGACCATCACAGGAGGGATGAAGGGGAATATGTGCAGAAAAGGTTGGTACCATCGGCCACTGAGAAGTATTTTCGAACGCAGTAAACGAGATATTGGAAATGGACGAACGATAACGGGAAGAGGAAAGAAGACTTTCAATTTCCAAATAGAGGTACTCATCAAAATATAACTGGGTCGAGAGGACTGTCGACGGCATGTCAACAGAGAGATTTGTCACCGAATGTTGTGTTAAGTCGAGAGAAAAGGAATGTAATTTGAATGATGAAGAAGTTTCTTCAAGTGCCCACCA
>CALBIL010000014.1 GCA_937892945.1 uncultured euryarchaeote | reverse complement strand
TCGTGAGAACATCAATCGCCATAGTTCACGACCATCCCAGTTATCTTCGCCCGAAAAATACAAATTCCCTTCATGGACATGGATGTCGCCGATGTTGCCACCGATTGGTTTCAAATCAATGACTTGCCATGTGGTTCCATTCATCAAATTGTGCGCCCACAATTCGTCTCCAGTCGTCCCATCATCGGCAGAGAAATAAACGGTGTAATCAAGCACAGTGAGCACTGATGGGCCACCAAAGCCACTGGTTGACTGGATGTCTGAGATCTCCCAGAATGAATTGTTTTGCGAATCGTACACCCAGAGTTCGAAATATGTCCCCGAAGTGGCTTTCATGTACACTTGTGTGCCGAGGACTACCAAGTCGGAGGGCATGCTGGCCGCAACACCGGGCCGTATATCGGCAGCCACCCACGTTGAATTGTTGTTGATCTCGTAGGCATGTAATTCAGTGCCTGCACCATTGCCATCGTTTGCTGACATGTAGATTGTTGTCCCCATCAGAACAAGATGCCCTGGCGAGGATGAGAGGATTCCAGGGTTGATGTCCTTTACCATGAACGTGGTGTTTGTGGATGTCTCATGCTTCCACAATTCGACGTTCCCAGCATTCAATCCCGCTGAGAAATAGAGGTCTGAATTGACAGCGATCAAGGATGATGGTTGGATGTCTGCCTCCACTTTCCAAACACTAAAATTAAGTGTTTCATAAGCCCAAAGGTCGAATGCACCAGTACTGTCTCGCGCTGCGAAATACACGGTGGTTCCAATGAGCGTATATTCTCCTGGGAAACTTCCTGAACCGCCTGGGAAAACAGTCGCAATTTGCCATGCAGTTCCGTTCGTTGGTTCAAAGACAAATGCTTCTGCATTAAGGGATGGTGTTTGTCCTGTGAACATCAATTGTGAACCGATCGCTCGCATGGAGAGAACGCTGCCTGCATACACCAACGAGATGGTGCCATTTTCATAGGCCCAGATTCCGCTTACAGTTCCGTTGTTTGCGGTGAAGTACATAGTCGAGTTAATGCTGACGAAATTGGAAGGGTCACTGTTCCCCGCGGGATTGATGTCTTCGACCAGTTCGACCTCAAAGGTGGTGCAGATCAGCATGCTTGAGATGATTTCACCGGACTCAAGTGCTCCATTCAGCGCAATCCCATTGCCAGCCCCATTATCCATACCCTGCTGAAGCAATTCTCCTGTTCCATTGCATCCAAGATACGACGGCGCAATCGAAAGACGAGCCACCATCATCGTCAGGGTCGAACTTCCATTTACCCCGTCAGCTCCATCAGCTCCATCAGTGCCGTCAGCTCCGTTATTGCCGTCAGTTCCATCTGCTCCGTTCTGACCGCTATCACCGTTGCAAACAAAGAGCAATGAATCAACTTCATTGGGAGAAAGCGAATTATCACCGTTGTCGTCAACGCCCGTTTCAACAAGCGTACCGCCGTTAAGGCAATTGATTCCAATTGGTTCAATGCTGGTAACAATGAGTGATGTAAGGCCGTTGTTTCCATTTTGTCCATCATCACCGTTTTGCCCATCGGTTCCGTTTCCGCCATCGACACCAGATGTTCCGTTCGCGCCATCCGCTCCATTGGAGCCATTTTCGCCCATGAGATCAATCGTAGACCACATATTGGCTTGGCATACTTGGAAAGATGCTTCAGCAGCAATGAAAAATATTTGCGAGTCAATTGTTCCGTCGCAGCTTGGTAACGTAGCAGAGGATGCTACGAGGTGGAAACTCGAACCTGCGGAGCCGTTGACACCTGACTCCCCGTCTATGCCTGCCTCACCCTGAATGCCTTCAGCATTGGATATGGAGTATAACGAGAAAGGCACGAGTAGGAGCATGGCACCGAGCAGAATTGCAGAGAGGACTGGTGAGATTCCATTGGGACCAGCGTTCGTAACAGTTTTGTCGGAGTCGAGTGGGGTTTCTTCTGATGCTCCAGGTATGAAAGGTAGATTCAGCGCTACTGACTCGACGTTTGCTGCAACCTCTGCAGCCTGTTCAAAACGCCTTGTTTGGATTTGTTCTTGAGTCCAACCCTGTTCGGTTAACTGTTCATCAGTCCACATAACTCGGATGAATCGTAACTCGGTATATATCTCGATTGGTACATTGGTTTGCAATATACCACTCTCTGCATTGCGAAAGAATTTGTAGGGTAAGAGATGTAAAATAAATGCCTCAACAGTCACAAAAACCATCCGCTACGAGGATGGGCCTCGTAAACGATTTCATATTCAGGGGTACCC
>CALBIL010000013.1 GCA_937892945.1 uncultured euryarchaeote | reverse complement strand
TTGGTGGCGGACGTACCAGTCTCCGCTCCCCAAACCCAAGTGGCTCAACTCGAAGCAACCATCCAGTCGGCTCACGCCTTGCTCCGAGCAGGTCTCATCGACGAGGCAACCACCCTTCTCGCCGCCTTTTCGACCGAAGTTCAACCGAACATTAACCGAGCGTTGACCGAAGTTCGGTCGAAGGTTGACCGAACATTGCCCAATGCAGAGAGGTGGTGATGTTTTGGCCAAGTTCGCATCGCTTCAAATCATCACGAATGCCAACAAAGTGATGGTCAAATCAGGGAAATTTCGTCGCAGCATGCACGTTGCGGAATGGTCCGCCATGGTCAGTCAATCCATGGCCACCATGGTTCCACTGAATCCAAAGGCGATTCGACCGTCCTCACAGATTTACCTCGTGAGAGGACTCGGTTTTCGATTGAAGGCGTGGGAAGGAATGCCAGATTGCTTGTTGTTGATTCAGCAACCACGACCACTTCCTTCACCAGTGGTTCAGCCAACTCAACCACCTCCTCCAATGTCTCTGAATTTAGGGAATGTACGGTTTGACCAGGTGTTGCATTCAGTCGAGCAAAGCGTGCTCAGGGACGAGGGTGACGAAGTGAGTATCATCGCCAAAGCAGGTGAAGAGGCTTACTTGACGGCGATGCGATTCGTACAACGCAACATCCTCCATCAAGAGATTTCGAGGTACATTCCACAGGATGTGAAGATCGCCGTAGCCTTGCGAGATCGAGGGCGCTGCACCCACATAGACCACTTCAGGCAACGATGCACGGCAACGACGAAGTTGCAGTATGACCACCGTTTCATTCCTTTCTCATTGGGAGGCCCGCAGCGCATTTGGAACCTCACGCTATATTGCGAAACCCACAATCAGGCGAAGAGCAATCAGGTAGATTTCGCCAAAGCGCTGGTTGAATTCTTTGGAGGATTGCTACCATGAACAGAAACACAAACGACGAATTACCCGATGATCTGCTCGACAGACTGAAGCTCCTCAACGAGCAACCCGATGACTACGATGCAGACACACGACCGCTGGTTCCGTTGAATGAGGACGACATCGGTACGTTCCGTCCACCTGAACCAGCATCGCGAGTTGGCGTTCGGGATTCTTCATACCTCAACTATCGTGCTTGGGGATACATCAGCGATGATGAACGGATTCTGCTGTCAGATGACGGCGAAGTCTATCTCAAAATGGATGAGGAAACCTTTGGATCAAATGATGCATTGAGAATGATGTTCGAACTCGCCCATGGAGAAGGACAAACTACTGCGAAGAAGAGGATTAATCTGGAGATTGGCATCACGAGATTGTTGTCTCGGAAGATACAATCCGCGGTCATCAAGAGGCTATTTACGTGGCTATCCAGTGCTAGGATGGGGAATTAGGTATCTACTCGACATTCAACGAATGATTGCAAATTAATCATAAACCATTCCACATGTAATTAACACATGCGAGGCGAAAGTAGTAAGATGATTGTTGCTTGTTTTGTGCTTATTTTTATGGCTCAAATTCAGGCACCTTTCACTCATAGTTTTACCGATGAGAAAACAATCATGAACTCAACAAATCAGATATCAGCCAATTTGTACGAATCTACAGACTCAATATTTGTCCTGGATGATGGAGAGTGTTATACGACTGGATCTGACCTTTACTGCAGAGGATCAAACACATACAATCGGCTTGGATTAGGCTCTGGCGCACCAAGCGCAGTGAATCATTGGACGAAGGTACCAATTGATTCGGAATACGCAGTCGTTGAAATGGATCAATACTTGTACCAGACATGTGCATTATTGTCTGACGGAAGCGCATGGTGTTGGGGGGCAAATTACTATGGGCAAGTAGGTGGGTCTGAGAGTACCGTTGACACCCCTACAAAAATCAATCACACTGGTGTATTCAGTGCAATCTCAACTGGAATGTTTACCTCATGCGGAATTGATTCAGGAGATGTGTACTGTTGGGGGACTGATTACTACAAACTCATGACAGATACTGGAAATAACACAGAATATACAACACCACAACTTCTTCCACAATTCTCTCAAGGAAATGCCACAGACATTGCGAATACGTATTATTTCACTTGTGTCACAGACGATTTAGATGACATTTACTGCCGTGGACTATACTTCGGATTAACGGGAGCGCAAAACTGGACGAAATTGAATCTAACAAATTCAAACCCGAATGATATTGACCTTGAATTTTTGAATGGAGAGTTTGGGTATTACGATGTTTGCTTGAATTCGTCTGCGATGAATCTCTGGTGCGTAGGTTTTGGATCGGCCACTTGGAAAAACTCAACAGGCGCTGGTGTAAGTTTTGTTGAGCACAATTTGTCCAATGTGGATTCATTTACGACATCAACAAGCGACCAGCGCATTTGTGCATCATTAACGAACGACTCCATCTATTGCAGAGGTTCGACATCCCAGTTCAAGTCTGGGAGCGGGGACCATAAACGATAGACTGGTCGATGACATCT
>CALBIL010000012.1 GCA_937892945.1 uncultured euryarchaeote | reverse complement strand
ACGGTCAAATCATCTCAATGGAAACCGGTGCTACACCACTTTCTGATGATTACAAGCTCGTCGGAAGCGAGTGAAGAACCAACATCAATCACACAACAAAAAACGGTTGTGCGGGTGATTTCCATTCTAATTTCCGTAATTTTTTTAAACAAAAAAGCGGATTTAAATCTCTAGAATCGATATTCGTTCAAAATCCTTTCACAGAATACTGTTTTTGTCAAAAAATAGAGATTAAACGTTTAAAACACGCTTTTTGTAAAAAGATTGTACAAAAAGACACTTTTAAGTACGGAAACGAGGAAAAACAAAGAAAAGTTTTTTTCGCCACACTTTCCGTTAAATTTCAACATATCCAGAGTTAAAATGGGGTTTATGCCATTCCTGGAGATCGGAATTACTTGGAAATGAAGATTGGATCGTATATCGAACTCAGCAACGTATCTTCCAGAACTTAAATTTCAGTGATGTCTTCGCGTTCGGTTGAAATTCCGAATTCTTTCTCGGCCTTTTCGTAAACGCTGGCATCGATTGAACCATCTCTTACCAATGCTGAAAGTGCTGCAAGTGCAACTGCTTTCCCGTCAATTTCAAAGAATCTGCGTAGTGCTTCACGGGTATCGGAGCGACCGAACCCATCGGTTCCTAAGACGGTAAAGTGGCCGCCGACCCATTGTCGAATCATATCTGGAACTGCTGCCATGTTATCGCTGACGGCAATGACTGGAACATCTCCGGTTCCGAGCATTTGCTCAATCCACGGTTGCTTTGCGGCTTTGCTTGGGTGTAATCGATTCCATCGGTCGCATTCCAAACCTTCTCGGCGCATTTCGCCATAGGATGTTGCTGAATATATCTCTGAACGAACGCCATAGGCTTCGAGTTTCTCAACTGCATCCAAGACTTGCACCATGATCGGTCCTGAACCAATGAGGCGGACGATTGGGCCGTCGCCCTTTGGAGCACCTCGAAGCAAATACATGCCACGGATGATGCCTTGGTCAACACCTTCTGGCTTTGGAGGCATAGGATAATTCTCATTGTAGACGGCGATGTAGTGAATGACGTCTTTGTCTTGGCCGTACATTTCATCGATTCCATGTCGGATGATGGTGGCCAATTCGTAAGCGAAGGCTGGATCCCATGCACGAACTGCAGGATTGGTATGTGCCATCAAGAGTGAGTGTCCATCTTGGTGTTGCAATCCTTCACCGTTGAGTGTGGTTCGACCTGAGGTTGCCCCCATGAGGAAACCACGAGCGCGTTGGTCTGCTGCGGACCAAATGAGGTCAGCCACACGTTGGAATCCAAACATCGAATAGAAGGTGTAGAATGGAATTGTTGGATAATGGTGGGTTGCAAAAGAGGTCGCTGCGGCGATGAACGTCGAGGTTGCGCCTGCTTCGTTAATGCCTTCTTCCAAGAGTTGGCCTTTTGCCGATTCCTTGTACTTCATCAGCACTTTGTGGTCAACCGGTTTGTAGAGTTGGCCTTCGGGATGGTAAATTCCAAATTCAGCAAATAAGGGATCCATACCAAAGGTTCGAGCCTCATCAGGAATGATTGGAACAATTCTCTTTCCGAATTCTTTGTCTTTCATCAAAGCGCGTAAAATTCGCACGAAGGCCATGGTCGTTGAAACTTCCATCTTGCCCTTGGTCCCTTCATCAAAATCCGCATAGGTTGCTTCTCCGGGGAATTTGAGGTCAAACTTAGGGACGACTCGAGTTGGCACGAACCCGTCCATGACGGCTCTGCGTTGCTTGGCATACGCCACTACTTCAGGAACATCTTCTGGCATGACATAGGGGTAGTTTTCGAGTTCTTCATCAGTAAACTTGAGACCCAAATCGTCGCGCATGTACTGTATGCTTTCCATACCGGCCTTTTTCTTCTGATGGGTTGTGTTTCGACCTGCAAAAGCAGGTCCAAGTCCAAATCCTTTGATGGTACGCATGAGCACAACGGTCGGCTGACCCTTGTGAGCAGTCGCTTGAGCATAGGCGGCATGGAGTTTGATGAAATCGTGCCCGCCAACATCTGCGCACAAGTCGACTAAATCATCATCGCTCAAATGAGCGACTAATGCAGCGAGTCCTTCAGAATTGAACAAATCCTTGCGGATAATAGCGCCGTCTGCCGTCATGATGCGTTGTTCATCACCATCGACTAATTCATCGAGCCGCGCAGCGATTAAGCCAGCAGAGTCTCGAGCGAACAAGTCATCCCAGCTGCTGCCCCAGAGTACTTTGATGACGTTCCACCCAGCTCCACGGAAGCGCCCTTCGAGTTCTTGAACAATTTTCGAATTGCCACGAACGGGACCGTCGAGGCGCTGAAGATTACAGTTCATGGTCATGACAATGTTGTCAAGACCCTCACGACCTGCAAGAGAAAGTTGGGACAATGATTCAGGTTCATCAGATTCTCCATCACCCATTGTATACCATACGCGGGAGTTAGCGGTTGAAACCAACCCACGGTCTTCGAGGTAGCGATTGAAACGCGCTTGATGAATCGCAGTCATTGCACCAAGACCCATGCTGACGGATGGGAATTCCCAGAAATCAGGCATCAGGCGAGGATGCGGATACGAAGACAAGCCCTTGCCGCCAGTCTCTTGACGGAACGCTTCCATTTGTTCATGGGTTAATCTTCCTTCAAGCCAAGCTCGGGCATAGATCCCGGGAGAGGCGTGTCCTTGCCAGTAGAGATGATCGCCTTGTCCTGCGCCATCTTTGCCACGGAAGAAATGGTTGAATCCAATTTCCCACGCGTGAGATGTTGATGCATAGGTTGAGATGTGGCCGCCAATGCCTTCGAAATATTTGTTCCCTCGTGTGACGACCATCATTGCATTCCATCGGTTAATGCCGTGGAGGCGCTGTTCCATTTCTAAATCACCAGGATAGGTGCCTTGGCTCTCGGGATGGATGGTATTGAGATAAGGTGTATTGACAACATCGATTTCAACGCCAGCATGTCGAGCAGCGTCAACGGTTGAAAGCAAGATGCGACGTGCCTCATCGTCCCCAAGTTGGTCTCGGACCGCAAGAATAGAATCGACCCATTCCCGTGTAGCAACAGGGTCAGGGTCAGGTAAAGTTCCTCGAACACCAAAGCCCATGTCTTACTCCTCCTTGACACCCCCTCTAACCTAGGGGTTTTCAACCTCTCGCTTGAAATCGGCTCGGGTATTGTCGAGATATGCCCTTTGCAGACTTTTTTTTACAAGTCGGCGCTCAATACATCGTTTTTTGTGACACGCTTTCATGTAATTACGGGGTAAGCAATAAAAGCCGATTACTCTGCGGGCAAGTTATGTCCGTCGAGGCTATGGTTCAAACGATGATTGATGATTTAACTGCCGCTCTTGGTGATGCTGTCAAGCATGACAAGGGTAACGCTGCTGCTGGCACTCGTGTACGCAAGGCTATGCAAGATGCAAAGTCTGCTGCACAAGATGTCCGTGCACAAGTCCAAGCTGACAAGAACGCTTGAGGTTAGAAGCGCGTTAATACGCGCCACTCGCCTCCCCCGTTGAGAAGATTTACTTCTCCACTTGATTCAACAATCCATCCTTTGGGTGTAAATGTTACATCAGGTGAAACAACGAGCGTTGTCACTTGCGATAAGGTGGAGTCCAAATCCGACTCCCAGGTCGAATCTATTGATCTCCAATGACCGGTAATTCCCTTTTCCTCCGCATCAAGTGGAGCATAGAACGTATAGAGCCAGTGCATACCAAGCGTATCTTCTGACACATACAGGAATTCTTCTCCATCTTCGAGATTCATTTCACTTGCTGCTTCATCCGTCCACATGGTTTGTCCGTGAAGTGATGCCAGCATAGAAAGTGGCAGCAACAAAAGAAGCGTTAATCCCATGACCTTTGCTTTAGAAAGAGGAGCATCATAGGTCGGAACCTCAGTGTGGAGCCTGAGTTGTTGAAGAAGTAGCACAAAAGGAATGAACAGCATAGTGACGTATCGCCCGTTATTGCCCATTGTCCAAATGACACCAGGCCAATTTGCATTCCAAATACTTGCTTCATAAGTCCAAAGGGCTGCTACATAGAACACGAGAGCAGTTAAGATCCCTACAATGAATCCTGTCATTTGAGCTGTTTTCGAATCGTTAATCGAAGTGAGCCCATGAACCAGAGGTCCGATAAAGGGCCATGACACCATTCCAATGAAAGTGAAAATAACCACGACGTCCAATACCGAAAATACCAAAGCAGTACCGTACCGGACAGGACTTTCAATCATAATCGAAAACGTACTGCTGTATTCGAGCATCCCGAGAACAATCATGCAGAGGGAAACGGAAACAAAAACAACACTCCCAACAACATGAGGTTTTTCCATCCATTTGGTTTTCTCTCCACCACGCTGTTCAATTTCATTCCAAAGGGTGACGAAGACAGTCAAGACGATTGCTCCCCCCAGTATTCCAGTTCCATCGGTGAAACCCTTTGCATACGGCATCAGCATGAACACGAGGCCTCCTCCAAACGATTGGAGCATTCTGTTTTTTTCTGAAAGTATGCCTGTGAACAGCATGAATGCTGCAGCACAAAAAACAGCCAAGTAGACTTCTTCATAACCTCGGCCAATTGAGAAAATGAATGCTGGCGAGAGTGAAAGAACAGCAGCAGAACGAACGCCGCCCCATCGGTATAAACAAGCAATCATGCCCGCAAAAGTAAGGAACGCCATCACCTTGATGCCGACTTCAGACAAATCATACAACGGCAATACGACACGTTGGCCTCCATCGGTCGGGTCGCTTTCACCCGCAGTTTCAGGGCGTAAATCGCCCCAAGGGAGCGCACCATCTTCATTGACGGCCATTTTGACTTGTGTATCCAATCCCAAATCACTGGTGAAGCAGACGATGAGGTTGAGCAATACGCCCAACACCAACAAACGTTTCCAGAATCGGTCGTCTTCGAAATTCAACCGCTCCATAGCCAACGGTTCGGGGCGTGAGGTTCAACCCTTTCGGACACTTCGGGGGTACATGAGCGGAATTCTTGAGGGTATTCGAATCGTCGATGTCTCGCGTATATTGGCTGGACCTTATGCTACACAGATGTTGGCTGACCTCGGTGCTGAAGTCATCAAAATCGAAGCACCATGGGGTGATGATACCCGTCATTGGGGCCCACCATTTGCCACTGGTTTTGATGGGGAAAAAGTCGCAGCGTATTTCTTATCATGTAATCGAGGCAAAGAAATAGTCACCTTTGACCTCAAACGAGAAGCGCATGAAGTTCGAGCACTGATCGAAACAGCAGATGTCGTTGTAGAGAACTTCCGACCTGGAACGCTTGAACGCCTCCTCGGGCCTTTGCCAAGTGAGGTCATACTTTGTTCGATTTCAGCCTATGGCGCGACAGGCCCTCGGCGAGATGAGCCGGGCTACGATGTTGCCTTACAAGCACGAAGCGGCATCATGGGCATCACAGGAGAGGCAGGAGCTGCACCCGTCAAAGTTGGCGTTGCATGGATTGATGTCATTACCGGCCTCAATGCAGGAAATGCAATTCTCGCTGCACTGTTCCATAAGGAAAAGACAGGTGAAGTCATGCGCATTGACCTCTCACTCTGGGATTGTGCCGTTGCTGCTTTGGTGAATCAAGCACACAATGCGATGGCAAGTGGCGTAAATCCAACTCCCATGGGCTCAGCCCATCCAAATCTCGTACCTTATCGGGCGTTTGAGGCGAAAGACGGATGGTTTGTCATTGGCGTAGGTTCAGATAATCAATGGCTCACTTTAGTCGAAGCATTATCACTTGACAATCATGATGATTGGGCGACCAATGAGGGGCGCGTCCATGCCCGTGAAGCAGTTGAATCATGTGTTTCAAACGCAGTTTTGACTTTCAATCGCAGTGACCTTGAGACGAAATTAACAGGCGTTCCGTGTGCTCCAGTCAACACCGTTCTCGAGGCTCTTAATGACTCCCAAAGCGTAGCGCGTCAAGCAGTTACGCAGTACAAAGGTGTTGATGTTTTAGCAAGCCCTCTACGCTTTATGGAACCTTCAAAATGAGAACAGTGACGTTTGTCCACCATCTCGGATGAGGCCGACATCTCGTAACTTGTCCAACTCATTATCCATCCGACGTTGGCTGAATTGGCGTTCAACTTGCAAAAATTGAGTGAGACCTTTGACATCAATTTGACCAGGCATTAGGTCCTCATCTGCTACTTCAACCGCTGGATGGTTATGAAATATTTCTCGAATTTCATCAAGCCGTTGTGGAACTTCTTTGTCCTTCACTTGACAAATAGTTTCAATCGAACCGTGTTCTTTAATGAGTTTGATTCCTGTCTTTGGCCCAATCCCTTTGATACCTGGGTGGAAATCGGTTCCAATCATGATGGCAAGATCGATTAATTGTTCTCGGCTGAGTTCATGGCTTCCAAGCATTTCATCGAGATTGATGAGTTGGGCTCGAACGGTCCGACCGTGCTGCTTGGTACCATCGCTCATCAGGTTCCGAACGAGGTGTGGTGTTCCGTACAGTAACGCATCCCAATCTTGGGTAGCGACCACGTCAAGTTGGCCTTTTGCAGCCATCACAGCTGCTTGTCCTTCGCCTTCGGCTTTGGCAACCACCCAAGGCACGCCGAGGTAATCGAGCATTTGTTTGGTCTCATCAACCATTTCTTGAGAATAATACATGATACGAGGAGCCATTTTTTGCGCCAATGCAAAATCACCTGCGGCTAATGCTTCTTCGTGGACTCGTTTGGCTTCATCTCGGCGAGCTCTACGAGATGCTAATTCATCGGCTTTCAATTCTGGTGATTCTCCATCAAAAATATAAATCGGCCGAATTCCAAGTTTTAACAAGGTCGTTGTTCGATTAAGAAAACCCATCAGGTGAGAAACTATTTTTCCGTTGTCAGCGCGAAGTGGCCCGCCGTCGCCTTGAGGCGAACGGTCTCGCATTGTGGTGAGAAACTGGAATGCTGTCAGAAAAGCATCGATGCCAACGCGTTGTCCAGATAAACTGGTTAAATCGATGTCCTCAGGCGTTACGAGGTCACGAAGATTACAGCCCATGAAGTGTACATAAGGTGACAGTATGTCTATATTCGCATCCGAATCGGTCAAAAAGGCGAGGCGTAAGCACTCACCATGGCGAGTCATGTAGCGAGTTTACGTGGCTGGCATCCAGCATTGGCGCGGGCGGAAATATCGGCTCTGCTCCCACATACCAAACTGGTTCGCCTTGCTTCTCGCCGATTGGTTCGTCTCGAAGGAGAACCGACTCTCGAACAAATGCAAGCCGCTGTCGATTGTTCGAGTGGATGCCAAGCCTTGCTTCTCGACGCAATTGTGTGGAAGCATGATGCAGATACTTCGGCCTTTATCGAACAGATGAAATCCTATCTCGAAACCTATCCGCGTTTAGGTTCAGTCGCCGTGCGCCCGATGAAACATGAAGGGAAAATAGCTGGAGTCAGCAGTCGAGATTTGGCTAGGAAAATTGGAGGAATCCTTTCTTCTCAAAAGTATTCAATCGATTTGGAATCTCCAGAGCATCGCCTTGGGCTGGTACTTGATGCCAGCGCAGGAATCATTGCCTGCGGTTGGATGGTTGGTTCAGGAGACGATTCTGACGGCATTACTTCTCGACGTGCAACTGACCGTCCGTTCTTCAAACCCGTAAGCCTCGACCCACGACTTGCTCGTTTAGCCGTCAATATGGCATCAGGTCCTCGCGAAAAAGGTGCAACACTCGACCTCATGACTGGAACCGGTGGTTTTGTTTTGGAAGCAGCGCTTTCAGGACGTGAAACATACGGTGTTGACCTCGACCCTTTGATGATCGAAGGAGCACAACAGAACCTCGATTGGGTAATGCCAGATTCAGATGCTCAAATCCTCTTGGGCGATGCGACACGATTGCCACACGTCATTCCCCTCGATGCGCATCATCGAATCTGCGGTTTTGTACTCGATCCTCCATATGGACGTAATTCTCAAGGCTCTCTCGACCATGCTGAATTGATTCGTTCTGTTCTCCAAAGTGCTCGGATGGTGGCTGCTTCGAACGCTGATTTGGTATTGATTTTGCCAATGCATCCATTTGGTGAACTTCCTGATGAAACTCTTGAACCTGATACTTTGGTCGAACTTCTTCATGGCCATTGGGATGATATCCAATCAACCTTTACTGAAACAGGATGGCGAATCAATCAACGATGGGTCGAACATGTGCACGCAAGTTTAGGGCGCCTCATTCTTCACGCAACAATTGTTCCTCAAGATTGAGGAGAATGATCGCATCTTCTTCTGTTGGTTCAGGGAACTGTGCTTTGTGAGGGCATCCTTCATCGAGAATGGCCTTATCTTGGTCATTCAAAACATTTGGATAGGTACGGCAGCCCTGAGGTCGGACTTCGTACACTGAACACATTCCTTCCGCACTGACATCGGCAGATGACGTTAGCAGAAAGACACAAGCGCGGGTTGTTTCATCGTTGAGAAGCGTGAGGATGCCCTTATTGCGCCAAGAAAAGTCTTCGGCAGCCATTCCAGTTCGACGTGAAAGAAGGGAGGCTTCCGCCTTCGTGAGAGGCATCGTTGTCTCGCGACAACAGGCGGAGCATCCCGTTGGAATACATGGTAAAGAGCGCGCCATATACGAGCCAATCCTTCCGCCTTCTTCAAGAAGGGGGGGTGACTCGCAAGGCTAAGGGCGATTAGGGTAGCCTGGATATCCTGACGGGCTTCGAACCCGTCGACGCGGGTTCGAATCCTGCATCGCCCACTGATAAGGAGTACCCGAGGGTATGAACTTCATGCTGTCTTCAGTGCTCTAATTTTGAACCATACCAGTTCTTTCTTCTCATTATCATTCATAGAGGAACTGCTAAGAACAAACCGAATACACCGCTAAATGAGGCAATCGAGATGAAACTCCGACTCCATCAATTCCTTTCAAAATGCGGCGAGTTTTCTTCGAAAGAAGAAGTCAAACAAGCCATCTGGAGTGGCGATGTTACAGTGAATGATTCGATTATCAAGCATATTGCCTATGAATTCAATCCAGCTAAACGTTCAGTAAAGTACCGTGGGGAAGAATTGTTTCTCCCTTCCAACGATGTCTATTTCGTTCTCAACAAACCTTCAGGATGTATTTGTTCACGCCTTAATTCGCAAGAACTTGAACTCAACAAAACCTCTGTCTATGAACTGTTTCGAGATGCTGTAGAACCTTCGATCTACGAATCTTTAGTCACCGTTGGTCGACTTGATGAAGATACAACCGGTTTGTTATTGGTTACCACTGATGGTAAATTGGTTCATTCGGTCACCGACCCGCAGAAGAACATCAAGAAAACATATCGAGTGAAGACACAAGATGCAATTACCGAACTTCAACTTGAGTCAATCCGGGAAGGCGTTGATGTCTCTGTCACCGAATATGGCTCGTTAGAAGAGTTTCAAACACGACCAGCAACCATTGAATTGGAAAGTTCCATATGTGCAGTTTTGACTATCGATGAAGGGAAAAAAAGACAAATTCGTAGAATGTTCACTACTCTTGGAAACCATGTTACGAATCTCCATCGATTATCAACCGAGCGAATGGTGCTCAAAGAATACAATCTCGAACTTGGAGCATTTTGCAAAGTTACACGTGAAGAAGTACATCAGGCCTTGTTCTCTTGACTCATCAAACACTGACGGCTTCAAAGCCGCCATTTTTGCTTCGAGCCGTAGGTCATGGTACGCCAAAGCCATTCAGCAGGGCCAAAGGCGTAACGCTTGAGCCACCACGGGCTAAGGAGGAGTTGGATGCACCAAATCAATACGACGATGACATACAGTTCCCATCGCTCAAAAGTACCAATTAATCCAAAGCCAGCACCGGTGAAAAGTATCAAACTCAGCAGTGAATGCAGTAAGTAATTACTCAACGCAGTTCGACCAACCGAAGCAATTCGAGCGCGTAATGAAGGCCATAGTTCACCTTGACACGCCAACATCACGAGCCCTAACCATCCCAATGCCATACTGACGCGTCCGAGGTGGTAAGATCCTTGGAACCACCCCGAGACGATGAGCACGTCATAGTTGCTTTCAATCGCTTGATACAGTTCTATTCCATTGACGAAGAGTCCGAATGAAAAACCAAAAACAGCGAGTTTGAGATATGTTCTTGAATCGCTCTTTGCCGAAAGCCAGCCAAGACGATATGTGGCCATACCAAGCAACATCATGCCCATTGCATCCCACATCATGAACAACGGGGTGAAGAACAGCAAATGTTCGTTTACCGTTTTCGCACTGTATTTAGCGACCTCTGAATACGAACCTCGCCGGATGTCCAATTCTTCTTCGATTGAAGTTTCGTTGTACGTGAAAGTACTTCCAGATTCATCCCACAGAGCCGCCTGTTCGCGTAGCTCATCTGAATGATTTCCTTCCGGATCAGCATCCATTATCGCAGCGGCATCACGGCCCTCAGTCATGAGTGAGCCTGCTGTGGCAAAAATAAACGAAGAGCACAACAAGACAATCGCTGAAAGTATCAGCAGTGTTTTCGGTTTTGTATTTCGTAATGGATAGAGAATTGCTCCTGCAATGGCATAGAGGATGAGAATATCTCCCGTCCACAACAGCACATAGGCGTCAAAGATTCCAAACAACAGCAAAAAGAATGTTCTTTTGTAATGCAGCCAAGCACTTTTCCCAGTTCCTGAATGACTCCCAAAACCGGTTGTAAACATGACGATTCCGGCTCCAAAAAGCATGGAAAACAACCCTCGCATCGAACCTTCAAAGAACAGGTTTACTGTTCCCCAAATGGCATAATTAAGTTCGGGGTTTTTGCCCAATCCCACGAATGGATGAAAATACCCAATTGAAGCCATTCCAAAACCAAGGATGTTCAATAAAAGAACACCTAGTAAAGCAAAACCCCGCAGAACATCGAGCGATTCAATACGTGAAGATGCAGCGACCGGTTCAGAAGACTTCGATAAAGTACCGACTTCTGACACATTATTTCCAAACATACTGAACCCATAATGGTTCAGCCGGCGGCTTTGTTCAAAACTGTATTAGAAACCGTTTTCTTGAAGCCAGCCAGTGACTGGAATGTTGTTTCGACGCAGGATTGCTGCAGCCTCAGTGAGGAGTGCTTGTCGGTGAGGTAAGTTTTGTTGCTGTTCAGCAACCGCCGCCAACTGGATCAGGGCATCAGCATGGCCTTCATGGTCGTTGGCTGTTTTTGCAAGCCGTAAACTCAATTCGAATTTTTCTTCTGCCTTTCCCAATTGGTTACGATACAGAAGGGTGTTTCCAATGTTAAACTGTGCAATACCTTCTCCTTGCCGGTCTCCAAGTTGTTTCATAATGGCGAGAGATTCATTGAAGTAACGTTCTGCTTCGACAAATTGGTCTTGCTCTTCGAAAAAGACACCCAAAAGGTTGAGGGTATCCGATTGACCTCGTAAGTCAGAAAGTTTCTTTTTCATCTTTAATGCCATTTTGTACAACCTTTCGGCTTCAACCAAGTCACCTCGTTGTTTGGCTTGCGAGGCAAGTTGAATGTGAGAGAAGGCTTCTCCTCTTCGGTCTCCAATTTGTCGCTTAATGGCCACGCTTTCGTTGGTTAACCGTTGAGCGTCACTGGTATTTCCAAGGCGTTCAGCAACAGTCGAAAGGTTGGCAAGAATAATCGCTTCACCTTCCAAATCCTTTTGCTTTCGTTTGATGATCAAGCCTTGGCGGTAATGAAGTTGGGCTGCTTGGTAATCTTTCTTCGATTCCAAAATATTTCCAAGTCCGATGAGTGCTACAGCCACTCCGTTTTCATCACTGTGTTCTTCTTTAATTTTCAATGCTTGAGAAAACAGATGTTGAGCTTGGTCGTATTCATTGCCAATCAATGCAAGGTTGGCCATGGCAAGAATTACGTCCGCTTCACCGTTTTTATCATTCAATTCTAATTTCATTGCTTGAGCATCCCGAAAGACAGAGTATGCTTTCGGTGCATCTCCTTGATTGAGAGCAACATATCCGATATTGATCATCGCATCTGCCTCTCCGCTCCGATTCGATTCCGCTCGAAACGTATCGAATGCGCGTTGATAATAGTCCATAGCCGCTTGATAGCGACCAGTCAAACGCGCGGCATTTCCAAGTTTTAAATCAGTTGAGCCTTGTATTTTCACGCCTCTAGAGGTAAGTTCATCACCTGCTTTCAAGAGGTTTTTAACATTCGACATCTGTTGATTTGATGGATTTGCTGTTTGAATATTGCCGACAAAACCAATTTGCTCAAGCGCTAATACCATTGCTTTCGCCATGTCCTCTGGGCTGTTTTGAACAATCGTTTGAGATGTTAAATTACCCATAATAACACTGTCAACTATTTTTTGTTGAGTGTAGACGTTTGCACCAGAGACATGTTGAGTTTCTGTACCAACAGGGACCCACTCCGAACCGGTCCATTCCGATGTTCCATCTTGGCTAAGAGTTCGCTCCTCCATGATTCTGACTGGAAGTGTTCAACTATCTAACTATTGTTTTAATTTCAATTCTTAGAAATAATGGGACATGTGTAAGTACTGTTAAATGAGACCTTGCGGACAATTATAAACACTCGGAGGGGCTTTCGTATGGTAAAAATTGCAATTTATGTCGATACATCGGGTTCCATGAATGAACGTATTTACGGTGAAATGGATGAAAGTTTTAGTGGCGACTCCGCTTCTGTTTTGCGTAAAGTCATGCGCAGTATGGGGGTGAAAGGACGTGTCAAGAAACACTTAGTCGCCAAAGCGATGTGGGAAAACCTCGTCCCGACTTTCAAAGACCGTCAAACCAAAGTTTCAACCATCAACAGCAGAGGACGTTCGCGAGTCCTTGCACCCCTCGAATTCCGAAGTGAGAATGATTTGTACAATATTCAATTTCCAAAACCAGGCGGCGGAACCTACCTCTGGAGATTTTTAGTCGAAGAGGCACAAGAACTTGGAAAAGACAGCGTTGATTGGTTGTTTTTCTTAATCAGTGATGGAATGGATATGAGTTCCCCTCCCCCGTTCAATGGAATTCACGGTTTCCAACCTTGTATCCAGGCAATCAAAGAAATCGGCATAGATGTTGAGTTTCATATCATCGGCCTTGGACTACCTGATGATTCAGTCAATGTCTTCCGCCAAGTGAGTGGTGCAAGCGGTGGCTCTTTTGTCAACATTGTCGAAGCAGGAGATGATGTCGAACAAGCGGTTGAGGAAGTTGGAGGTGCACTTGAAGAATCTTTGAACCCGATTGCGCGCATGGCAAGTCGGCAAAGAAGGCAGCAAGAATACCTCGAATCACGGCAAGATGGCGATCTTGAAATTACAACCGAAATCGCCCTACCAACCACGGCTTACACCGGTTATACTTACGGAGACTTGACGATTGAAAGCACCAATCCCGAACAAACATCTCAGTGGCAAAATGATTTACTTCGTATCCGAGGCGATGAGAACATTGAAAATATCCAAGCCTACGAAAATTGGGTTTCAATGCGTTCAACCCCGATGTTTTCGGACACGCCCGGAATTCCAATCGATTCTTGGGCTTTATCTGCTGATGACGTTACACAGATTGCCAGTTTGAAAATTGATAACCTCTTCACATTCCTTTCTCAAATCCGTCGTTCCGATGTCCCGATTGAGAACCGACGAATCATTGTACGAGGCAATATAATATCGGATACATTATTGGATACACTTTCGAATTCGGGGGCTCGAGTCGTTCTTTATCCCGAAGAGCTACCACCGCCTCCACCGCCTGAATTGGATGACGAGAAGTGGGAACGAAATGAATACGACTTCAACGATAACCCGACTCAGGAATGGGAAATATATCCTCATTTAGGAACGAGTAAAGCGCGGCTTTCAGTCGTCGTCGACCCGCCAACGTATCCCGATTATGTCGAGAAACTATCTGAAGCCTTTAATCGGAAGAACCTCGTCGCAGAATTAGAAAGTAAATTACGTCCAATTCAACGGTCATATGCTGAAGCAGTTTTCAAGCCATCATGGAAGCATTTCAATTTGAATTGGGTACCTGATGATTGGCCTTCTTTGCTTTCACTTGAATCACAAACGGTTGGTGAAGCATTTTGCGAATCACTTCGCATTGCGTATGTTCAAGTGGTGCATGAATGGTTGATGTCCCACGGTAATCGACCAACATTCGTCTTAGTTCGACTTTCAAATGAATCGAAATCTCTCGGCCTGCATAAGCATCCGTGTTATTTGGAATTCCAGACGCTCTTGGCTGACATGTTTCATTACCAAAGTACCAATCTTCGAATCAAGAAGCCTCGCGTTGAATATTGGTGAGGAACTTCGATAAAGTGCAGAAATGTACCGATAGCCACTTGAACCCCTCGTCCATAGGACAAGCATGGGATTCTTTGCAACGATTGGTCGCGGATGGAAAATGAGTAAGTTGAGTATGTCCGTAGTCAAGAAAGATCCTGAACTCATTGTATACATGTTCATTTGTGGCTTTTTGAGCCTTTTAGCTATGATTGGAATGAGCCTCCCCCAATATCTCGAACAAGCATGGGCTGTTGATTCAGAAGGACAGATGACAGGTGCATACATGGGATTCGTCTTTGTTGGATACATGACCATCTCGATTGTGGTCACTTTTTGGAACAGCGCAATTGTAGCGAATTCTCATATTCGACTTACGGGCGGAGACCCTAAATTCATGGATGGCGTTTCTGCAGCAATGAGTAAAATTCACATTATCATCCTCTGGGGAATCATCGCTGGAACAGTTGGACTGTTGTTGAAGATTCTAAATCAAGCAGCAAGAGAGCAAAAAGGTGGAGCAGCCGTCTTTGCAATGATTCTAACTGCTATTGGCGCAGCAGTTTGGTGGATGATGACCTTCTTCATGATTCCACACATGATTCTTGAAAACAAGAGTCTTGGTGAAAGTCTCAAATCAAGCAAGAGTATGTTCTTCAAATCATGGGGGGAAAACATCACCTCCGGTCTTGGAATCGGTCTTATTGGAGGATTCTTCGTTGTTCTGATTGCAATACTCACCTTTGGAATGGCCGTTGCATTAGGGCCATTCTGGTACATTGGAGTAGGAATCGGTGCAGTTGGAATCGCTGTTGCAATTGCCTGGACCAATGCAGCTGAACAAGTCGCAGTTACTGCACTTTACCTCTATTCGAAGAACGGTAAAATGCCAGAAATCTATCGGAAATTGGGAATGAACGAATTTCACATGGACGTCTCAACTGCTTGAGTAAATCCTTGATTCTCAAAGACCCTAAGGGACTCAAACGTGCTTTATTTGGTCTACTTTTACAGTATGAATCTTGACCCGAACCCTATGTTACACCTACACCGTGCTTACGTCTGATTCTTTAGGAATGTTTTTGCCACCCTCTTTACTGAGTAAACCATGCGAAGCAAGCCCGCTTTGTTTTTTCTTTCAATTGGCTTACTGCTCGCGCTCAATATTTCTCCTTTTGTGATGGCTGAAGTTCGTGAAGAGCAGACGCCAGAATTGTTGACGCGCATCATGATGATGCCCCCAGAGGCTGAGGTCACAGGAATGCACATTGATGCCAATGGCAATTTCTTTGTCAACGCAATGCATCCAGATGAAAACAAGTACAAAGCTACAATTGGAGTCATCAACGGAATCGATTGGAATAATCTTCCCGAAACCGTTCCCGAACTTCCCTCATCCAGCAGTGAAGAAGACTTCTGGCATGGAATTCGAACGTCCTACGGGGACTACCAAGTGATTTTACAAAGCGGCGACGCCCTTACTGAAGGAGGTTTTGCTGGAGGAATATACGCAGCCGATGATGGAGCCCAGATACACCTCAGTAAGAAACCAGATTACAATGCATTCGTCCCTGTTGCCGCCGATGGTAGCCACGGTTATCTCTACACTGCCTGGGAAGACCGCCCAGCAGGCCTCAGCCAATTGGAAATCGAATGGAATACAACCTCTTCTGAATGGAATGTATTGAGCAGCAAGATGCTGAACCTCAGCAGTATCAACGGTGGATGGGTGTTCTGCTTCGGTAGTATGAGTCCCTGGGGATCACCACTTTTCTCCGAGGAGCTTTACTTCGACGATACTCAATATTGGAATGATGATAGTTTCAGGTACCATTCCGATCAAAGCCAATTAGAGAATTATCTTGGTCATTATCCCAACCCTTACGACTATGGATACATCGTTGAAATCGAGGACGCATCGACAACTGAACCTGATTTCATCAAGCACCTTGCTATGGGCCGGTTCTCTCATGAAAATGCAGCAGTGATGCCTGATGAACGAACAGTTTATCTTACAGATGACGGGTATGATACGGTCTTATTCAAGTTCATTGCTGATACTGCCGGTAATCTCAGTGCGGGAACTCTCTACGCTGCTCAAGTCGCTCAAGATGATACGAGAGACTCTGCCATTACAGGGTTCGGCGTTGAATGGATCGAAATGGCTGCATCGTCAAATTATGAAATCCAAAATTGGGTCGATCAATACGACGGTATTACAACGGAGGATTTCAGTGGAGGACAGAATTCCTACATCACTGATGAAGAAATTAATGATTGGGCAGAAGGGCGTTTAAATGAAGATTTGAATGAAGATGGAACGGTGGGATATGCCCCTGATGATCGTGTCGCTTTCCTTGAATCTCGTAAGGCCGCTGCAGCACTCGGTGCCAGTGATGAATGGAATAAGATGGAAGGAGTTGCATTCAATGCCAATGCTCCCGAAAACCTCTATTTGGCGATGTCGAATATTGGATACGGCATGAGCGATGGACAGGGTGACATCGATGTTACACAGAATTCCTGTGGGATAGTCTACCGAATGATCTTGAAGGGCGAATGGGATGTGAAGCGAATTGAGCCTGTAATATCTGGAGGCCCTTACACCTCTTCGGCCAGATACGAATGTGATGTAAACAATCTTGCTGGACCTGACAATCTCCTCGTCCTTGATGACGGGCGTGTTCTCATTGGAGAGGATACGAGTAAGCATGAAAGTAACATGGTATGGCTCTGGGGAGAACAATCTGAACCATTGGAACGTAACGAAAGCCTCACCATGAACTCAGTCCGTCTTGTAAACGCACCCTTGAACAAGGAATCATCGTGGAATTACAGTTACCAGGCTGAAGTCAACAACCTCCAGGTCGGTTCGAGTTACACTGCAATTCTCTTCATCAAGGAAGTTGGTTACGATGATTGGAAGGGCCTCTGGTGGTGGGAGAATATCGCGGTTGATGGTGAGCAATACGAACACATCTTTTCCTTGCAGAGAGGATGTTATTTCATCAACGCCTCTCTCTATGAAAGTGATGACCTTCGTTCTGATGTGAAGAATGCTACCGTCTTATCAGATACAAATTCCGAGTTTGCAGTTGGAACCGGAACATGTACCGATGGCGTGTACTCCGAAGAAGTTGACGAGACAAATGGAACCGATGGAACACAAGACGATACCATCGAAAATAATGACGACAACCTTCCAGGCTTCGGGATTCTTCTCAGTATGATTGCTATGCTTGGAGCTGCACTGATCTCAACCCGAAAGAAGTGACGAACACCTTGGTTCTTGTTTGAATACAACTCCAACGCAGGGGTTGCTAATCGAGTGGACCCTGAGATCTGTTGCAGAGGGTAGCGTATGAAAAGACCCACGTGCCAGTTTGTTCTATGCACAGAAAGTTATTGGCGGACGCTTCGTTCTTGGTGAAGCAGCAATTCTCCGAACAGAGCTGAACGCTGATGCACCAGCATCGATTGCAAACCTAGCTTCGGACTATCGAAAATGGTGTATCAAGATTGGTGCTCCTCTTAAGAACAGTTCAAATACTGTTAAAGTCGGTGTATTGTCATGAAGGAAGTCAAGTGCCCTAAATGTGATTCAGAGTTTGAAATGGATGCCACCGGGTACGCGGATATTGTAAACCAAGTCCGAGGAGATGAATTTGAAAGCGAACTGAACAGCCGCCTCAAGGATTTGGAGGCAAATCACAACATGAAACTTGAACTTGCTGAACAAAGCATTGCATCTGAAAAGGATAAGCAAATCACAAACCTACAAAATCAAATTGATAATCACGGTAAAGTGATTGAAATTGCGACAAAAGACGCTTTGGCTGAAATACGAGAAGAGCTTTTTGCAAAAGAGAAGCAAGTTGAACGCCTAAAAAATGAAAAGGAAGCGGCTGAGACAAACACTGAACTGGTTGTGACCAAAGCTACCGTGGGGCTTGAAAAAGACATTCTCGACCTCAAAGGCAAATTGAATTTGGCAGAGGCTCAAAAAGAACTGGAAATCAAGCAACTTGAACAAACAAACCTCGCTCAGTTGACTGCAAAGAATGAACTTATTCGCTTCAAAGATGAAGAAATTGAGCGTGTGAAGGATATGAAGCTCAAGATGTCTGTAAAAGACATTGGTGAACAATTAGAGCAGTGGTGTGAAAACCAATTCAATTTGGTTCGGGCCACAGCGTTCCCCAATGCTCACTTCGAAAAGGACAACGAGAGTGTCAAAGATGAAGAGGAGGCAAAAGGGACAAAAGGAGATTTCATCTTCAGAGATTCAGACATGAACGGCATTGAGTACATTTCAATCATGTTTGAGATGAAAGATAAAATGGAGGGTACAAAGGGCCAAACCAATGAATCACACCTCTCCAAATTAGACAAAGATCGGAAGAAAAAGAAATGCGAGTATGCGGTTCTGGTATCAATGCTTGAACCTGAGAACGAACTCTACAACGCAGGTCCAGTTGACATGTCCTACAAGTACGAAAAGATGTACGTCGTAAGACCACAAGAATTCATGTTGATTCTTTCGCTCATTCGAAACGAGGCCCGAAAATCCCTTGAAATGAGGAATGAACTTGCGGTAATCAGGAATCAAAATATCGATTATGAAACTTTCGAGAACAAACTTCTCGATTTCCAGGAAGCATTTGGAAAGAACGTTACTACTGCTCAAAACTACTACCAATCGGCAATTACTGACATCGATGCCACAATCAAAAAATTGGAAAAAATCAAGGCCAGCCTAACGACATCAGGGCGCCAACTTGAACATGCGAATAATAAAACGCAAGACCTCTCTATCAAGAAATTGACGAGAGAGAATCCAACGATGAAATCAAAATTCGATGCATTGGATTCCAACGATGATTAAGGCTTAATCGAAATCATCTTTTACCATCCCGACTCGGTTTAGTTGGCTATCGGCAAAAGCGTACTCAAGGGAACCCGTTGTACACGCCCGTATCTACGTCGGTAGGGACGAATAGGACGGACTGCAAACCCACGGATATAGGCTAGTCGTTTACAAGGGTGTTTAGCATAACCCTACGTGGACATAAGTACACCACTTATTCATTTCACGACATTGGGTTAATACGTTAGTTAGAATTGTAACTTACTATTGCAAGTAGTTGTGGATATAAATTGCGTTGAAAGGTGTTTAGCAATAACCTTTATTCTTCGTTTACGAGGTCATTGCAGAATGTGATCCAGTAGTCGCGCATTGCTTCAACCGTATTCCGAATATCTTGAATCTCGTCATCGTCTCCATAATGGCGATCTGGGTGAAAAACAAATTCCAGGAATTGAGCTACTCTGAGTTGCGTAGGGTATGCCCCAAGCCGAAGATTCATCACCATTTCCGTGGATTCCGAGGATTGAACTTCGCGTGACTGTAGGTAAGTAAGCAATGAGGAAATTGCTTCTGGGTATTTGGTAACACTACTGTAAGGGAAGCCTTCTCTATCCATTGGATATCTATGTCCTTGTTCTAGACAAGATACCAAACTCATTAGTGCTGATTTTCTAACCTTATAACTTTCATGATTAAGCCCTAGCTCAGCAATTTGCGGGATGCTCTGTGCATCGTTTAACTTGGCAAGCGCTTCTATTGCGACGGGAAATATTGATTTGTATCCAAATAAGAGGTCTCCGTCTCTAGCAGTGTTGGAACTACGTAATTCTCCTCGAATAAGTTCCTTGATTTGAGGTGAAGGGTAATTAACAAGTATAGGAATTATCCGAATTTTTGTCAACTCATCGGCTTCTTCAAAATATTCAACTATTTGAGGGAGATATTCTTCAAAACCAATATTAGCTAAGGATTTGAATGCCTGCTCAGACAGTGTTACATCTTTTTCGAACATTACGTTTCTTCCGTGCTTGAATGGATCATTGTGACCCAATAATTCTATCAGTAAAGGTATTGCTTCAACTGCAAATAAGTCACCTAAGGCTCCAATTGCGTTGTATCGAACATTAAGACTAGAATCATCTTCGGCAATCTGCATCAAAATTTCAATCTTATTTTTCACACCATTCGCTCCAAAAAAGTAGCAACACCATCTTCTAATAAGTGGTTTAGGATTATAAAGACCTTCAGCCATTACATGATCCAATGACGACAAACTTTTTTCTGACAAATCAGTTGATTCCAATTTTATACTTGTTAGTGCGTCATAACAAAACATAGCAATATCTTCGTCTTCTGAACTGAGGTTTCTGGTTAGCATCGAAAACTTTTCTTCTGCGCCCTCGATGTCTTCGTAGAGTTCTTCGAATGAAAAATGTTCGTTTTTGAAGACATTGGCAGCATCTTTTGCTAGAGAGGATTCCATCCGACTCAGTGATTTGGCAGCTTCCTTATTAATTTCTAAATCTTCACAATTGTTCAGAATATCCATTAGAGGAGTAATTGCTGTTTCT
>CALBIL010000011.1 GCA_937892945.1 uncultured euryarchaeote | reverse complement strand
GGTCCTCCAAAGAAGAGCGGTCCACCAGGTCCCTCGAAAGGCGGTCCATCAGGTCCTTCCAAAGGAGGTCCTCCAAAGAAGAGCGGTCCACCAGGTCCTTCGAAAGGTGGTCCACCCAAAGGCGGCTCTTCAGGCCCCAAAAGAGGCCCGCCGCGTTGATGAGCAGGTGACTTTCGGATGGACGATTTACCAGATTTTGGTAAAATTCATTTTTCAGGAACACTCCGGCCGGCACAAGTCGCTGCAAGTTCAGTCATCATACCGCAACTTGAATCTGGAAAGAAGCGATTACATATCGTTGCCCCGCCAGGTTCGGGGAAAACCGTTCTTGGGCTGTATGTCTGGTCCGATTTAGTTCGAAAGCCCGCGTTAGTGTTGTCACCAAACTCGGCAATACAAGCACAATGGGCTGCACGCACCTCACTTTTTGATTTAGACGGGAAAGATGAATTCATCAGTACTGACCCTAAAAAGCCAGGTCTACTCACTTCATTGACCTATCAATCGGTGACCATGCCTCGCAAAGGTGGTGAAGATCTGGACGCAGTGGCGCTTGAATTATGGGCCGAGAAACTTATTGCAGACGGCGAAGCTTCGGACCACCAAGAAGGCATGTCTTGGCTCAATGATTTAGGTGAACGAAATGAGAAGTATTATGACAAGCAACTCTCGAAATATAGGAAAAAAGTACGGGATGAGTATTCTGAACATGGTAATGCATTATGGACTTTACATGAAAGTGCAAAAGAGAATCTTCTTTTGCTTAAAGAAGCTGGAATTGGACTCATCATCTTAGACGAATGTCATCATTTAATGCATCATTGGGGCCGAATCCTTGCCGAAGTTCGAGATATGTTTGACGACCCTGTTATTCTCGGATTAACGGCAACACCCCCTCCCGAAAAGGGAGGATTCAAAGAGGCCGATGTCGAACGTTATGAGGAATTCTTTGGACCTGTTGATTACAGCGTTCCCGTACCTGCACTGGTTCGGGATTCGAATCTTGCACCTTACCAAGATTTGTGCTATTTTGTTCGACCAGCGAGTCATGAGCTGCAGTATATTGCGAGTGTCGATGAAGAGTTTGAATCGCTACTTCGCGAGTTGCGTGAGCCCAATGAGAGTGCGAAGCCAGGCCGTATACCACCGCTTGACCAATGGGTACTCAACGAATTAAAGGAACGAGAGTCTCCGAGTGGTGAGACGCTAACTTGGGACAAATACGAGCGTAAATATCCCGCATTCACACTTGATGGTCGTCGTTTTTTACAATTGAACTCGATTCAATTACCAGCAGGTGTTCCAGACATATATTCTTTTGAAAAGGACGAATCTTTCACTCGAATAAGTATGCTTCGAAATGTGCTCTCTCGGTATGTTCGACACGGTCTTCGACGTTCAAAGAAGAAAGAAGATCATGCATTGGCAGAATCTGTAGTTGCACGTTTGCGAATGCTCGGCGTTCAAATCACTGATACTGGTTCCAGACCATGTGCTTCACCAGTGGGCCGTGTTATGTCCTACGCATCGGCTAAAACTGAAGCAGTCAATGAGATCATCAATGTCGAGATGCAGACACTTGGAAAAGGCATTCGTGCAGTCATTGTTACTGATTATGAAAAAACTTCCGCTACCACCCTTGTTGAAGGGGTTTTAGATGCCGAAGCTGGAGGTGCGATTTCGGTGTTACGGTCTTTAGTGAATCATCCTGCTGGAGATTACCTCGATCCAATTTTGATGACCGGAAGTACAGTTCTTGTCGACGATGATTTATGTGAACGTTTCATCACTAAAGCAGAACTTTGGATTGCAGAAAGAGAACTTGATATCAGACTCGAACACCGCCCACACCAAGGTTTTCATGAAATTGATGGTAAAGGAAAAGATTGGATTCCTCGTTATTATTCATTGATGATTACCGAATTCTTCCAAGAAGGTTTTACCCGATGTCTGGTCGGTACTAGTGGATTACTTGGGGAAGGGTGGGATGCTTCTCGAATCAATGTTTTAATTGATATGACCTCCGTTACAACGAGTGTAAGTATTAACCAACTTAGGGGGCGTTCAATTCGAATTGATAAATTATGGCCTGAAAAGGTTGCCAATAATTGGGACATCATTTGTATTGCAGAAGAGTTTACCAAAGGGTTTGATGATTACGAACGTTTCAAACAAAAGCACAAGCAATTGTACGGTGTTTGTGATGACGGAACAATTGAGAAAGGAGTCGGGCATGTACATGCTGCATTCAATGATGTACGTCCAGAGGGAATAAGTGAAGGAATGGCATTGTTCAATGAAGAAATGCTACGCCGTTCACGTAACCGTGAGCATACTCGTGAGTTGTGGGGCATTGGTCAACCGTTTGGTACAGAATCACGTCCAGCAATCGAGGCGAAGGCACCCGAAGGTTTCTCTAGCGGTTTTCGTTTTGGAACCGAGAAAGAGATGTGGACAGATAGTTCACTTACACTTGCTATCTCTGAAGCGATTGCCGGTGCATTCTGTGAATTAGGCGAGATGACCAGACATTGTTCTCCAGAAGGTGGAGTGCGAGGTGGAGGATGGCTTCGCTACCATTTGCACCATTCAACACCTGATGAGGCTCAACTGTTTAGTGAATCACTTGAAGAAGTCCTTGGATCAATTCACAATCCACGTTATGTCGTGACTCGTTCATCTCAATTCATGGAAGATACATGGGTCTCAAAATTGATGCCTGAAGTCATCGCCAAATACCTCCGCAAGGAAGTAAGTCATGTTCAGATGTACCACACAGTTCCTTCTAAGCTTGCCTCATCCAAAGAACGTGCAGAAGTTTTCCTCAAACATTGGACACTTCATGTCAGTCCAAGTGTACTGACTTACATGCGAACTGATGGCGGCAAGGAACTTCTCCGAACGATCTTACAACGTGACTTGAGCCCTCAACTTGGACTCCATCAAAAGCAAGTCTATTTGTGAGTTCAATTTGCACATGCTGCACACTTGAAGGTTTTTCCTCGGTGTTGACTGCAGAATCTTTTACGGCAATCAAAACACCGGAAATCAAATGAATCTACGGAATTCGAACAACTTATATCACCACAACTTCCGTCTGAAGAGCCCTTTGACGTCGAAATCTTGCTTTGAGACCAGAAATTTTCTTTTGGTTTGCTTTGACTCATTGAAGATGATTTTAATTCCCCATCTGGTAGTAATCCAAGTGTACTGATCACATGACTGTTGGCAAAGAATTTATCAGTCTCTCTCTGATTCATTATTCCACTTGTCATGACGTATCCTTTGGCTTCCTTAATGTTGCTAAGATTTCGATTTTTAAGATTCAGTCGATTAAGAATGGAATCATAATTACGAATTCTTGCTTGAGTCATACGGTCTCCCTTCCAACGGTTTCTTGGTTTTGATTTCGTATCTCTTGAAAGGTGTTGTTGAGATGGCAGAGTCTGGTAATGTTCATTCTCAGGCTTAATTTGTTTGGATGTTTGTCCCCTGAAACCCTTAAGCCGACCTGAAAGACCACCCGTTGTGCTTGAACTTCCAGGTGACCCCATGCTGAAGGTTACAACGAGCCCGAGCACTGCCAAAATTCCAAAGAAAGCGGCACAGCATCCGTAAAGGAAAGCAGCATCTTCGCTTTCTTGATTAAAGGTATAATCTGATGGCGCATCATCCCAATAATAGATCCTAATTTCCGAGTCGATTGAATAATACGATTTAATTTCATCTAAACACGACTGAGATCTTTTCATTGAACCAACAGTACTGCCCTCGTAATCTCCACCATCGGCTGAGTAAGTGAACCCGATATATGCAGTACAGGTGTAATATGAAGAGTACGACTCATCATACGTTGTTTGGTCATTGATGACAGCATCCACAGGAATTGTCGAACGTTCTGTTGAGCCCATCATTCCCAGGACAAAAACCCCTGAAAGTAAGGTGCAAACCAAAAATATGACGGCACCGAATTTATTCATTCTAACTCCGTTTGGGGGCTGTTGGCGCTGTTCCCATGCGCCAACAGCGTGTGGTTTCAAGGCACGTGTGCAGCCGTCATTGCCGAAGCTCCGGTGGGAACGAAATCAACTCATTCCGACACCATATAGTCATTTTCTTGATTCTAATTATCCACGTTGAACAATACGTATCGATGGTTCTGGCTTCCCAGCACGTTCGCCATCATCCCTTTTAATCGGCAATCCCATCCGTTCTGCTAGATTCAAATGTGCCTCTGACCAAGGCCATTTACATTCAGAGTTTGTCTCTTGCGCTAAGACATTTATTGGATTCAAATCCTCTTCCCAGCCACTTTTTTCATCGTAATTTCCTGAGACTCGAATCCATGCGTGGTCTTTTTCTTTGAGTTCATTTTTCAAATGTATGAATCCATTTCTCTTGGCAATTTTTGCAAGGTGTTCTCGCGGAATTGCCCGGGGGGACAGCATCAATGTTCGCTTTCCATCGGTCCAAAAGGCGGTTGAGCCTAAAGAAAATTCAATACAAAGTTGCAAGGCCTTTTCGACAGCTTCCGAAGGCGGACCCCAACTTCGAGGTAACCATTCGAAAAAAGCAGAACGGTTTTTTGTACCCGGTATATGCGTGCTTACTTCGATGCTGGTTTGAATCTCAGGTACGAGCACCGATTTGACTTCTCGTGAAAACAGCGACTTCTTTCTCTTCGCTTTTTTGGGCATGATAAGTGCTGAGTGATGTCTTTCGAGTGAACTCATCCAGGTTTTGAACGGTTGTTGAAGTTGTTCAAGAGTGATAATTGAACAGATCCATCCAGTAGTACCATGTACAGTTCCTGGAAGACGGATGATTCGACGAGTGTCCGCAGTAATCTTTTGGTCAACGGGATGGCCAGCCTTTACGACTTCTTCCAACAACTCCTTTCTTGCCTTTCTTACCGCTTCTTCACGTTGACGAGGGTCTGCAATTTGGAATGTCTCACGTTGAAGGTCGTTGTAGAACAAGTGGAATCCTTTACTCCCCGAGAACGTGACATGTGAAAATGAATATTCGTCCTTTTCTTTCATCCATTGGTGCAGTTCAAGTGCGAATTTCCGGGCCATCTCCATGTTGGTTTGTGAAAAGGGTGGCACATCAATATCGAATACAACCAGATGGTCCAAAAGAACAGGTGCAGAAGTTTCGAGGTCGTGAAGTCGGGGCAGGTCTACCGGATTCAGCCATGAAGAGGTTGAGACATAGACATCAGTTGGAATGGATTTTCTAAACGCTTTGACCAATGTGACAGAATCACGAACCCGACGAGGCGATGAATGCCAGCGGTTCTCCATTACACGCCAGCGAAATTGATGTTGAGTCGGCTTTTTCAACCAAGATAAATCGATTTCAAATTGGGTTGAATAATAGCCTTCCAAGACAGAGGGGTCAAACACCGACGCTTCTGCCATATTCTTGCAGAATCGATATCGGTTAATGGATTCACCGTAGGCCGACTGCCTTCAGTGACTCAAGCAGAACAGCACCGAGTTCTGAAGGGTCCATAGCACAAGCAATTCCTGCTTCTCGGAATGCCTCGAATTTCTCTTCAGCAGTTCCTTTACCGCCCGAAATAATTGCTCCAGCGTGGCCCATTCTCTTTCCTGGTGGGGCTGTTGCACCTGCGACGAACCCAACGATTGGCTTGGTGACGTTTTCGGCCGCCCAAGCTGCCGCTTCTTGCTCAGCATTTCCGCCAATTTCTCCAATCATAATGATTGCTTCAGTTTGAGGGTCCGCTTCGAAAGCGGCGAGGCACTCAATGAATCCAGTTCCATTGACTGGGTCTCCACCGATTCCGATACAGGTTGATTGCCCTTCATTAATGCTCATTGTTTGTGCAACTGCTTCATATGTTAAGGTTCCAGATTTGCTGACAATTCCGATTCGACCCTTTGCATGTATGTGACCCGGCATGATGCCAATTTTTGCTCCACCAGTTTCACCTGGGGTGATGATGCCTGGGCAGTTTGGACCAATAAGGC
>CALBIL010000010.1 GCA_937892945.1 uncultured euryarchaeote | reverse complement strand
ATTACCGTTTCACACGACCGCTGGTTCCTCGACCAAGTGGTCAACCGCATCTGGGAATTGCAAGACGGTGTCGTTACAGTCTATTTCGGCAATTATACCGACTACATTCGTGCCAAGAAGGGCCTACCACCTTTGGCTGAAGGCGAAGTATCCGATGTTTGAGTCCTCAACTACGAGGGGCTGATTTGATGAACCAACGGCCTGTAGCATCGGCATGGCCGATGAAGACCCTGTGTTTGAAACGACGACCGGACCGGTTCGTGTGATCACCGCAGCCTCCTTGTTTGACGGACATGATGCGGCCATAAACGTCATGCGCAGACTGATTCAATCCTCTGGCGCAGAAGTCATTCACTTGGGCCATGACCAATCGGCACAAGCTGTGGTTGATTGTGCGGTGCAGGAAGATGCCCATGCCATTGCTTTGACCTCTTACCAAGGCGGTCACGTTGAATATTTCACCTACATTCGCCAACTGCTCGATGAAGCAGGTTGCGAACATGTCCGAATCTTCGGCGGTGGTGGTGGAACCATTACGCCACCTGAGATACGTACTCTTCACCAATCGGGTATTACCAAAATCTACTCGCCTGATGACGGGCGAAGCATGGGTTTGATGGGAATGATTCACCACTTGATGGGTCTTGCTGCTGAAGTCGATTTGATCGGCGAAGCACGGCTTGCATCGCTGGATGGACCGGTGACGGTTGACGACATGGCAAAGGTTGGAATGTTGATGACCTTGTCAGAAAGTGCTGATGATGCAACCTTCAAAACGGCTCTCAAAACTGCTCGTTCTTCAGAAAAGGACGTCCCAGTGATTGGTTTCACTGGAACTGGTGGAGCTGGAAAGTCAAGCCTTCTCGATGAATTGATGCTGCGTATCCAGAGAGACAATCCAGGTAAGAAGGTCTGTCTGTTATGCGTTGACCCAACTCGAAAACGAACCGGTGGTGCGCTTCTTGGCGACCGGATTCGAATGAATTCACTTTCCAATAACGATTTGTTCATGCGCAGCCTTGCCAGTCGAGGCTCTGGTTCTGAAATCAGTGCAAACCTTGACCGGGCCATCGAAGTTGCCAAAGCGGTTGGCTTTGACATGATTTTCTGTGAAACAAGTGGAATTGGTCAAGGCAGCGATGCGATCACTTCTGTTGCCGACCATTCACTGTATGTCATGACCGCTGAATTCGGAGCACATACACAACTTGAGAAGATTGAGATGCTCGATGTCGCAGATGTTGTTGTCCTCAACAAATACGAGAAGCGAGGCAGTGAAGATGCTCTGCGAGCGATTCGTAAACAAGTTCGTCGTAACCGTAACATGTTTGATGTTGCGGATGAAGAACTGCCAGTCGTCGCTACCATTGCCAGCCAATTCGCTGACGGTGGAGTTGACCGGTTGTGGTGTAAGTTATCTGCCATCGTTGGCTTTGAAGCCAGTGAACCCATTGATGAAATGGGTGTTCGCAAGGGTGTCATCCCTCCAGAGCGCATCTATTACTTGTCTGAAATTGCTGCAGTCGTTCGTGAATACCATGCGGTAAATGATGCAGTCTCTGAACAGTTACGATTGTGCCAGCATCTTGAGACAGCGGCAAACCATGCTACAGAACGTGGCGCAAAGAAAGTCGCAGCAGACCTTCAAACTCAGATTGATGAAATTCTCGAAACCGTTGAATCGGCTCGAAAAGATTTGGTCGAGTTCCGCAGTTTAGCAGAACAATACTCCAGTGGAGAATTCACCTACTATGTCCGAGGCAAGCCGTTCACGGTTCAAACCACAACCGAATCCTTAGCGCATTCGGATATTCCTCGTGTCGCACTACCGACCTTTGCTGATGATGGGGAATTGTATTCCTTCATCAAGCGGGAAAATGCACCGGGCCATTTCCCTTACACTGCTGGTGTGTTCCCGTTCAAGCGAACCGATGAATTGTCAGCTCGTATGTTTGCTGGAGAAGGAGAACCTGAGCGCACTAACCGCCGATTCCACTACCTCAGCCAAGGCCAAGACTACGTTCGATTGTCAACTGCTTTTGATTCAGTGACCTTGTACGGCCGAGACCCTGCTCGTCGCCCCGATATTTGGGGTAAGGTTGGGAACTCTGGCGTCAGTATCGCAACATGTGATGATGCAAAGCGATTGTATTCTGGTTTTGATTTGTGCGATCCGAACACTTCGGTCAGCATGACCATCAATGGACCTGCTCCGATCATCTTGGCGTTCTTCCTCAATGCTGCTATCGACCAACAAGTCGAGGCACATCTTGTCAAAGAAGGAAAGAAACTCGAATTGAGCGATGCTGCTTACCGAGGCGATTTACCCGAAGGCCACAATGCGTTTGGACTTGCCAGCGTTGGACGACGTGGCGATGAAATGATTGACGCAAAGACGTATGCAGACATCAAAGCACGAACACTGCAGACGGTTCGTGGAACGGTTCAAGCAGATATTCTCAAAGAAGACCAGGCACAGAATACCTGTATTTTCTCTACTCCGTTCGCCCTCAAACTGATGGGTGATGTTCAACAATACTACATCGATAATGGTGTGCGAAACCACTACTCAGTCTCTATTTCAGGCTACCATATTGCTGAGGCTGGAGCAAATCCAATTACGCAATTGGCACTGACACTTGC
>CALBIL010000009.1 GCA_937892945.1 uncultured euryarchaeote | reverse complement strand
ACGGAACGGAAGGTTCCTAAATCAATTCCAATATACAATATGTCTTCTGCCATAGCACTCGCCTATCCTCGCCATTGCGAACTACCTTATGAAGAATACCTCGCCCATGGGAGTCTCAAACAGTTTCAATAAAGAATTCTTATTCTTTACAAAAGAGAAAATATTCTATAGAGTGGTGCTTAGAGCATTTTTTGCCAGAGATATCGACGTCAGCACCATTCTTCACAGGATTGGCAATACCATGCGGCATATTCTGTGTAAAGTTTAGCCATTTTCCCACAAGCAGTACATTCTTTGAGCGCATCTTCACCATAGAGTTGCATAACCATTTGCACATGGTAGGCGTCATCAATACCAAGTTGTTGCCTCATCGACCAGAGCAATTGGTCTTCGCTTGGAGAAATGATCCCATCTTCCAATACCAATTCGACAATATTCCTGTAATCATTGAAATCTTGTAAGTTTCGAGCATCGAGAATAATTCCATTCTTTTCAGCAACAATGTCAGTGCCTCCAGGGTCATCAACAAACAAAACCAATGATTCAGGTTTGAGTTCATCATGCCGAAGTTCAAAGGTAATGCGAACACCCTCAAGAGATGCGAAAACCAATTCAGAATTGCTGTTGATTGAATTACAAATAGAACGAGCAGTTTCTTCTGCAGAACGGCCTTTTCGCCAACCGAGAGGGTCAGCGACATTGAAACAATAAAACTCAGTTCCCTTACCGGGGTATTCAAGACGAATTTCTTCACCACCATCAAAACCGTTTGCCACAACGGTAAGTGCTGCGACTTCAGTTGAAACAAGGTTATCATCGTCATCGAAACTGATCATGAGTGGTTTTCTTTCCTCGGTGGCGGTATTGAAATGACCTTTCATCCCAGACATCCATTTATCTTCGAGTCGCGTAAGTGATTCTTCTTGACTTTTCGAAAGATTTTTCTCAATTCCAAGAACGCCTGCAAGGCTTCCACTTTCGACCTCACGCTTGAATTCCTCAATTTTTTGGCTGTCTTGATGGTACGTCGGAATCTCCACTTGACCGGTTTCTTCAACGTAATCGTCGTCTTTCCATTCATGTTGGCAAGCAACACAATTGAGATAGCCATTCATGGTTGAAGGCTGGGATTCGCCACCGCATCGCGGGCAATCACCACCTTCATTGAAACCAAGCTTGTCAACCGCTTCGCGTCGACCCTTGCGTATGTTACCAAAACCTGCCATATTGTTTCCACATCATTGCCTTTCTATCAAGGCTTTGGAGAAATCAAATGAAAAGGGATACATGAGAATCAACGCTTAGGAAACGCCTTGAGCCCATATCGCATCATACCTTCTTGGGCATAAATACGACGGACTGCAAAATGTACGGCATCACCTATTTTTGGTGAATAATCCAAATCGTCAGTCACAAGAAAAACCCCACGTGGCCCTTGTTCAAATCGAACTAAAAGGGTCTGAATGCCGCCAAGGATTGGAGCACGTAATGAAAACTCGGAGGGTGCTCCGGCAGCACTGAGTTTCGTCCATGACACAACGTGTGCTTCTGCTACAAGTTCATGGGTGCCATCAGAGAAACGTAATCCATTTTCATCAAGTTGACGGGGAGGCCAAATCATACGGCCGCCTACTTTTTGAGATGCGAGGGATAATCGTGCTGGAGCACCTTCAAGATATTGAGATTCCGAAACATATGCACCTTGCGAAACATGATGTGTTTTTTCTTCAAGCCGCCATGCTTCAGCCATATCATTGTAAAATTCAGCATCAATTATTTCAACATCTTGTGGTTCTTCAAAATCGTAGGACTCAGCATTCGATTTCGTGATGACGAGAGTTGCCTCCTCGCCGCTCAAAAGATTCCATACGATGTCATCAAATTGTAAATCATCATTATGAGCAATTGAATCAACGCCTGTTGCCAAGTAAACAATACGTGCATCAATCGAATCAGAAAGATGGATTGATTCGAGAAGATGGCCTTTGTCACGCATTAACTGAATGGCTGCAATAGCCATTGTCGTCGAATCACTGTCCGGTCCATAGACAAGTTGATCTTCGTGAACATACGAAGACTGGATGAATAAACCATCAGAATTCATTACGGCTAAATAGCCCTTCCAATGAAAATGTTCATCCATTTCGCTCCCTCCCGAAAATGTGAACTGCACACGTTGCCCCAGAGCCTCCAACATTGTGAGTGAGACCTGTTTCAGCACCCCTCACTTGTCGTGAATGTTCTACGGTACCTGTCAATTGTTTGAAGACCTCGACGGCTTGTCCAGTCCCAGTTGCACCAAGAGGGTGACCTTTCGACTTGAGGCCTCCACTTGGATTGATGCAGACTGAACCTTGATTCCGCACCCCTCGCCCTTCACGAGCAAACACGCCACCTTGACCGTGGTCTGCAAATCCAAGGTCTTCAGTCGCCATTAATTCAGCGATGGTAAAACAATCATGAACTTCAGCAAAATCGATATCGTTTGGAGCCAAGCCAGCAGCAGAATAGGCCGCTTTCGAGGCTTTTTGCGTCGCCAAGAGTTGGGTCACAGAAGGTCGGTCATGCAATGCTAAACGGTCCGAAGCTGCACCAGATGATTGAATCCATACAGGGTCATCGGTAAATTGCCGAACAACATGGTCTGCTGCAAGAATCACACATGAAGCACCATCTGAAGTCGGACAGCAGTCATACAATGTAAGCGGGTCTGCAACCATAAAGCCGCTTTCTGCTTTTTCAAAAGAAACTTGTTTTCGAATATGCGCATGCTCATTTTCAAAACCATGCATGTGATTTTTTACGCTGATGTGAACCAAATCATCGTGTGATGAATCGTGCTCATGAAAATGCCGTCGTGCCATTAATGCATAGGTTCCCGGAAACGTAAGGCCTGCGAGCCGTTCCCATTCTGTATCACCTGAAACACCGAGCCAGAATCGCTTTCGTTCTGCAGACAAGTCATTCATTTTCTCAATGCCACCTGCAACGACAATATCTGCTTGACCACTTTTAATTGCCATCCAAGCATCTCGAAGTGCAAATCCAGAGGATGCGCATGCATTTTCAACACGTCGGACAGGTATTCCATCTAATCCTGAATGTTCGGTGAGTAAAGCCGCTGTATTGCCGAGTTGTGCTCCACCAAATGCTACACTTCCGATAAATGCTTCATCGATTTGGCGAGGTTCAAAATCACGATCTACACTTGAATAGGCATTTTCTGCCGCTTCGGCCCACATTCCCTTAAGACCGAGTTTGTGATTACCGTACTTTGTTTGACCAGCACCGATTACGGCAACATCGACCATGACACAGCCAAGAAGAACAAGCATTTGATTGAGTCGGTCGACGAAATTCATGCATTTATTTCGTTCGAACCATCCGTAGAGTCTAAGAACACCCTCTACTCCCCTCAAAACATGCTACGACAATGTAGAGCGCACGGGCACTTCAAAGGTGCTAACTGCCCCACCTGCAACGAAGAAGGAAAATTCATCATGAGTGACCGAGAATCGAACTCTCTCGGACGAATGTTAGCGCTTGTCTTGCGTCACGCTCCTGAAAAGTTTAATGTTGAAATGGACATCAATGGATGGGTCAATGGACGTGAACTTTCTGAATCGATTTCAAAGCAACGACGACACTACCACTGGCTTCGTGGGTGGCATTTCGCTGCCATCGCTAACGCTGATGACAAAGGACGCTACCAAGTTGAAGGTGAAATGCTTCGTGCTACATATGGACATTCCATTGAACTTGAACTCGACCTCCCTACAGACCAGATTCCTGAAGCTCTTTACTGGCCTTGTGAAGAAGAACAAGTTGAGACCACCAAAGAATTAGGGATTACAACTGGAGACCGAAAGCACATCCATCTTTCCCGAAGTATCACCAATGCAATGGAAGCCGGACACGTTCGTATTCAACGACCGGCCATTCTTGAAGTTGATACCGTTCGAGCAATCGCAGATGGACACATTATTTATCGAGCTGGAAAAACAGTCTTCCTCGTGGATGAAATGCCAGGCGAGTATCTTTATCGTATTGATGCAGATGACCCAATTATTTTGGAAATCGTTGCACAATGGGAACTTGAAGCACAAGAAGAAGAGTGATTACCGCTTTTCGCCACACGAGGCGCAGAAGTCGAGATCATTCTCGAGTGGGTTTCCACAACCACTGCACGCAGTTTGACCGATATTGAGCGTTTCAATCTTTGAAGCATGTACCGGAACTTCGCTACGTACATTCGGTTTGACAAAATGAAGAGGGTCAATCCCATGTTCCTTGAGTTCACGGTACCGGTTCCCAAAAATAATGGCTTCTTGAATGGCTGATTCGATTTGTATTTGGCGTGATTCACGGTCGACCCGATCTCCAATTTCTTCTGATTCTTCGAGAATGGCTTGAAGGTGACGCATAAAGTCACTCAGCGATGGACCGTCGGACATAATGCTTGCATCACCCCGTGGGTCATCAATGCTTGGAGTGAAAATGGTCGTTTACTGCAAAATCAAGGGGCATCCTCTTGAGCGATTTCTACTTCGCAGTACCATGCGTGAGCGTGTGATTATCAAATGGGGTGGCGGCCTTATTACCGACAAATCATCTCTTTGCACACCCGATTTAGAGATTCTTGAACATCTCGCACAAACAATTGCAACCTGCCAAACCCATGAGATTGATGTCGTATTAGTCCATGGAGCGGGGTCATTCGGACACTTACGTGCTAAGCATTGGCGATTGAATGAAGGTATTCTCCCCAATGAAGTATTTGAGAATGATGACATCTGTTCGTCACAACAAGAAGCAGTTCGGCAGGTTAGGAAAGAAATGCTACAACTCAATGCACATGTGTGTGAAGCCTTGGTCCGGAAAAAACTCACACCGGTCATTCATCCACCTCATCGCTGGGCAAAAAATACTGGAACAGACTTTTTAGGTGACCTCGAACGTTTTCATAAACACAATGAAAACCATGTTCATGTTACATTTGGCGATGTAGTTGATGTCCAAGGAAACGAGCAATTTGGTATTCTTTCAGGAGATGATTTGGTCGCAAGATTAGCGATTGAATTACCTCATGTAAAGCGACTCGTTTTTGCAATTAAGGGAGTTGATGGACTGCTACGAGTTCCTCCCGCTCAGGCGGAAGCAAACGACCTCATTGAACATTGGTCGCCTGATATTGAGTTTGAAGGTGTACATCAATCTGAAATTGATGTGACTGGGGGGATCGGCCTCAAAGCTGCCCGTGGTTCTTTTGTTGCATCGCATGGAATTGACGTGATCATGGTGAACGGTGGACGAACTGAACGAGTATTAGGTGCAATGCTTGGCCTTCCTGTTCGAGGGACAATTGTAACTGCAAAAATATGATAGACTGCTATTTCGATTGAAAAGAGGATTTAACTTTCAACCTAAAACAGAGAACTCTTCATGTATCGTGCGCGAATCCGTAGGTATTGGGGTTCACATGGCAGGGTACGAAATTGAAGATGTGCCGAGCGTTGAACTCTCCGAGTCTGAGCATAGATTACTCGATTCAATTGGTGCTGATGAAGCCCAATCACAATTAATGGCTGAAGCGATCATATCCGTTTCTGAGAAGGATGAAGTCCTCGGCCCAATCTCTAAAATTTCTGCTCATCGTGATGCGGGTTCATATCACCGTGCATTCAGTGTTCTTTTGTTCGACTCTAAAAAGCGCCTCCTTCTTCAACGAAGGGCTGATGACAAAGTAACGTTCCCTGGTGTTTGGGCCAATTCATGTTGCTCTCACCCACTTCATTCCGAAGAGGAATTATCAGAAGAGAATGCCTTAGGTGTGAAAAAAGCAGCCATACGTAAACTTGAACAAGAACTCGGAATATCTCCATCACACTTTTCAATTGACGACTTCCACTTCATGACAAAAATGCGTTATTCTGCTCGAATGAATGAAACATGGATTGAACGTGAAATCGATCATATTTTGATTGCTCAAGTCGATGTGGAACTCAATCCAAATCCAAATGAAGTATCTGAAATTGCTTGGGTTACGTATGACGAACTTGAAGAATTACTGCTCGAAGAGGAACCGAAGAACGGTTCTATTGCTCCTTGGTTCCGATGTATTGCTGCTCGGGTTATGAATGAGGATTGGTGGAATGCAGTTGGTGACAGTTCCGCATTAACTGGACTTGCCGATGACGAGATTCATGACATGGGTGATGTAACGCATATGTTACCAGAAGCAGAAGGTGCCGGACTCGATATTTCAGTTCTTGAGGTCAAGCCCCTTGTTGAACAACGAATCATGAAGAGTTTGATGGCATCTCGACACGAACGACTCGCTGCTGCAATGACGCATTTGATTCACGGCGGTGGAAAGCGACTTCGAGCAACCTTGCCGTGGCTCGTTGGAAAGGCCGTTGGAGATTCACATTCAGGTATGCTCGACGTTGGTGCGGCCATTGAAACAGTACACAATTTCACTCTTGTTCACGATGATATTATGGACGATGATGATGTTCGAAGAGGTCGAAATGCAGTTCATATTGAATTTGACCTTCCAACAGCAATCAATGCAGGCGATGCAATGTTGGCAATTGCTTTCGAACGTCTGGTTCAGGCAGAGGGATTAGAGGCTACCGATGTTGCGGCCTTGGTCAATCGTATTGCTTGGATGGTACGTCGTGTGAGCGAAGGACAACAAATGGATATCGAATTTGAAGATGAATTGGCTGTATCCGAAGAAGATTATATCGAAATGATTGAAGGGAAAACTGCGGTTATGTTCCTCACATGTGCTGAGATCGGGGCACGTATGGCTGGTGCAGACCAAGAAATCATTGATTGCATGGCCGATTGGGGTCTCGCTGTTGGATTGTGCTTCCAACTCATGGATGATTTGATTGACGTCCTTTCAGACTCGGCAGTTCTTGGAAAACCAGCCGGATCAGACATAGCCCAAGGAAAACGCACACTGATGGTTATTCACGCATTGGGCCAACCAGAATCTGAAGACAAATCAATACTACTCGCTGCTCTCGGGAAGGGTGAGGATGCGAGCTCTGAAGCAATAGAAGCCGCTTTGGTAGCACTTGGTAATCTCGGTTCAATCGATTATGCAAAACAGAGAGCTGTTGAATATCACGCAAAGGCGCATGCTTGCCTCGACCGTGTCCCACAAGGCCCTTCGATGCGAGCATTGCGTGAATTGACTGACTTCCAATTGAATCGAATCAGTTGAGGGCCACCGATTCGCCAACCGCCACAACACCCGCTTGGATGACTTTGGCATACCAACGTGACGATTCAGGTTCTATTTTAGCAGATATACGTTTGAATGTACCATCCAAAAAGGATTCTTTAATTGTACGACAAGGTGGGGCATCGGAAGTGATTTCCAAAACTACTTGATCAAAATGCAATTGTGAACCGATTGAGATGTTCGCCCATTGGATTCCGTTGATGAGAATATTTTCTCCAACTGAACCAGGAAAAATCGAATGGCCTTCCTGTTGAAGGGTTTGAAGAACTTCTTCGCTAAACAAACACACAGCGCGGTTTGGACCACCGTGATGTTTTGTATCGTTTTGTTGATCACCGATACATCCGGATTCAACAATGTGTAAGGTTTGCACTGAAGCTTTTGGTACTCCACCTTCGAGTGCTGCATAAAGACCCACAATCGAGCCTTGCATCCAACTCACTCAGAGTAGTAGGATTCTGGATAAGGTTCTGGCTTGAGTCCCTTACGTGTTCGGATTTGAGCAACGACCTTGTCAAACAATTGAGGAGGGAGCATTTCAAATCCAAGATTCTCGGTATTCCAAACAGCACGGCCTTGAGAAGCAGCACGAATATCGTTTGAGAAACCAAAGGTCTCAGCAATTGGCAAAACACCGATAACGGTAGTAACTTCGCCTTCTGATGGCATGTCTTCAATGATTCCACGACGGTTGGTAACTTCACGGGTGACTTGACCAAGCCAATCGTTTGGTACGGATACGAAGGCCTTCTGCATAGGTTCAAGCAAAACGGTTCGAGCACGCATCATTGCGCCCTTAATTCCGTTACGGACAGCTGGAATTGTTTGAGCAGGGCCACGGTGAATTGCATCTTCGTGGAGTTTTGCATCGACGAGTCGTACAAACATTCCCTGAACTGGTTCATCAGCAATTGGTCCCTTTACGCACACACCGTTGAATGCTTCAATGATGAGTTCACGGGTTTCGTGGAGTCCTTGAATACCCTTGGTATCATTGACTAAGACGTTTGATCCATTGATAGCGTAAATCTTGCGCATCAAATCTTTGTTCATGCCAAGTTCGCCGAATTTACGTCCGACTTCCTTTGCATCATTTGGACGGATTGTTCCAGAACCAAGGTCGCCAGAGCGGAGAGCTGCAACAACTTCAGGGGTAAGTGGCTCAATTTCAAAGAAGAATCTGTTGTGACGGTTTGGAGACTTTCCTTCAAACGCATGTCCATGATTGTTTCCGTGAATACCTTCACGGTAGACAACAATAGGCGGACTGACACTGACTTTGATATTCTGCTCTTCTTCAATACGGTAAACGGTGATCTCCAAGTGGAGTTCGCCCATACCAGCGAGAAGTGCTTCACCAGTTTCTTGGTTGGTAGTAACTTGTAGGGAAGCATCAGCCTTTGCAAGTGAACGCAGAGCATCGATGAACTTTGGTAGGTCCTTCATACTCTTTGGTTCGACTGCGACAGTGACAACAGGGTCAGAGTAGTGACGAATTGCTTCGAATGGTGTGAAGTCTTTGTCTCGAGAAAGTGTAACACCAGCAGCAGCTGAACGAATACCGGTGACAGCTGCGATGTTTCCTGCAACAACCTTTGGCACTGTGATTCGGTCTCCACCGACCATCATGCTGACTTGTTGAACACGTTCTGCTTTTGCACTACCGATAGCATAGACGGATTCACCTTGTGAAACCGAACCTGAATAGATTCGACCGACTGCAACTTCTCCTGCATGAGGGTCCATCCAAATCTTGGTGATCATCATTGCGAGTTCTGCATCAGGGTCACAAGTCATCATGGCCTTTCCAATTGGAGATTCAATGTCGCCGGTCCAAATATTAGGGATACGGTATTTTTGAGACTCAACTGGGCCAGGCAACTTGCTAACTGCCATATCCAAAAGAACTTCGTGAACAGGAGCCTTCTCAGCCAATGTCTTCTGATCTTCATTGTTACAGTATTCGAAAATTTCAGTCATTGAAACGCCGGACTTCTTCATGTAAGGAATAGTAATCCCCCAGTTGTGGTATGCACTACCGAAAGCGACAGTCCCATCCAAAACGCTGACTTGCCAGCTCTTCTTGAATTCATCTGGAGCGAATTGTTTAATCAAACGGTTGACTTTTTGAATCGTTTCTGTGAAACGAGCCATCATGTCTTCGGGAGTAACTTGTAATTCATTGATGAGTCGGTCGACCTTGTTAATGAAAAGAACAGGCTTCACCTTTTCCTTGAGTGCTTGACGAACAACAGTCTCAGTTTGAGGCATTGGTCCTTCAACAGCACAGGCGAGGATGAAACATCCGTCAACAGCACGCATAGCACGAGTCACGTCACCACCAAAGTCAACGTGACCTGGAGTGTCAATGAGGTTGATGAGGTAATCAGTTCCGTCAACAGCGTGAACCATAGAGGCTGAAGCAGCGTTGATGGTAATACCACGTGCTGATTCTTGGTCATCGAAATCGAGAACACGAGCGGATCCGGCAAGTTCATTGGACATCATTCCTGCACCTGCAATGAGGTTGTCAGAAAGGGTTGTCTTTCCGTGGTCAATGTGTGCTGCGATACATAGATTACGAATCTGAGGTAAAATATGCATGACTTCTACTGCTTTGTTAATATTGTCTTCCTTTCGGCCCATGGAATCACCTATGACTTCTCGT
>CALBIL010000008.1 GCA_937892945.1 uncultured euryarchaeote | reverse complement strand
CCATCTCAGGCATTGGTGGCATTGGTGGCATTGCAGGCATACCAGGTGGTGCCGGCGGTGCATCCATTGGAGGCATTGGTGGCATTGCGGGAGCGTCCACACCTGGCGGTGCAGGTGGCATTGGCGGCATAGGTGGCAATCCTGGTGGCATAGGTGGTTTTTCTTCGGTCATAATCAATTCCTCCATGTTCACCGCATAAGCGGCAACACCTCCATACTCATTGAGCACATAACCGTTCTCCCCTTTAGTTTTCAAAAAACAGCGGGTTACTCAACGAACCACTTGTTTCTCCATCATATTGATGTAGGGTGGTTCGGAGGAGTGTGTATGGTCGGAATGGATAGTGGCACACCCCCTGTGCTCTTTGTTGTTGGAACTGCAGGTGCAGGAAAGTCTTCTTTGGTCACTTCATTCCAACGATGGTCACGGTTTTTGGAAACAGATGCCATCGCTGTTAACCTTGATCCAGGAGCCGAACGTGTTCATTACGACGCAGAATTCGATGTCCGTGATTTGATTTCATTGACTGAAGTTATGTCTCAATATGACCTTGGCCCAAACGGTGCTCAAATCTTAGCAGCGGACCTTTTGGCTGCACAAGCCGGCGATGTTGCGGCTCAGCTCCATGCTCTTTCGGGAGAAATCATGATTGTTGACACACCAGGACAAGTTGAATTGTTCGCATTCCGTGAAGCAAGTAATCACCTCATCGATGTTATTGGTCGAGAACAGTCAGCCATCATTTACTTGTTTGACCCAATGCTTTCACGCTCACCTTCCGGGTTCGTCTCTCAAATGCTTCTTTCGAGTATCGTCGAATTCCGACTTGGCCTTCCAACGAAGAATTTCCTCTCGAAGTCAGACCTTCTTGAACCTGAAGAATTAGAAAAGATTCTTGAATGGTCGGAGCGGCTTGAAATTCTTGAATTAGCACTGTATGATGAAGCAGGTGGACAGCGGACAGAGTTTGCAATTAGCCAATTACGTTTAATGCAAGAATTCGCACAAGCACCAGGATTAACGCCTCTTTCTTCGGAACTTGAAGAAGGACTTGCAGACATCCTTACCTTTGCTCAAGCCTTGTTTGGCGGTATGAGCGATGCCCGTGATGGATTTGCGAGCGACATCGAGCATGAGAAGAATTGATTGTCAATCCTGTGCTTCATAACACTTAGAAGCCGTCTTTCCATGGAAAGGTGTATGGCAGAACACTTACTTGCAATTGATGATGTTGAAGAAGACTTCGAAAAGATTTTGAAATGGGCCATTGAATTCAAGCGTCTTTGGAAGCAAGGCGATGAAGTTGCTCTCAATTTCCTCCCACTCGACACCCTTGCCATTGGCTCAATCTATGAAAAGCCGTCAACTCGAACTCGAGTCTCTTTCGAAGTTGGAATCAACCGTTTGGGTGGATACCCACTCACCTTACTCAAGAATGATATCCAACTTGGCAAGTCTGAAACGGTTGGCGACACATCTCAAGTCCTTTCTCGATTCTTAGGCGGTATGACCTATCGATGTTTTTCGCATGATGACGTGACAGAACTTGCGAAACATGCCGATGTACCTGTCATTAATGCTCTTTCTGACCAACATCACCCATGTCAAGCAGCTGCTGATTTGATGACTATTTTAGAAAACTTTGACGACCTTGATCACCTCAAAGTCGCTTGGGTTGGTGATGGCAACAACGTTCTTCATGATTTGATGCTGGCATGTGCAATGCTTGGAATTGACATTTTCTACGCGATTCCTAAAGGATACGAGCCAAATGAGGCAGTTGTTGAGCGAACCAAAGCCATTGCAGAAAAGAACGGCAGTAAAGTCGTAGAAACCAACGATCCAATCGAAGCGGTAACCGATGCACATGTTGTGTATACCGATGTCTTCATCTCAATGGGTGAAGAACACATGACGGATAAGGTCGAATCATTTGAGGGATTCCAAGTCAATGAAGAATTAGTCTCCAACATGGATTCCAGTTGGAAGTTCATGCATTGTCTACCTGCTCATCGTGGCGATGAAGTCACAGATTGGGTCATGGACCACAAACAATCAATTGCTTTCGACCAAGCAGAAAACCGCATGTGGGCGCAGATGTCATTACTTGCTTACTTAGTGAATGTAGGCGCTTGGGATGCCATGGGCGAGTTCATGGGTTTGTGAGACTCACAAGTACATCGTCAGAATAAACCCGAGTAATCCGAGAAGCATTGCTACACGTATTCGTGCAGATACGAGCACATCTTCACCTTTGAAGAGTGGTCCATTCAAACTGATAAGGACGAGAATCGCTGGAGTTTGAAGAATCAATTGTCCGAAGGAAAAAGGCCCTTTCCAATACGGGATGTACAAGCAAACCAGTCCTGCCATGATGAGGATGTAGGAGACCATTCTTGCATTTTCCAAACCGATCTTCATGGGGAGTGTATGGCGTTCTCCTTCATCGGCCAACATATCTTGACAGTCTTTGACAATCTCTCGGGCAAGATTGGTGAAGAACACAACTCCTGCGACATAGAATACAAGCCATGACATCGAATCAACACTTGCTGCACCGTAAAGGATGACTGCAGCGACCATAAGTGAAATGGAAATGTTTCCAATCAGGCCCTTGCTCTTTGTTTCGGGTCCTAAATCATAGGTCACCATCAGAATGACGGCACAGAAGTATATGGCGGTCAAAGGCCACCAAGATGCATTGTTTTGTGCAAGTTCGAACGAACCATACGCCATGGCTGCAAGGCTAAACGTCCAAAGTATGGCAACAAATTTCTGAGCTGCTTGAACTGAAACTCGTTGAGAGGGTATTGGTCGGTTCGGATGGGCTTGAACATCAATTGCAGCATCTTTGATGTCGTTCATTGCATTTCCAGCACCCATGAAGGCAAGGACGGCAAAAATTTGAACCAATACGGAGGTGGCTTGTTCTGAGTTGAGTGTTGCATTCAGTCCAAAAAGAGCGCCGAGAGGAACAGTGATTGCTGCGAGGACCATGTTCTTAGGTCGCATCAATTCAATGAAGGCTCGAACATCTGCCGCCATGCTTCTGCGTGAAGTGTGGAGGTCTTCATCTCTTTGCCCTTAAGCAGAGGCGATGGACCAGATGCAGACACGCATCCGGAAACCACCAACATCAGTTCCTTCATCGAAACCGACTTTGACAAAGCGTCGGTCTCGGGCAAGAACATTTCCAAGTTGGTTCATGGTTGCGCCCCAGCGGAACCGGTTATTGACATGATCCAATATGTCGCTCGTGTTTGCTTCACCAACGGTTGTAAGATAGGTTGAGATTTCTTGGCGGAGACGTTGAGTCTTTCCCATCAAGCCTCACCTCGGATTGCGATTTGACTTCGACGAGTGAGCCGTGCAATGGTTGTACTGGTGACAGCCGCACCTGAACTACCAGGTCGGTGCCAAGGTTGCCACCCCACAGCGGCAAACCGGGATGGGAGCTTACCGCTGGGGTGTGCATAGAGTGTAGTTGATTTTTCAGCCCATGTGGCTCGTTCATTCTTTTCCGTCGAAGGTTTAAGTTCAGCGAAGTTAAGGTTTTCAAGGGTGCTGGCATTGTTGTCCATGAACCAAACTCCACGGCACCAGTATATCAAGCGATGAAACACCCCTCTGGTAAAACTAAACATTCCATTGTCACGCAACACCCTCTTTTTCACTTCAACTTAGAACTGAAAGTGAATATTCAGTCCCTATGGAGGTCATGAATGCGAACAATGAATGAATGATTGAATGCGTGATGGCTAAATACGGGGTGTCGGTGGCCAAACTATCCACGCTCGTATAGTGTAGTGGCCCATCATGAAGGACTCTCATTCCTTCGACCCGGGTTCAAATCCCGGTACGAGCA
>CALBIL010000007.1 GCA_937892945.1 uncultured euryarchaeote | reverse complement strand
CCAATTACATTGTAGACAAACGCCCAACCGAGGTTTCCCCGAATTCGACGCATGGTACTTCGGCCCAGGCTCAGTGAAGAGACCGCGTCGATCAAATCGTTCCGTAACAAGACAAAATCGGCAGCATCGAGGGCAATATCCGAACCTGCACCCATAGCAATACCGACATCAGCAGCCGAAAGGGCAGCAGCATCATTGATGCCATCGCCGACCATAGCCACCGACCGGCCTTCACCTTGTAATCGCATGATGTGCTGCGCTTTTTCATGAGGTTTGACTCCAGCGAGCACCGTATCAATTCCGATTTTTTCTGCTAAAGTATCAGCGGCTTCTTGCCGGTCACCTGTGAGCATAATGACTTCGTACCCCATCTGTTTGGCATGTCGAATTGCCTTTTCTGAAGATTCTCGAACACGGTCTTTTGCCTCAATCCAACCGAGCAGACGTAGGCCTTGACTGACCAACACAAGTGTTACGCCTTTCGCAGCCGACAAAGCCAGTTTAGCTTCGACTTCTTCATCGATTTCCACACCGACTTCATCCATGAGTTCGGCGTTTCCAATTGCAACAACAGCCTCGCCGTATTTCCCAATCATCCCGAGCCCAGGCATGGTTTCAATTCCACTAATCTCGAGTCGTGAAGAGGATACATTGGCCCATGAAGTCTGAATGGCAGTTGCCAATGGGTGCGTCGATTCTTCCTCAAGAGCCGCAGCAATGCCAAGGATTTCCTTCACTTCACAATCAAACATTTCAATATGGCTCACTCTTGGTTTCCCAGAGGTAAGCGTTCCAGTTTTATCGACGACTAAGGTGTTGGTTTTGTGTGCATTCTCTAATGCTTCAATGCCTTTGATGAGCAAACCATTCTTTGCGCCAACACCGGTGCCAACAATGAGGGCAGTTGGCGTTGCAAGGCCTAATGCGCAAGGACAAGCAATAACCAAAGTGGAAACAAGAACCATCATTGCTAATTCGGCATTGGTCGCCATCGGATTATACGCAGATGAGTCGGGATACATCCACCAAAACAGGGCGGCAAGAAGAGCCATGACCACAACAACAGGAACGAATACTGCAGCAATCCGGTCGACAAGTCTCTGGATGGGTGCTTTACCCATTTGTGCTTCTTCAACCAGTGTGATGATACTTGCAAGCAAGGTATCTTCCGATGGTCGTGTGGTTCGAATGAAGATTGTGCCATCGAGGACCAGAGTCCCAGCTGAAACACTCTCACCATCGGCTTTTCGAACTGGATAGGGTTCACCCGTCATCATCGATTCATCGATGCTCGCTTTACATTGAAAGAGAACGCCGTCTAAGGGTATCGTTTCCCCGACTAAGACCTTGATCAGTGAGGCAACGGCGACCGTCTCGACGTCTCGAGTCTCTGTATACCCGCTTGATTCATCGGTAACCACTCTCGCTTGTTTCGGTTGCATTTCCATCAGCGAATGAATCGCATCGGTTGCTTTGAGTTTCGCAGCAGCCTCCATCCAATTGCCGAGTAAAACAAAACCAATGATGAATACAACGCCGTCAAAAAACACATGCGTGGCGGTATGAAACACTGAGGGGAGGAATGGCAAAGATGGCTCGAAGGTAATCAACAAAGACCAGATAAACGCTACTGTAGTCCCCAAATGAACGAGTACATCCATGTTGGCAGTACCACTTCGTAATGATTTCCAAGCCCTCATATGAAATTCCCGGCCTGACCACAGATAGACCGGGAGTGTTGTGAAGAAGGCCAAAAGTAAGCGCTTATTGATGCCATTTACACCTCCCATATCATCTGCAAACATGGTGAGGTAGAGCGTTGGCAAGGCTAAGATTAAGGCCAACGATACTTTTTTCCCTTGTCTGCGTAAATCTGATTTTGCTTCATCAATGAGTGCAGGCTTTCCTCTTGATTCCTTTGCACCAAATCCACTCCGTTCAATCGCAGCGATCACTTTGATTTTCGCCGAATGGAATTGTGCGGTGGGCTGAAGGCGAACTACGGCGCGATTGAGCGGTAAATTCACTGAAACTTCCGTGACGCCTTCAACTTTTGAGGCTACTTTCTCAACAGAAGCAACGCATGCGCCACACGTCATACCCGAGATGCTGAGTGTGAACGATTCCTCTGTCATACTGCCACCTTATTCAGCCATGGGAATGCATGCTTCATTTTCACAAGGCATGAGGTTCCAGTCCCCTTGGTCCATCGTGATGCATCCGCAACCACAGGTGCACATCCAGCCGATTTGGTCCCAACCTTTCCCGCCTTCTGCACGCGTGTAGAGCCGTTTCATCTTACACTGACAATCGCACATATGCGCCTTGACTCTCGCCATGCTCTTGGGTTTTATGTAGTCAATATAAACACTTTGTTTTGACTACAATACTACTGTGGAGCCAAATCGAGTGAACCAGCCCAAACATCGAGGCCACGTAATCGGCAAGGAAACAGTTGTCCGAGTTGAACAATCGGGGCTTGCTCACCGCGCTCATCCGGTTCTGCAGGGATGACTGACAATCCAAATTCATCGACGCTCATTTGCGTTTTACCTCCGATTTGCCGCAGGTGCATTCGTCCATGAATCGCTCCATCATCGGCTAAATCCAAGAAGACCCAAGGCGTTCGCAAGCCAGTGATGCGTGCAGCCCAAGAGGTGTGTTCAAGAGGTGTAGAATCGATTGAACTGTCACCACCAATTTTCCCACCACGTAACAAGTGGAGATGGTACGCATTGGCCACGAGTTCCCATTCCATTCGTTTCGCTGTGTGCCCTTGCTCACTGCAATGCTTCGAAATCTTGGCCGTTTCTTCAAGGGAATGCACCCATTCCTCACCACGTAAATGGGCTTTTAACTGACGGTGCGTCATCAAATCAGGATAGCGACGAATCGGACTTGTAAAGTGGACATAAGCATCGAGGTTGAGTCCAAAGTGCCCTAAGTTCTCTTCACTGTAGGAGGCGCGTTGCATCAAGTGAAAGAGGCCCTGGTCAACGACCCGACGAACTGGGCCTTTGAGTTCCGATGCTTGCACTTGAGCTTGCATAAGCGCATCGAGAATATCTTGTCGTGCTTCAGAATCCAGAACACTTGAGAGATATTCAGGAGTTTCATCAGTTGATTCTGTTTCTTGAGATTGCATACCGGAGACATCGATTGAACCGCCAGCCCAACCGGCCAACAAGTCGGTGAGTTCACTCTCTTCGGATTGCCCGTGCGTTCGGAAACTCGGCATTGGCAGTTCGATATCGACTCCAAGAGCAGAGAGTTTGGCATTCAACTCTTCGACTTCAACAGAATCAGGCGGCGTGTGGCATCGCCATGGCAATGGTGCACCGACTTTCCCGAGTAAATGGCCAACTGAAGCATTGGTCGCAACCATGAACGATTCGATCATTTGCGTGGCTGCATTTGGCCATTTGACTTCAACCCGAATGTTCTCATCGCCGTGCAATCGAGGACGTAGTTCTGCATTTTGGATGTTCAGACGTATTTCTTTTTCCTGCCAATGAGACGCGAGTTTGAACATTTCATCAAACTGCGGGTTGTCGAGTGCATCTTCATACGCCATGTTTTCAGCAACTTGAATCACCGCTTCGTACGCAGTGCAATCGTCAATCTCATTCTCGGTGTTGATGTTCATCGCCACAACCATCGCTAACCGGCTGACACCTGCTCGAAGTGAGCATAAATCATCGGCCAATCGAGGCGGCAGCATTGGGAGAACTGTGTGTGGTAAATAGACTGAAGTGGCACGTGCACGTGCTGCACCATCGAGGCGCGAATCAGGTTGAACATAGTGAGCAACATCAGCAATAGCGACCCATAATGTCCGAACACCATTCTCTTCAATGAGGCATATCGCATCATCGAAATCTTTTGCATCGTGTGGATCAATGGTGACAAAGGGTAGGTGACGCAGATCCTTTCTTTTGGTTGAAATTTCTCTGTCACCATCGAGTTCAGGTAAACGGTCTGCAGCATCAACCAATGCTTGGTCATAGGTGCTTGGGAAGGGATTCCACCCGCCTTTCCGTTTATTTTCGAGTCGTAAATCGAGCAGGCTTCGAGCATTGAGTCGTCCGGATTGAACCAGTAACAAAGCCATACTCGGCTCGGCATCTCGGAACCGTAATCCTGAGCGTCGATTCGCAATGAATCTGGCTTCACTGACCAAGTCAAACTTCCCCCATGAACGGACAACTTCGTTAGGCATGAGTGAAAACGAATCGGGGTAATCTTCGCCACCAAGATGAGCCAACCACACATCCTCTAACATCGTATATCGCTCAATATCACTTTGACTCATTGAATCGTTGAGATGTGCGTTCTCCGTGTTCAAAGCAGGACGGCCTATCAATCCAGTCGAGCCTTTAGAGGCATGTACGGTGGTGAATGCTTGCCAATCTAATACAGAGGATTTAATCTGCTCAGTTTCATTTGGTGAACGGATACGAACACATTTGTTTTCGACTTCAATAAAATGTTCATTCTTTGAGCGGGCCTGTGCTAATGTCGCATCGATTTTACTTCGGAAGGCGCGTTCAGCTTTGCCATCACCAGCAAAATCACGACTGAGGTTTTCTCGTTCGATCAGCAAGTTTGCAAGAGCCTCCCCACTCCATTCAACCTCCCAAAGACTCAGGTCGTGACTAAAATGACTGGAGAGTCGCTTCCAAAGCCGTTCATCATCGGAGAGTTGCGGTCCTTTCGACAGGTGCTTTGAACCGCGGTTGTGTTGTTTGCCTCGGCGACCCATAGATTCACCTACAATCCAGCATCTTTCAACGCCTCGAGAGCCTTTTTTTGTTTTTTTGACAATTCATCGTAATCGGGAAGAACAAACTCGAGTTCTAATCCTCCACCATCGTAGCCTGCGCCTGCGATACGTAAACGGTCACCGACCAATGTTTCAGGGGCGACGGTGAGCATGATTTTCTTTTGAGAAGGCAATACCACTTTCACTTTCCCTCCAAGCATCAATGTGCTGAAGGGAGTTGGGACTTCTTGAACCAAAACATCTCCATCCCAAAAGCGTCCTTCGCCAAATTGGATTCGAATCGTCAACATGACATCGCCAGCATCACCCTCGGGATGGTCATGCCCTTGCCCTTTCATACGAGTTGTTGTGCCGTGCTTAACTCCAGCTTTGACCGTTGTTCTCAACGTTGTTGTTGTCGCCTCCATAGTTCCGCTGGCACTCGGTTTGAGCCGTTTGAATGTGAACGAAAACAATCCTCCGTTTTCAGCCTCTTCGGTCGTGAGTTCAAGGCTCACTCCGATGTCGGATCCTTTCGGTCGTTGACGCCGCTGTTGAGATTGGCCCGTTCCGCCGAAGGGGCTTCCTCCACGTGGCCGACCCCCGGCGCCGAACATCTGGCCAAAGATATCATCCATTCCTCCGCCCCCAAAAGAAGCACCACCGCCACGCATTGAAGACATACGCTGTTGCTGTTCGTATTCACTGCGGTCTTTTGCAGTAGCAATGGATTCGTAGGCTGCCTGTACTTCCTTGAATTTTGATTCAGCAGAGGCATCATTGGGATTGCGGTCGGGATGGAATTGGCGGGCCTTTTTCCGAAACGCCCGCTTGATTTCACCATCGCTTGCATTACGGACGACGCCCAAAACAGAATAGGGGTCTTGCTGCGCCATTGAATGCCCTTCCCGGCCACTCCCACATCAACCCTCGCAACCCCGAATCGTGAAAAAGTAGAAGTGATAACGCCACGATTCGCGACGGAGTGGTTATATTGGGAGGGTAGGTGGCGTTGAAGGCCCGAGGTCGTACCATGTCTGGTGATGCTACAGAAAACCGTTCGTTTGAAGATAAAGTTCAGGACCGTCAAGACTGGATTGAGTCTCAATTCCGTCGTATCTCACGAGGTTCTTGGGCTCGTATCATTCGCATGGCTCGTAAGCCAACCGCTCAAGAATTCAAACAAACCTCCATTATCTGCGGAATTGGATTATTTGTTCTTGGAGCAATCGGTTTCGTCATGCTTGTCATGATGGACAATTTCTTTCCTTGGCTTTTCGATGTGCTGAACATCGGAAACTGAGCGAATACAGGAGATGAATGAAATGAGTGAAGCATTTGTAGCATATGTTCGATTTGAAGAAAAACTCCTTTTGTTGCGCCGCAGCAAATCCGATGGCGACTTCCCAGCTTTGTGGGATGGCGTATGGGGTATCGGTGACACATCTGAAGAAGTCCTCGCCCGAGTTTCAGAATCCACTGGAATCCCAGTCGAATCCCTCCACTATCAAGACTCAGGTCCTGAGCGTGGTGTTGACATGGGCCGTTCTCTTGTTGACGTCGTTCCAGTCTTGGTTGTTTCAAGCACCGATGAAGTCGCTCCAACAGGCCGCTATGTTGAATCGGAATGGATCGACCCAGGAACGCTCCAAAACTACAACTGCATCTTTTCAAACCTCGAGATGGAAAACAATTCCAAACTCTTTGGTGAGATGTATGGCTCAGTAGGTTCTTTCCTTTACATCGTTAAGACAGCGATTGGTTCTGAACAACGTGTTGCAGATGAAATGTACAACCGACTTCACGGAAGCGGTTCATTGACCTCACTTCTCCCAGACATCATGTCCATTCTCCACCCTACAGGAATGCGTGGATACTTGTTTATTGAATCAAGTGCACTTCACCATGTCGAGAAGTTGATCGGCCGCTCCGGTGGAAGAGACCCAGCCGCTCGCCGTGGCCTTAACCAAACTCCTCTGAAGAATGCCAAGACCGTTCTTCCAGGTGAAGCACCTCTTGCCGACATTCTCCCTTACCTCGAACCAAAGGCTGTTACCTCTGGAATCGAAGTCGGCTGTATTGTCGAAATCGTTACTGGTGCATTCAAAGGCGAAAAGGCTCGTGTCCTCAGTGTTGCAGAATCCAAGGAAGAAGTGAGCATGGAATTGTACGAGCAACCTATCCCAATGACCCTCAATATGCGTGGCGACCACGTTCGTGTCGTGGAGCGTATCGAGTGATTTTTTCGGGCGCAGTCGCTCAACCCCCTTCGCACAGCGCGATTATATAGGGGTGTTTTGTCGGCTGAATGCCCACATAGTGAGCAATGGAGTTGAAACAATGCCGAAACCATGGACATCTAAACTTATCATCAAAGCACTTGGTGTAGAAAAGTGCAACGGTAGCGTTGAAGCTGCTGTTGAAGATTTAACACTCGAGAAAGCAATGGGAGTTGCTCAAGAGAAGCACGGCCTTGGTCATCTGACCGGCGCCGATCTTAAGGCTCAAACAAAGGAAATCATCGGAACATGCGTTTCGATGCGTGTCAAGATTGATGGACACTGGGCAAACGATGCCCTCGCAATCATCAACAAAGGAGAATGGGACGAGCGTTTTAATTAAAACTCACGAACCGTGGTAGAGGCGTCTTTGAGCGTCTCGCCGACCACTGAGGTGAACAAAAATGGAAGAAAAAATTAACCAAGCAATTAAGGATGCACTCGAGAGTGCACCCAAAAGAAAGTTTGTCGAATCCGTGGATATTGCATTCACAATCCGAGACGTCGACTTGAAAAACCCAAACAATCGTATCAAGGAAGAAATCCGTCTTCCATCTGGCCGTGGCCGAGCACTCAAGATCGCAATGTTCGCTTCTGGAGAAGCGGCAACAAAAGCAAAGGCTGCTGGAATCCACGTTATTACCCCTCAAGAAATTGAAGGCCTTGGCGGTAACAAAGGAAAGGCAAAGAAACTTGCAAATGCATACGACTTTTTCCTTTCAGAAGTACCTCACATGGGTCTGATTGGACGATACCTCGGTGTCGTTCTTGGTCCTCGGGGCAAAATGCCTCGTCCAGTACCTCCAACACTCGACCCTGCAATTATTGCAGCAGGTCTACAATCCACAGTTGTTATCAAATCTGGAGATAAGATGACGTTCCAAATCTCATGCGGAACTGTTGCCCAAACGCATGAAGAAATCCGTGCCAATGTTATGGAAGTCTACACTCGTGTGACTTCTAAACTCGAGCGTGGAGTAGGAAACATCCGTTCCCTCTACATCAAAACAACAATGGGTCCTGCACAATCTGTCGAGGTGATTAATTGATTCCTAAGGTCGTATCTTGGAAAAAAGATACCGTTCAAGATTTGGTTGACCTCCTCAAAAGCGGAGACACCATCGCCGTTATCGATATTCACGGCGTTCCTGCTGGAGCTATGCTCGGTATGCGCGCAACCCTTCGCAGCGACATGAAAATTCAAGTTGCCAAGAAGCGTTTGATGGCTATTGCATGGGAACAAGCAGGATATGACAGTTCAAACCTTGATGAATTGTTCGAAGGAGCAATTCAACCTGCTCTGGTTTCCTCTGCAAACCTGAACTCTTTCCAGTTGTTCACTGAACTCAAGAAGACTGAGGCTGGACGTGCTGGTAAAGAAGGCGACGTTGCACCTCACCAAATTGTTGTTGAGAAGATGGATACTGGAATGCCACCTGGCCCAATCGTGGGTGAACTGAACTCTGTGGGTATTCCTGCAAAGATCATGGGCGGCTCCGTCCAAATTCAAAAGCGCACAGTCATTCTCGAAGAAGGCGACGTTTTCACAGGTGACATGGGTATGATGCTCTCAAAGATTGGAATCAATCCTATCGTAACCGGTCTACGTTTGTGTGGAGCGCTTGAAGACGGTACTTTGTTCCCGCCAAATGTTCTTGACATCGACTATGAGCAATTCGAGACAGACCTCATCAGCCATGCTGCTGGTGCTTTCAACCTCGCTTGCAACATTACTTGGTTCACAAGCCAAAC
>CALBIL010000006.1 GCA_937892945.1 uncultured euryarchaeote | reverse complement strand
TACCCCCTGCTTGGACGAATGAGCAAACGCTATCTTATGCGGTAAGAGTATCACAATCCTACAAGTTGTCGAAGAATTTGATCAGGTTCAATTTCAAAGCCCTTCACCGAGGTATTCAATTCCACTGAGGGTTTCCCAGCTGTGCCGAACAAGTAATCCCAACATGAAAGGACGTTGCCAAAGTTGCGATCAATGGCAATCTCCGACATTGAATGGTGAGCTCGATGAAACGGAGGAGTGATGAACAAATAATTCAATGGACCCAAAGAAATGTTCAGGTTGGAATGAACCCAAAAATTGACGCCTCCTAAACAGACCGCGATGAGGGGTAAAACAGACAATGGGATGGCGAACATGCACATCGCAATCAAATACGGCAAACGGATAATGAGGGAATTCATTGCAGATGTTCTGAGACCAGAGAACCAGTAAATCTGCTGAATTGAATGGTGGAATACATGGGTCCGCCATAGAGGAGGAGTATGCATCAGGCGATGCGCGATGTAATATCCAAAATCACCAATCACCAATGCCAATGTAATCCGTAGCCATAGGGGTTGGGATGTAATGGATTCAAACAATTGCACATTATTTGTCAACCATGCTCTTACAACGCCGTCAAGTAATAAGATGGTCAAACCAGCAACTATTAACGAAGAAATCACAATCACGGTGAGGTCGAATTTCAAATGCCTCTTTCTGTCAATGTCTTCAAGTGGGCGATGGTTTTCAAGAATATGAAAGAAGCCGCCAGTCGCCAAAATCAATGAACCTGAAATCAATAAAGGTATGTTCATTGGAAATAGCGTTACTTCATTTGACTTTAAGCAATTTCCCGGCACATGTAGGGAGGGGTTAATTTTCTCGCTGGTTCAAAAATCCAATTTTCATTCTCCCTCAAGAGAACTTACTCTTTCTCAAACTGGTGCTGTCATACTCCACAAGGTGGAGGGTTTGTGCCAGTCACGAATCTGGTCGGTCTCAAGACGTAACTGCAAGCCTTCTCCAATCTCAATTTCCATATCCATCATCTCAAAGGAGACACTGTGTTCATTGGTTCGGAATGTATCATCGAAAAGCATCTCTTGCTCGATCACTGAACCATCGACCGTGCGCTCAAGGAAAACACGAACATGGCATTCTTGTAACGGATTGCGAAGAGAGCAAGATTCGCTGCTCCCATCATGTGCTACAGTCACAACACCCTCGAAAGAAACGATGCCTGTTGAAGGGCGAAGGTCGATGACTGTCGATTTTGCTGTAGGTGTGCAAACGCACTCCATGTTATCCGATTCTACAGTACCCACGAGGTCCACAATGATTTCAACTGTTGAAACTTCAATGGATTCAAGAGAGACTGAAGTGGCAGTAACGGTGTAAAAGTCTGGTTCAGCATAGCTGTGATTTACCATTGTCCCGATGGCGGTAGTTCCATCTCCGAAATCCCAAGTCACTACACCATCGGCGTTGTTCGCTTCAAACTTGAATTCGTGAAGACGTTCAGTGATGACCTCTTCTTCATCGTTATCTCCTTCATCAATTTCCACTACCGTGTATTCATTGATGCCGTAAACGATAGGCGCCTCGATAGAAAAGGTTCCAGTCGTTGAAGAATTAGAAGTAGCGATGTTGGTGAGTACTGCTCCTGTTGCTGCACTAAGCACCAAAAGAAAAACAAGAGTTGCGAGAGAGAGTGAGTACTTCATAGTACGGATTTAGTGGAACGCCTTATGAACATCTGTTTTGTTAAAATCTGAGTAATTGGAATCTTAATGATGAATTTCTCTTTCATGCTCTATGGAACTCTACACCATCTGGAAGTGGATTCCACGGTAAAACATCACACCAATGCCCAATTCTCCACGCCCTTGCTTGAGTCATGATCGAGCCTAGATAAAGAGGTCCTTGATGGCCGGTTGCCAGTACTTCATCGAGTGCCTCTTTGCCGCGATTGTCAAAGCGTGCAGACTGGCGCACCCCTGTTGGTAACGCTCTACCATTGGCATCAGCAGGCTCACAAAGTTCGAGAACAGCTGAGCCGGTGTTCGCATCATAATCTTGGAGAAGAACGACTGCATCAGAAAAATCACTCTTGTGAAGTGTGCCGTTATCCTTTCTCCAATTCCACCAATGCGGGCACCATGCTTTCCAGTCACAGAATCCTCCGCACGAGGATTCACCGATGGTCGGTTCCATTGGAAGGGGTGTAGGGACTGTTGCCTGCCAAGCAGCATACGCATCTTCGAGTACACTCTCGCCGTGTGCAGCCCATTTCGAGGCGTTCTGCGTGTACCACCCTTCGGTTCGCACTGTTGGAGCATTTGGATTATTGGCGAGAAGTATGTCTCGATACATGCGCAGTTGACGATTGACATCGACCTTCAATTCGGTTTCTGGTGTTCTGCCCGTTTTGAGGTCAGCAACCAACCATCCAACCAATTCGCCTGCATCGTTGATGTCGCCCATGAGTAAATCGAGGCGTCCCATGAGGCGTCCATCTGCGGTTTTTAGTTCTCCTTCAACTGCAATTGCAAGTTTCTGAATGCGACGCCATAGAGCTCCTGTTATACGATCTTGTTCTAGGCTGCGAACACCGACGTGGTCGAGCAACATCATCACTGCACCTCGTTGATTTCGTATCGCATCTTTCCACTTGTCTTCTTTCCATTGAGGCCGACGAGGTGTGGCATTGAAAATGGCTTTTTCTTCTTCCCAACGTACTTTGAGAACGCGTTCTGCATGCTCAGGAAGCCATCCGCTTTCAGCATCAGCAATGTGTGAAATGTCGTGAAGAAGTAAATCTTCGACCGAGGCGTGAACTGCTGTTCCAAGCGATGCGGCCATGCCTGCTTTACGCGGTAAACCTTGGCGGCTTAACCAATACATACGCGGGCAGGTTTCGTAACGATTCCAAGCAGATGGTGAGAGCATATGAGGGCGCGGTTCTGAGGGTGATTGCTCCGCCATAACGCTCGCTTGACTCCAACAAACATCAATCCACCGATGATTACGAGAGATGCAAAGTGTTGAAACCTAAGAGCAACAGCACACCAACATGGAACGCCCAAGTGTCCGACTCAATACCAAAATTGAAACTGAGAATGCAATGGTTGTCGCATGTTTTCCAAGCATCGGCATGGTCTCAAGTGTCGTTGCCCATTTTTTAATTGACCATTTAGATTTACAATTCGTTGGCGCTGTTATCGACCCTCGTCTTCCGGTAATTACATTGGTCCAAGATGGTGAACCATTGCCTGTTATTCGCGCCTATGCTGGCAAACCTGAATGTGCCATCGAAGGATGCGATCAAGTGATTCTTTTGATGAGTGAACTCGTCATTCCTGAACCTTTGGTCAATGACATTGTCTGGGCTATGTTTGAATGGTCAAAAGAGAACAAAATCGTTCATGGAGTCGTCATCGATGCCTTTGCTAAAGAAGGCATGAAAGGAAACCTCAACGGTGCTGAACCAACGGTTGAATACGAAGATACTGAAGGAATCGATGTTGTCGGAATTGGTGCAAACCAAAAAGTAAGAGACATGCTGACTTCTATGGACATCACATTGCTGAATCAAGGCGTTATCAAGGGTATCAACGCCGCCATTTTGAGTGAAGCCCGACGACGTGGACTCGATTTGATGTCAATCATGGTTGAAGCAGATCCACGCTGGCCAGATGCACGTGCTGCTGCAACACTTATTGAAACACTCAACAAGCTGCTTCCAACCATCGACCTACCTCACCAACCTCTCCTTGAAGAAGCCGAATTACTTGAGAGTCAAATCAAATCGATGATGGAAGGCGCAGAAACAAATACTGCTACACCAACCAACAATTCAATGTACGGATGAAGAAGGATTCATTCGTTTCCAACTCAATACGAGCATGGTAGCTCCGAGCAGGAGCCCAATTGCGCTTATCAATACAGGGAACAAGAGTACTTCCTCGTAAGGCAAATGAAACATATCGAGAAGAGATTCACCTCGGGCAAAAGTGCCTCCTGCTGAAGCTGTCAACAGCATTGAACCGACTGCTGCGAGGCCAGATGAACCGTGAAGAAGGAGAGACTTCGTCGACGACCATACTTTGTTTCCAAGACGCCAACGGGATAGGAGGCATCCAAGTGCAAATCCAAACCCTGTCATCGAGAGAAACATTTTGTTGACTAAAATTGGACTATTCAATCCCTCTCCAGGTGCTGAAGAAAGCCCACTCAAAATGGCAAATGGCGTAGCGGCAAGTCCGAACGCAAGAGTGAAATGGGCGATATGATCGAACATTGTCGCCCATAATGGTCGTTTCAAGATACCAAGATGTGTAAGAATACATAATGTAAAACTCAATCCTGCCACCGAAAAGGCTCCGACTACAAGTTCTGTTGTCACGACGTGAAACGTTCCCGGGGAAATCATATGTGGTCACCTGCATCGTATTTCTTACCTGGTTCATCGTTACCGTTCGCGCCCATGGTGATTCGCGTTTGGAGCGCAATTACAATTCCAGCAGTCATGAAAAGAAGGGCAATGGCTTGGAGGTAGACTGCATTTTCTGAAACTTCCCAACTTCCTTCTTCAGAAGCAAGGGTGAACCATGGTGTTGTTTGTTCAGGCCCTTCACCTTCGAGAATAACGCGCCATTGAATTGTCGTGGGCTGTAGGGCTGCTGGGAGAGATATTGTCCAACTGTTATTCCCCGTAGTGTTGACAGGTGAAGAGGAGAGAAGGCCGTCTTCGGATTTCCATTCAAATTGCACCGCGTTAGTGAATTGTGTTTGGATGTTTAATTCAGTAGGGGTATCGAGTGCTCGAAATGTAGGGGGCGTGAAGTCAGCAGCAAGCCTTGGTAAATCTTCTGGAACTGGTTGTACTGTCACTTCAAAACCGGTAGCAGTCGTTCCAAAGAAAGGAGCTGAATATCCCCCTCCATGATGAATTGCTGCGTAGAAAGTGGTTGTCCCAAGTGCCGATGCACGAAGAACCCACGAAATACTGGTTTGGTTTTGTCCCGAATCAAGAGTTTGTTCGTTGTAATTCATTGCCCCACCATTCACGTCTGAGAGGATTTCCCAGCCTGCATCTTGCGGCGTATCGGAATGTCCAGTCATATCGGTTAACAAAAACAAACCAACGAGGCCCGAATTGCTCGTTTCAAGATTCGTTGCAGTCAGTGTAAGTGTGGTCGGAATTCCAAGATAAATGGTGGCTGGAGAGGAAAGAGAAAGAAGTGCCCCTGAAGTTTCATTGATTGATGCATCTCCATGGCAGGCGCCTCCACATTGCATGTTCTGAATTGAATCGCCATTACCCCCTGGCTCAGCAGCTCCAAACGCTGAACAAAGTAAAAGCAGTAAAAGAACAAACGTAGTGTGAATTCTATTTTTCATCTTCAATTCAATCCCTCCGTCCCATCAAAACAAAGCCAGTGACGCAGAATCCAGCCAATAAGAAAAACACTCCAGAAATAAGACCTCCAATGGATGAAGGACCCGGCACTTCTATGGTGGCGGGCTCGAGTACGATTGATTCAGCATCTGAGGTTCCTGCGATCAACGATACATCGCTAATTTGCGGTTGAATAGTGTATGATACCTCCCCGGCAAACAAAGGCATGTCGGTGAATGACGGTGAAGTTGTTGTCCCAACTGAGATCCCATTTCGTAGAATATTGAAGGTGGCATTTGGTCCGGTCCAAGTCCATTCTAATACAACCGATTTACCTTTTGCTTCAGCATTAAAATCGGTAACCATTGGTCCTTGAACTGTAAACAATTGTACATCTGCAGTAGCAATTGCGCCCATGTCATCGATGACAGTGAGTGTAGCAATCGTATCTGAAAGGGTAATTATTTGAATTTCAAAACCAGAAGCAGACCCAACATTACCTTCGGCATCGGCCCATGTCCATGCAGCGCTTACAATCTGGCCATCTCTATCACTTGAAAGAGAAGCGGAAAGTGTCGTTGATTCTCCAATCCAAATCACCTCAGTTTGAACTTCGATGCTGGCAACAGGTTTGATGTTGAGAATAAGAAGAGATTCGATAACGGTGGCCCCAGATGTAGAGGCATTATCTGTAGGTATGACATGTACTGCCCAAGTTTGACCTGGACCAAGTAAAGGGGTTGGGACGCTCAATTCACCGGTGAGTGAGCCTTCGAGGAATCCATTACGGTACCACATGATTTCTGTTTCCACATCGTCACCATCAACATCATCGGTCGTTATGACAAGGTTCAGTGGACCAAGTGCTGTTACGTTCGAAGAAAGGGACAAACTTGCAGTTGGAGCACTGTTGAGAATTGTCACGTTTGCAGAAAGCGATGATGAACTGGTATCTGTGCCATCACCTGCTTTCACAATTACCGTCCATATTTCGCCTTTCAAAGTTGATTCAGAAGGGAGAGTTGTTTGCCCTGTAAGAGATGATTCTTGAACATCATTTTTCCACCAAGTAATCTCTGAATCGGATTCTTCATCTCCATCGATGTCGGAAAGAGTGAATTCAACCGTTATGGAATCTGTAGTCTTTGCCTCTATATGGTTCAGTGAAAGAGATTCTGTAACTGGGGCGGTGTTTTGAATTTCAAGTGTGTTGCTTGAAGACCAGGCGGACCATGTGACGCCATCATTGACGCGGACTTTGGCAACCCAATATTGACCCTTTTCGGTAAAGCTCGAGGGTAAGGTCATGCTGTTTTCAGCAAAGGGAAACGAGACATTGTTCAAGAACCAATCAACTTCTGTATCAATTTCAATATCTCCGTCGAGATCAGTAAAAGTATAATTGACTGAAAGATCGTTGATTGTGTACGCTGTTGTGGGACTCAATTCAACGGCTGTTGCTACAGGAGCGGTGTTGGTTTGTCCAGCCCCTATTAGAACTGCGAGAGAAGATTTCCACTGCGATGTTCCTTCACTGTCATTTGCACGTACATTAACGGTCCATGATTCACCACCACGTGTTGCAAAGGAAGGAAGTGTTTCCATGTCCTTCAATTCTGAAACAAGTACTCCATCAAGAAACCAATGAACGTCAAAATGAACGGTGTCACCGTCATCATCTGAAAAGATGCTGCTGAAGGATAAGGCATCGTCTGAGGTTGGGTTTGACGGTTGAATCGAAGGTGAAGTCAAGGAGGGCAAAGCATTCGTAATCACCAGTGTAGTGCTTGTTTGTGGAACGCCAAAATCTGAGCCATCGGAGGGTGTAACGGTTGCATTCCATTCTTCGCCCTTGGAGGTTGCAGATGCTGGAATGATCAATCCTTGGATGCCGATTTGTTCTACACCGTCCTTATACCATTGAATTTGTGTACCCGATTCAGAATCGTTCTCTGAATCCGAATAGATATAGTTGAGCGTTAAAGGAGAGGATGTAGTTGCTCCATTTGGACCCAGTATGACATTTGAAACACTCGGGGCGGCATTTGCAACTGCACCCGCTTCTAAAATTTGATAGGAGGCTGTAGCCCATCGGTCTCCAGAGTTTCCATTCATGTTATTTGCAGTCAAACCTGCAACAGAAAGAGTCGCGCTACCCGATCCCGATGGTGGTGCAGTCCAATCAACCGTCCAAGACCGTTGGGTGTTTCCTGAACTTGTATGCGTTGCACTGTCTTGAGCGGCGTTTACTTTGACTCCGGTTCCAGTTCCTGTGGAAAGAGTGCCCTTATCGGCTTCAAGACTGAAGCCACCGGTTGAACCACTGATTCCGTTACTCAAGGTTATGGTTAGCGTTGATGAGGCTCCCGCAGTGTATTGGCTGGGGAGTCCAGACAGGGTTACATTCGCGGTTGTGGAACCAGATTGTGTATGGCAAGTACAACCACTGCTTTGGTTGTATTTTCCACTCGAACTTCCCTGAGTCAGAGGTGAAGAGCCAAGTAAGACGAGAAGAACCAAAACCATGACAAGTGATTTTCGATTCATGCTTACACCACTGCACAAGTGGTTATCAAAGGTTGCTCAAGTGAACGTTTAATCTCTGATTTCATTGAAGTATTCACGAATTCCGAAAGTCAACAATACTGTTCGTGTTCGTGCCGTAGAATGATTCAGTAAACGAAAGAGAGGGGGTTTTAGACAAATCGAAGAGTTCTCATTTGAAATCAAAAAGAGACGGTTGCTTGTTCTCTTTCTTTTCGGTTTTGGAATTCTTTTCTACCCCTTTTTCTACCGATGTGGCGTTTACAGAGGCCGTGGCCTGACCAATTGCTGCTTCGAGTTGTTGCTCTGACCAAACTTGTACGCCAAGGGATGCTGCTTTTGCTAATTTCGAGCCTGCTTTTTCACCTGCAAGTACTACACTGAGTTGTGAAGAAACGCTACCTACAACCTTCCCGCCTGCGGCTTTAATGGCTAATTGAACCTCTTTACGTGGCTTTTGAAGTGTACCTGTTAGGCAAAAGGTCATTCCATCAAGTGGACCGCCTGATGCTGCTTTTGGTTCATCAAGAAGAGTAATGAGGGTGGAAAGGTCAAGCAACATTTCTTTTCTCTTTGAAAGTCCATCTCGAACTTGGAGGGCTACCTTGCTCCCAATACCTTCAACATTACATAATGAACGAATGGCTTGGTTTTCAGAATAGGGTTTGTCTTTCTCGTCAAGAAGTGGCCCGAAGTTTGCATCTACTTCGGTCGCAAAAGCATCCTCGACCCATTGTAAAAGTGACGTGAAATTACCAGAGTGTTGTGCAACCGATGTTGCCAGTTCCGGTCCAATTCCCGGAAGACCGAGCGCATGCAAGAATTTTCCGAGTGGGAGTTCCTTCACTTTGTGGAGTTCATTCAAGACATTGAGGGCTGACTTTTCACCCATTCGATCCATGTTTTCAAGTTCTGCTTGCTGAAGGCGAAACAAATCAGGGATATTCTTGATATGGTCTTGTTCAAGTAATTGTTCGACGAGTTTTTCACCAATACCGTCCATTTCGAGTGCCCTGCACCAATAGAGAATCGAACGACTCGTTCGCGCGTCGCACATGAGGTCTGTACATCGTAAAAATGCACCATCCGTTTCCAAATCTCCTTCACAGGCAGGGCAATGAGGAGGGATTCTGATGGTTGTATCGAGAGGTAATTCTTCATCGAATGGCGTTCCGTCGGCATGGTGTCGATTGGCGAGGTCTTCTGGTTTACTCGGGCCCAATCCAGATTCGATTTTGGGGATCACATCGCCACGACGTACGATGAGGACTTTGTCTCCAAGTTGCAGACCGAGGCGTTCCACTTCGCCGACGTTGTGCAATGTGGTATGTTCGACGGTCACACCCCCAACCGTTTGAGGGGCGATACGGGCGACCGGTGTGACCACGCCTGTTCGGCCTGTTTGCCAATTAACTTCGAGGATCACCGATGTCGCCTCTTCTGGGGGGAACTTCCATGCCAATGCCCATCGAGGATGATGGGCCGTCATACCAAGCAGGTCACGAGTGGTCAGTGAGTCAACTTTGAACACCACGCCATCAATTTCGAACGGGTGTTGGTCCCGGATATTCGCCCAGTGTTCAGTTGTTTGATTCATCAATTGAGTTACTTCAGAAGATGTCGAGGCGTGATGGATTTTCCAAGGCGCTGGACAAATACCAGCAACTTCACTTAACCAATCAAGGATATCGGAGTCGAATTCTTTGCTTGGTGGCTCAATTGCATCTGGATGGCGGTCAGTTGAAGCTGGGAATTTGGCATCATATGCTTGAAAAACTAAGTCGTTGGGCTTTGCTTTCCCTTCGGCTCGCTTTTGACGAAGAGCCCCTGCTGCAAGGTTTCGCGGGTTTGGGGAGATTTCGCTGTACTTCGTGTCAAAAACCTCTCGTTCCATAACCACTTCACCGCGAACATGAACATCAACATCGACATTCAATCGCTCAGGGACGTTTCCAACTTTACGTGCATTTCGAGTAACATCTTCCCCCCTCTCTCCGCTTCCTCGAGTTGCTGCTCGAACTAAACGACCTTTCCGATACTCCAATGATAGAGCAGAGCCATCGAGTTTTGGTTGAGAAAGAAAACGAGTTGCCCCCAATGCAGTCTCATGTACAAAATGATGTATTTCTTCATCGGACGTTGCCTTGTCAAGACTGCGCATCGGAAACATATGTTCGACTTTTTCTGAGCCAGGATCGATGTCTGCTCCAACGCGATTGAGTTGAGGATGTTCGGGTGAAAGTGAGTGCAGTTCATCCCATAATCGGTCGAAGGCAGTGTCTGAAATTTCAGGTTCTGCGAGGTTGTAGTAGAGGTGGGAATGGTAGCCAATCTGTTCAGCAAGCCACGCTATTCGCGCCGGCTCATCTGTTGGAGAAGGGCCGGTCTGCGCCATAATAGAACGAGGGCATCGAGACTTCTTAAGGCTCCCTTAACGGTCAACTGAAACGAAGAGCCACAAAATCACTGTTCGCCATTGGACAACGCGTCATAATGGCTTGGGAGAGGACTCTCAGATGTATTTCAGCAACAACGTGCACGGTTGCTTCAAACAAATGTCCAGCGTGAACAGTGTTGTCGTTTGCTGTGAATGTTGCGTGAATGTGGGTGAATGCACTCCCGTCTTCATGGCGTGCTAAATTGCCTTGCATGTTTACCAATTCACTCGCTTCATCGAGTGACCATTGCTGGTACTTGTGAGATTCGTCCATAAATCCGTGCACATTCATTCGAGTTCGCCCAATGCCACTGGTGATGGCTGCAGCATCAATGCCTGCTTCATCAGCAAGAGCTCGTATTGAGGCGTGAATTTCTTCACCCGGGTCAAGTCGCAAAAATACATCGTCGCCGCTTCGTGTCCATTCCATATCCCGCCCAAAGCAAGACGACTATTGAGAATAACGCTTACTCTTCTTCCGTTTTCTTCTGATTTTTTTGGGGCCACTCGCCCTCAGTATCAAGCGCTAAAAGAATGCGTGAACGGGCTACTGACAAGTCATTTTGAGCGCCACCCAATGGCAGAGGCCCGAAAATACCCCAGCCTTTTCGAAGCAGCATTATTCGACGGGCTGGTTGACGTCGGGCAAGTCGCAGTCGATTCCAGTCATACCGCTGACCATCAGCAAAAAGGTGAGTACGGGTGATGGCGTAACGCTTAGGAATGAGTAATGAAATAATATGGAGTGATAAAAGTGCGCCCCAGGCTATACCGTACCAATAACTGGTGTTTGATGCGCTGATAAGCGCCCATGGAAGGGCGATCATAGCTGCCATAGATGCAAGATTTCCCCATTGCCGAATGACTTCATGGGGCCCTTCACTCTGCCAAGCAAAACCTCCATTTTTCAATTCACCCAATTGAGGTATGTCGCTTCTTTGCCGTGTCAGCCAAAAGGCATCCCAAGCCACGATAAGGCCGAGAATCAAAACTGCGCTCGCCGCTACCACGTTTGCAGATAAGAGCAAATCCTCAGCCATACGCACGCCTCAAAGATGTTTTTCGTCAATCGGGCCAAGTTCTCCACCACCGCGCTTCACTCTTGCCATGAAGAGGCCAAGACCTGCAAGAAGGAGAACAATAAGCAAGAGCGTGCCCGTAGAGAAATCACCACTTTCGGTTGATGTTGTACCTTCTAATACGTCGAGAATGCCGTCATTATCATCGTCCGGGTCTGCGACAAGATAGGTGGTTTTCCCTTCAGGGCAATTGACATTGTTTGGTAGGCCGTCATTATCGGTATCTTGCCATGCGCATGGGTCAACAGGCCATGCATCTCGGGTGTCGGGGTGGCCGTCGTTATCATCGTCGGTATCTTCACTGTCGGGTCCGCATGAATAGCCGTTTGTTTTATCAAACCACACGCTTGTGTTTAAAGTGAAAATACAGGTATTGGTCCAATCTCCATCACTGTCGAGTTCTGTGACTTCAAAATCAACTGCATCACTGGAAATTGCACCAAGGGTATCAGTCACCCGTAATTCAAGTACATACAGTCCGTATTGTAAATCCGTAATATTGTATTGTGGCTCATTTGGTCCACGCATGACTTCAACGCTATTAGAATCGGTAATTATCCATACCAAAGTTAAGTTCTGTGCATCATCTAAGTCATCTGAAAATTCTGCTGCTGCGAGAAGGTGAACTGACTCCATAATCCGCTCTCCAGAATATGGTTTAACAATTTCAACAGTAGGCGGATTGTTTGTGAGTAATGTAATTTCGATCAGAGAAACGGTTGTCTCAGAGTAAGGTGTGATGTGAACGGTATCCGGTAAACCACTGGCTTGTGTAGTCACAGTGAACGACGTGAGGGCAGAACTTGTCTGGTTCCCTGCATATGATACTGGGATCTCTACAAGCGGTGAATTACCAAACACTGATGTTGAAAAGACTGGCTCAAGCCCGACCGTGTGTATTGAGAATTCAACATTATGAAGTGCCCCATTCAGTTTAGCATTGAGCGTAAATGTCTTCCAGGTTCGTAATTCCGCACCATCATACATCGAAGGGTCATCGGTGGAAGTATCGATGAGGTCGATAAGAATCATTCCCGAAGCAGAAATGACCCCATACATTTCGCCGCCTTCGATTCGAGCAGGATAGTTCTCCGATGCAAGTACGGTAGAAGCGGTGATGTCGGGGTTGCGGAGAATCAATGGGGCAATGGCGCCATCGCCTTCATCACCGTGTAAATCGATACCTACTGAATACGAGAAGGCAATCATATCTTCGACGACCAGAGAGCCAGAAGAACGTCCATGATGGCTTATGAATGCGGTTCCTGAACCAAGACCGTTCAGTATAACATCGTGTAACATTCCTGCCGAGTTATCAAAATCAAGTCCGGGTGAACCTGTAAGTTGGATATGACTCATCTGGATGCCACGACTGTTTGAACCGGTAATTCCAGCACCTGCTCCAACAGTTCCATTCAACTGAGTAACCGTAAAGTCTGCATCGATTGAATCGAATGCAAGGATGTTGCCACTACCATTGAACAAAGTCGCATCAATGTTGGACAACGATCCGGTTACAGCAGTAAAATCAAATCCAGTTGATACATCATCTCCAACAATAACCGTGTCAAAATGAAGTGATATTTGGCGAGCCCAAACGCCAATGCCATTGCATGATTCGAGTGTGACTCCAGAGAGTGTCAAACGACTCGACGATGGGAATGCCTTGATACATCCGTTGCCTGCATCATACATGTGTGAGTTTTTGAGCGTAATATTCGCATTACTGTTGCTGTTGATAACAATCAAAGGGTCAGCACCTGAAGAACGAGCCATGGTAATTCCATCACCAATGAATGTCCCTTGACTTTCGACTGTTAAAGCCGGTGAGGCTTCAACGATGTTGGTCAATGACAAATCGAGGGTTGAGCTGGCGCCACCCATGACAAAGCCACCCCATCGAGAACCTGAACCTGTTGAAGAAAGAGTTGCGGCTCCTGCATCAATGCGACCATCAACACTGATTTGACTTCCCTCGGAAATACGCAAAGACACTCCATCATCGATTGTAAGCGTCCCTAATGCTTCAACTGATAGATCGCCGTCAAGGAAATATGGACTCCACTGAGCTTCAAGAATCAGCCAGTTGGAAAGAGAGCCTGGTGTGACTGTTGAAGCCATGAACATGTGTTCAAACGAAGTCGATGAATCCCAGGTGACGAAGTCCATGAATGAACCAATTTGAAGATTGATATTTTTGATGCCTCCGACTGTTTGAGAATCATCGTCGACGTATCGTGCGGTTGCTGTGGTAGAAACTTCCCCGTTAACGTCGGTTGAAGTCACCGCTCCATCGATGGAGATCAATGCACCTGTAACAGGTTCGCCTTTATCGAGAACAGTGAGTTGAAGTGATGATAAAATCGTCAATTCAGCACCGGTGAGGGCTGTAACTGCACCTCCAACGCTTCCTTCAAGCATCTCAATTGAACAGCCTGGCTGGAGTAGTAAAGAACCAAGAATATCGATGTTTGAAACACTGCGTGTTGTTTGGCAAACCCATGTAAGGTTGGAGTCGATTGTCATTCCTTGGCCTTCATCTGATTGTGTGAGTACTGAATTAAAACCTAGAGAAAGACTGTTGGAGATAAGGGATGCGTCACTACCTGTTAATTCCCCTGTGCCTTGAACTTCGGCGTTACCATTAGCAGGTAGAACCAATGAGGTTCCAGACAATTCTAAGCCTGCTCCAGTAGACACGGTAAGGTCACCAGACATCATGTGTGGCAATCCGTCAGGCCGGGGGCCGAGGAAGACAAATTGACCCGTTGAAATAACCCAATCACCTTGCGGAATAACTGGAACTTGAACCGATTGGCCAGTTTCAGAACCGTACAGTATGACGCGTACACCGGCGCCTGCAAGTGTGACATCAACTGATGAACCGCTGCCCAGAAGTGGAAGTGTAGCCCCTCCGTTAACATCGCTTTGTAGAGAGAAACCATGAACATTGATTGTTGCTTCAACTGGATTCCCTGCTAAGTCGGTGAAAGTTACTGGTGTTTCATCAAGATACGATGCTGAGGATACTGCAATGTTTACTGTTGTTGAACCGCCATAGATGAGTGTGCCATCGCCAAGAGCGTCGGATGAAGCAGTTGGGGTATTTTGAGGTTGGAAGTTTCGAATTGTAGCGGTTGAAAAGGTGCTAATGGAGAGTGGTGTAGTGTGAGTTGCTGCGGTCCAATCAGATACATGGAGTTGTGAAGATTTATCGAGAACAACACCGTCAGTGTAAACGCGTGTATTCAATGTATCAATACTGAGTGAACTGCGTTCTAACTGAATTCCGATACCTTTGCCATCTTGAACTGAAAAGGAATTGCCTGAAATCTCAGCATGGTTTGCCTGTATGCCGTTACCGAAATGAAGGGTTGAGAAAGAGGTTGATTCGATGGTTGCATACCATGCAGTAAGACCGATTGAGGTTGTGTCTTGGGCAGAATAGGTTTTCGATGCACTCACTGAAGTCCATTGGTGGTCTCCATCGAGAAGATCGAAAGCGGTCGAAGTCGAAGAAGTCATTTCAACTGAAACATCATTCAGAGTACTATCGGGGTCACGCAACTCTATGCCTTTGGTTCCAGCTGTAAGATTAATAAAATTAAGGCTTATGTGTCCAGTCCCTGTACCTTCGATTCCTCGTTCAGTAGCGGAAAGGTTGAGGCTGGATATTGAATGGTTTCCTGAACCTGAAAGGAAGAAACCATTGGTGGCATTGGAAACTTCAATCCCGTTCCAACTGCAGGTGCCAGTACATCTTTGGTCAACAACTGGGAGTGATTCTGATGGATTCCCCTCAAATTCAAGGTCGTTGATTGAAAAAGCGCTCGCTCCATTCGCCAAAAGGAGGCGGTTTCCTGAAACTGCGCCATTTGAGACGGTTAAATCATCACTGTCTGCAGCATCAATAAGCAGAGCAACGTTCTCGGCTGTTATGCTTTGAACTGTAGTAGATGCTCCCTGTTGGCTAGCAATCGCAACGGTTGTATCGAGGAACCCAATGCCTGTTGCAGAGAGTGTTCCGGTTGATGAACGCAAACCCGTTCCTGCTTGAGAAATGGTAACTGTGTCGAGAGTGCTCACACCTGTTGACCAAAGGCCGCCAGCAATGTCGCTGAATGCACCGTTGGAGAGGTTGAGATTCCCAGAGTTTCGAAGAACTTCATAATCAATATGTTGTGCTGTAAGCGTATCAATATCTGCAGAACCGATCACATTGACACCGATATAGGCATCATTGATGGTGGTTTTATAGGCCGAAAGTTGGCCTTCCACCTTGAGGGCTGTCTTCGCATTCTCGATGGTTATCTCGTTCAGTACTGCATGTCCTTTGCTGGTAATCTGAATTCCGGTCCACAGGCCGGCTCCATGTGAACCGCCCGTCAGTGGTACTTGAGACGAGAAAAAGTCGGTTTGAGTGGCATGGAGTGTCCCATCAACTCGAATCCAATATCCATCGCCACCATCGACAGTTGTTCCAGGAGTAAGCGTGAGAGTTGAGCCATTCATGACGGTGACGTTTCCGGTGAGTACAACAGCCCCTGACCAGGTAGTATCAACATTTACCGAGGTGTCTGTAGCCATTGCAGGAGTGGCAAGAAGAGACAGTGGAGTAAGCAAGAGGAGAATGGCCAAAAACAGGGCCCGAACAGTTCGCATGATACCTACTTTTCAAAGCCCCATATCAAACCAAAGGTTACCGGTCTCGAAAAAATGAGGTTTGAGAGCATTTACTTGACAATGGTTGGAGTGGGCCCGCCCAGATTTGAACTGGGGTCTGACGGCCCCCAGCCGCCAAGTATAGGCCAAGCTAACCCACGGGCCCGGGTTGGTTCGTCTCATTGAATGGAAGTGCTGAAAGGAGCGATTTCGTAAATGAGGTCAATGTGACCGACATACATACGGCGGCAACAATAGCGCATCAAACCAACTTGGTCCAATGCATCTGCCATTTCGACACCTGCAGCTGTCAATTCACTGAATTCTTCCCATTTATGGGCAATAACGCCCCCGCAACTAAAACATCGTATTGGTATAATCATCATCTCACCTCATCGATAGGACTTTTGCTTCTTGCGACGAGCACCACGTCCGAGTTGGTGCTTAGCTTCCTTGCGTCGTGGATCGTTAACCAAAAGGCTACGGTCAAAACGAAGGTATTCTTCTCGAAGTTCTTCATCGATACCTTCTGCTCCGCCGTTGTAAAGAACAAGGCCACGAGCGATTGCGGTTCGAATAGCGTCAGTTTGACCCATTATCCCTCCACCAAGAGTGGTAATGCTAATGTCGACCTTGCTCAATCGGTTCATTGCGTCTGCAATAATCAATGGTTCCATTGACTTGCGACGTGCAAGAGACGGTTGTAGAATTTCGATAGGTGAACTGTTGACACGAACTCTGCCTTTGCCTGCCTTCAATGAAGCACGGGCAACTGCAGTCTTACGCTTACCAGAGGATTGTACTGACTTTTGCTTTTTACGAGCCATCATTGCTCACCTCCGGTCCAACGGTGGGATGGTGCGCCGAGATCGGCGCTGATATCTCCAAGAGTGATGAATCGCTCTGGGAGATCTTTGCGGAATTTTGTGGTATCGCCATGAACGTGGCCTTCAGGAAGGTCACCGGACAAATGGGCAGGACAACCGATTTCAACTCGCAAATTGCGGAGTGCTCGGCGGCCACTGCTGATCTTTTGGTAAGGCAACATTCCACGGACTGCTCTCTTGAGAATCATGTCAGGCATACGTGGGAAAAACGGACCCTTACGGGCGTGATTCAACTTATACTTGGCATGATAGTTGTTGAGAACTGAGCGTGGGCGACCAGAGACAATTGCATGCTCCGCGTTGATGATAATCACTTTGTCATCACGGTGATCGCGTGCAGCTTTGAGCAGAATATCTGCTGTTGCTGAAGCGAGACGGCCAAGGATAAGTTCCTTCGCGTCAAAAACATAGGTTGTTTCATCCAAGGATAACAACCCCCGTTCCAGATGG
>CALBIL010000005.1 GCA_937892945.1 uncultured euryarchaeote | reverse complement strand
CCATGTATTCGGAAAGCCGAGTATAGAGGGTAGGTTCACCGTTAAGTGAGATGGCGACGTGCTTTGGATTTTGAGCATCTAACCATTTCTCTCGAGGAACTTTTGGGTTTCCTCCGAAACCAGAGAGTAAACGACGTTGAGCACGAACTGATTCATAGAGCAGATCTAAGGGGTCTTGGTCCGTTAATTCCAAAGTATCCATGTGTGGTTCTCGCCAACAGTAGGTGCAAGCAAGGTTACACTGGTCAACAACCGGAGACATCTGCATGCAATTATGACTCTTGATGCCGTAGAATTTACCCTTGTAGCATTGACGGTCACGGAGAAGCGACTCTTTGGTCCAGTGGCACGTCTTAACACCGCCATGTTCACCCACAATGTGGTAGCGTTGTTTCTGTAATTTGGCTTTTAGTGCAAGGTCCATTCCAGCCATGATGCTCACTCCTAGTCCGAATTCCACAATGGTGACATGTCACGGTCGGGAAGGGGCTTTGATGAACGGCCCTCACACTTCTTTGCTATCAATGCCTCGCTCAGCGATTGAGTATTGGCAAAAAGGCGTTCGCTGCTTTCTCACAAGCATTGGCAACATCGTCAAGACGTTGCAAGACTCGATACATGTGCATAGCAGCAAGCGGTGAATCTTCACCGTTTTTGAACACATATCCGGCTGCCTTGGCCTCGACAACATCAGCTTCATGTTCCATGAGGTTCACTTCCCTGATGAGTTCTGCAAGATTGTTTTGTGCTGCTTTGGTTTCTCCACTGATGGTAAAGTCACGCAATGCCTTAACGGCATCTTCGTATTTTGCTACAGTTTTTGCCACAGCATTTGCCATCTCTTTGAGGTTCTTCTTCGCCTGTTTATCTTCCAACAATGGTCGGAATGTAAGTTGTTCAGCCACATTCTGAGCGTAGTCAGCAATACGATCTTGTCGTGTGACCATGTAGAGGAAATCGTCGTAGCTTACATGCAGTCCAAAGCGCAAATCTCCACTGGCTAAGCGTCGAACTTCAGTCTTGACATGATCCGCATTGAGTTCAGCGTCTATGGTTGATTGAATTGCCTCAGAAGGGTCTTTGTCATCGCATGCCAAGTTGACTGCTTCGAGCATATGCTCAACGGTCTTTTCAACCGCTTCTGCATGTTCATGGAAGAGTTCGAATGGAGTAATTGCATGTCCGTCTCCACCGACATCAGAGAGAGCCTCTTCGACGTGAATTTCACCACTGCTCTTCCAGATTGCAAAGGCTATAGCGAGGAATGAAAGCGGGAGCAAGACAATCATGTTGAGTGAATCTCCACCCGAGGCGACAAACAGAACGATTGCTCCGAAAGCAGCAGCCGGTACGCTAGCAACCCATGATGCGGCGATCTTTCCAAAGACCCGGAAGTCGACCGCTTTCGCGCCACCCGCTAACCCGACACCAACAACAGCACCAACCAAGGTATGAGTAGTTGAAACAGGTACCGCGAGGAACGGCATCGAGAAAACCAAGATGGTCGTTGCAGCACCGAACTCAGCAGCAAAGCCACGGGTAGGAGTGATGTCAGTGATTTTCTTTCCAATGGTCTCCATGACTCGCCACCCCCAGGTCATGACACCAATGGCGATACCTGCTGAACCAAGGAGGATGAGCCAGAGAGGAATTGGTGCTTTTTCCATAAGTTGTCCGCCATCGCTGCTGAGGACTTGCCAGACGGCAGCCATTGGACCAATGGCATTCGAACGGTCGTTTGCACCGTGGGCGAAGGCAACATAAGCAGCGGTAATAATTTGCAACCAAACAAAGATACGTTCTACGCCACGGAATCCACGTTTTTCTTCTGTAATGTCGATGCGGCGAAGCACCATGTAGAGAACGAGGCTTGAAATCGCGCCAATAAAGGCAGCGAGCATGACTGAGTTGATTGGAATCCAAGCGTTCTCCGCCCATGGGTCAAACACACCATCTTCTTTTGCTGGCAACCAAGCCCGCTTGTCTTCAATCCAGCCGTTGGTGTCTGCCCGGGAAATGAAGCCCTTGAGCGCCTTGAATTGAAGCGCTAAGCCGAGGACAAAGAAGGTAGGGAAAGCGAGAATTGGTGCGAGCCAACGAGATCGGTCGATTGGATTTTCCGAGTCAAGAATTGTTTTCTTGATAATCATGTAGGAAAAGAAGGCCAGTAGGCCACCCATGAGTGGACTTGCAATCCACGACATAACCACTTTTTGAACGACTTCCCAGTCAATGAGAGAAGTGTCATGTTTTACCTCAAGAATCAATCCAACACCGAGAATACCACCGATAATGGAATGTGTTGTGGAGACGGGAAGTCCGTAGCGTGTTGCAATCGTGAGCCAAGTTGCTGCAGCCATCATTGCCGCAATAAAGCCAAAAGCGATGTCCTGAGAGAATGCCGCATCGACCATTGGGTCTGAGAAGTCCACGGAAAGAATACCTTTACGGACGGTATCTGTTACTGCATCTCCAGCAAAGAAAGCCCCACAGAATTCGAACACAGCTGCAATGACGACCGCTTGCTTCAATGTCAGCGCACGAGAGCCAACCGAGGTACCCATCGCATTAGCAACATCATTGGCTCCAATGTTCCATGCCATGTAGGCACAGACAATCAAAGCCAATCCAATCAAGACCAAGGTTATGGGTTCCATGAGTGATTCTAATCATCAGCGGTATATATCTGCACTTATGTATAATCTATATAGGTGTATATATTGGGTTGGTTGATACTATGGGTCTTGGTCCAGGCGAACATGAAGTACGAAAATTACAGAGTACTGGTGGAAGCACGTTTACCGTGAGTTTACCAAAACCATGGGTCATTGAACAGCAGTTAGGTTCGCGCGATTCCCTTCGAATCGATTGGAGGCCAAGTGGCGCACTACGCATAACTCCGCTTAATATGGCTGAGAATTTAGCCACGCATGTTTCGTTTCATACCTCATCACTTCCGGAAAACAGTCTGCATGACCATTTGATGGGTGCTTACATTTCAGGGGCAGATTCTATTTCCATTGAATTTGATATGGCTCAACGCAAAAAAACCACCGTCCAAATACGACGATTTCTAAGAAGTACACGAGGGTTTGAAATCATCGATGAAAAAGACGGGCTCACTGAATTGAAGTGTCTGATGAATGCAGGAGATATGCCCTTACATGCAAGCCTTAATCGAATGTATCTCCAAGTCACCTCTTTAATCCGAGATATCATCAGTGTTTTCGATGGTGAAGACAGGGAATACTTGTCTGATGCAGATGAACGCGAGAGCGATGTCGATGCACTTCTCTATCTTATTGAACGCCAAGTACGAATTTTACTTGGTTCACATACCGTTTCGACAAAACTCAATCTTACCCGTGTCCAAGCACTTGAATATGCTAATTTAGCTCGCTCTCTCGAGCGAATGATGGATCACGCCTATACCATCTGTCAACTGGTTCTTGAGAATCCTCGAATCACTCGTAACCTGGCTGAAGCAACTTCATTGGAACAACTGCCTGAATGGCAATCTGCTCTCAAAGAATTGATGATTAATATTAGGACTCGAGATTCAATACGTATCGAACATGCACGCAAACAATTGAAAGATGCACAGCAGATTCTTGTTCTTCACGAACAAGATTTACTCGCCAATCATCGTCAAAACGAATGGATGGCCTTTGATTTGAGTTTATCAGAATCCGTTCGGCGTTTGTGCGCATATTCCCGCGACTTTGGAGAAATACTGCTCAATCTGAAGGTTTCGAGTGAAATGGAACGGCTCCACAAGTAAGTGTTTATAATTACACCTACTTTGTTTTTAGCACCGGGGTGTTGGCAAATTCACCTCTGTTTGATATAGGTCCGGTTCCAAAATAACACTGCAGGAGAAAGACCTGTAGGCGGAAACAACATGGATAAAAATTTAGAAACCTACGTAAATCAAATTATGGATGAACAAGAACATCGAAGCGGTATTTTTACCAACTTCTTCGATGTTATCGTTGGAGCGATCTCGGATTACCGGTGCGGGGCAGATTCTCGTGGTGCATACAACACACGACGAGGTGTTCTTTGATGGACGCATATCTTTCTGAGTACGTTGACCAAATCCTCGACTCTCAAGAATATCAAAACGGTATTTTCTCACGCTCGAGGTTTTCAAGTATTCTCTCTTCTCTTTTTGGTCGAAAGAAGTGACCTTGGACGCTTTCGCCCCTTCTACAGAACAGAATACAGTTGGGCATTTAATACATCAATTGATATATCAAAAGTTCTCGATTATTGATATCGGTGGATTCTATGCTTCAGGTAAGTGGTCTAACAAAGACTTTCGGCAGTGGCTCAAATAAACTTCAGGTTCTCAAAGGTGTAGATATGACCATCCAGCAAGGCGAAATGGTCGCTTTGATGGGCCCCTCAGGCTCTGGTAAATCGACGTTACTCAACATTATCGGTGGATTACTTTCCGGCGACGGAGGTGAAATTGACCTTGATGGAGAAAAGTACGGTCAGAAAAGCCCCTCTGGCGTTGTCAATATTCGACGTGAATACGTCGGTTGGATCTTCCAAGATTTCCATTTGCTGGAAAACCTCACTGCTCTCGACAATGTAGCCATAGCGTTAGAATTGGCCGGTATGCCTGCTAAAGAAGCCGAAGATGCAGCTCGCATCGCCCTTACCAAAGTTGGACTTGAAGACAGAATGAATCACATCCCGGACCAACTTTCAGGTGGCCAGCAACAAAGAGTTGCTATCGCTCGTGCTATTGCCGGAAACCGCCCTTTCCTTCTTGCTGATGAGCCGACAGGCAATCTTGATATTGCAAGCGGAAGGGAAGTTTTACAATTATTCAAAGATCTTTGCCACGATGAAGTGAATCCTATTTCCATTCTGATGGTTACCCACGACCCTGACTTGGCATCAAATGCGGACCGTATGCTTTTGTTGAACGATGGGAAAACAGAGGCGTCCGACATTCGCTCCGCTTGGGGCTTAGATGTTGAGGAACAAGATGGTGGTGAGGAAGAATGACCAAAGGAGATCATTCTTTGATACTGGAACCTTCTGACTTTGCACCTTCAAAGAGCCTACCTATGCGGATTATGCATAAAGTGACTGAATCGCCTGGAAAACTTCGGCTTGCTGGTTTGAGTGCATGGCGCGGCAAAGAACGAGGTTTAGCAGTTATTGCCGGAGTCTTTCTGGCATCTCTTGTCATCACCACTGTACTTTCATACGGTGTTGGTCTTTCACAACTTTTCTTTGAAGAATCTCTCAAGAATGAACCGTTCGATGCGAAAATCGAATTTGCTCGAACCCCTGTAGAAAATGCCACCGGCTGGTCGAACAACACAACTACTATGACCAATGTTTGTGATGAATTGATGACTGAATTCACTGAATTCAGCGATTGTACACTCGTTTTAGGACGTCAAGGTATTCACAGTGGAGGTCTTTTCAATCGAGAATTCGTTGTGGCTCAACCTCTTGAAATGGTTGCGATCACCGATGATGCGAATCCCTATTGGGGTAACGTAACGTTTGATTATCCAGAACTTGCTGATGCCGGTCCACCAATCTCCACGCAACGTTCGGTTCGCTTTTTAGGACCTGGTGCCTTTGATGGAGAATTTGCTGACCGGTTAGGTGAGAATATCATTGCAGGAATGGGTGAATGGCCGACTCCTGAGAACATGAGCGCTCAGCGTGGTGTCATTCTCCCTTCAACCGTTGCTTCGGAAGCCAAAGCCAATGTTGGAGATGTTCTAGACTCCTTCTCATTCCATTATGTCGTCGATGAATCCACTCTGTTTGAAGCGACTGTTACCAATGAAAACTGCGACGGAGAAGTAACTCCTGAGCAGAATGAAATGGTGTACTGTCGAATGGAAATGACAGCGACCAATTTGACCGTTCTTGGAATCTATGACC
>CALBIL010000004.1 GCA_937892945.1 uncultured euryarchaeote | reverse complement strand
TCAATATGGCCCTCCCTCATGGCGTTTACGAAGATGTAGTTTCAGCGATTGGTCACACACCTCTCATTCGTTTGAATAAGGTGACAGCAGACTTGTCAGGCTCAGAGGTTTGGGCAAAACTTGAACGCTGTAGTCCGGGCGGCTCAATCAAAGATCGAATCGGCCTTGCTATGATTTTAGAAGCTGAAGAAAAGGGCTGGCTCAAACCCGGCGGAACGATTGTTGAGGGAACCAGTGGTAACACTGGAATTGGTCTGGCAATGGTCGCAGCGCAACGTGGATACAAGTGTGTGTTCACAATGCCGGATAAGATGGCTAAGGAGAAAATCGACTTGCTACGTGCCATGGGAGCACGAGTCGAAGTGTGTCCTACTGCGGTTGAAAAAGAAGATCCTCGCTCCTATTACATGGTTGCAGAGCGACTGAGCAAAGAGATTGAAGGTGCATGGTATCCCGACCAGTATTCGAATCAATCAAATCCAAAAGCCCACATTCATTCAACCGGACCAGAGATCTGGCAACAGACCCAAGGCGACATAACACACTTCGTTGCAACCATGGGAACGGGTGGCACCATTACTGGATGCGGAAAATCTCTCAAGGCACAAGCACAAGAACACGGCAAAGATGCTCCGAAAATTGTTGGTGTAGATGCGGAAGGCTCAATTCTCAAAGAATGGTTTGAAGATGGAACTATGGGGGTACCTCATGGATACAAGGTTGAGGGATTCGGTGAGGACTTCATCCCTCCAGCAACTGACTTTTCAGTCATTGACGAAATTCGAATGGTCGATGACGAAATTTGTTTCCGAATGGCTCGACGTCTTGCCAAGCAAGAAGGATTGTTCTGCGGTGGTTCCTGCGGTGGAGCATTACAAATCGCACTGGATATTGCTGCTGAACATGATAAAATCGGTGAAAAGGCAAAAATTGTTGTCATACTCCCCGATGCAGGAAACCCATATCTTGGAAAAGTCTACAACGATGACTGGTTAAGGGATAACGGATTCGATGTTGATGGATGGGAGTGGTGAAATGACTGGAGATTCAACCCGCTGCGTTCATTCATCGTTGGACCCTGAAGTTACCACAGGTTCTGTCCACACACCTATTTTTCAAACTTCAACCTATGTTCAGAACGATTTTGCTGACCATCTTGGATATGAATATGCACGAGGCGATAATCCTACTCGAAACGCTCTTCAAAGAGCACTCGCAGAAATGGAATCACCTCACCAAGAAGCGTATGGCTTTTGCTTTGGTAGCGGAATGGCAGCGATTACAACCATCAGTCAGATGCTCAAGCAAGGCGATCACGTCATCGCATGCGACGATTTGTATGGTGGTACTGTTCGTTTATTCGACCAAATTGCTTCAAGATTCGGTATTGAAACCAGTTATTCCCCATTGAAAAGCGGAGATCTTGCTAAAGTTGTTCGTGAAAACTCGAAAATCTTGTGGCTTGAAAGTCCAACCAATCCACTTCTCACCGTTCATGACATCAAATCCTTAGCTGCTGAAGCCAAAGAACACGGCCTTATTGTCGTGGTTGATTCGACCTTTGCAACTCCAATCCTACAACGTCCATTCGAGTTAGGAGCCGACATTATTGTTCATTCAACCACCAAGTACATCGGTGGCCACAGTGACGTCATCGGTGGTTGTTTAATCACCCAAAGCAAGGAGATTGCAGAAAAGATTTCATTCTTACAAAATGCAGTTGGCGCAGTTCCTGCACCAATGGATTGTTTCCTCATCCTACGAGGACTGCGAACACTCGCTTTGCGTATGAACCGTCATTGTGAAAGTGCACACGTGTTAGCGGAACGATTGCAAGGAAATGGCAAGGTCACTCGTATCTTCTATCCCGGACTTGAAAGCCATCCAACACATGAGATCGCTCAACGTCAGATGAATGCCTTTGGTGGTATTATTTCTTTAGAAGTCAAAGGTGGAGAAGAGGGTGCACGAAAGTTTGCAGCCCAATTGAAACTGTTTGCAAC
>CALBIL010000003.1 GCA_937892945.1 uncultured euryarchaeote | reverse complement strand
GACTGGGACCTCATCCCAGCGCCGTTGACCAAGCTTGGCAACCCCTGCTTCAACCAAGCGTTAGAACGCGCGTATATCAATTCCGCTACATGGCCTCAAGGACCCCATCTCTAATTGCGAACTACAAGAGATGTAGAGAAAGCGGACGGTTTAAGCATGAATGCAGGCGGTCGCAAAGCATCGAACAGGTGATTTCATGCGCTGGCTCTTCCTTACCCTCATTATGCTTCTCGCACCACTCAGTGGTTGTTTCGGAGAAAACACAGTCGAAATCGAAGAACAATTGACCGTAGGCGATGTCTCAAGTGCAACACGCGGCCAATACATGACACTCGAAGTTGATTCCAACGTTGATTGGACATTTAACCGGTCGGATGGACTTTTTTACGTTGATGAATTTGGCGTCCTAAGGGATTCAATGGAGATGACGTTTTCTTCAGAAACGAAATCTTTGGAACTTCTCATCCTTGACACTGAAAGAGATTCTGTCGAAATCTCCATTTCAGCTGGCGAAGAACTCTGGAATGCAACACTTACGCTTGAAGACAGTGAAGAATACATGCTGGTTGACGGCAGGCGTGCCTACGAAACAATCGACATGCTCACATCCTCCTACAACAATCGATGGTGTGGAAGCGCTTCGGTTCACGAAGGCGGTTCTGCTTACGAGGCTGCTGCTGAAGCAATGGCCGACGAGATGTGGGATATGGGATTCGATTTTGTTGAAGTCACACGGTATGATGACGACCCAGACCAACTCAATGTCGTGGGATATAATTGGGGAAGAGTCAACCCCGATGAATACATCGTGATTGGTGGACACTTCGACATCGCTTACGTCTTCACCCCCCCTGGCGGCGGCACAAGTGAAGGAGCAAATGATGACACTTCTGGCTCGACTGTTTCACTCGAAATGGCTCAAGCACTCGCATCGACTGAATTTGACCATACCGTTGTTGCAGCACTTTGGTCATGTGAAGAAGAAGGCCTCCTTGGCTCCCAAGCATATGTGAATCACCTGCCTGAAAATGTGACGGTTAAAGCCTACATGAATTTTGACATGGTGTCTCTTAATTACCCAATCATTCCTCTTTCAGAACCTCTGATCGGCCCCGGCGGCGAACTCTTTTCAGCATCAAAATACGAATGGGAAATTAGTATTGCTGGAGCCAGTGAAAGCAATATGGAATTGATGCACGATTGGGTTGGAACGATTATTGAGGACGACCTCTTCTATCAGCCAACCGAATCGAACCCAATTAACTGGCAGATTGCAGAGTCGTGTGCTTCTGACCATTGTTCTTTCTTTTCTGCCGACTTCCCGACCTTTAATTTCTTTAGCCCCGGTGGAGAAATTTCATTCTGGCAAGAGTGGCATTCACCATCTGACACGCTTGATTTCATGACGGCAAAGGCAGGCGGTCAGGCAGGAATGTCGAGTGGCTTCAACAGTCTTGTTTGGTCTTCCCTCGATTTATTTGTCCGGATTGATAACTCGGATTCTTCTTTCCAAGGCCGTTGGTATGATGCCCCGGTTGCTTGAAAATCATTCAGGCATCCTGCCCCGAAGACGCAACCACGTCTCGCTTACAAATACCAATGCATACAAGGAAGCAAGCCACAATGTAGGCCGACTCCACTGTTCAAAGAAACCGATAGACTCACTTGAATCTCCGGTTCCCAAAACCAGTAGAGCACAGAGCCATACCATGGTTACCCCGTGGAGAACCCAGCGTAAACCCGACATGATGTCGGTAGAATTTGAACGCATTTCAGTAACTTCAACTTCGGTTAAAACAGCAGAAACCCCCTTCAACTTATCCAATGCTGAGCCACCATTCCAGCGAATACGGCCGAGTCTGAAACGGTTGAGGATTTCGATACCGGTGAACAGCGTGATCCACACGACAACAACTTCGAGCAACGGCTCTGCGCCGAGTAAATCAAGCGTACCCCAAGTGGACCATACCAATAAGCCCCATAACCAGCCGACAAGAATCAGTTGAAAGGTTCGAGCAAACCGCGTCAAACGTTGCAATAATTCAGCATCATGCGAAAGCAGGTGTTCGAGCGTAATGACCAGGCCAGTAACGCCAGAAAGGCCAACCGAGATCAGTAGCCACCACCAATCGAGGTCTCCATCGCGCCAAGCAAACATAAGGGCTACGAGTGTCCAAGCTAAGGTGACAACCGAAGCAACATTCACCGTTGCTTGCATCGTATAAAGCGGGTCTCGCCCGTCTTTGAGAACAGCCAGCCCACCCATCAATCTGGTTTCAAATGCAGAATCGTCAACGATGCCATGTCCTGCAGCAGTCATGCCTCCAGCGGCTTTCAGCCGAGCATTCCCAACAATACTTTCAGCCTCACCGAGTGCCCATTCATCAACAACACCTTTGGCGTTCCAAGATGAGCCCCGACTTGCAGCATGCGCGGCACCAGTGCCACGGTTTTTGGTATTGCCAGAAGAGCGTGTTTTTGCCCATGCGCGAATATCTTCAGACATGATTTCCTCGACTTGATCTTCATTGAGGGGTGCGCCGTGGTCGGTGTAGAGCCATCGACATTGAATTGGAACAGGAGCGGGGTCAACATCCGGTGCGACCATTTGGAATTGTCCCGCATCGAGCGTTGGTAATTGAGCAACCAAATCTTGGTCTCCTCCACTTTCCTTAAGCAAGTGGCGAACCTTGTCAATGTCTTGTGGTTGAGTGAATCTGCCAATGAAGGTGGTGTTGGCTTGTGCTAGGATTTTGTAATCAACATCGCTCACGTTCTGGGTTGCTAAAACGCACGCTACACCGTATTTCCGAGCTTGTTTGAAAATCAGTTTAATCAAATCTTTCGCTGGCGGGTTTCGAGGATGTGGTGGAAGGTAAGGTGCGACTTCATCCATGAAGAAGAGCAATTTAATTTCATCATCTGCCGGTTGTTGAGTTAACATCCAATCATACAATTCGCGCGAAAGTTCTTGGACGAAATATTGTTTCTGCGCCTCATCTTGAATGGTGTTGAGGTACACAATATTCAATGGGATTTTTCCCGGAATCGCAGGCTCAACAAAAGCATCAATATCAATCGGGACACCGTTCGAGAACAGCAATTGATTAACACCAGATGAAAACGCTGAGAGTCTGCGAGCCAGATCATTACGAGTGGCTTTTGTGAGCCGTTCTTCGAAATCTGTCAAACGATGTTGAACCATCACTTCTTCCCACGGCGGTGGCTCGATTTTGTCTTCACCTTCTTCAACTTCATAGAAACATTCGGGATATAATTTTCGAGTAAATTCTTGATTTGGCTCACGCACAACGCGGGCTAATGCTTGGAAATCCCCAACGTCCAAACCGTGTTTTGTACCCTCTACCAGAATTTCGTAAAGATACGGTTTGACGACTTTGCCTTGTGCTTTTTCAACATCATATCCGGCAAGGCTGGTGAAGCCAGCAGCGACCATATCCCATGCAGTAATTGCTTCTTCAGTGTCAAGGTCAGGCGGCGGCGCTCGAAAGGGATCGATACACAACGGCAACCCCTTGCTGCGCAATGGCGTCCATATTCGGACTTCACACATATCCATCAATTTCTTTGCCCGTGCAACATCTCCATTTTGATTTTCAAGCTCGTCAAGGTCAATACCGAGTGCAAGACGAGCCAAATCTCCCTGTGGGTCGATGATAAGCGAAGGGATTTTTGCCAAGGCAGCCTCTTCAATGAGAGCTTTTGCCATCACTGTTTTTCCTGAACCCGTCGAGCCCAACATTGCAGCGTGACGTGCTAACACCATTGGCTGAATGTCAATCGGCTCCCCAGTATCTCTTCTCGTTCCGAGGAACATACCCTTTGGTTTGAATTTCTTTTTCGGCTTAACTGCTGAAACAGGCTCTTTTTGAACTGTTTCTTCGGGTGAAAGAATATCACCGACCAAGTCAGCGAGACTTCGCTCACCATCGGCAGCGGCGGCTTCATCGGAATCACCGCTTTCAGACACCATAAGTGAGGCAAAGCGGTTGGAGGTCTTGAAAGGCGCGCTGACAGAAGCAAACAGAAGCAGACTCAAGGGGGTCCACCGATTCGCCGAACCATGGAGCGAATCCCAATGGCCCGACCTTCATGGGACGAAGCAATGCGTTCCTCAGCGATGGCAACCCTCGACTCAAAACAATGGGTCAAGGGAGCGCAAGGCAAAGCGTTCGGCAAAGCATTCGCTGAACACTGTGGGGCGCTAAGTGCCACGCCTTGTCAAAACGGGTCTTCGGCACTATGGGCGGCACTGAGAATTGCAAACATTGGGCCCGGAGACGAGGTGATTGTGCCTTCATTTACGTTCATCTCCTCCACAACATGCGCTCTTTTAGTTGGTGCAACGCCCGTCTTTGTCGACATCGAACCCGATTACTATTGTTTAGATCTTAATGAAGTCAAAGCGGCAATTACACCGAAGACCAAAGCGGTTATCGGCGTTCATTTATTTGGCCAACCCTATGACCAAGGGCTCGTTACGCTCTGTAAAAATCACAATTTAGTTTTGATCGAGGATGCCGCTCAAGCACACGGTGCGGAACAAAAATTCTCTGATGGAACGATTCGAAAGGCTGGTGCAATGGGCGACATCGGTTGTTTTTCCTTTTTCCCATCAAAGAACATGGCCGTCGGTGGTGAAGGTGGAATGCTCACTACAACCCATCCTGACTACCAAGATAAAATTGTAGGAATTACCAACCATGGCCGCAGCCCCGACCTTGAAGCAATACAACTTGGAAGCAACCTCCGAATGTCAGAAGTTTCAGCTTCCATCGGACTTGTTCAGCTTTCAAATCTCGACGATTGGGTCGAACTTCGTCGACAAAATGCTGCTTTTTTCACCCAGGAATTAGCCGATCATCCAACCCTCCAAGCCCCAACTGTGCGACCTCATTCGACACATGCATGGCATCAATATTGTATCCGTACCGAACATCCAGATGCACTTGTAGCTCATCTCGACGAATTGGGGATTGATGCACGTCGCTATTACACAACGCCATGCCATCAACAATCCATCTACAAGAACCATGCACAATTCACACAGCGACTTGAAAACACACACACAGCATCCAATTCATTAGTCGCAATTCCAGTCATGCACGAACTTCTCGATGATGAAAAACAACGAATTGTTGCAGCTCTACGAAGTTACTGTTGATTCATGCAATACCGGTAAGCGCAAGAGTCGAGTTGGACCACTGGTGAAGCCCGGTTAATTCCACTCCGAGCCATTCAGGCAATACGACGCCGTAGTCAATATCGGGCATTTCAATTTCTGCGAGAATTAAGCCAGCAAGGCCCCCTTCGAATTCATCAACTTCCCAAACCATACCATCTTGGCCCTTCCAGTGATATCGGGTTTTGGTAATCGATGGATGGCGCTTTGAATTGACAATTTCTTGCCCCCGTCCGCGAGAAATACCCCATTCAAGTTCCGTTGCAGAGGCGTGGGTTCGCTTTCCTTTCAAAGTGAGAGTGGTAGAATCTTGAGTAAACCGAATCCGTGAAGTCCAATCTTCAGTTGCTTCAAAGAGTGCCCTTTCATCATCATTCATTTGAACCAATTCGAATATATCGCCATATCCTAAATCGTTCCCAACATTTTTGAAAAGCGACGAATCGAGGTAGTACTGAGCAATTTCAGAACGGTGTTCGCAATCCCTCCACGGGCGAGCGTTTCTCCCGTCGACAAAAAACCGACGTTCAATTTCTACATACTCACTCATTTTTTCAGCCCCCCTCCTTAGTTGAACAATGACAACAACCATCCCTTGTTGGTGGAGTATATTTCACCTACTACGGAGTATCAAATGGTAATTTGTCAAATCATCGAACCAAGTTCTTGAAAACCTACCCGCCTATGTAATCACATGAACGGAAGTTGGAGTATCCGATTTCTCATTGTTGTTTCACTTGCATCAGTGCTTTTTGGTGTTGCTACACTCGATGAGGGTCAGGCAGATACTGCAACAGATGCGCCTGCAGATGAAAATGACTTTTCAGGGGTAGCAAGTGCTGAAGAATCTGACCAAGAAAGTGAAGAAACAACCGAACTGGATAGTCTTCCAATGGAGGCCAGGGAACCCGAATCAAAGGAACATGAACCAGAGAATGATTCATCAATCGGCTTTATCGGCTTTGGTACGGGTTTGTTTACCCTTCTTTTCTTGAGTTCGGCTCTTTCAGAAGCCATTAAAATTGCAATTCTAATGGCAATTGTTACACCACTTATCGCTAAGAAATCAAACCGCGACGACCTTAACCGTGGGAGGATTTTAGGATTCATCGAAGCGAATGCCGGAATTCATTTTTCTGCATTAAGGGATGCACTCCTCCTTGCGAACGGCGTCACTGCCCACCATTTACAAATGCTAGAAACACAAGGTACCATCATTTCATGGAGAGACGGTAAACTTAGAAGATACGCAGCTGCAAACATTTCCCCTGACCAAATTCACGCCATCAGTCATCCAATTATCGGTACGCGTCTTGCCATTTTAGAGACTCTTGCAGATGCAGGGGCCCTTGGATTGTCAAACAAGGAAATAGCAACGAAATTACAACTCTCAAGACAATTACTTTCACACCACATGATTCAATTAAACGCCAACCAACTCGTTGAAAAAACCGAGGCCAAAAAACGTTCTCCGTGGAGATTAACGGTTATCGGCACTGAAACCATAAGTGGTACATCCACATCATCATAACGTAAAATCACTTTACCAATTCCTTCATACCTGTGTGGTGGGTCGTGGGAATATGAAAGAACACAAAACCCTAGCGATTTTCCTTATTTCCTTATTTCTCATGTCTGGATGTTTAGGCATCGTAGACCCAGAAGTGGAAATTCCAGACGTCGAACTTCCGGATGATTGGTCAACGGTTATTCAACGCAGTGCTGCAAGCCCTCAATTGTCTCAGTTTACCGATTGTGAAGACTTAGAAACATCTCTAAAATCTTCAATTGCTGAAGAATACAGAATCCAATTATTACAGGCTGTTGAAGAAGAATACTACTACGGCGGCGGTATGTGGGCGGAAGACGACATGGTGATGGAAATGGATTCTTCCGCAGATGGCGCTACTTCCGGATCACAACCAGCAACGAAACGCCAAGAAGGTACTGACTTTTCAGGAACCAACAATCAAGAACAGGGTGTTGATGAAGCAGATTTTGTTAAAACGGATGGGTACTTCATTTACTTTTTGAACGGTAAAAACCTTGAGATCTTTGGAGTACCTGAGTTTGGAGACTTAACTCATCTTTCAACAACAAGAATCGAAGGCACGCCTCAAGCAATGATGCTCGACGGCGATCGACTGGTTGTCATTTCCACTGTTTCCTCCTGGAATATCCCCCAAACCGATGCGCTTTCAGGTGTGATGGGATGGGATGAAAGTTACGGTTCATGGCGAACCTCGAGTCTAACGAAATTCACGGTCTTGGACATCACAAACCGTTCTTTACCAGTGGATGGAAAGGAATTGTATCTTGAAGGATACTATATGACAGCACGAGAAGTCAATGCAACGGTTCGAGCCGTAACGCATGCCTGGCTTGATATTCCTGGCGTGCAAAGCTGGTTAAACCTCCCTTCGGGCTATTGGGCACTGGATTATGACGACCCAATTCGCCGAGAAGTACGAGAAAAAGTTGCGTATCAAACCATGCTTGAAAATCAAATATCGCTTAACGCACTCACTCTCGAGGACATCCTTCCGAAGGTGTATGAGCGTTCTAACGGACGAATCTCAGTCCATACCATGAACGATGAGCAATGCGCTGATTTCGTCGCTCCAGAAGACGGTTTTAATCGCGGTTTCAACAGCATCTTTACCTTTGATTTATCTTCCGAGGACTTTGAATTCCAGGCTGACCACGTTGTTGGAAACTACCCTCTCGTGTATGCTTCTGCAGACGTACTCATCTTAACAGAGAATGCTTGGGACTGGTGGTGGTTCTGGGGCAATGATGGCATGACTGAAGCAACCAACATCCATACGTTCGATATTTCACAGGCAGGCGATACAACCTACACTGGCTCAGGACGCGTGAACGGAACAATTCTCAACCAATTCTCTTTATCCGAACATGAAGGAATAGTTCGAGTCGCCGTTACATCAGGACAATGGGCCCGTTGGTGGATGGAAAATCCTGAACCAATGAGTTCCAGCGTTGTGACTTTTACCCGCAGCGTCGATGTTCAAACCGACCAGCAAATCATCATTGAAGTTGGCCGAGTTGACAACATTGCACCCGAAGAACGAATTTGGAGTGCACGCTTTGATGGCGACCGGTGCTATCTCGTAACATTCCGGCAAATCGATCCTTTGTGGGTTATCGACATGTCAGATGAGACCAACCCAACAATACTTGGAGAACTCGAAGTGCCGGGGGTATCAACGTACATTCACCCGCTTTCTCGAGATCACTTATTGACCATTGGAATGGGCCCAAGAGACGCAGACGGAACAGGACTTGATTGGTCAAGCACCCGTCTTTCTTTGTTCAACATCACCGACCCGACCGCCCCAGCAGTTGACGATCACCTTACTCTTACCCCTGTTACAGACCCCGCAGATACAGCATGGGTGTGGTCGTATTCCGAAGCCTCGTATGAGCACAAAGCATTCCAATACTGGGCTCCAAAAGGATTGTTGGCCATTCCTCTTTCAACCTACAGATACCAAAGCTGGACAGATTCGAACGGCGGATACCATTGGAATTATCAATATGTTTCCAAGTTAATTCTGGTGAATGTTTCTGAAGAAACAGGCAATCTTTCCGTGCATGGAACCGTCGATCACTCCGACTTGTATGACCGTGATGACAACCAAAATTGGTGGAATGGTTTCAATATCCGCCGTTCGATCTTCATGGGCGACTTCGTCTATGCAATTTCATCAGCAGGCGTAACGGCGACCAATCTTACATCCATGGATGAAAGCGCAAGTGTCGAACTTGCTTATGCCAATCCTTACAATACGTATTACTATGATGACGCAGTTGAATCTGAGGCGAGTGATACAACAACAAGTGCGGGAGAATCTTCTGATTCAGATGGTGCTGGCTCGGAACCTGACAGCGATTGACCGGGTGCGAACTGACTGCATGGGCACAGAGATCAACCCAAACAGGTGTGTCTTAGTTGCCGGATGTTGCACCATTGCCAAACTGCTCGTTACCATCAGGCCCCCACAACAACAGGCTGACGACGGCTTGGGATTGTTGCCTCCTCCAGTATTGCCTGATAGCCCATTTTTTGAAAATTGAACCCTCTTCAGGCTTTCAGTCATGGTGTAAAGGCCGGCCTCATCATAACGAAGCAATCGCCTAAATTATTGCGGAACGAATCAAGAGAGCCTTTTACAATTTGTTCAGCAGTGTATCGTTTTGAGGAAACAACCGTGTCTGGGAAAGGATTAAGAATACGCGAATTGGCCCTCAATCAACGACGTTGGTAAAGTGCATGAGAGTCCCCAATGTTAAATCGTATCTCCGAAATGTACTGACCAGTATTCGAGTGCGATTGAAATTCCTTCGCCTCAGATTGAGAAACCGTTTCGCTTCATCCACCGTCCTCGACCCAGCAGGCCCTACAGTTTCCATGACAACCTACGGGCAACGCTTGAAAGATGTCCACATCGTCATCGAGACAATTGCGAAGGGGACGGTTCTCCCCTCACGATTCATGCTCTATTTGGACGTAAAGGAGGATGTATTACGTCCGACCAAGGCCTTGAAACGGCTGAAGAAACGAGGTTTGGAAATCCATCTGGCCGAAAATCTCGGCCCGCATACGAAGATACAGTGGTGGATTCAAAACGCTCCGGATTTTTCTCGCCCTCACATTGTTGCCGACGACGATATATTCTATCCAAATTGGTGGCTGGAACGCATTCTTGAAGCAGCACAACACGAACCAACATCAGTCATGGCATACCGTGCTCACAGAATAGTTCTCAGCGATGACAAGAAAGGGCTCGCACCCTATGAATCGTGGCCACCTGGCATAAAAGGACCAAGTCATCTGAATTTTGCCACCTGTGTATCGGGGGTATTGTTTCCTCCGAATTTCCTCGAGATTATGCGAAAGGCAGGAGATGGATTTCGGAAAACATGTCCACGACAAGATGACGTTTGGCTCACATTCCAATCCATTGAACACGGCGTTGGTATTGGTTTAGTTACAGAGGAAAGCCTCCATTTTGACATTCTACCCGGTAGCCAAGAAGTAGCCCTGCATTCAACCAATGTTTTTGAACAACAAAACGATGTTCAACTTCGTCAGACCTTCCTCCCGAGCACCTATGCCACATTAGCAGAACATGACCTTCTTTAGCAACGGTAAAAGATCAAGTTAAAAAATAAAATCTTCGGATGAGTTTAGAGTTGTTTGTGAAGTTGAACCTTCCTCTTGGCCCGGCCCACCGCTTACCTCAACCCTCGGCCGGCTTAACGGCCTTCAAACAGGCTCTCAAGCCCGCTGCGGAAAGCCGCCACAGAACGCCGATGGTCAACCATTTGGGTGTGTTCGCGCGCCAATGCACCGTAGCGCTCACGGTCGTCGTACACGGCCCTCAAGGCTTCTATAACAGCATCAGCATCATGGCCGTCGTCCACCAGAATGCCTCCTTCGCCCAAGGCTTCCTTTTGCGAGCCCACGTCCGACGTCACGCTTGGCACCCCGAACAAACCTGCTTCGCCAATGACCCGGCCCCATGACCCGGTCGTTTCGAAGAGGATGAGGTGGAGGTCGATGCCCGCAAAGAAGGTCGCAGCATCCACGTGGCCCACCACGCGTGCGTTTGGGTGATGAGCGAGTTCCTGCGGATACACGCTACCTCCTGCAATGTGGACTTCCGCCTCCGGCCAGCGCTCAAGCAACCTCGGCAGAAGACGTTGATACATCCGCAACCCTTTCTCCGGGGTAACGACCATGATGCCGATCGTGGGCGGTGCTCTATCTGGTCGCTTTGTCTGCTCGGCCGACCGCAAGGCGTTCACGTCGTCCATGCTCCCAAAGCGTCCATCAAAATCGATTGGCAGTGGCACGCTGAGGCCTTGTTGAATAGCAAAGCGGGATCGAATATCGGTGAGCAAACCTTCTCCAGCCGCACACACGAGAGCTGCGCCCTCCATCACGGGCCGAAACCGTTCCTCGAGGCGGAACACCGTGTCGTCCCGAACGAACATGACGTAAGGCATGCCACGGGCAGTGAACGCTTGAGCAGCTCCTGGCGCCCATTCGAGTTGGGTCAATCCGATGCCACCTGCGTGCTCCTGCTTGTCCAGCCATGAACCGACACGAGTGGCGAACTGTGGGCTCCGCCGACCGATGTGCCGGTCATGGGCCCACTTTCTGCGTCTTTGCTCACCCTTTCGCTCCCGCAAGCCCCAGGCCACCTTCGACCAGAAACCTTCGATGGGGAGGTCTGTGGTGGTGAAGTCCACTTCGGTCTCAAGCAAACCGATTGGGTCGCCTCGATCGTGGCTTGCAAACGCGCTTACCGTCCACGCGGGATGTGTTGTAGCATCCACAGCGGGCGACATTGGCACGAACGCTGGTGCGGTTTCGAGCGTTGGTCCAGGCGCCGCAATACCGTTCAGGAGGGCCGCCAAAGAACGCTCTGCGCCACCTCCTGGCGGGTCAAGGTCCCGCACTGCGGCGAAAAGGCGACGGGCGCTCATACCCCTACCTTTCCTCCGACCCCTTTGAGCGTTGTGGGCTCTTTACAACACTACCGACTGCCAACCCGTCGGACACAACGAAAGCACTTCGCCTCAGTATTCATTTTTGAATTCGCGTTAACGAACATGAGAAAGAACCGTGTTCACGTTCACACGATGATAATCATATCCGGCCAGAAACCGTTGCGAGCAAGAAGTTCCTGTGATGGTCGTGACCCCACTACACGTGGCTCTTATGTTGTCGATTTTATTGTGCTTGTTAGTTGTAGACTCTCGTTTGGGCCAGTTCAATTATCAACATTTCGAGTCAGCATCTTTCTCTTTCTGCTTAGTCGGTGGGAAAATTTGTGCATCAACATTTTTCGCTTTCTGCTTAATCGCTGGAAGACCGTCCCCGAGATGTGCTTTTTCCATTCTTTGGGGACAGCGTCTCGGCTTTTTTGAACGTCTTTGGTTTCGAGCCAAACTGCATAATTCAAGTAAATATTTTCACGGCGATTGACGCACACTGCGTGCAAAGGGACGTGGGTATTGGCGAAAGATTCCAAAGAAGGAACATGTGACATTTCGATCAAATCATCTCGGATAAAGAAGGCATCGTGGTGTTTTGCCGTCGAATAGCAGCCTGCATAAACCAGCGAATATCCATGGTTTTGGGCCATCATGCTCAGTGCTTTGAGAGAAGAACCCATCACGCGGTCATTGTGCCAAAATTCATCCTTATCGTTTGGAAAGGCCATTGCAGCGTCAATCGGAAAATTAGGATTTAATTCAACACTAAAGAAACTTGGACTGTAGTTCTTCAAGAGAGCGTCCGTCACCCATATATCGGTGGAATCAAGGTCGATTGAAATGTACCCTGGTTCCTTTGGAACATCGTATTTTTCAAACAGTTCACAGATGTTCTCGCTGGTGATGAAATGTTGATACAAATTGATGTTAGGGTTGTGACAGTTCCCATCCATGAGGAGGTAGTCCCATTTCCGTTCATGAACCAAATATTTGGTGTTCGGCAGACAATCATCCCAATTGGTTGCATCGTATCCGAATTCAATGCAATAGTTGTTGCTAATATCGATCTGTTGTGAAATGAAATCGATAACACCGTCTTGCATTCCTTGAGAGGAGTGCCGAGCTTCATGCTCTTGAATTTTCGAAATCCAATTCTCTTTACCCATGAATCTCACTCTATCTACAAGGTAGGAGGCTCATGTGATATATGTTCGCATACAGGAGTTCTCAAAAGAACCATCAATTGCATACGAAGGCAAGAG
>CALBIL010000002.1 GCA_937892945.1 uncultured euryarchaeote | reverse complement strand
TTGGTGGCGGACGTACCAGGATTCGAACCCGGGTTTTCGGCTTAGAAGGCCAAAGTGATATCCAACTACACTATACGTCCTTATCCCGAGGGCGGTGCTCACACTTGATGAAGGTTAACCATCAAACTTGTGCTCAAAGTGGCCTTGCACATTTGTGACAACGAGTTGGACGACGAACGGTTGTTCGCTTCCATTCATAGCCACAGGACTTGCATTTCCACTCCTGAATTCGTGCATCGCCGAGCACAGAATCTCGTATCCGTTGTAACAGCGGTGAATCTTTCATCGAGGGTGAAGGAGCAACCGATTGAGTCAATTGGTCGTGTTGTGCAGAATGAGCCGTCAAGCCAGCTGCGTGAAGGAATTCATGGACAAAGGTATGATTGTACAATCGCTCGTCTTCCAGCAAGGCAGGGTGTAAACCAATCGTAACTTCTCCAGGATCGATTCGTAAGCGTCGACGACGTGCTAATTCATTGGGGCCTTCTTCAAAGCGAGTCATGCCAAGTCGATGCGATTCATTCTCTAACCAAATCAGGGTGATTCTATCACTGATCCAAGGACGGAAGGCTGCATCGGTCACGCCAGATAACATCTGAAGTGCTGATTCAACCAATTCAGAGGGAAGGTGGGGTTCATGCGTGGGGATTGGAATCTCCGCCAATGGTAGAACATTCGATGCTGAATCATCCTCCATGGCTCATCCAATGGCTTCACCCTCAAGAAATGTATGAAAGGCGAAGTTGGTGAATCGGTTGAATCTCAATCGCATCTGAATACCTTATGGCGTTGGGTTTTTTGACTATCCATTGAAATCATTAGAAAATGACTGCATGTTCCCGAGCTGTTGAATCCCATGGCTCAACTCGTTCGATTTGCCGAACTTCAAGTGTCTGAAGATTGAAAGCAGTAAGAAGAGCAGGCTTGTTTTCATCATGGAAGACACAGGTGTCCAACCCTATACTTGCCGAACGACCGTCGACTGTTGCGATCTTTGAAAACCATGGTTTCCCCCAACCTTCCGGGCCCATCGAATGATTCAGCGACATTGTAGGCGTGTGCCCGAAAAGCACTGTCCGGTGCTCATCAATGGGTTTTGTAGCAGAATGAAACGGTCTTCGAATCCACAGATGAACACTTTCATCCTGACCTTCAAGTTCTTGACGTGGGTCATATCCTGCATGAACTAAACGCCATTTATCAAGAATTATGTGCGAAGGAAGGCGTTGCATCCATTCTTTATCATCTTCCACTTGAAGTATGAGTTGTTCTGAATCCTCTTGTCCGAATTCGTCGGTATAATCCCGAATGTAGGACGCCACAGTGGCCTCTCCGCCATTGTACAGCCATGTTTGCATATCACTGTCCGGTTTCTTGAGCGATTCAAGCCTAAATCCATCCACCATCATGTCTTCATGGTTTCCTTTAACACATTGAATGCGTGGGTCGCAGCGAGCAATACGAACAACATCAAAACTATCTGGTCCGCGGTCAATTAGATCTCCAAGCAATACCACGCGGTCATTCATGCTCAAGTCACATACATCTAACAAGGCTTCAAGCGTTACTGAGAACCCATGAACATCTCCAATGGCCCAGACATTATGATCGTTATCAAGTGCATTTTGCAGGTCCATTTCGATGTCTTTTCTACGCATATTCTTTACCATAAAATAATCCGGTCAACACTACTTAAAGAGGACAGAAAACGAGAGGTTGAACTGTGATTACTGAACTCATAAACAACCAATGTCGGGTTGGCAATGCTTATGATGGGCGTGCAAGTGGAAGGATTGCGAAAGCACCCATTTGGGCGTGTAGATCAGTTGGAAGATCGCTACCTTGGCATGGTAGAGGCCCCGAGTTCAAATCTCGGCACGTCCACCA
>CALBIL010000001.1 GCA_937892945.1 uncultured euryarchaeote | reverse complement strand
TGTCTTCAACTGTGACTTCTTCATCCAATCCTGCATCTGCATTCCATGCTTTAGCAGCCGCTTCGAGTTCAGCCTTCTTGAGATAGCCATTTTCATCCAAATCAAAATTCTCTGCATGAACGATGAAAGCATCACGTTCACTGACGTCAATGTCAGCAGCAGCCATGACACGGAGGAGGACATCCTCTCTCCATGAGACCTTTGATTCAACTTCTTCTTGTGCTTCAGACTCCTCTGTTGATTCTTCAACACCTTCTTCGACTTCTTCTTCAGTCGAGGATGCCATATCTTCTGATTCAACTTCATCTCCAAAGTGAACACCGTGGAATCGATTTCCTGCTTCGCCATCGATGACGCCTGGTCCAGTAATTTCAAACGAGACTTCGAGGCGTTCACCCTTCTCGACGATTGGAATTGTCCAAGTAATGTGTGTTCCGCCTTCGCCAGGCTTGGTAGCCATTTCGCAGTCATCACGCTTGTCGTTATTTCCACGAATCAACCAATCCTTGATTTCGAACTTTTCAGGAATGATGTCACTGAGAATAACATCTTGCAATGCGGTATCTCCATCATTGGAAAAGAGAATCAAGACTTCATGACGACCTTTGCCACCAATCTTTTGAGTTGTCTTACCAAAGGAGAAGTCACGTCGATTGTGAATAACGCTAATTGACGGAGCTACAGTTGTGTCACGGGTGCAGACAGGTCCATATCGCTCTGCACTGAATTCTGTTCGTGCAGGAGCAGTAATGTTTGTGTTGTTCGGTGACGGGTCTGGAGAAATTAATTCATATTCAATGGTCATGTTCTTTCCAGGCTTGAGACCAACTGGGCCACGAGCGCCTACAGTGATGGTCAATGTGTGTCCATCTCCATCTGGTGAACGGTTTGTCTTTTCAAGTGTAATTCCACTGTTGATTTCTGTTTTAATTTGTTCAGCATCGAGTTCCTTGCCGTTGATCTTAACAGTCATGGCAGAGACATCAGGTGCATCGAATAATCCAGGTACGTCATCAGTAATACGCATCAAGTTGATGTCCGAAGAACCGTTGTTGCTCAAGGTCAAGCATGCTGTTACCTTTTGAGAACGGTAAGAGCGCAATCCAGTTGTCGAGTATACTTTTTCGAGGTTTGCTTCGACAACTTGGAGGGTCTTTGCTTCAAGGCTGATTGAACCTTCAGTGCTTCGGCTTGCACGAGGGAGGATGGTGTAGGCAAGTTCAGTTGCAAAGTCAGGCTTTGATTGTGCCATCACAGTACGCTCTTCACTTTCCCACTTTCCATGAGGCTTGACATCTTGTCGAACATCGCTGATGTCGAAAAGTAAGTCATCGCTTCCCTTCATACGGACTTGGAGTTTCACCAAGTCAACAGCGAACGATGAACGGTTCTCAAACGTGGTTCGACAAAGCCAGTTGTCTGGGCGTTCATCTTCTCGGACACGCATGTAGGAGAATCCACGGCAGAAAGCATCGAGTTCTCTAAAGTTCAAGTTGGAAAGCGTGGAATTCGACGTGTATGTTGCGGATGCAATACCTGCGTTAATCGATTTCGTACCAGATACGAGGATGGTTCCTTCGATGCTGAGTACTTGCTTTTCACCTGCAGAAAGTGAGCCGACATCCCAAGTCAATGTATCGTCCTCGAGTGTTGCTGCACCAATGCTGGCAAAGTTCAGTTCTTTTGGAAGAGGTCGTGTTACAACAACGTTGTTTATGGCTACTGTTGCCGTGTTTTCAACCTCGATTTCCAAAGCAATTGGACCACCTTCTTCGCCAGATGCGACGGAAAGGGAATGTTCCTGTGAGCGGGCCGGATTCGTATCGAGACGTTCTCGCAGAACGAGCATTCTCTTGCCGCTGACCTTGTATTTCATGCTGTAGTTTGCGCCTGCTTCTAATTCATCTACAGAGACATTGTCTCCACCGATGTCGGTAGCATCTGCATGATCGAGCATGACGTCAATATCATAAATTCGGTCTTCTGCAGAGGGATTATTCACTTTAAGCGTTCCTTTAACGGTTTGCTTGATGATTTCTCCATCAGCACTCAATGTTGCTTTTTCAACTTCATGAAGTGTCCCTTCAAGTTTGTCACCGAGAACTTCGTCGACTTCAGCACTTGTTCGTATAATTGCGCCAGCTTGCTCACCCATGAGGTTGTCAGGAGTTCCAAGAACTGGATCTGCAATAAGAGAGGTAGGAAGAAGAGGGATTCCCTTTGGCTCTTCAGGTGATTCAAGCGGAGTTGGTGATCCAAGGAGTGCCGCACTGTCTGACATCATTGTTGATTCAGTAGGTGCTTCGGTTTCCATTCCTGGCATTGGAGGCATTGGTGGCATGCCTGGAGGTGCAGGTGCATCCATAGGAGGCATTGGAGGTGCAGGAGAGCCAAGAAGTGCCGCACTGTCAGCCATCATTGTAGATTCAGCAGGTGCTTCGATTTCCATTTCTAGCATTGGAGGTGCTGGTGCGCCAAGGAGTGCCGCACTGTCAGCCATCATTGTAGATTCAGCGGGTGCTTCAGTTTCCATTTCTGGCATTGGTGGCATTGGTGGCATTGCAGGAGCGTCCATTTCTGGCATTGGAGGCATTGGTGGCATTGCAGGAGCGTCCATTTCTGGCATTGGTGGCATTGGTGGCATTGGTGGCATTGCAGGAGCGTCCATTTCTGGCATTGGAGGTGCTGGTGCGCCAAGGAGTGCCGCACTGTCAGCCATCATTGTAGATTCAGCGGGTGCTTCAGTTTCCATTTCTGGCATTGGAGGCATTAGTGGCATTGCAGGAGCGTCCATTTCTGGCATTGGAGGCATTGGTGGCATACCAGGTGGTGCATCCATTGGAGGCATTGCAGGAGCGCCCATCTCAGGCATTGGTGGCATTGGTGGCATTGCAGGCATACCAGGTGGTGC